>NZ_CP155796.1:4984561-5607631 GCF_039729195.1 Mycobacterium sp. DL
CAGGAAGTAGGCGCCGAACGCGAGAGCGATCACCGTGAGGACGGCGAGAGCGCGCTTCTGTGTGACGGTGAAATCGTCCGTCATGCGCCCTCCCGACCCCCGCTGCTGCCGACCGGCAACCCTAACCCGAGTCGACGGCGCGCGGCGGCGATCCCGTCGTCTGCCGCGACCGCTGCCCGGCGACGAACTTCATCGCCAGCCGGTTCATCAGCACCGGCGCGGCGCGTGCGAACAGCCACTGTGCATGTGCCACAGTCGGTTTGACCAGGATCGCTTTGTTGCGGTCGATGGCGCGCAGGGTGTCTCGGGCCAGTCGGTCCGCGTCGTAGGCCTTGCCGCCCTGGGATTGCAGGAAGTAATCGCGTCCGACGAACCCGCCGACCGCACCCTTGTCGAGGATCGGGGTCTCCACGGCTGCGGGGCAGACCACGAGCACGCCGACTCCCCGGGGCACGGCCTCCGAGCGCAACGCCATCGACAGCCCGACGACCGCGTGCTTGGTCGCCACGTAGCTGGTTACCTGCCCGGCCGCGGTCAGGCCCGCCATCGACGCGGTGTTGACGATGTGGCCGTGCCCCTGGCGGAGCATCTGCGGGTAGGCCGCTGCGACACCGTGCACCACACCGCGGATGTTGATGTCGATGATCGTGTTCCACTGGTCGAGGGTGAGCAGTTCGGTGTCCCCGCCCCAGACGATGCCTGCGTTGTTGAACATCAGGTCCAGCCGCCCGCAGCGGCCGACGACGTCGTCGACAGCGGCCTGCACAGCACCCGCGTCGGTGACGTCCAGGGAGCTGGCGCGGGCCCGCGAGCTCAGCGACGACGCGGTGCGTTCGGCAGCATCACCGTCGACGTCGGTGCACAGCACGTGGGCGCCCGCTAGATCCAGGGCGCGGCACAGTGCCGCGCCGATGCCCGAACCCGCGCCGGTGACGATGGCGTGCTTTCCGGCGGCGCTCATGACTGTTCGACCAATCGCATGACGTGTCCCATCACATCGGGATAGCGCTTGAGGTGCGCGCCGCCGTTGATGTCGAGAACCTCACCGGTGAGCCAGGATGACCCCGGAGAACACAGGTACACAACGGCATTCGCGATGTCCTCGGGTACACCCGCCCGACCGAGCGCGGTGTTGTCCACGTAGTCCTCGACCACCCCGGGCACCGAGGCCGCCGCCTCGGTCAGCGGGGTGTGGACAAAGCCGGGGGCCACGGCGTTGACCCGGATCCCGCGCGGCCCCATCTCCAGGGCGGCCACCTGGGTCAGCATCGACAGGCCGGCCTTCGCCGCGCAGTAGGCGCTCATACCCGCTGCGGGTTGCCTGCCGTTGAGCGAGCTGATCTGCACCAGCGAACCGCCTTCCCGCAGGTGCCGGCCGGCGTGCTTGGCGACGATGAAGGCACCGTTGAGGCAGACGTCGATCACCGCCCGGAAATCTTCGGCAGCCATCTCGGTGATCAGTCCGACATTGCTGAAACCCGCACAGTTCACCGCGATGTCGATCGCGCCGAGATCGGAGAACAGGCGCTGCACCGACTCCTCGTCGGTGACGTCGACGAAGGCACCGGCGTGGCAGCCACCGAGCTCGGCGGCGCGGGCATCGGCACCGTCGGCGTTGAGGTCGGCGATGGTGACCCGGCACCCTTCGGCTGCCAGCGCCCGTGCGGTCGCCCACCCGATCCCTGACGCCCCGCCGATGACGACGGCCTCTCTGGCGACACGCTCGGTACCGTTGGTCATCCAGTTGGCCCTTCGAAGACGGAATAGAACGTGTTCCAACTTCACATCCGGCGGGCCGAAGTGCAATAGCCGACGGAGATCGGCGCAATGGCAGACTCGAGGCCGTGACCGAGTTGAAGATGTCCGAATCGATTTCCGTGGCCGTGTCCCCCGAGAACCTGTACGCGCTGGTGTCGGACGTGACCCGGATGGGCGACTGGAGTCCGATCTGCCGGGCCTGCTGGTGGGACGAGGGCGCCGGGCCCCACGTGGGCGCGTGGTTCACCGGCCGCAACGAGACGCCGGAGCGAACCTGGGAGACCCGCAGCCAGGTGGTGGCCGCCGAACCCGGGCGGAAGTTCGCGTGGGAGGTCAACAACGGCTGGGTCTACTGGGGTTACGAGTTCGAACCGGAGGGCGACGGCACCCGGCTCACCGAATCCTGGGAGTTCCTGCCGGCCGGCATCGCCGGGTTCCAGGAGCGTTTCGGAGACGCTGCTGACGCCGAGATCGGCAAGCGCAGCGATGCGGCACGAAGTGGTATCCCTGCCACGCTCGCGGCGATCAAGGCGGCCGCCGAGAGCGCCTGACGCTTCCCTGCGCCCTCGGTGCCGGGGCGCTTCTCACCCTCAGCGAATGATTACGCGAGACGGCCGGCCGTGGCAGGGTGCTTCTTGTGGACGACGCGCCGGTCGAACGGGGCCATGTGGGTGGCCGCCTGCGCGGATCCGCCGCCGCCCTGGGCCGGCCCCGATTCCGTGACGTGATCGCAGGCCTGGTGACGGGCCTGTTCTCCATTCCCGAGGGGATGGCCTACGCGAGCATCGGCGGATTCAATCCGGTGGCCGGGCTGTATTCGGGCATCGTGTCGACGATCGTCGGTTCGGTCCTGGCCCGCACCGTGTTGATGGTCACGACCCTGACCAGCGCACTGGCCCTGTCGTCACGCAGCGTGTTGACCGACGCGGGACTGGACCCCGCCGACCCCGCCAACGTCGCCGCGCTGGCGCTCGTGGTGGGCCTGGTGATGCTGATCTTCGGCTTGCTGAAGTTCGGTTCGATCATGAACTTCGTGTCCAACGCCGTGATGACAGGGTTCACCACCGGGATCGCTTTGCAGATCATCGCCGGGGTGATCGGTGATGCGACGGGCTACCGGCCCGACAGTCACAACACCATCGGCAAATTCATCGACGCGTTCGCCCACATCTCCTCATGGGCACTGGCGCCGTGCCTGGTCGCGCTCGCGACGGTCGCGGTGTGGGGCGTGTTCCGGTTGGTCAAACCCCTGGAAGCTTTCGCGACGCTGATCGCGCTGGTGGTGGTCACCGTCGGCGTCGCTGCCCTGCAGATCGACGTCGAGACGGTCGGTGACATCGCGTCGATCCCCAATGCACTACCGCCGTTTGTTGTTCCGCACTTCGCCGCGATGCCTGAACTTCTGGTCGGCGGCCTCGCCGTGGCGCTGGTGGGACTCGCGCAGGCGGCCGGGATCTCCGCCGCGGTGCCGAACCCCGACCGCAGCCGCCCCAGCACCTCCGGCGACTTCGTCTCCCAGGGCGCGGCCAACCTCGCCGGTGGCTTCTTCGGTGCACTGCCCACCGGGGGTTCGCTCTCGCGTACCGGAGTGGCGGTATCGGCCGGTGCCCAGACCCGGTGGGCCGGCATCTTCGCCGGCGTGTGGCTCGCGGCGCTGGTGCTGGTCGCCGGCTCGCTCGCCGAGGTGATCCCGATGCCGGTGATCGGGGGACTGATCCTGGTCATCGGTGCAGAGTTGGTCACCGGTCGGTGGTCCGATATCCGGCTGGTCCTGCGGACCGCCCCGCTGTCAGCGGTCGCGATGCTGGTGACGCTCGCCGCGACCACGCAGTTGCCGTTGCACACCGCGATCCTGATCGGCGCGATCACGTCGCTGGTGCTCTACTGCGTGAAGGCTTCGCAGGCTGCCGCACTCATCGGCTTGACGCGGTCGGCAGAGGGTCATTGGCTGGTCGGGCCGGTGCCCGAGACGGTCGACAGCAACGCGGTGACGGTGTTGCAGTACTCCGGTGTCGGATTGTTCGCGGAGGTGCCGCGCATCGACGAGGAGTGGCCACGGGTCGCCGATTCGAACAACGCCGTGGTTGTCCTCGGTATGAGGACGCTGCCCGATGTGCCCTCCTCGAAGGTGCTCAAATCGCTGCAGCGCTGGGCTTCCGAACTCCGCGATCGGGGCGGTCGGTTGATCGTGGCCGGTGCGAGCCCGGCGACGGTCAAGGTACTGCACGAAGGTGGCCTGATGGACGTACTGGGCGCCGACGGCATCGTGCCGGCCAGCGACAGGGTGTTCGGGGCGGTCGAAGAAGCGGTGCGACGCGGGGAGGAGTGGATCGCGGCGCGCTAGCGCCCGACACAACGAAAGCCGATGTGGCTCATGCCGGTGTCGATCATCTGCGGTCGGCGGGCGGACGGCCGATAACGCATGCAGTAGCTGTCCGCGCACAGGAACGAACCGCCCTTGATGACCTTCCGCGGGATGCGGAACTGTGGCTGCCGGGGGTCGTAAGAGTCCGCGGCACAACATGGTTGGTCGTCGCGGGCGGCGCCGTACCAGTCAGTCGTCCACTCCCAGACGTTTCCGGCCATGTCGTAGAGCCCGAATGCGTTGGCCTCGAAGCTGCCCACCGGGGCGGTCTGGCCGTAGCCGGTGTCGGGGAGATAGGGGAACTCACCGTGCCAGTAGTTGGCCAACCTCTGACCGGGTCGTTCCGGTTGGTCACCCCACGTGTAAACGGCTCCGTCGAGGCCACCCCGGGCGGCGACTTCCCACTGCGCTTCGGTGGGCAGATCGAGGCCGGCCCACTCCGCGTAGGCGGCGGCGTCCGCGAACGCCACGTGGACGACGGGATGGTGCTCGCGGTTGCGGAGGGAGGAGCGGGGGCCACGGGGATGGTTCCAGCACGCGCCCGGCGTCCAGGTCCACCACTGGTTGAGGTGACGGAGGTCGACGGGTCCTGCGGTCCGGTGGAAGACCATGGATCCCGGCTGTAGGTTCTCCGGCGGCGCGTCCGGATAGTCGGCGGGGTTCAGCGGGCGCTCGGCGACTGTCACATATGCTGTCGCGCTGACGAATTCATCGAAGTCAGCGTTGGTCACCTGATATTTCTGGATAGAGAATCCGTCAACCTCGACCTCACGTGCCGGGCCTTCTTCGGGGTAGTCGTTGTCGGCGCCGAGAATCGTGGTCTGTGGTGGGATCCAGACCACATCGCCGGTCACGGTGTGCGCCGAGACTGCAGTGAGGGTGATGAAGTCCGAGTGACCGGCAACCAGGGCGCAGCCTCAACGGTGTTGTCAGGCAAAGACGGTCGTCCAGTCGTTCTTCATGCTCACCACGCGCCACCCGTAGTCGCCGGCATGTTTGAGCACGCGTTCCGCCCCTGCGGTGTAATCGAATTCGCGTTCGGCGTCATCGTGCAGGACCACCAACCGGAGGGCAGGCGCGCCGGGTCGCCCCGAGTACATCAGCATCTCGTCATCGCCGTTGGAGTTGCCTGCGGACAGGATGGGACGCCGACCGATTCGGTTCCAGATCCGCACTGGCTTCTCCGGGCCGTCGTCGAACACGTCCAGTGCGGGCTGGATCAACAGGTTTCCGTGGCCTGCCTGCGCACCGCTGCTGCCTTCGAACTTCAGTCCCTGCGAACTGCCGACCACTCGCTCCGGAGGAATGCCGTAGATCGATTCCGTGATCGGCCGCATGAAATCCCGGCCACCGCCGGAGACGATGTAGTTGGTGAAGTCATGGGCTTCCAGATACCGCAGCAACTCCACCATCGGTGTGTACACACAACTCGGGTACGGCCTTCGCAGGGTCGGATGGGTGGCTTCGGCGAAGAAGGCATTCACCAGTGCCGCGTGGTCCTCGACAGCCATCGACTCATGGAGCGACATCACGGCCCCGGCGAGGACTTTCAGGTCGGCGTCATCACCCTGGTAGTGCTTGGTGATCGCGCCGCCGAACCAGTTCAGATCGTTGGCGACTGCCGCCTGATAGGGCTGCTGCTGTGCGAGTGCACCGTCGGTACCGGCCTTCTCGACGAGCCTGCGCACGATGAAGTCGAGTTGGATGTACATCGGCTTCTCGCACCACAGCGTGCCGTCGTTGTCGAAGACTGCTACCCGCTCTTCGGGCGCGACGAAGTCCGGGCCTTCTGTGGTGACACGAGCCACGAAGTCGACGATCGCCGACTTCGCCGCAGTGCCCGTGCCGTCGGCCCAGGATTCCAATTCCGCCACGCTCACCCACCGCTACTGGCGAGGAACTTCTCCAATTCCTCCACAGCGTTGGTGATGGTGAACGATGCAGGCTCTTGGCGAGGCGGGAACTCCTTGAAGGTCTCCAGGAACTGGTTGACGATCGCGGACGCGTAGAACATCAGGTAAACCCGGTCGATCATCCAGTCCCAGTAGGTGTTCGACGTGACATCCGCGCGCTCGAACGGGTCGGTACGCAGGTTGAACAGCTTCGGCGCGCGCAACCTGGTGAACGGTTCGAACCACACCTGCAGCGTGCCCTGGCAGCGCTGCTCCATGAAGACAACCTTCCAGTTGTCGGCCCGAATGCCCAGGACGTCACCGTCGTCGGAGAAGTAGATCATTCCGCGCCGGGGGCTCTTGTCGACCTCCCCGGTGAGGTACGGCAGCAGGTTGTACCCGTCGATGTGGACCTTGTAGTCGGTCTGGCCGTCCGCCCCGGCCTTGTGGCCGGCTTTGAGCTTGTCCACGATGTCGGGTTCGCCGGCGGCGGCCAGGAACGTCGGAAGCCAGTCATGATGTTGCACAATCTCGTTCGACACCGACCCGGCCTTGATCTTGCCGGGCCAACGAATGACCTCGGGAATCCGGAACGCGCCTTCCCAGTTGGTGGCCTTCTCGCTGCGGAACGGCGTCGTCGCACCGTCCGGCCAACTGTTGGCGTGCGGGCCGTTGTCGGTGCTGTAGATGACGATCGTGTCCTCGGCGATGCCGAGGTCGTCGACCAGGTCGAGCAGTCTGCCGACGTGATTGTCGTGGTCGATCATCGTGTCGTGGTAAGGCGACTGCCAGCGGCCGGCCTGGCCCCTGCTCTCCGGCTTGGTGTGTGTCCGGAAGTGCATGTGGGTCATGTTCATCCAGACGAAAAACGGGGTGTCCGAATCGTGTTGACGGTTGATGAAATCGATACACGCGTCGGTGGTCTCGTCGTCGACGGTCTCCATCCGTAGCTTCGTCAGCGGCCCGGTGTCCTCGATGCGCTGCTTTCCCACGGGCCCGTAGCGCTCGTCGACTTCGTCGGACTCCTCGTCGGTGGCCCAGGAGTGGATGACGCCGCGCGGCATCAGCGCCTTGCGTAGCAGCGGGGCTTCGTCTGCTGTGGGGTAGTCCTCGTGCTCGGGCTCTTCTTCTGCGTTGAGGTGGTACAGGTTGCCGAAGAACTCGTCGAAGCCGTGCACCGTCGGCAGGAACTTGTTCAGATCGCCGAGGTGATTCTTGCCGAACTGCCCGGTGGCGTAGCCCATCGGCTTCAGCAGTTCGGCGATCGTCGGATCCTCCTTCTGCAGACCGATGTCCATGCCGGGCATGCCGACCTTGCTCATCCCGGTGCGGTATACGCTCTGGCCGGTGATGAACGACGACCGGCCCGCGGTGCAACTCTGCTCGCCGTAGGAATCGGTGAAAAGCATTCCTTCATCAGCGATCCGATCGATGTTGGGCGTGTGGTAACCCATCATTCCGCGGCTGTAGCAACTCAGGTTGGAGATGCCGATGTCATCACCCCAGATGACGAGAATGTTCGGCTTTCCGTTCGGCATTGTGCGCTCGCTTCCTCAGTGCCCCGTCGCGGTATCGGTCTCGGTCAACGCTAGTACCGCCGCTTGCGAATGCCTACTGTTCGCCGCAACTTCTGTCGAGCGCGCTGGTCGCGACACAGATATCAATTGAAAGAAGTGGACCTCTCACCCAGAACGGGTGAGAGACCGCGGCGAAGATTGCGTTCGGGCGTGTCTGCATCGTGATCAGCGCGAGTGGGTAGACGCATGTGATGCGTCAGGTCGACGCGCATCCGAGGCTCCGCACTCGCCCGGATGCGACCGATGAGAAGTTGGGGGTACAGATGCCTGGTCTCAGTGAACTTGCTTTGGGGGCGGCACCCATCGCAGGTGGAGCACTGTTCGGGATCGCAGCGGGCAATGTGAAGTCGCCCGATGTTCGTGCGGCGATCACCAAGGACATGGACCTGCTCGACCGGCTGCCGGAAGAGCAAACCGAGCGACGGGAGCGGTTGCAGCAGAGCATCGATCATCGAATCGACGCATTGATCACGGCAAATCGCAGAGGCGAGGCTCTCCGTGAGGCTGCCGCCTCCTACAGCGGAAACTGGCGAGATATCGTGCTCTTCGTCTGTGCGCTGCTGTTCACCTTCGTGTGGTGGAACGTCAGCCACGAGCGACCGCACTGGATGCTGATGTTCATCCTGATGATCTCGCTGTCCACGCTGGCAGGTGTCTTCGCGGTGCGCGGCGTGACACGGATGCTCAGGCAGGTGTTCCGCGATCTTCGAGCGAAATAATGGCCTTCTCCGCAGCGGCCATGTGCTCGCGAACCAGAGACGGAAACCGGGTGCGGACCGGACGGAAGATGTCGTGCGGTGAATTGGCGAACTCGTGCAGTCGCGCCTCCGGGAACAGGCGCCGGTATCGGGCCCAGTTGGCGTCGTTGATGACCGGGCTGCTGGGACTGCGCACTGCCATCAGCGGGATCTGCGACCGTGACAGTGGTTCCCAGAAGGACTGCGTCCGAGCGGCCCGGACGGTGGCGATGGCCGCGTCGTGGTCCACGCGGTCGCGCACCGGCGTCCCGCGCCAGCGACCGTCGAGCAGGCCGAGCATGATGTCCTCGGTGAGCTCGATTTCCTCGGGAACGTAGTCGCCGATCGAGATCGACCGCACCCGATCGGGATTCGTGAGGACCCACGCCAGCGCGTAGGTGGTGCCGCGGGAGAACGTCATGACATGCACCGGTCCGTCGGTGATCGCGTCGACCACCGCACCGACGTCGCGGCCGAGGGTGTCCGAGTCGTACGGCCCCGGTGCGGCCTGGCTGCGTCCGTGTCCACGAAGTTCGACGATGGCCGCCCGTCGACCGAGGGACGGCAGCATCTCGGTGTAGTCGTCGGCGACGTCGGTGAAGCCCGGCACGAAGATGATCGGTGCACCGCAGTCGTTCCCGCCGGAGTCGAGGTAGGCGATCTGCGCGTCACCGCTGTCGGTCGAGCAGAAGTGGGGCATGTCCCTCCCGGTGTCGTCATCACATGATGACGACTCGCCGCGTCAGCCCGCGGGCGGGGCGGGTGCGGCTGCCCGCAGGACCGGTTCGGCCGATTCGGCCTTCATACGGTCGAACAGGTCGACGTAGTAGGGCAGGCAGTGCTCCAGCGCCTGGCTGGTGGTGTACACCGGCTGGTATCCGAGATCGCGTTTCGCCTTGGCGATCGAGAAGTAGTTGTCCAGGTAGATACGTTCCACCGCAAGGGGTTCCAGTAGCGGCTTGGGTATCCCGAAGCGGAAGTGCAGCCGTTGCCACAGTGTCATGGCGAACCACACCAGCCGGCCCGGCACCCGGAACCTCGGCAACGTCTGACCGCAGGCCTCGACCACGGGCCGCGAGAACTCGAACATGTTGATGGGTTCGCCGTCGTTGACGAAATACGCCTGCCCCGGCGCCGATCCGCCCGGCACCAGGTGTTCTGCGGCCAGGATGAAACCGTGCACCAGGTTGTGCACGTAGGAGTTGTCCAGCTTGACGTTCTTGTTTCCCACCAACACCTTGACGTGGCCGGCGAGGACGCTTTCGAAGACCTTGCGGAACATGGTCTGGTCGCCCCGGCCCCAGATACCGCTGGGCCGGATCGAGCAGGTGAGCATGCCCGTGCCGTCGTCGCCGCCGTTGGCTGCGAGCACGAACTTCTCGGCGATGACCTTGGTCTCGGTGTAGAGGTCGTTGAAACGCTCGGTGTAGGGCAGCGTTTCGTCTCCGCCCGAGATGCGCTGCCCACCCATCACCACGCTGTTGGAGGCGGTGTAGACGAACCTCTTCACCCCGGCCTTCTGAGCCGCGTGCACCAGGTTCTCGGTACCGGTGACGTTGACGGCGAAGCTGCGGCGGCGGTACTCCTCGGTGACCGACGCGCCGCCCATGAGATCGATGATCGCCGCGGTGTGGATCACCGTGTCGATGCCGGCGACCACCCTGCCCACGTCGTCGAGATCGGTGATGTCACCCTGGATCGTCTCGAGGCCCGGATGGGCCGGTAGCGGTGACGGGGCGCGGTCGAACGAGCGAACCTCGAAACCACGCTCGAGCAGTTCGGTCACCAGGTTCGCGCCCACGAATCCGGAGCCTCCCGTCACCAGGACCCGGCCGAGTTCAGTCGTCAGAGATGCATCACCCATGCAGGGGAGGGTAACTGAAACGTGTTCCAATTTCGAGATCCGGCACACGTGATGGTTCCGGAATCAACCTTCTTCGGTGTCTCCGGCGGCCAACGCATCCTCCACCCTCTTGCGAGCTCCAGCTAAGTGCTTTTCACAGCATTTAGCCAGTTCTTCACCTCTTTCCCAGAGCTTCAGCGATGCATCCAGGTCCAAACCGCCCTGCTCGAGTTGCTGCACGACATCGATGAGTTCGTCGCGTGCTTCCTCGTATCCGAGGGCACTAATAGGCTTCATGATCCGTCTCCCTGACTACCGTCGCTGGTCGCCGTGACGGCGCCGTCGGCCACTCGTATTCGCAGGCGGGCGCCCGCCGGCGCGTCCGCGACCGACTGCAGGACCTTCGCAGCCCCGCCCGGCGGCGGGAGGGTCTGCACGACCGCGTAGCCGCGGGCCAGTGTCGCAGCCGGTCCCAGTGTGGTCAGCCGCGCCGACAGGTGCCCGATCCGTTCGGACTCGGCGCCCACCATGCGGGTGATGTCGCGCCGGGCGGCCGCTCGCGCGCGATGCACCTCGGCGGCGCGTGCATCAACCGCCTCCAGCGGTCTGGCCAGCACCGGCCTGCTGCGCAGTTGGGCGAGCGTGTGCTGCTCCCGGTTCACCCAGTTGCGCAGCGCACGTGCGCTGCGCCGCCGCAGATCGGTCACTAGCGCCTGTTCGGCCGCGGTGTCAGGGACGATCCGCTTGGCGGCATCGGTGGGCGTGGCCGCCCGCAGGTCCGCGACGAGGTCGCACAGCGGGTTGTCCGGCTCGTGGCCGATCGCGCTGACCACCGGCGTGGTGCACCTGGCGATCTCCCGGCACAGCGTCTCATCGGAGAACGGCAGCAGATCCTCGACGCTGCCGCCACCGCGCGCGAGCACGATGACGTCGACCTCGGGGTCGGCATCCAACGCCCGCAGCGCCTCGACGATCTGTGGCACCGCACTCGGACCTTGCACCACGGTGTTTCGCAGCGCGAACCGCACCGCCGGCCAGCGGTTCGTCGCGACGGCGACGATGTCGTGTTCGGCCGCCGACGCGCGTCCGGTGATCAGCCCGATGGTGTCGGGCAGGAACGGGATCGGCCGTTTCAGCCGCGGATCGAACAGCCCCTCGGCGTCGAGCAGTTGGCGCAGCCGGTTGATGCGAGCCAGCAGCTCGCCGAGTCCGACGGCTCGGATCTCGCTGATGCGCAGGCTGAAGGATCCGTTGCGGGTGTAGAACTGCGGCCTGCCGTGCATGATCACCTGGGTGCCCTCGGAGAGCGGCACCGGAGCGTTGGTCACTAGGTCCCGCGGGCAACTGACGGTCAGCGACATGTCGGCGGCGGGATCACGCAGCACCATCCACGCGGTGTTCTGGCGCACCTTCAGCTCGGTCAGCTGGCCTTCGATCCACACCGTGCCGAGCCGGTCGATGTACTTGGCGAGGCGAGTGGCGACGGCCCGCACCGGCCACGGATTGTCGGCGGACTTGCCTTGCTCGGGCGCCGTCACTTCGCCGAGGCGCGGGTGATCCTGTTGGCCAGCAGGGTCTGGAACGGAGCACGCGCCTTCGTGGACTCCTCATAGCTGAGCAGCTCCTCGAGGTCGGCGACCCGCAGTGTCGTCAACCGGGCACGCAACTGGGCCAGCGTCAGATCCTGATAGCCGAGTTCGGTGACGATCTCGGGGACGGCACCGGCCGCCGGCTCTGTGGTCACCGGCTCCGGAGACGGTGTCGCATTGGGGGTCTCCGGCTCGCCGCTGAACAGCGCGAAACGCCCCTCGGTGAGCCGCTCACCGTCGCGCACCGGCAGGTCGACCACGTCGGCGCCGGGGGAGTCGTCGGTGCTGACCTCGTCGTCGAACGTCGCCCACGCGGCCTGCTCGTCCTTGGGCGGGAACAGGGAGTCGATCGTCTCATCGCCCTTGTTGACCAAGTCGGCGACATCCTGCTGCATCTTCATCACCATCTGCGCGAGCTGGCTCGCCACGGTCATCGGATACATCAGGATGGTCTGGGGGAGCTTGCGGGTTTCCTCGAGGGCGGTCACCGCCGCACCGACCAGCAGACGGACCCCGTACGGTGCTGTTGCCATGGTCCTCAGCCTACGGCTGGGCGGGGAGGGCGGCGGGTCAGTACCCTTGGACTCATGCCGACGACTATCAACATGGGGATTCCGGGGGCGGCCAGCTCGGTCGCCGGCCAGGTTTCCGGCAAGCGTGTGCTGCTGGCCGAGCCCCGCGGGTACTGCGCCGGGGTCGACCGCGCAGTCGAGACTGTCGAGCGTGCGCTGGAGAAGCACGGCGCTCCGGTGTATGTCCGCCACGAGATCGTGCACAACCGCTACGTCGTGGACACGCTGGCCAAGGCCGGGGCGGTCTTCGTCGAGAAGACCGACGAGGTTCCCGAGGGCGCCATCGTGGTGTTCTCCGCCCACGGTGTCGCACCGACCGTCCACGTCGAGGCCGCCGAACGCAATCTGAAGACGATCGACGCCACCTGCCCGCTGGTGACCAAGGTGCACAACGAGGCCAAGCGCTTCGCCCGCGACGACTACGACATCCTGCTCGTCGGCCACGAGGGACACGAGGAGGTCGTCGGCACCGCCGGTGAGGCTCCCGAGCACGTCCAGGTGGTCGACAGCCCGGAATCGGTCGACAAGGTGACCGTGCGCGACGTGAACAAGGTGATCTGGCTGTCCCAGACCACGTTGAGCGTCGACGAGACCATGGAGACCGTGCGCAAGCTGCGGGAGAAGTTCCCGACGCTGCAGGATCCGCCGAGTGACGACATCTGCTACGCGACCCAGAACCGCCAGGTCGCTGTCAAGGCGATGGCGCCGGAGTGCGAACTCGTCATCGTCGTCGGGTCCAAGAACTCGTCGAACTCGGTGCGACTGGTCGAGGTGGCGCTCGGTGCCGGCTCGAACGCGTCCCACCTCGTCGACTACGCCGAGGACGTCGACCCGGCGTGGCTGGAGGGTGTCACCACCGTCGGCGTCACCTCCGGCGCATCGGTGCCCGAGGTCCTGGTTCGCGGCGTTCTCGACAGGCTGGCCGAATACGGCTTCGGCACGGTTCAGCCGGTCACCACGGCCAACGAGACACTCGTGTTCGCCTTGCCGCGAGAGATCCGTCCCCCACGCTGACAGCGGGTACCTTCGACGACCGTGACACCACGGTCGAACTCCCGATCCCTCGCACGTGCGCCGCTGGCGGTGCTTGTGGCGGTCCTGCTGGTCCTCGCCGGCTGCAGCGACTCCGCAGACCGGCTGAACACCACCTTGCGGTCCTTCGCCGAGGCGCTGAGCAGCGGTGACGACGCCGCTGCGGCAGCCCTGACCACCGACGAGCCTGCGGCCGCCGACACCCTCGGCGCGCTGTTCGCCAGTCTCGGCAACGACGTCCGCGTCGACGCCGGCACCGCCGAGGAGCAGGACGGCGCGGCGACGTTCACCCTCGACACCACGTGGAAGTTCGGTCCCGACGGCCGCAACGAGTGGACCTACTCGACAAACGGGGCGGCCACCGCCGACGGCGACGACTGGCGCATCCGGTGGAACCCGACCACCGTCGCTCCCGGACTCGACCAGGGGCCGCTGAGCTACAGCACGCTTGTCCCACAACCTGCGGCACGGGTCCTCGACCGCACCGGGGCGGAACTGCTCACCCAGCACATCGTCACCCTGGTCGACATCACCGCCGGTGTCGACGTGAATGCTGTTGCAGCACTGCTCAATCCGATCGCGCCGGGCATCACACCCGAGTCGTTGGCGCGCGACCTCGACGCCGCAGCGGGCAAACCGGTCACCGCGGTCATCCTGCGTCAGGAAGACCTCGCGCCCATCGAGTCGCAGCTCACGGGGCTGCCGAACGTCACGCTCAACCAGCAGCTCAGGCTGTTGGCCACCGACCGCGCGTTGACGTCGCCGACGCTCTCGGGCCTGTCCGACCTGTGGCAGCAGCGCACCGATGCAGCAGCCGGGTGGGCGGTGAGCGCCGAGACCAGCGCCGGTGCGCAACGCGTCGGCGGGCAGGACGCTCGGCCCGTCGGCGACATCGCGAGCACGCTGGACATCGGCTTGCAACGCGCCGCCGAGGACGCGCTGGCACCGCTGACCACGCCGGCGACGATCGTGGCGATTCAGCCGTCGACGGGCGACCTGCTGGCTGTGGCGCAGAACGCGCCCGCCGACGCGCAGGGGCCCATCGCGCTGACCGGCCTGTATCCGCCGGGGTCGACGTTCAAGACGGTGACCGTCTCGGCGGCTTTGCAGTCCGGGCAGGTCACTCCGGACAGCGTCGTCGCCTGCCCGGGGACCGAGAACATCGAGGGCAGGCAGATTCCCAACGACGACAACTTCGATCTCGGTGAGGTGCCGCTGCACACGGCGTTCGCGAAGTCCTGCAACACCACCATGGGCCGGCTCGCGGTGAACCTCCCTCCCGACGGCCTGACCCAGGCCGCCGCGCAACTCGGCCTCGGGATCGACTACACCGCGCCGGGCATGACGACGGTCACCGGATCGGTGCCGGTCGCCGACACCCCCGCACTGCGGGTCGAGGCAGGCATCGGCCAGGGGAAGGTGATCGCCTCGCCGTTCGGCATGGCGCTGGTCGCCGCGACGCTGGCGCACGGATCGGTTCCTGCGCCGGCGATCGTCGAGGGCGAACCCGGCGTGGCCGACCGCACGCCGGAGCCACTTCCGGCCACCGTGGACGAGCAGGTGCAGGCGATGATGCGCGAGACGATCACCGGCGGGACCGCGACCCAACTGCAGGACATCCCGGGGCTGCTCGGGAAGACCGGCACCGCTGAGTACATCGACGACCAGAACGCGCACGGCTGGTTCGTGGGCATCGACGGCGACCTGGCGCTGGCGGTATTCGTCAGCGACGCAGGCAGTTCCGGACCCGCTGTGGATGCAGCCGGTCAATTCCTGCGGGCCACCGGCTAGATGTCGTACTCCCACCGGTCGGGTTCGTGGTCACGCGGCGGGCGCCGACGCGGCCGGTACTCGGGGCCGTCGACCGATTCGTCCGCACCGCGGTAGCGCACCCGCGAGACCGGATGGTGTGAACTGGCTGCGCTCCGACGGTGCGGTTCCAGGGGCTCGTAGCCGTCACGTCCCGGACTGGACCAGCCGTCACGTTCGGCGGGGCCGGACCATCCGCCACGTTCTTCGGGACCGGACCAATCGCCGGAGCGACGTCGCCGTTGCGGACGCTCCCGGTCCAGACTCTCGGGACGGTCGCGGCGGTCACGATCTCGGTTCCGGTCGGGACGGTCCCGCTCGCGACGCTCGGCGCGTTCCTTCGAGGTGCGGCGTTCCGCGGGCGGCGCAGCGCGCGGATCTCTGTCCGACCCACGGGGGCGTCGACGCGGTACGTCCGCCGGAGGCGGTTCGCTGGGGCGGGGCCGGCGTCTGCGGGGACGATCAACGGCCTCGACGGCTTCGATGATCTCGGTGTCCGGTGGACGCGCATGCCGGGACCGGGACGGACTGCCCTCGCGCTTGGCGGCCCGCGCGCGGCGCGCTGCCGGGTCGGCTCGCTGCGCCGCTGCTTTCGACGAGCGAGTCGGCCGCCGCTCCGCCGAATGGCGGCGCTGCGCGTCCCGGTCGGAGGGATCGGCGTCGGGAGTGCCGCCCAGGAATGCCGACAACTTCGCCGAGATCCGCCCGCCCGCTGAGGGGGTGGCCTCGGCGGCGGGTGTTTCCTGCGGGGTGGATGTGCCGAAGTACCAGCGTGCGCCGCCGATCAGGAGTACTGCCGCCGAGGTGAAGAACATCAGCGGGAAGCGTTCGATCAGCGGATAGCCGCAGTTGATCAGGATGTCCTTCATGCCCTGGATCTCCGCGCTGTGCATCACGTAGTACGCGCCGGGAACCACGACGAACAGGATCAGAGGCGGTTGGATGACCGCGGTGAACACCCCGGATCGTCGTACCGCGAGCACTGCGGCCAGGCAGCCGAAGACGAAGAATGCGGAGAAGAGCCCGCTCAGCTCCTGCCCGCCGGAGTCGAAGGCGAATCCGAGCAGCGACGCGACGACCGCGATGAGGACGGCACCCCACCAGGGAACTCCTGGAATGTTGGGGTGCACGGAGCGGTGATCGGCCGGTATCGACGGCCGCGCGCGCTGTCCTGACACAGATCGACCGTACCGGCTGATTCGACGAGACGCCGCCAGCGTGGATTGGCGAGCCGATCACACCGCTTAGACTGTGGATCCCGTGGGCCTCAATCTGGGAATCGTCGGACTACCCAACGTCGGCAAGTCGACGTTGTTCAACGCGTTGACACGAAACGACGTGTTGGCTGCCAACTACCCCTTCGCGACGATCGAGCCGAACGAAGGTGTGGTCGCGCTGCCGGACCCACGGCTCGACGAGCTGGCGAAGATCTTCGGCTCCGAGAAGATCGTGCCCGCGCCGGTGACGTTCGTCGACATCGCGGGAATCGTCAAAGGGGCGTCCGAGGGAGCCGGCCTGGGCAACAAGTTCCTGGCCAACATCCGCGAGAGTGATGCCATCTGCCAGGTGGTGCGGGTGTTCGCCGACGACGACGTCGTGCACGTCGACGGCCGGGTCGATCCACAATCCGACATCGAGATCATCGAGACGGAGTTGATTCTCGCCGACATGCAGACCCTCGAGCGGGCACTGCCTCGGCTGGAGAAGGAAGCGCGGACCCACAAGGATCGCAAGCCCGTACTCGATGCGGCGGCCGCTGCCCAACAGGTGTTAGACGGCGGCAAGACGTTGTTCTCCGCCGGTGTCGACGTGTCGATGCTGCGTGAGCTGAACCTGATGACATCCAAGCCCTTCCTGTACGTGTTCAACGCCGACGAGTCCGTGCTCACCGATTCCGCGCGGGTCGCCGAGCTTCGCGAATTGGTCGCGCCGGCCGATGCGGTGTTCTTGGACGCGAAGATCGAGGCCGAGCTCCAGGAGCTCGACGAGGAGTCGGCCGCGGAGTTGCTCGAGTCGATCGGCCAGACCGAGCGAGGCCTGGATGCGTTGGCGCGGGCAGGGTTTCACACGCTGAAGTTGCAGACCTACCTCACGGCGGGTCCAAAAGAAGCCCGCGCCTGGACGATTCACCAGGGGGATACCGCGCCGAAGGCCGCAGGCGTCATCCACTCGGACTTCGAAAAGGGCTTCATCAAAGCCGAGATCGTGTCCTACGACGATCTCGTCGCCGCCGGTTCCATGGCCGCGGCCAAGTCCGCCGGCAAGGTCCGGATGGAGGGCAAGGAGTACGTGATGGCCGACGGCGACGTGGTGGAGTTCCGGTTCAACGTGTAGGCCCGACCGAAATCGTTCGCAATCCGGCGCACCCGTCAAGCAGTATGTGCGTGTGTCCATCATTGTCATCACCGGCATCCAAGCGGCTGGCAAATCGACGGTTGCCCAGGCACTGGCGGAGAGTCTGCCGAACAGCGTCCACGTCCGCGGAGACCTGTTCCGTCGCATGATCGTGAACGGCCGGGTGGAGATGGGGGGTACGACGCCCGAGCCCAAGGCTTTGGAGCAGCTCGCGCTGCGGTACGAGTTGGCGGCCGAAACAGCAGATCGCTACGCGCAAGCAGGTTTCATGGTGGTACTGCAGGACATCATCCTGGGAGAACATCTGCAAAACGTCGTCAACCACATCAGGAGTCGTCCGCTCTCTGTCGTGGTGTTGGCACCGTCAGTTGAGGCCGTCGCTGAGCGGAACGCCGAACGACAGGCCACCCGCGGAAAGGCTGCGTATCAGCCCGGCCAGGCTGACATCTCGATGTTCGACGATTGGCTCCGATCGACCACCCCGCGTATCGGTTGTTGGCTCGACACCTCAGAACTGAGCGTTGCCGATACGGTGGCCTACATCCGCGGCCATTTGGAATCTTCGGCGCGCGTCCTCTAGCGCGCCTACATCAACAGGTGAAGTTGTTCGGCGACCGAACTTTGGTGGAGTTCCGCTTCAACGTGTAGGTGCGTTTCGGTTCGACGTCGCGAGGTCATTGGGCGACGAGAGCGAGAGCAGCGTGCGATCTGACCAGATCCGTACCTGGTCGCCGTAACCGATCCACCTCGACGAATCCGGCCGCCGACAGCATCGTCAACATTTCTTCGACGGGCCATCGATAAGCGGTCGTGACCTTGTGCGCGAAGGGTTCCAAATCGTCGCCCTCGAAGAAGCCGACCACAAGGCTTCCGTTGTCGGACAACGCCGTACGAAACGTATTCAGAACATCTCCGACCGCGTCAGGTTCGTAGTGGATCAGGGAGTACCAAGCGAGGATCCCGCTTAGGGAACCGCCCGGCAGGTCGAGGGGGCACATCGAATTAACGGCGTACTCTACGTCGGGCCGATTCGCGCGGGCGGTCTCGATGAACGCGGGAACTAGATCTATCCCCATTGCCTTGAAGCCGAGGTCAGTCAAATAGCCGGTCAGGTGGCCGGGTCCGCAGCCGGCATCAAGGATCGTGCCGACGCAACGCCTGAAGTTACGGTCGAGGAATTGGAGGTCGTCGGCATCGACATGGGCGACGGTACCGAACATGCGTGTGTAGACATCTGATACCTCGGTGTAGCGGAGCCTGATGAGGGATTCCGTCATGAAGGTGACTCTAGGCGGCCGCCGTTTTTCGATGCAGTGCCGTTTATCGCCATGGCCGACGGCGACGTGGTGGAGTTCCGGTTCAACGTCTAAGACGAAGCAGTAATAGCGAGGTGGCGCGCGAGACTCTCACGCCGCTGCCGGAGGACGACTACCTGCCACTTGGCGCAGTCGCGTTATCGGCTGTGCCGGTATGCCGTCGAGCGTGACACTCAGGTGTGCAAACCACGCGCACCGCGAGTAACGAATCGCATTGCGGGATAACATAATAACCCACAGGTTTCCCGACAGGGGAGGGCATTTCAGTCTTACCCAGGGCCGAACGACGGCCGCCCGCCTAGGACTTGCGAGCGGCTCCGACGAACAGCACTCCGCCGAGGTGTCGCTCGATCCGCGCAGTGCCGTGCAAGCCGTGACGAGCCAGCTCGGTAGCGAACTCCTCGGCGTCGAAACGGTTCTCGCGCGGGTGCACCGTGAACGTGCGGAACGCCCACGTCTCAAGCATGTGGCGCGGAACCTCCTCGAACAGCAGTTGTCCGCCGGGTCGCAGCACTCGCGTGATCTCGGCGATGGCCTGCTGCCACTGCGGAACGTGGTGGATGATGCCGAAATCCATCACGGTGTCCTGGCTGGCGGCTGGTTGTTTGATCTCGCAGGCGTCGCCGACTGAGAGCGACACCGGACGGTCATGCAGGCGTCGGCGCGCCACCTCGACCATGCGCTCGTCAAGGTCGAACGCGGTGACCCGGCTGGCGTGGAGTCGGTCGAGGATGACCTCGGCCCCGACGCCGCGACCGCACCCGACTTCGAGCACGTCCTGGCCCGCGAGGTCGCCACCGGCAAGACGGCGAAACCACGCCGCTTCCCGGAGGTGTTGGTGGGCGGCGCGGATCGGGTTGTTCATCGCGGCCCGTTCGATGGCGTTCAGCTTCATCGGATACCTCATCTCATCGTGTGCCACCGTTATCATCGGCATAAGTGGTTGAATCGTATTCAGAAGCTATCATCGTGTAATGCCGATGAAAAGAAGTCGCATTCCTCCGGCTGGGCGCGAGGACCTGGCGGGTGCAGTCGCCCTGTTCCACGGCCTGTCCGATCCGACCCGGCTGGCCATCGTCCGCCACCTGGCTGGCGGCGAGGCGCGAGTGGTCGACCTGCTGCGAGCGCTCGGCCTTCCCCAATCGACGGTCTCGTCGCACCTGTCTTGCCTGCGGGACTGCGGCTTGGTCAACGGACGCCCCGAAGGCCGACAGATGTTCTATTCGCTGGCCCGACCCGAGCTACTCGACCTCCTGGCCTCCGCTGAAACCCTGCTCACCGCGACCGGCAACGCCGTCGCGCTGTGCCCGACCTACGGCACCGACAACCCGACCCGATGAGCACACCCGACACCACGCTGACCGCCGCTGAGACAGAACGGCTCACCCGCCAAGGACTGCGGCTGGCTCAGTTCACCGTCGGCTACAACGTCGTCGAAGGCGCTGTCGCCATCACCGCCGGGCTGATGGCCGGGATGGTGTCCGTGGTTGGGTTCGGCATCGACTCGGGCATCGAATCGATCGCCGGTGTCCTGGTCGCTATCCGACTTTCGGCGCGGCTGCGCCACGGCCACGCCGATGAACGTAAGGAGCGCATCGCTCTCAAGCTGGTCGCCGGCACGTTCTTCCTGCTCGCCGCTTACGTCACCATCGAGGGCATCCGCAGCCTGATCGGCGGCGAGGAGCCCGAAAGCTCGTCACTGGCGATCGGTCTGCTGGTGGCGTCGATGATCGTGATGCCGGTGTTGGCTGCCGCCAAGAAGAAGGTCGGCACCCAACTCAAGGACAACCTCATCCTCGCCGATGCCGCCGAGACGAGAATCTGTGTGCTGCTGAGCATCTCCACGCTGCTCGGCGTCGGGCTGTACGCCCTCACCGGCGCCGGCTGGCTCGACCCCGTTGCTGGCTTCGTCATCGCCGCGTTCGCCATCCACGAAGGCAGGGAAGCCTGGGAGGGGGAACTGGTCGAGGACGATGACGACGACGACTGAACAGAGCGCGGTATGAGCCGCATCACCGGGAGGCGGCGGCTGAACAAATACGACACTGTGCCGCGCTTTAGGGGCACAAATGCCCTACAACCCCGATTCGACAGCCAGCGACTATTGGACGATGGCTGAATCTCGTGAGTCCGGGACAGAACGAGCCGCAGCAGCAGTAGGGGAGCGGCGCGTCTTTGAGTCGCCATCCCTCACCACGATGGCAGGCGCAACAGGTCGAGTTCGAGATGGATATCACCAGCCGGGGATGATGGGACCGAGTCAGATGGGACCGTACGGCCAGAGGGGGCCGGGCATGACGGGACCAGGCGGCCCGTGGCCGGGTCGGCAGACGCCCACGACCACGGCTCCGACCACGCATCGGCCATGGGGGTGGTCGCCGTGAGGTCACGATGGCGCGGTTGATGAATCGCCGTGCGGCGCTCGCCGCATTCGGCGTATTGGCGGCGGGCAGTGTTCTTGGAGTTGGCTATGGCCTGCGCGGCATTTTCGAATCGCGCACGCCCGGGTTCCGGCTCACCAACGGGCCTGGAGACGGCGGGATGATAGGCGTCGGCCCGGCGGACATGAGCAGCTACATGGATATGTTCATGCGGCACAACCAGATCAATCGAGTCGTCGATGAGATCCCCGGCGGCGTGCGCACCACGACCGAATCGAACTCGCCAGACCTGGCGGCCCAGTTACAGGCCCACGTGTCTAGCATGTACGACCGTCTGGGGCAGGGATCCGAGGTCATGTGCATGAGCAGTAGCTTGCCGACACTCTTTCGGAATGCCGGTGGCTATCGCCGCCAACTCACTTTCACTCCGACGGGTGTAATCGCGGAGGAGACCGCCGACGACCCGAACATCGTCGAAGCCATCCGCGACCATGCCCGTGAGGTCAGCGGCTTTGTGCGCGAGGGCATGCCAGCGATGATGCAGGGGATGATGGGCGGCGGCATGATGGGACCCGGCGGCATGATGCGCCCGCCGCGCTCGTGATGTGGCGCGCCGTAGCGGCCATCATGCGAAATCTCCGGGTTGAGTCGGTGGATTTCACACCTGTCCCTGAGTAGGAATGCCCTGCGCTTCCCTCTGGTTGACGTGCGTGGACGCCGTTGTCGACGCCCGAATAGCTCGGGCGTGCCGCCCGTCAGGACCATCTGGGCCGACGTTTTGGTGCCACCCCTTCTTGCAGGGCTTGCTCATCGCGGGGTCAATGCGACTGTAGCCGACTAGCGCTCGTGTTCGCCAGCCGAAACATGTTGAGGTGCAGGACAACAACCCGACTTTGGCAGGCAACTCGCCGACTGACTTCGGCACCGCCAGTTGATGAGAACGTGTCGAGGTCGAACGTCTTGGACCCGCGACGACCACGGTGCAACCGGACTTCGCACAGGGCCTCGATCACCGCACGTTTAGCCATCAGCGAGCCGCCACAGAACGCCGCAGCCGGGTCGGGTATGCCAGCACCTCGTCCAGGACGGCGACGTGGCGGAGTTCCGGTTCAACGTGTAAGAGGACAGGGTGCCGTGCGGCACCGCATGCGGCCAGCCGTATGAAGTGGCCGAGCTTGGGCTGAGGCTCTCGACAGCTTTCGCCGGTGCCATAGAGCGCAAGCTCATCGATCCCCATACAAGCCGAACGCCAGGCAGTACGTTGAACGCGGCCAACCGCAGGCACTCTTCGCTGTTCTCGCGGTGGAGAGCGAGGGGCCAAATGAAAGACGTTCTGATCGGTGTCGGTGTCTTTGCCATCATCTTCGGCGGCGCGCTATTGGGGATGTTTCTCGGGAAGATCCTTCCTGATCCCCATATAAGCCCGGAGTCGCGCGATGCCATCAGGACGATCATGGCCATGCTCGGGACACTGTCGGCGGTGGTGCTCGGCCTCCTCACCGGCTCCTCCATCAGCTCGCTTGCCGAGAAAGAAGGTGAGTTGCGCAGTGCGGGAGTGCAATTCATCATGCTAGATCGGACCTTGGCCGAGTATGGGCCGGAGACCGCGCCAACACGAGCGTTGGCCAAGGATCTACTTGCACAACGAATTCACCAGATCTGGCCGGAGGAAGGCGGTGCGGTGTCGCTCACCGCGCTCAGCAGTGGGGCTGGCATCAATTTGGTTCAGCGAGAGCTCTTTGAACTGTCGCCGCGGACGGAGCGACAGCAGTGGCTGCAGTCGAACGCGCTGGAGAACACCAACACGATTGCCGAGTCGCGGTGGACGACCGTCGGGCAGATCGAAAGCCGATTCCCATGGGCATTCTTCGTGGTCGTCGTGGCGTGGCTGGCGGTGATCTTTGCCAGTTTCGGGCTGTTCGCACCGCGCAACGCCAGCGTGATCGCGGCATTACTGGTCGCCGCGATTGCACTCGCCGGCCCGATCTTCATGATGCTCGAAATGGATCAGCCCTACGGCGGGCTGGTCAAGATCCCCAGCACCTCTCTGAGCGTCGCCTTGGACCAGATGGGTCGATCGTAAGCGCGTGAATCAGTGCCCAGTGCCCAGTGCCCAGTGCAAAGTGCCCGATGGCCGACGGCGACGCGGTGGCGTTGATCGATGGGAACTTCGCCGCGTCGTTGCAGCTCGGTGCCCGTGCCTCGAGATCCGCGCATCGCGAATTTGCCCGGCGAGGTATCGCAGGAGGAGCAAAAACATCCGGCGCTTTGGTCTCGTTGGCAGCGCGCGAGCATGGCGTTGTCTTGGCCACGAGGGACGCTCGAGGTGCTCGCGGATGGAGGGTGACGTTGTTTGGCGGTGCGACGACGCCATATTCCGGTTCAACCTCTAGGACGCGATCAGTTTCGCCGCGTGAGGGAGTCTCAATGGCATGGGAACCCTGAGTTACAACGCCATAATGTCCCTCGATGGCTACGTTGCCGACGCGAGCGGCGACTTCCAGTGGTCCGCCCCGGGTGGGCAGACGTTCGCTGCGCATGTCGATCGTATGGCTGAGGTCTCGACCGAGGTGTTGGGGCGCAAGACGTTCGCGCTGATGCAGTACTGGGAGACCGATCCGGTCGACGAGGAGTGGTCCCCGGCAGAACGGGAGTTCGCGCGGCGGTGGCGCGGCATCAACAAAGTGGTGGTGTCGTCGACGCTGACGCCCGAGGAGGTCGAGTCGGAACGAGTCCGTCTGGTCCCCGACCTGAGCTTGGCTGAATTGCAGCGGATCGTCGCCGACGCCCCTGCCGCGGTCGAGATCTTCGGGCCCACAACGGCGGCCGCTGCGATCCGCGCTGGACTGGTTGATGAGTTCCATATCTTCGTGGTGCCGAAGGTCGTGGGCGGAGGCCTGTCAGCCCTACCGGGCGACGTACGCCTCGACGTGACTCTCGCCCGACACCAAATCTTTGACGACGGCACCGCCCATCTGCGCTATTCGTCGCGCTGAGAGATTGGCCCGGTGATGGGACGTGCAATTCCGGCTCAACATGCAAGAGGCATGCTCGCCGTCGCGGATAATCGGATTGTCTGCGCCAGGGCTTTCATGTTTGGGCTTGGCCATATGCACGCCACCCCTCTCACCTAATTCGTACGATGATGAGGTGACCGGCCAGGTCGCCATCAACGGGATACCGTGCGTTGACCTCGAGTCGCGAGGGCGATGGAGACGGCGAGTGTGGTGGTGGCTGGGGGGTTTCGTTGCGGCGAGCAAGACGGGCCTGGCTGTGTGGCGAAAAGTTGGGGCGCCCCTCGAGGTACGGTTAATGAATGCCAGCCGCGGGCGCCTGAAGCTCAGTGTCTCCGTTCCGATGGTGGTGCTGACGTCCGTCGGCGCCCGCAGTGGCGAACGCCGCGAAGTACCTCTGTCGTACTTCACCGATAGAGGCGATGTCATTCTGATCGCTTCGAACTACGGCAGCACGCGGCATCCAGCTTGGTATCACAACTTGCGTGCCAACCCGCGGTGCGAGTTGTACATCGGGACTCGTGGTGGCGCGTTTACCGCGAGCGAGGTGGTTGATGGGAAAGACCGGGAACGGCTGTTTGCCCTAGCGGTCGACCGTCTCGCCCGGGTGTTCGCTTTGCATGACAAGCGAAGCGGCGAGTCGCGGAAGATTCCTGTTCTGCGGCTGTCCCCCGCACGCTATAACTCCTAGCGGCCGGATCGAGTTGCGGGTTCGTATTGACAGCGAAGTGGTGAGTTCCGGTTCAATGTGTGGATCTAGGCAGAAGGAGGCGGGCGGGTGTACCCCTGCGTGTGCTGCGGGCACCTCACGATTCCGGAACAGCCCGGTAGCTACTTCATCTGCCCGATCTGCTTCTGGGAAGACGATGTCTCTCAGCTCCGCTGGCCGACTATGAGCGGTGGCGCGAATGATGTGTCGCTTATCGAGGGGCAAGCGAATTTTCGCGAGTTCGGTTCCTGCAAGTTGAGGATGACGGCGCATGTGCGCCCGCCGACAGATGTCGAAATGGTTGAGCCTGGTTGGCGACCCTTGGATCCGAGGCGTGACCGTTTCGAGGCGTGGGGAGTATCACCGGTCGTGGACTGGCCCGATTACGACTGGACCGTGCTCTACTGGTGGCGACCGACGTACTGGAGGCTCGACGCTTAGGTTCGGCGCACGATGCCTGTGCCCCGGATTCGAACTCCTGCCCGTCCGCGACCCGCAACTCGAAATGTGTTGTGACAGGACGGATATGCGGCGTCCTCACATCTGCTCACCGCTACTCGCAGGCGACGCCGTCACCGTCTCCGTCGAGACCTGATCTGTATCCCAGCTGTCCCGCCAGCAGCGGCGCGGCGCCGGCCCTGCGCGCGGCCGCGCAGTTCTCGTAGTAGGCGCTCGAGGAGGGCATCAGCGGTTCATACAGGCCGAGCGGCGGTGCGGTGTCCGCCGTCGGAGGTGCAGCGGGAGAGGCGGATTGGGGTTGGGTGGTGGCCGTAGACGCTGTGTTGCCAAAGCACGGTGGACCCCACAAACCGCGGCCGGCATCTCTGGCTTCGCTCTCAGCGGCCTGGATCGAGTTGTGTCGACTCACGGGTACGCCGTCGTAGACGTACGACCGGGCTGTGCCGGCGCGGGCCGCTTCGACGGAGTAGTCCCAGCCATCGGCTCGCACAAGGTAGGCCAGAGTCCTGTTAACTGCAGTTCGGATAGGCACGCTGCGAGGATACGCAGGGGGGCTTTGTCGGTCCGGCTGTTTAATCTCGGCAGCGTTGAGGTTTTGAACCGGGGGTTGCAATGGATGACGAAGCCGAGTTACGAGCTGTCGCGGGTCTCGACGTTCCGAAGGTCGGCGCGGTTCAGCGCGGAGAGTCGGGCTCGTTGCCATGGCGTTTGGTCGATGGATCGGGTGCAGGAGTCGTCCATGTCAATCTGTGGCTTGCCGATCTCGACGCTTGCGACAACTCGGCGGCGACGCTTCGCGCCTATGCGTATGACCTGCTGAGCTGGACTCGCTTCCTTGACGCAGTGCAGGTTTGCTGGGTTAGTGCGACGCGAAGTGAAGTGCGTGATTGGGTTCGGTGGTACCGGGGTCGGGCGAATCCTCAACGTCGCCGTGGATCGAGCCCGGAGAGTCACCGGCCCGCGCCGGGCTCTGTAAATGAGCGGACCGGTAAGCCCTACCTTGACTCGTCCTACGCTCGTTCGTCGATCAATCGCCGGCTGTCGGCGCTTAGCAGCTTCTACCAGTTCGCTCTCGAGGCGGATATGGGGCCGTTGATCAACCCGGTTCCGAAATCGCGTCGGGATATCAGTCGAGTTGATGCACATCGCCAACATTTCGACGGTCCGCTCCGACATGAGCAGAAGCGCGCGCCGTATCGGCAGAAGGTGGCTGAGCGAGCGCCACGCGCGCTCAGCGTGGACCTCTACGAGGAGGTGTTCACCTCGCTGAGAACCAATCGGGACCGTGCCGTTGTGGCTACCGCAATCTCTTCGGGCTTACGAGCCAGTGAGTTGCTCAGCATGCGGCGGGGTTTGCTTCACGCGGCGGACCAGACCGCGGAGATCATTCCGAAGGGCGGCAATGGAAGTCGTGTACTCGTTCGCATCAGTCCAACCGCCTTTCTTTGGATTGCCCGATATTTGGCCGAGCGCCCGGTGGGGCCTCCAGACGAGCCGGTATGGATGACGGTCCGCGGTTGCCGACGACCGCTGACGTACTGGGCCATGCGACAAGTCCTCGAGCGCAGCAACGCGCTGCTGGGCTCCAATGTGACCATGCACGACTTCCGCCACACTTTCTGCATGCGGCTCGCGCAAGACGAGAACATGACAATCGCGGAGATGCAGGAGCTGATGCGCCACGCGTCGATCGCCAGCACGACCCGTTACCTGCGGCCCAGCCTCACCGAACTCATCGACAAACTCGACCAGCACTGGCACAAGCCCCCCTCGCCTCCACCCGCGCCAGCGAAGGGCTACGCGGCAGAAGACCTCCAGGTGCTCTTCGGTCGGACCTTCTGATGCCGCGGGTCCTCACGCGTGCACAGTCACTGGCGAGTTCGTCTGTGTTCGCCAACCATCCAGTCGAAGTGTTGCCGCCGTTATCGCCGATGGCCAAGGACCACCCGTGGTTCGGAAACACCGCCACCGCCGTTGAACGCGAGCGCATCATTGCCTCGGGGGTTCCGCTGGTAATGGCGCGGATGAGTGCAAAATACCGCAGCGAGGCGGAAGCCCGCAGCGGCGCCCAGCTCTGGCTGAGCCGGCTGTTGGACTGGTTGGACGGCTACGCCGGCGATAGCTATCAAGACCGTTGGAAGGCCAGCGATTCCGACAACCAGCCGAAAGCCTGGTGTCCCGCCCTATCGACGGGTTCATACACGCGGCTCGGAGCGCGGCTGTCAATCAACGCCCTCATTCTCCTGGGCGTGATTCGCCCAGGCTACGACTGGCTGATCGAGAACAAGCAGGCCCGTTTCTACCGCGACTGGACAACCACCCACGAACCCGCCGTGTGGGATCGCTACTTCGCCGCTGCGGAGCACGAGGGCGCACCCGAACTGAAGACGTGGCGAACCGTCACCCACCTTGTGCGCATCAGCATCGTCAACGGACTGCCAGTCACCGAGTTACAGAGCCAGCACGTGTTGGGCTACCGAAAGTTTCTGACCTCAACCGGCAGGACGCCGGGCGATCTTCACGCCATGTGGCATTACGGACGCCGCGGCGGGCTGTTCGCCGGTGAAGCCGACGATCTGCGGCGCTACCTGATAGCCAAACGCCTCAACCCCACCGAACTGGTCGACCGCTTCGACGTGCGAGCCCCCAGCGTTCGCAGGCTCTTGATTGCCTACCTTGCTGAAATCGCCGCCGGCCAGGACTACGCCAGCCTCGACGGAACAAGCCGAAACCTGGTGAAGCTGTTCTGGAAGCCGATCGAAGACGCCAATCCCGGCATCGACACAATCAGCCTGACCAAAGCCCAGGCAACCGCATGGAAGGAGTGGTTGCGCACCAAACCAGACGGAACACCGCGCCGCCACGCAGAGAGCATTCTGGGAGCGGTCCGCAGCTTCTACCTCGATGTGGCCGCCTGGGCCCACGAGGATCCCTCCACCTGGGCGCATTGGGCTGTCTCGTGTCCGGTCAGCATCCGCGACGTCCGAGGGCAACAGAAGCGCCGGGCCCAGCGGGCACACCGCATGCAAGCACGCACCCGCACCCTCGCACCGCACATCGATGCACTCGTCGCCGCGGCCCGAGCGGCCTACCTGCAAGCCGTCGAGTTGCGAGACGCAGCCAAGACCGCGCCGGTCGGAGAACCCTTCTCCGTGCAGGGGAACACTTACATCAAGCACGCCCCGCGCAAACGCCCCGATCGGGTGCGCATCAACACCCTGCGAGATGGGGCAGAGACACGAGTCGACCTGCAGTACAACGTTACCCGCGCATTCATGACGTGGACCATCATCGAAATTCTGCGCCACACCGGCATCCGGATCGAAGAGATGCTCGAACTGACGCATTTGAGCATTAAGCAGTACCGCAAGCCCGATGGCACCGTCATTCCGCTCCTGCAGATCGCACCTAGCAAGACCGATCAAGAGCGGATATTTCCCTGCAGCCCGGAGTTGACGACTACGTTGGCGCGACTGGTGGACTTTGTCAGCATCGACAGCCGGGTCCCGCTGTGCTGCCGTATCGACACGCAGGAGCGCCAGGTATCCGCGCCGCTGCCGCATCTGATCCAGATCCGCGAGGGCGGACGTTCCCGCGTAATCAACCAGTGCACAGTCCGAAAATGGCTGTCGGAGTTAGCCAACAGCATGACCTTAGCGGGCGCCGATGGTGCCGCACTCTGTTTCACGCCCCATGATTTCCGTCGGATCTTCATCACCGACATCGTGAACTCTGGCTTTCCCATTCATCTGGCAGCACGGATCGTGGGTCACAACAACATCGAGGTCACCCGTGGATACACGGCGGTGTACCAGAAAGATGTCTTCGAAGCGTACGACCGCTTCATTGACAACCGCAGACAGGCGCGACCCTCCGCCGAATATCGTGAGCCCACACAAGCCGAATGGGACGATTTCATCGAGCACTTCGGCCAGCGCCGGATCGCGCTCGGCAACTGCCACCGTCCCTACGGATCTGACTGCAGCCATGAACATGCTTGCCTCCGGTGCGATTTCTGCGAGGTCGAACCGTCCCAAGCGGCGAGGCTCAACGCGATTCGCGACAACCTTCGAGCCCAGGTCGACGAAGCCCAGAAGAATCGGTGGCTGGGCGACGTCAACCAGCTACGCATCACCATCGAGCACGCCGACCGCAAGGCGGCCAGACTGGCCGCCCTCACCGAGGCGGACCCCATGCTGCTGGCGCCGCACGTCCTGACGACCACCGACGCTCCGTCCCTCTGAGCGCTGTCGTCCGGACTGATGACAGACAGATCATCAGCTCGGCCCGGTCGAATGAGACTCAAAGACTCCCGGCGAAGTCTGGGCCGTCGACGTGCTCCGAGTGAGGTATCAAGCGATCGTCCCGCGAGTTCACCAGTTGTTTGGTTGCGTCTTGATTTGATGACTGTCAATATCGACGTATGTCGAATCAAGACGGTGGTGGGGCGGACGCCTGCTGCATCACCCCGCCGCTGCTGCGTGAGCCGCTGACGGAGCTGGCCGCTACCGAAATGGCCAAGAAGTTGAAGGCGCTGGCCGATCCGGTGCGGTTGCGGCTGTTCAGCGCCATTGCCAGCCATTCCGGTGGTGAGGCGTGCGTCTGTGACATTTCCGGTGGCATTGACGTTTCCCAGCCCACGGTGTCACATCACCTCAAGGTGCTGCGCGACGCTGGCCTGTTGACCTCGCAGCGTCGGGCGTCGTGGGTGTATTACGCCGTGGTCCCCGAAGCGCTTCGTGACCTCTCGGCGCTGCTGGATCTCAACGCGGCAGCGCTGGCAGGGGTGACGGTATGACCGACACCGTGGCCTCGGGTTCTTCAACACCGGTCGTCGCAAAACTGTCTACCCTGGACCGGTTCCTGCCGGTGTGGATCGGCATCGCGATGGTCGCCGGTCTGCTGCTGGGGCGCTGGATCCCGGGTCTGAACACCGCGCTGGAAAGCGTGCAGCTTGACGGTATTTCGTTGCCGATCGCGCTGGGCCTGCTGATCATGATGTATCCGGTGTTGGCCAAGGTGCGTTATGACCGCCTCGACACCGTGACCGGTGACCGCAAACTGCTGCTGAGCTCGTTGTTCTTGAACTGGGTGTTCGGCCCGGCGCTGATGTTCGCCCTGGCCTGGCTGATGCTGCCGGACCTACCCGAATACCGCACGGGCCTCATCATCGTGGGTCTCGCCAGATGCATCGCCATGGTCATCATCTGGAATGACCTGGCCTGCGGAGACCGCGAAGCCGCCGCCGTCCTGGTCGCGCTGAACTCGATATTCCAGGTCATCATGTTCGCCGTCCTGGGCTGGTTCTACCTGTCCGTCCTACCGGGGTGGCTCGGTCTGGAACAGACCACCATCGACACCTCGCCGTGGCAGATCGCCAAGTCGGTGCTCATCTTCCTCGGCATCCCGCTGCTGGCCGGCTACCTCTCGCGCCGACTCGGCGAGAAGGCTAGGGGTCGCGACTGGTACGAGTCGACATTCCTGCCAAAGATCGGGCCGTGGGCCCTGTACGGGCTGCTGTTCACCATCGTGATCCTCTTTGCGCTGCAAGGTGACCAGATCACCAGCCAGCCGCTGGACGTGGTACGCATCGCGCTGCCGTTGCTGGTGTACTTCGCGATCATGTGGGGCGGGGGTTACTTGCTGGGTGCGGCGATCGGGCTGGGTTATCAGCGGACCACCACCCTGGCGTTCACCGCGGCGGGCAACAACTTTGAGCTGGCCATCGCGGTTGCCATCGCCACCTACGGCGCCACCTCCGGACAAGCCCTAGCCGGAGTCGTCGGCCCGCTCATCGAGGTCCCGGTGCTGGTGGCGCTGGTTTATGTGTCGTTGGCGCTGCGCCGCCGCTTCGCCGACCAGTCCACCGCTACCGATGCAGTTCCCCCCGTCGCGACAAAGGAGTCGTAGCACCATGTCTGACAGTCCTGCCGCCCTGCGCCCACACCGCGACCTGTCCATCGATCAACGACACGCACTCACCACCGCGGCCACCCGCCTGGAACGTGACTTCGGCGACAGCTTTGGTGTCGAGACCATTGAACGGTTCCTGCACACCTCCTACGACCAGTTCGCCGGCCGCGCAACGGTCCCGAACTTCCTGCCCCTGCTGGCCGAACGGTTCGCCCGCCAACGCCTGCACGCCTTGGCCCGGGTCGAAGGCAAGATCAGCGACGGCAAACCCACCGTGCTGTTCCTGTGCACCCACAACGCCGGTCGGTCTCAGATGGCGTTGGGGTTCTTCACCCACTTCGCCGGTGACGGCGCGGTGGCGTGGTCGGGTGGTTCTGAGCCCGGCGATGCCATCAACCCGGCCGCCGTCGCCGCGATGGCCGAAGTCGGAATCGACATCACCGGCGAGTTCCCCAAGCCCTGGACCGACGAGATCGTCCAAGCCGCCGACGTGGTGATCACCATGGGCTGCGGGGATGCCTGCCCGATCTTCCCCGGCAAGCGCTACGAGAACTGGGAGCTGCCCGACCCCGCCGGCCAGGACGTCGACGCGGTCCGTCCCATCCGCGACGACCTCGAAGAACGCGTCCGCCGGCTCCTGACTGAACTCCACGTCACCGCACGCCAAGGATGACCATGGCCGTATCCAGTACGCCCTCAGTGCTGTTCGTCTGCGTCAAGAACGGCGGCAAGTCGCAAATGGCCGCCGGGCTCATGCGCCAGATCGCCGGTGACTCCGTGACCGTGCACTCAGCCGGCACCCAACCCGGCAGTGCGGTCAACGACTTGTCTGCCCAAGCACTACTCGAGGTGGGCGTCGACATCACCGGCGAAAAGCCCAAGCCGGTTGACTACGAGCTGGCCCGTGACGTCGACTTGGTGGTGACCCTGGGCCGGGAAGCGCGACTCGATCCGCTGCCCGGCACACGGGTGCAGAACTGGGACACCGACGAACCCTCCGAACGCGGCATCGACGGCCTCGAACGCATGCGCCTGGTCCGCGACGACATCACCGCCCGCGTGCACCGCCTGCACACCACACTCACCGGCGCCTGACACCACCCCGCTCTCACGCCGCGCCGCGGCCTGCACCCCACCGTCAACCACTCGACACATCGAGGAGTCCTCGTCATGCCCGCACGCCACATCGTCGCCATCGGCGGCAGCGACGCCGGAATCAGCGCCGCCCTGCGCATCCGGGAACTCGACCCCGGCACCGAGGTCACCGTGGTCGTCGCCGACGCCTACCCCAACTTCTCCATCTGCGGCATCCCCTACTACGTCTCCGGGGAAGTCACCCACTGGACCAACCTGGCGCACCGCACCGCCGATGACCTGGCCGCCACCGGCATGCGCGTGCTCACCGACACCCGCGCCACCCGGATCAACGTCGCCGAGCACACCCTCGACGTCCTCGACCCCACCGGCGCACCGACGGAACTGTCCTATGACGCCCTGATCGTGGGGACCGGCGCCGTCAGCGCCCGACCACCGATCGACGGGCTCACCGGACCGGACGCGCTCGGCCCGAAAGACGGTGTGCACCTGCTGCATTCGATGGGCGACACCTTCGCCGTGATGGACTCCCTGACCCAGCGTGACCCCAAGACGGCGGTCATCATCGGCGCCGGTTACATCGGCCTGGAGATGGCCGAAGGGCTCACCATGCGCGGTATCGCCGTCACTCAGATCGAGGCGCTGCCCGAAGTGCTGCCGACGGTCGACCCCGAGCTGGGCGCCCTGGTCCACGACGAGCTGGAACGCCACGGCGTGCGGGTCCTCACCAACACCACCGTCTCCGCGGTTACCCGCACCGCCACCGGAGCGCTGACCGTGACCGCCCACCGTGACGGCGAAACACTGCAGCAGACAGTCGATTTCGTTCTGGTGGTGGTCGGTGTGCGACCCGATGTGGAGCTGGCCGCCGATGCCGGGGCCGAACTCGGGATCAAGGGCGCCATTGCCGTGGACGAGGCGATGCGCACCAACCTGCCCGATGTGTTCGCCGCAGGGGACTGCGTGCAGACCCACCACCGCCTCCTCGGCCTGACGTGGCTGCCGCTGGGCACCACCGCCCACAAGCAGGGCCGGGTGGCCGGGGAGAACGCCCTGGGCGGCTCAGCGCGGTACGCCGGCAGCCTGGGCACCCAGGTCGTCAAGGTCTTCGACCTGGTGGCCGCCCGCACCGGCCTGCGTGACCACGAAGTCCTCGCCGCGGACCGCGGCTGGACACCGGTCACCACCACGGCCACCCCCGATGACCACAAGGCCTACTATCCGGGCGCCACCCCGATTCACATCCGGATCACCGGCGACGAACACACCGGCCGGCTGCTGGGCGCCCAGCTCGTCGGGCACCGCAGCGCCGAGGTCTCCAAGCGGGTCGACACCTACGCCGCCGCGCTGTTTCACGAGATGAGCGTCGAGGGCTTCTCCGAGCTGGACCTGTCCTACACCCCACCGCTCGGATCGCCCTGGGACGCCACCCAAATGGCCACCCAGACCTGGGCCCGACACCTGCGAGCCGAAGCATTCAGCTGATCGTCGGGCAGCAACCGATCAGCCCGCGAGCCGACAACGGTCAGACCCGGACGATCGGCGCGGGGGTCGCGACGCGCGGCCTGCTGGCCGCCGCCAGCAGTGCCCCCGCCGCCGCGATCGCACCGAGGGCGAGGAACATCGCGGCGTACCCGCCGAGCAGGCTGGCCAGTGCCGCGCCGACGAACGGGCCGATGGCGGTGGCGATCATGATCGGGGCGTTCAGGAAGGCGCTGAGGTGGCCGTAATGGGTGGCGCCCCAGCGTTCGGTGACCGCGGTGGCCTGCAGCAGCGTCATGATGCCGCGCATCACTCCCGCCCCGATCGCGACCGCCACCAACACCGCGTAGGAGCTGAACACTCCGAGCAGCGCCGTGGTGGCCGCGACACCGGCCATGATGAGCACCGTGCGCGCCACGACACCGACGGAACGCACCAGGGTGCGGTAGCCCAGGCGGCCCAGCACCTGGCCGGCGCCGCCCAGGCCGAGTGCGACCGCGGCGGCGCCGGTGCTGATGCCGCGTTGGCTCATCAACGGCACCAGGTTCGCGATCACCGCATACGAGGCCAGCCCGGCCAGCGCGAACGCCGCCACCAGCGCCAGGAACGGCCCGCTGCGCGCCGTGCGGCCCGGCGCCTCGACGTGCTGGTGCGAGCCCGTGAGCGGCGGCCACGGCCGCCGCAACCCGACGACGTGCGCCGGGATGGTGATCACCGCCAGCACCACGGCCAGCACCAGATAGGTGTGCCGCCAACTCATCTGCGCGGACAGCGCGGCGGTCACCGGTGCGAACACGGTGCTGGCGAACCCCGCCACCAACGTCAGCACCGTCAGGGCGCGTACCGCGTCGGTGCCGAAGAACCGGGTCAGCGCCGCGAACGCGGGTGCGTAGAACACCGCGCTCATCGCCACCCCGGCCAGCACCCACGCCGCGACGAACCAGCCGTAGTCGGGTGCCGTCACGACCGCCACCACCGAGAACACCCCGAGAACCGAGCCGGCGGTCATGATCCAGCGCGGACCCACCCGGTCCAACCACCGCCCGACCGGGATGCCCACCACCGCCGACGTCACCAGCCCGGCGGAGAACGCCGCGGTCACCGCCGGCGCCGACCACCCGGTGTCCGTGCTGATCCGCTCCGAGAGCACCGTGAAGGCGTAGTAGAGCACGCCCCAGCTGGTGATCTCGGTGACGCACAACGTCACCAGCACCCAGCGCAACCCGTGCCGGGCCGCACTGGGTGCCGCAGGAGAATCCGCTTGGGTCATCCGCCAACGGGGTTCAGCGCCAACGACAACGGTTGCAGTGACACCGGCTGTGATGCCGGGGCGGACCCGCAGCAGCCGCCGCCGGCGTTCTCGCCCTCGGGGCTGTCGAACAGCCCGGCCCCGTTGCACACCCCGGTGTCGGGCAGGGTGAGCTCGACCCGGCGAGCGGCTTCGTGGTCACCGGCCAGTTCGGCGGCGATGCTGCGGACCTGCTCGTAGCCGGTCATCGCCAAGAACGTCGGCGCCCGTCCGTAGGACTTCATGCCCACGATGTACAGATTCGGCTCCGGGTGGGCCAACTCGGCGGCACCGTGGGGTGCCACGCTGCCGCAGGAGTGCATGTTCGGGTCGATCGAGGCGGCCAGGTTGACCGGGGCCTGCAGGATCGGGTCCAGCTCGATGCGCATCTCCGACAGGAACGACAGGTCGGGCCGGAACCCGGTCAGCACCACCACGTGATCAGCCGGCGCCAACGTGCGCCCGTCCTCGGCGGTCACCACCGCGCGACCGTCCACCAGATCAATGCGTTCGGTGCGGAACCCGGTCGCCAGGGCCACCCGTCCCGCCTCGACGGCTTCCCTGGAGCGCACACCCAGCGCGCCGCGCTCGGGGAGTTCGTCGGCCGTACCACCGCCGAAGGTGTCGCCGGTGACCCCGCGGCGCAGCACCCACGTCACCGTCGTCGACGGGTCCGTGCGCACCACCTCGCCGAGCTGGATCACCGCGGTCATCGCCGAATGCCCGCTACCGACCACCACCACATGCCTGCCCGCCAGCGCGGAAGCCTGCGCCAGCGTCGGAGGAACGTAGCTCAACACCCCGGCGGCCGCTGCCGCACGCTCACCGATCGCCGGAACACCATCAGCGCCAGCGGGATTGGGCTGACCCCAAGTGCCCGAGGCGTCGATGACGGCCTGGGCCTGCACCCGGCACTGCGTGCCGTCGGCGTTGCTCACGTGCACCACGAACGGTGTCTCCGCCCGGCCCGGTGTGACCAGCCGATCCCGGCCCAGCCGCGACACCGCCTCCACCCGTGCGCCGTACCGGACCCGTGCGCCCAGGACGTCGGACAGCGGCGCCAGATAGTCGTCGATCCACTCCCGACCGGTCGGGAACCCGGACTCGTGGGCGGTCCACCCGGTCGGTTCCAGCAGCGCGGCGGCGGCGGGGTCCACCAGCTCGGGCCACGGGGAGAACGTGCGCACGTGCGCCCACTGCTCGACCGCCGCCCCTGGACCGCTGCCGGCCTCCAGCACCAACGGGGTCAGACCACGCTCGGACAGGTGCGCGGCGGCCGCCAACCCCAGCGGTCCGGCCCCGATCACTACGACGGGCAGCTCCGACATCCTCGACTCCTCTCATCGACGTTCTTCGATGAGACCGATGGTGCGTGACGCATCGACGTTTGTCAATGCGTGTGTCATCATGGGGACATGGCTACCGCGACCACTGCGTTGACCTCAAGAGACGTGGCCGCCTGCTGCTCACCGCTGACCGGCGGTGTCCTGGACACCCCGGCCGCCGAACGTCTCGCCTCGGTGTTCAAGGCCCTGGCCGACCCCGCGCGGGTCAAACTGGTGTCCCTGATTGCCGCATCGGCCGGTGGGGAGGCGTGCATCTGCGACCTCACCGAACCACTCGGCTTGAGCCAGCCCACGGTGTCGCACCACATGAAACTGCTCGTCGACACCGGCCTCGTCAGCCGAGACCAACGCGGCAAATGGGCCTACTACCGCGTCAACCCCGAGGCGCTCAACCGCGTCGCCGCCGCGGTGTCGACCCATTCGGCGTAACCCGACCAATCCGGCCCATCGCTCGTGACGACAAACAGGTCTGGCACTGAACCCACCGCTGGACCGCGCTGGGGCGGATCGGCGTTGTTGCGTCCGGGGGTGTTGGCCTTCACCGGATCAATTGGCAGCACCGATGCCCATGCCCATCACGCTGTGCAGGTCATGTCGGCCACGACGGTGTTGGCGGTGCTCGACGACCACGGCACCCGGTATCGCGGCTCGAAGGTGGTCGTGCCCGCCGACGCCGAGCATCGGATCGAGGTCGGCGCGCAGGAGGGGACGGTGGTGTTCTTGGAGCCGGAGTCCGCGCCGGGACGGGCCGCGCACCTGCGGGCCGTGCGCTGCGGGTGGGCGGTCACTCCCAGCTTCGCCTCCACCCGGCGACGCCCGCTTGCCGCCGTGGTTGATGAGCTGGTCGCACACCTGGCGCCGGCCGCGGCCGCACATGGTGACGTCGCGACGCGTCACCCGGCGGTCGACGACGCGTTGCGGCTGCTGCCCGAACTGACGGCGGACGGCCCGGTCAGCGGAACGGAATTGGCTGCGCAAGTGGGGGTTTCGGTGAGCCGATTGACTCATCTGTTCACCGAGCAGGTCGGCATCCCGCTACGCCGGTATGTGTTGTGGACGCGGCTGCGGATCGCAATCACCCGGGTGCAGGCCGGGGATGACCTCACCGGCGCCGCCCATGGTGCGGGGTTCGCCGACAGCGCGCATCTGAGTCGCACCACCCGCGAGATGTTCGGCCTGGCGCCTTCGGTGCTGAGCCGGCATGTGTCATGGGACCTCGACGCGGGCAGCGGGTAGCCGAAACGTTCAAGCCCCACACCGGGCAGGGCGCCGACCATCAACGCATGAGCGCGACTTCCTCGACATCGACCCGCACCCCGATTCGGATGGTGGCCCGCTACGGGTACGTGCCGTTCATGCTGATCGGCCTCAATGGCGTCGGCATCGCACTGGCCTCCTCCGGAGCCCCCAAGGTCTGGTTGCTCGTGGTGTTGGCGGTCGCGATCGTGACGGCGTTCCTGGTCGAGCGAATCATTCCCTATGACTCCGAGTGGAACCACGACCGCGCCGACAGCACCCGCGACCGCATTCACGTCGCGGTCAACGAAACCCTCATCCTGGCCAGCGTCGCCGCCATCCCACTCCTGGCGGCGATCGTGCCCGCACCCCACTTGTGGCCGCAGCACTGGCCGTTCGTCGCCCAGGTCCTCACCGCGATTCTGGTCGCCGACGTCGGCATTACCGTCGTGCACCTGGCCAGCCACAAGGTCGGCCTGCTGTGGCGCTTCCACGCGGTGCATCACAGCATCACCCGCTTCTACGGCCTCAACGGCTTGATGAAACACCCGTTGCACCAAACCGTCGAGATGGCCGCTGGCGTCGCCCCGCTGATCCTGATCGGCCTTCCGGTCAACGTCGCCTCAGCGTTGGCGCTGGCGGTTGCCATTCAGCTGCTGCTGCAACACTCCAACGCCGACTACCGCATCGGCCCCGCAAAGTACGTGCTTGCCCTCAATGAAGGCCATCGCTTCCATCACCTCAAATGGGCCGGCGTCGGCGATGTCAACTTCGGACTGTTCACCTTGATCTGGGATCACCTGATGCGCACCTACTCCTATGACCCGGCTCGCCGCTTCGACTCCACCCAGCTCGGCATGGCCGCCAAACCCGACTACCCCAGCGACTACCTGCACCAGATGATCTATCCGTTCACCCGCGGCGGGGGTTGCGCGCTGAAGTCCACGACCGCGACGCCGCACGGCGATGCGCCGACATCGGCCTCCGACCCGGCCTCGAAGTATCGCTGCTGACCGGTTATCATCGATGAATGACGATGAATAAGGCGGATGGTTGCCTCGCCGACACGACGTCGGGGGAATCGAATCTCGATGCCGCGGTAGCGCTGTTTCACAGTCTGTCCGACTCGGCCCGGTTGGCAATCGTGCGCCGCCTGGCCGACGGGGAGGCCCGCGTGGTCGACCTGATCGGGGAGCTGGGCCTGGCGCAGTCCACGGTGTCGGCGCATGTGGCGTGTCTGCGGGACTGCGGGCTGGTGACCGGTCGCCCCGAAGGTCGGCAGGTGTTCTACTCGCTGACCCACCCCGAGCTGCTCGACCTGCTGGCCTCGGCCGAGACGCTGTTGGCCGCCACCGGCAATGCCGTCGCCTTGTGCCCCAACTACGGAAACCGTTCGCGCACCGACGCGACAACTGATGCCCAGGAGACTGACCGATGAGCGATGCGTGCGGCTGCGGCAACGACGAACCCCGCAGCGCCGACGAGCAGGAACATGAGCCCGAACGGCTCTGGCAGATCAAGGAAATGCAGTTCGCCGCCCTCTCAGGGATTTTCCTGCTGGCGGGGGTGATTGCGGGATTCATGAACGCCGCTGAACCGGTGGTCCTCACGCTGCAAGCGGTGGCGTTGTTGGCCGGCGCCTACACCTTCGTGCCGTCCACCCTCAGGCGGCTGGCCAAGGGCAAGATCGGGGTGGGCACGCTGATGACCGTCGCCGCGGTAGGTGCGGTGATCCTCGGCGAGGTCGGTGAGGCCGCGATGCTGGCCTTCCTGTTCTCCATCAGCGAGGGACTGGAGGAGTACTCGCTGGCGCGCACGCGCCGCGGTCTGCGTGCGCTGTTGTCACTGGTGCCTGATGAGGCCACGGTGCTGCGTGACGGCGCCGAAATAACTGTTGCGCCTGCCGATTTGCGGATCGGTGACCGGATGCTGGTCAAGCCCGGTGAACGGGTCGCGACCGACGGCATCGTCCGCCAGGGCCGCACCGCACTCGATGTCTCGGCCATCACCGGGGAGTCGGTGCCCGTCGAAGCCGGGCCCGGTGATGAGGTGTACGCCGGGTCGATCAACGGCACCGGGGTGCTGGAGGTGGAGGTCAGCACCACCGCCGAGGACAACTCGCTGGCCCGCATCGTGCGCATCGTGGAAGCCGAGCAGTCCCGCAAAGGCGCCTCCCAGCGCCTGGCTGATCGCATCGCCAAACCGCTGGTGCCCGGAATCATGATTGCCGCGGCGCTGATCGCGGGGATCGGCAGCCTGCTCGGTGATCCGACCTTATGGATTGAACGCGCCCTGGTGGTGCTGGTCGCTGCCTCACCGTGCGCGTTGGCGATCTCGGTGCCGGTAACCGTGGTGGCCGCCATCGGCGCCGCCAGCAAGCTGGGCGCCCTGGTCAAAGGCGGTGCGGCGCTGGAGGGGTTGGGCAAGATCCGCGGCGTCGCCCTGGACAAGACCGGCACACTGACCGCGAACCGGCCCACCGTCATCGAGGTGGCCACCAGCAGCGGCGCCACCCGCGAGCAGGTACTGGGTGTGGCCGCGGCGCTGGAGGCGCGCAGCGAACACCCGCTGGCCGCGGCGATCCTCGCCGCCGCCCCCGGCGTTGTCCCCGCGACTGACGTCGAAGCCGTCACCGGTGCCGGGCTCACCGGACGCCGCGATGGGCGCACCATCCGGCTGGGTCGACCGGGCTGGCTGGAGCCCGGGCCGCTGGCCGGTGACGTCGCGCGGATGCAGCGGGCCGGCGCCACTGCGGTCCTCGTCGAAGACGACGGGCAGCTGATCGGCGCGATCGCGGTGCGCGATGAACTGCGGCCCGAGGCCGCCGAAGTGGTCGCCCAACTGCGCCGCGACGGCTACCACGTGGCGATGCTCACCGGCGACAACCACGCCACCGCCACCGCATTGGCCCACGATGTCGGGATCGAGGCCGTGCACGCCGAGCTACGCCCCGAAGACAAAGCCCGACTGATCGAACAGCTGCGCGCCCAGCGTCCCACGGCGATGGTCGGCGATGGCGTCAACGACGCTCCCGCGCTGGCGACCGCCGACCTGGGTATCGCGATGGGTGCGATGGGCACCGACGTGGCCATCGAAACCGCCGACGTCGCGTTGATGGGTGAAGACCTGCGCCACCTGCCTCAAGCGTTCCGCCACGCACGCCGGGCCCGGCGGATCATGCTGCAAAACGTCGCCCTGTCTTTGGGTTTGATCATCGCGCTGGTGCCGCTGGCACTGTTCGGTGTACTTGGTCTGGCCGCCGTGGTGCTCGTCCATGAACTCGCCGAGATCGTGGTCATCGCCAACGGTGTACGGGCCGGGCGCACCACACCCCTGGCCCCCGCGCCGGTCGATCCAGCCGCCAGTCCCACCAGCACAGCACCGGTAGGCGCGCCGTCATGACCGCCGGCCACACCGGCGTTACAGCTGGTGGGCAGGCGAAAGCGGCTGCAGACATGGGGCCAGGGGCATGATCTTGTCCTCCGTTCTGCCCGCCATCGGCCTGTTCATCGTCACCAACATCGACGACATCATCGTGCTCTCGCTGTTTTTCGCCCGCGGCGCGGGACAACGGGGGACAACGGCGCGGATCACCGCGGGGCAATACCTGGGATTCGCCGGGATTCTGGGCGCGGCGGTGCTCGTGACGCTGGGCGCGGGCGCGTTCTTGCCCCCGGAGGTCATTCCGTACTTCGGGCTCATCCCCCTGGCCCTGGGACTGTGGGCGGCCTGGCAAGCGTGGCGGGGCAACGGCGATGACGACGACGACGGCAAAGTTGCGGGCAAGAACGTTGGTGTCTTGACCGTCGCCGCAGTCACTTTCGCCAATGGCGGAGACAACATCGGGGTCTACGTTCCGGTCTTTTTGAGCGTGGGACCTGCCGCCGTAGTGGCCTACTGCATCGTCTTCCTCGCCCTCGTCGCGGTCCTCGTCCTCGCCGCTAAATTCGTCGCCACCCGCCGGCCCGTCGCCGAAGTCCTGGAACGCTGGGAACACGTCCTCTTCCCGATCGTGTTGATCGGTCTCGGCATTTTCATCCTGGTCCACGGTCTCGCCTTTGAGAACTAAGCAGCCAGAAACGTCGGCGGTGACATCGCCGTCCACAACGTGGCCGTCGCGAGGGTTTGTCAGGACCAGCGTCAGGCGATGTGTCGCCGCCGTCGCGGCCGTTGTCGCCGCGACAGGCCTGGTCACCGGCTGCACCACCGGCGAGGATGCCGTCGCCCAAGGCGGCACCTTCGACTTCGTCTCGCCCGGCGGCCAGACCGCGATCTTCTATGACCCACCCTCGACGCGGGGCACGATCGGCGATCTGAGCGGACCCGACTTGTTCACCGACACACCGATCCGGCTGTCGGATTTCACCGGAAAAGTGGTTCTCATCAATGTGTGGGGCTCCTGGTGTGCGCCGTGTCGCACCGAAACTCCGGAGCTGGAAACGGTGTACACCGAATATCGCGACCGGGGCGTGCAGTTCCTCGGCATCGACGTCCGCGACAACCGCGACACCGCACGCGATTTCGTGACCGACCGCAACGTGCAATATCCCTCCATCTTCGACCCCTCGCTGCGCAGCCTCATCACCCTGGGACGCAACTATCCGACCAGCGTGGTGCCCACCACGATGGTCCTCGACCGCCAGCACAGAGTCGCGGCGGTGTACCTCATGGCACTACTAGCCGAAGACCTACGACCACTACTAGACCGGCTGACCACCGAGCCCTGACACACACCTCATGAATCTCGTGCTCGGCGATGGTCAGGCGAGCGCGAGGAACAGCTCCACTACGCATCCATGGTTTGACTGAGACCGCGCGACGCCCCACCGAATCTGTCTGGTTTCTAGAGAATTTTGGACGTCTCAGTTTCTGTCTCGCGCGTGCTCGCTTGGGTGGGTTAGCTGGTCAGCGTGGCGAGGTCGTCAGGTATGAGCATCGGGGTCATCAGCCCGGCAGCGACACGGCCGGTGTTGCCCACGGGGTACCGCCCGCTCAGCGAGCCTGGCGCCGCGGCGACGATGAGGCGCACGACCTGGCCGAGCGCTTCGCGGCGGTCGCGTTGGCGCAGCGCGAGCGCCAACATCGCGGCGTGGTTGCAGGTATGCAGCCACGGGTCGGGCTGCGACACGATGTGCGCCCGCTCCAGATGTCGCCACCGAGTCGTCGCGTCGGCGGCGTTCTTGGCGGCCGCCATCTCGTTGCGGTAGACCAGGGCGGCCTGGTCGCTGATCCGTGTCATCGGGTGCTCCTCTCGGGGCGGTCAGCCTCGTCGCTGCAGGTTGGCTGCCGACTTAGCGGGTGCGGTGGTGCTGCTCTTGGCGTCTGGCCCAGGGGTGGGGGCGCAGCACTGGCATCCGACCTCAACGGCAGCCGCGGTGCGTGTAGGTGTGATGACGGGTAGGACGGGCCGGGTTGCACCACCGGTCGCGGTCGTTCCGCCTCGGGTTCGGCGGCGCTACTGGATCCGCAGCACGCATCAGACACGATCAGGCTCCTTCCCGGCGGCCACGTTCACCGTGGGCAGCACCGCGGCCATCAACTGACGTCCACGCTCGGTCAGCCGGTACATCACCAACTTTCCCTGCCGCCGCGAGGACACCAGCGAGGCGTTCTTGAGCTGGCGCAAATGATGCGACACCAAACCCTGTGGGAGGCCAATCACCCAGGCCATGTCGCATACGCACAGCTCATCGCCGGCCGCCAACGCCGCGGCGATCGACAACCGGGTGGCATCACTCAAGCCGCGGGCTGCCGCGGCCGCGGCCTGCACCGTGGCGATGTCCGGCACCGCGGTCCGGATCTGCTCCGCGTGGGGCAGGTCCAAACACAGCAGATCGCAGGTACCCAGCGGCTCGCTCATATCCATATACTAAAGTACGTCGATATGAGTATGAAAGGCCTCGGCTCGATCCTGGCCAACACCCGCGTGCTCCTCACGATCTTCGTCATCGCGGTCGCCACCGTTGCGACGGTGGTGTTTCTTTCAGTGCGCGATACCGGCTCGACGGCCGAGGTTGCACTCGACGATTCAACCGCCGGCCAGACAGTCCGAGACAACAGCCACCGACTGAACTCAGTACCCGACAGCGATATCTACTTCGTCGAGTTCCTCGACTTCGAATGCGAAGGCTGCCGCGCGCTCTACCCGGTCGTCGAGCAGCTGCGCGCCGAGTACGGCGACCGGGTGAACTTCGTGCTGCGCTACTTCCCGCTGCGCTCCCACTTCAACGCCGAACGCGCCGCCCGCGCTGTCGAAGCCGCCGCCCAGCAAGGCCAACTCGAAGCCATGTACAAGAAAATGTATGAGACACAGGCCGAATGGGGTGAACAACAGGTTCCGGCCGACGACGTGTTCCGCGAGTTCGCCCAACAACTTGGCCTCGACATGGGCGCGTTCGACGCCACCTACAACGACCCCGCAACCCTGGAGCGCATCCAACTCGACGTCAGCGACGGCACCGCACTAGGCGTCCAAGGCACCCCCACCTTCTTCATCAACGACGAACGCATCCAACCCCGCAGCTATGAAGACCTCACCACCGCACTCGACCAAGCATTGGGGCGCAGCTAGGGCGGCTGTGTCTCGTTTCTAGAGAAACGAGACAGCCATGCACGGCCTAACTTGTGTTCGCATAGCGCCAGGTCGCGGTGTCTCATTTCTTGTCTCACACCTGTGATCGACGACGGTGAATACGCATCTGGAGTGAACTCACCGACGATGAAACGGGCATATCGCGGGTATAAACCGGTCAGCGAGCGGAGGTCCTCCCCTCGCCACGGGCCTTCGCGGGCAGGCGCGTCAGCAACAGCTTGACTAATGCAGATAAGTGCGCCCGTAGCTGTCGGTGCGGTCTTGAGTGGGGTCGAGTTGCAGGGCGACACGCTGCCCGAGCAACGTCGTCGTGGCGAACTGGGTCGCTTCGGGTCCCCAGCACCCGACGGTGTGTCCGGGTTTTTTGGTCTCAGGGGTATCGATGCCGAGGACACGCACACGCAGACGTCCACGGTTGTCATCGCGGATGTCGATGGTGTCGCCATCGACGACTCTGAGCACCTCGGCGGTGGTGTCGACGCCCTGGGCGGCGCTGGTAGCCGGGGGGACCAGTCCGATTCCAGCTACCGCGACAACGGCAGCGACAATCAGGGTGCGAATCATGCGTTCCCCCACGTCGATGATGCAGCTCGGCCCCCGCCTCGACCGCAGAGTAGCTAACGAGTCGCCTCAGGCACAACCCCCTCCGGCGGGACCGATGTCAGCGCGGAGTGAGTCGGAAGATGGGAATCTGCCGGCCGGCGGGCGCGGTTTTGTCGCGGTAGTCGGAGTACCCGGCGTACACGTTCTCCGCGAGCGCGTAGAGCCTCGTGTACTCGTCGGGGTCGGTGACCTGTGAAGCCGAGAAGCTCTCTCCGCCGAAGTCGCAGTCCGGATTGGCCTTCAGATTGTGATACCACTGCGGATGCTTGCTGCCCCCGTAGTTCGAGGCGAGCAGGATCACGTCGGACCCGTCGTGGAAGTACGTGAGCTGCACCGTGCGTGGTTTTCCCGACTTCGCGCCCGTGGTGGTGAGCGGGGCGTTGACGATCGGCCCCATGTTGACCCGTCCGTCGGTGAGGCGGAACAGATACGGGTCGGTGCGCCGGGCGATGTGCCGCGCGACGAACTGCCCGAAGCGCGAGCGCCCGAAACGAACACCCGACTGATACCGCGGGCCTCGCTTCTTGTGTGGATCGACATAGCGGAGTGGCACCTCGGAACCGTACCGCGCGGGCCTGCCGGCGAGATCACTCAGCGTCGGCTGCGAGGGTCCTGTTGATCTCGGCTTGACGAATCAGGAAATCGCGCTCATCGAGCTTCTTGCGTCGCATCCAGCTCGTCACCTCGGAGTTGCACTTGCTGGTGTTGCAGGAACGGCAACTGGGGACGACGTTGTCGAGCGCGTACCGTCCGCCGCGCGAAATCGGGAGCACACAGTCCTTCTGCAGGGGCGTCCCAACCGCACCGCAGTACGCGCACCCACCCCAGGCCAATGTCAATGCGGCCCACTGGGAATCGGTGAGGTCATGCACCTTCAACGCCATCCGCCGCTTACGGCGACGCGCATATCTGACCGCGCGAGTCGGACTGCGGGATGGCACGGGCAGAGGCTACCGCCGAGCGTGCCCACATCCTCCGGTGGCGCGCCGGTGTCCGGACGACGTGCGCCGAACCGCAATCTCACCGTCCATCTGCGACCTACCATCAGGTATGACTCGGCCCATGCTCGCTTGCGCGGTGACCCTCGCCGCTGTGTTCACCGGGGTGCCGGGTGCGCCCCTGGCTCACGCCGGCCCGCCGCCGCCGTGCTCGTTCACGCTCACCGCGCCGCAGGTCGTGCAGGTCGCCGGCGTCGCCACGGTCACGGCGACGCTGTCACCGGCTGAGTGCGGGCCACCGGCAGAGCCCGCCACCAGCGTGGCCTGTCTGCAGATGCAGGGTGGTGACGGGGTCCCGCGCTGCTACCCGAGCGACGCCTCCGGGACCGCGCAGGTTTTCCTCGACCTCTACGTCGCCGGTGCCACCTATGTGGCGACGGGCAGAGGCTGCGGCGCCTGGATCGGACAGCCACCGGCGCCGGACTGCCAACCGATGGGGCCCTTTTCCGCGACGTTATGACCGGCGCAGAATGGCTCTCAACTGGTAGAAGGCGAGCAGGCCCGCGCGGCCTGCGACGTCGGCATAGCGATCGACCACCTCGTCGACGAACGTCGCCGCCAGATCGGTTCCCAGTCGGGACGTCCAATCGCCGAAGCCCACGGCGCACCATTGCGCGAAGGCGTCGCGCGAGCCGAAATCCCACGACTGGTCGACCACTGCGCTCTCGAGAACGTCCAGCCCCTCAGCGTTCGTGATGGCGGCGAACGACTCCGGCAGCGGATGAACGAAGGGCGCGACGAAGCCGGCGAATCCTTCGGCCCACCGGGCATCCCGGGACACGTCCATCGCGACGTCTTCGACGCTGGGACGCGAGCCGCCGCAGACGAACGTCACCAGAGCCCGGCCGCCGGGGCGCAACGCCGAGGCGATGCACCGATAGGCCCGGTGCTGATCGCGGACCCAGTGCAGCGCATTGAACGATGTCACGACGTCGAACTCGGCGTCGTAGGTCAGCGTGGTCACCTCGCCGAGCTGGAAGGTGGCCGACGTCGCACGGCGTTGGGCGGCCTCGATCATCCGCGGGCTCGGGTCGATGCCCACGATCATGCCGCGGGGGAGTCGGTCGGCGATCTGCGCGGTGACATATCCGTCGCCGCAGCCGATGTCGAGGACGCGCTCGCCGCCGTCGAGTGTGAGCAGTGACAGCGATTCGGCAGCCATCTCCCGCTGCAGTTCGCTCACCACGCCGTACTGAGCGCCATCCCAATCCGCCACACCATCATCTTCACCCGGACGCGGTGAAACCGGAAGGTGCGCGGGGCGCCGCTGATCAACCCGCGCGGTACTCCACGACCGCATCACGGCTCAACAGGTCTTCACCCGCGATGACCACCAACTCGGTCGCAGAAAGCCGGTAGGTGGTGTTGTCGTTGCGCGCCTCGAAGCCCGTCGGTATCACGCGGACATCGTCCAACTGCAGAGATGCCCCGTCTTGCAGTCGCATTCCCGAGTACTCGTAGGCTCCGTCGGCCCCACGGCAGACCACCATCGCCGACCGTTCCGTGCGCGCGATCGCGACGGCCTCCTGGAGAGGGTCGCAGCGCGCGCTGGTGTCGACGAAGCCGCGATCGTCGATGGCGAGCACGGCGGGTTCCGGTTCCGGCTGCGGCTGCGGCGCGACCGTGGTGGTGGGCATCACCGGTGCGGCCACCCACGGGGACGCGGTATTCGGTTGAGCCGGAATGGATTGCATCTGCGCAGGTTCGTCGTCGGGGGAGTTCAGCATGGTGTAGACGAGGGCAAGCGTTGCGATCGACGCCACCACGATGGAGATCGCCGACGCCTTCGCGCTGAGGAGGCCGCGTGACGGAGCGTCGGGAGTGGGAGCGGGCTCGGTCGCTGTGGGCATGCCTGCGCTCCCTTGTTGCGTTCGCCGAAAGAGTTCTCTGTCGAACAGCAAACCACCTGAGCCTCGAGCGCTGCGCCATCTCGGTCGGCGTTTCGCCCACTGAGATGGCGGACGCAGACTCAGGGGAGGACCGAGATCTCGTTACCGAGTCGGTACCCGGCCCTCAGCGGCAAGCTATCTCCGCTCCAGAATGAGCCTGGATCAAACCAATTGGAGTGTTTCTCGGTCTCGAGCAGGCCCATCTCCTCGTAGGTGATGGCGACCGTCTCGGCGCAGTAGGCGGTTTGAAACCCGGCGCTGAACTTTTCGGCCTTCCGCCGTTCCACGGACTGACGAACCTTTCTGTGCAGGAACGGGATTCCACGGGTGAAGTCGGCGGTGTTGGGAAGCCGACCACGCATCCAGCGGCCGGTCAGTCGCGCTGTCGTCGGGAACGGCGTGCCGTCCATCCGGGCGATGACCTGCAGCATCCGGTCTTCCTGCTCACGGCTGGCATAGGGGGTGAGCTGACGCAGCCAGCAACGTTGGTCGTAGGTCTCGGTCCAACGCTCCACGGCCTGACGCAGATCGTTGAGCTGCACCCCACGATGATTGGTTCCTGTCCACATGTCGACCAGTTTGTCGCCGAGTTCGGCATGCCAGATCAGGGGCGGCAGGTCGTCGATCGCCACGGTCATCCCGACGTGGTTGACGGGGCTGTTCGTCATCGACTGGATGGCCCGATCCGGCCCGGAGTGCCCGCGGAACAACCAGATGTCGCCGGTGCGAGTCTCGTCGAGCGCGCGCTGCAGCGACACCGTGCTTGGATTCACGCCCAGAGTTTAGGCAGACTCGACGCATGCGTGGAATCTGGAAGTGGGTCGGGCTGGCCAGCGTCGCCGGCGTCGTCGCGGGCGGGGTGCTGGTCGCACGCGATCAGCGGCGCCGCAATGCCTACACCCCCGACGACATCCGCGCCCGGCTGCATCAGCGGCTCGCCGAAGCAGAAGCCAAGGCCGACGAGGCCGATTAACTAGCTCGCTTTGTCAGTGGCGGGCGGTGGCTTGGGTTGGTAGGGGTGGTACCACTTCCATTGGGCGCGTTCGCCGGTCGGTCCGGGGTAGGGGTCCACTGCTGGTGGTGGTGTCGTCGGGGGTCGGGCCAACGAGCGGTTGTTCAGTGGTTGGCCCGTGTGGGCGGTGACGACGAGGCGGTCGGCGGGTCCGGTGATGGTGATCAGCCCGCGGTGATGGGCGCGGTGGTGGTACGGGCAGACCAGCGCCAGGTTGCACAGTTCGGTGAGGCCGCCGTCCTCCCAGTGCCGTAAGTGGTGGGCATGTAGTCCTCGGGTTGCGCCGCACCCGGGGACCACACAGCAGCGGTCGCGGTGTTCCAACGCCCGACGCAGCCGCCGGTTGACTGTCCGGGTGGCCCGTCCGGCGCCGATCACCTGGCCGTGGCGCTCGAACCACACCTCGCAGGTCGCGTCGCACAGCAGGTACTGCCGTTCAGCGTCGGACAGCAGCGGCCCCAGGTGCAGAGAGGCGACGTGGGAGTCGGCGTCGACGTGGATCACCGCGGTGGTGCGTTGTCCGTGTGGGCGCCGGGCGGCCTCGGTGTCCCAGCCGGCCTCGACCACACTCATGAACGCATCAATCGTGCTCGGGAACGGCGGCGCCTGCTCACTGGTCCGCTCACCGTCTGGGGCGTGGTGGTGTTTCCAGTCGGCGACCAACCCGTCGAGGTGCGAGGCCAGGGCGGCGTCGACGGTGGCGGCTTCGGCGTGGGGGAGCCGGATCCGGTAGGTGGTGTGGGTGTGGTCGCTGGTTTTGGCGATCGTGCGTTCGGGTTCGGGTGGGGGCTGCGGTTCGGGCTCAGAATCGAACTCAGATTCGGGTTCGGGTTGGGGTTCGGGTTGGGGTCGGGGTTCGGCCCGCAGCGCGATCCGCAGTTGGGAGACCGTGGCGCTCTCGGTCAGCAGCGCGTAGTGCTCATCGGAGCCGTCAGCGGCGCGTTCGGCGATGACACCGACCTGATCGAGGGAGAACCGGCCCTCGCGGAGCGCGTCGAGGCAGCGTGGGAAGGTTTCGACGCGTTCGGCGACGGTGACCAGGGTTTCGGCGTTGTGCGGGGAGGTGCCCAGTTTCCAGGCCACCAGCGCGGCCACCGTCTTGGCGCCGGTCGTCGACCATAAGCCGTCGCGGTCGATCTCGGCGACGATATCGACGATGCGCCCGTCGATCGCATTCCGCTGACCCGCCAGCTCAGACAACTCGTCGAACAGCACCTCCAGCCGCGCCCCCCGGGGCGGGCTGGGGATGAAACACGGTGCAGCCGAGGACATGACACCATCATCACAGACAGGTCCGACATTTAGCCTTGGTGTGAGTCCACGGGCAGGTCCGAGGGTCCGACCGGGACACTTGGTGATCCCTGAGATTTGAGCGGCCTCCCGTGGACTTCGGTGTCTGGTCGTGCGGTGTCCTTGTTCGGGAACTTGGAGCCACCCGTGGGTGTGGATTCCTGCTTAGAGAATGTCTGGGCCGTGGCCGCGGCGGTCAGTCACCTGAGGATCTGAAAATGTTAGGGCAGGAGGGTTTTGCAGTGGCATTGACGTTGGGAATCGACGTCGCGGTTCGGGCTGCGCACCAGGCGACCTTGGCCCGTGACGGGAAAACGGTGTGGCGGGGCCGCAAGTTCTTGACCCGCCCTGACGATCTGGAGCGGGTGTGGGCCGATGTGGGTGTCGAGGATCCGGCTGAGCTGACGGTGGTACTCGAGCCGACCAGAAACGCCTGGATCGTGGTTGCCGAGTGGTTTCGCCGGCGCGGCGCGAAGGTGGTGATGGTGCCGAGGGCGTGTCTCATTGACTGTGTAAGGGGTTGGGCCTGAATGGTGGTCAGGCATGCTGACTGCCGGACAGGAGTGAATTGCTTTGTCTCGATCCGACTCAACTCGTGATGATGCTGCGCAGCGGTTGGCGCAGATGTTTCCGCCGGCAGCTGTGGATGCGTTGCTCGCCGACGCGGAAGCCTCTGGAACCCCCATCGATGGCCCGGAGGGGCTGTTGGCGCAGATGACCAAGGCCGTGCTCGAACGTGCATTGGACGTCGAGATCGCCGATCACCTGGGCTATGAACATGGCGATCCGGCCGGTAAGGGCTCAGGCAACTCCCGCAATGGCCACGGCCGTAAGACGGTGCTGACCACCGCCGGACCGGTCGATCTCGAGGTCCCCCGCGACCGCAACGGCAGCTTCACCCCGGCGATCGTCCCGAAGCGCCAACGGCGCCTGGGGCAGGTCGAGGACATGATCCTGTCGCTCTACGCCCGCGGGATGTCGACCCGTGACATCACCGAGCACCTCGGCGAGGTCTACGGCGCCAGCGTGTCGGCGGCCACGATTTCGCGGGTGACCGATGTCGTGACCGACGAGATCGCGGCTTGGCAGTCCCGTCCGGTCGATCCGGTGTATCCGATCCTCTACATCGACGCGATCCGGATCAAGATCCGCGACGGCGGCGTAGTCGCCAACAAGGCCGCCCACGTCGTGATCGGCGTCGATGTCGACGGGATCAAGCAGGTCCTGGGGATCTGGATCCAGCAGACCGAAGGGGCGAAGTTCTGGCACGGCGTGCTCACCGAGCTGCGCAACCGGGGCTGTCGCGACGCGTTGTTCGTCTGCTGCGACGGGCTGACCGGGCTGCCGGAATCGATCGCCGCGGTCTGGCCGGCGGCCATCATTCAGACCTGTGTGGTGCATCTGCTGCGAGCGTCGATGCGCTATGCCTCCTACGCCGACCGCAAGAAAATGGCTGCCGCGCTGCGCCCGATCTACACCGCTTCCACCGAGGAGGCCGCCGCCCTGGCGCTCGAGGAGTTCCGCGCCGAGTGGAAAACCAAGTCACCCGGGGCGGTGGCGGTCTGGGACCGGGCCTGGGCGGAGTTCGTGCCGTTCCTGGCGTTCCCGGTCGAGATCCGCAAGATCATCTACACCACCAACGCCATCGAGTCGCTGAACTACCAACTGCGCAAGGTCACCAAAGCACGCGGCTCGTTCCCCTCTGACGCCGCAGCGATGAAATTGCTTTATCTAGCCATCCGCAACATCAACCAGAAACGAGGAAACCAAGGACAAGGAACTCACAACTGGACTCAGGCCCTAAACACCTTCGCCATCCAATTCCCCGAACGACTACCCCTATAACCCGAACATCAACGGCCACAGCACCTTACACAGTTATCTTGACAAGCCCGGTGCCGACCACGCAATCGGCGGACCTGCGCAAGTACTACTCCAAGCACGCAAAGAACGACCGAATCGACTCCGAGCTTTTGGCCCGGCTGCCGCTACTGCACCCGGAAGGATTGCGTCCCTACACCGGACAAGGCCCAGCTGACCCGTTGCGGCGGCTGACGAAGCAGCGTTCCACGATGGTCAAGCGCCGCACCGCGGTCTATGCCCGCCTCGACGCCCTCATCGAGCTACTGGGACCAGCCTGGTACGCGGTACTGGGCTCGAACTACGGCAACGCCGCGCTGCAGTTTCTGGCGCACTACGCCGATCCGCACGCCGTCATCCGGCTTGGCCAGGCCCGGCTGACCAGGTTCCTCATCGCCCGCTCGCGTGGCAATTGGCGTGAGGACCATGCCGCCGGACTGATCGCCGCGGCCAAGGAAACCCTCGCCCTGTGGAATGTTGACGGCACCGATGGAATGAACTTCGCCGAACTGGCTGCTGACATCGCCCACGAGGCCGAACAAGCGCTGTTCTTGACCGGCCAGATCAAAGAGATCGACGAACGGATCGCCAACCTCTACACCGACGCCGACCCGCAGGGCATCGTCGCGTCCGCACCCGGGGTCGGAGCCACCATCAGCGCGGTCATCGCCGGCCGGATCGGCGACCCACACCGGTTCACCTCCCTCGCGGCGATCCGCGCCTACTCCGGGCTGGTCCCGAAAGTCAGCCAATCTGGAGTGGTCAAGTCCGAGTCGTCGATCACCAAGGCTGGCGACCCGCTGCTACGCGAAATGCTTTACACCGCAGCCGATCAGGCACGCAAAACCGATCCCCAGTTCGCCGCGAAGTACCACCGCCTGATGGCCGGAGACCGTCACCACGACTCAGCGATCTGCCACCTCGCCACCATGCTGATCACCCGCATCGCCACCTGCATGCGCAACGACACGCCTTACCAGCTGCGCGATGTCGACGGCACCGCGATCACCGAATCCGAAGGCCGCGCCATCGTCAAAGAGCGCTACCAACTCGATCCGCGCCGACGCGACCACGTCCGCCACAAACTCATGCGCGACCGACGCAAAAAGGCGGGCCAGGAGTCACAGGAGTCGCCAGGCGCTCCAACATCCCAGCCCGCTACACACAAGCCTACGACGAGTCCTCAAGTAGCTTGACTCCAGTTAGGAACTCAAGTCCGGTTCGTCAAGCCGCACTGGCGCGATCGCGGCTAGAGCGCCACCGCATACAGGGTCTGAGTCCCGGCGAAACCCTTGAGCTCGGCGTCCCGACCGTCATCGAAGCCGATGTCTGCGAGGTCCCCGCAGCTGTCAAGTACCGCGTCGCTGACCAGGATCTCGCCGCCGTCGGCTTCTCCGGCCACCCGGGCAGCCATGGCGACGTTGCGGCCGAACAGGTCGTCGCCGCGCAGCACCGACTTGCCGACGTGGATACCGATCCGCACCCGAATGCCGTCGCGGTCCTTCCGCAGTGAACGCTGGATGTCGACCGCACACCGGACTGCCTGCTCGGGCTTGGCGAACGCAACCATGAATCCGTCGCCCTGACTTTTCACGACGTAGCCGTCGTGGTTGTCGACGTGTCGGCGCACCGATTTGTCGTGCCTGCCGATCAGCCTGACCCAGGCTCGATCGCCGATGCGTTCGTTGAGCGCAGTGGATTCCTCGATGTCGGAGAACATGATCGCGACTCTGCCGCCGGGTGCCAGTCGGGCCAGATCGGGCCGCTCCACCTCAGCCCAGTCGGCGAGTTCCTCGATCGAGGACCGCACGGCCGCGCCGAAGCCGTCCCGGCGCAGGATGCCTGCGGTCTCCCACACGGTCTTGACAGCCTTGGTCCCTCCGGAAAGGAGCAGGTGGCGGGTATCAACGCGGCGACGCAGCTCTTCTGCCTCCTGCTGCGCCGCCTTCAGGCGCAGCGCGAGGACCACCAGCGCGATGGTCTCGCCGATGACAACCACCGCCAGTGCGTACGCCGCGAACTGCAGTCCTGTCACCGACTACCAACCTTCGGTGAGCACTCGGTCCAGCGTGTCGACATAGAAGTCGGCCGCCTCGGTGTCGATGCACAGTGGCGGTTTGGTCTTCAGGATGTTCACGTGGTCGCCGGTAGGCTGGATGATCACGCCGAGATCGAGCATCCGATCGCAGATCGCCGAGGTCTCCTCGGATGCAGGCTCCAATGTGGTGGTGTCCCTGATCATCTCGACCCCCAGATACAGGCCGAACCCGTGCACCGTACCGATGATGGGGTGCTTGTCCCGCAGCTGCAGAAGCCTGGTCTTGAGGTGGCCGCCGACTCGCAGGGCGTTGTCCTGCAGCCCCTCGTCACGCAGCACGTCGAGGACGGTCATCCCGATGGCACAGGACAGCGGGCTCCCGCCGGTCGACGAGAAGAAGTAGCCCTGCGAGGAGAAGGCATCGGCGACTGCGCGACTGGTGATCACCGCCCCCAGCGGATATCCGTTGCCCGTCGACTTCGCGACCGACACGATGTCGGGCACCGCCTGCTGCTGCTGGAATCCCCAGAACCACTCACCGAGGCGCCCGTAACCCACCTGCACCTCGTCGGAGATCGCCAGCCCACCGCCGGCTCGGACAGCTGCATACACTTGCTGCAGGTAGCCGTCGGGCAGGGCCATACCGCCGGCGTTGCCGTACACGCTCTCGCAGATGAATGCCGCGGGCGCCCGGCCCGCCGCGCGCAGAGCCTCGATCTCGGCAACCGCTTCCCCGGCATACCGGGACGCGTCGGCGCCGCGGTACTTCCCCCGGAAACTGTTCGGCGACTCGACCGTGTGTACCCAATCTGGCCTGGTGGCAAGCGCATTCGGGTTGTCGGCGATCGACGTCGACACCGCATCGGTGCCGTAGGTCCACCCGTGATAGGCCTCGCGGACGGCGACCACGTCACGCCTACCGGTGGCCGCTGTCGCCAGTCGAATCGCCAGATCGCTTGCCTCCGAACCGGAATTGACCAGGAACACGGTGTCCAAGGGTTCAGGAAGCAGAGCGGCGAGGCGTTCGCTGAATTCGACCACCGCCGAGTAGTTGAAACGTGAGTTGGTGTTGAGCCGTCGAAGCTGCCGGGCTGCGGTGGCGGCGATACGGGGATGGGCATGACCGAGAACGGTGACGTTGTTCACCATGTCGAGGTAGCTGCGGCCGGCAGTCGACATCAGGAAATGGCGGCGGCCCCGCTCGAACTGGGGTGGGGTGCGGTAGTAGAACTCCTGCACCGGCGCGAAGCTCGCGTCCCGGCGCGACAGCAGGTCGGTCGCCTCGACCATCTCAGCCGGTGTCAGTCCGAGAAGGGGGCGGGGATCTCGGGTGCAGGCCAGCCAGCCCGGCGCCAGGTCAGCGGGGACGAACGGCGGTGCCACAGGTGAGCCGATGGTGCGCACGTGAAGCTCGACGGGAGTATTCGCACCCGCCTGCGCCAGGGGTTGCCCGGCGCGGACGGTGCCGCCGACGGCCTCTGTCACCCCTGTGACCGACAACTCGAGATCCTTGCTGCGCAGCGTGATTCCGCCGGTTCCGTCCTCGCTCACCTCCCCGTCCCACGGAGCGGCCAGGGAGGTGTCTGCCGCCAGCCACACGCTGATCCCGGTGGCGACGACGGCGGGGGCGTCCTGGCTCAGACGGGGGGCCCGACTGAGCCGCGCCTCCCCGAATCGGGTGACGGCGAGCGTGGCGCCGTTGCGCAGTGCGGCGCGGGCCGCGTCGGCCTCCACCTCGGTCGACAGCACGCCGGCGGTGTCGTAGACCTCCGACGTGCTGGACAGGTCCAGGGTGGCCACCGTGGCCGGGTCGACGGCGATGAGGGGTGCCTGCACCGTCACTGCGGCCGGAGGCGCTGTCAGCCCCAGGTCAGCCTTGATCACCGAACTCATCACGTCGAGCGGGATCGACGTGGCTGCGTCGAACATCCGATACTCGGCGTCGGTCTGCTCGGTGATGTACTCGTTGTCGGGATCCAGGGTGGCCTGCTGGGCGCCGCTGACGATCAGCACAGCGGTCCGCAGCACCAGCAGCGGCCACAAGGCGTCCGCTTCTGCGATCGACAGCGGCCTGACGGCGTGGAAGGCCCGGATCGCGGGCAGCACCGAAGTCGGTTGATTTCCAACGTGTCCCAGAACCGACGAAGCCGTGATCGCCAACTCGGACACCGCCCAGGTGTAGGACAGATCGCCGAAGTCGATGATCCCGTCAGGATGCGGTCCTCCGCGGTCCCACGACACCACCACGTTGTCGTCGGTCAGGTCGATGTGTGCGGCCTGCCGGGGCAGCGCGCCGTCGAGTGGAGAGATTCGTGACCACGCGTCGTAGGTCGCAGTCTGCAGTCGCGAGCGCAACGCGGGGTCGCCGACGAAGGAGCTGAGCTCGTCGACAACATCTCTACCGAAGCGTAAGTCCCACTGCAGGATTCGATCCAGACCCGGATGGGTGAAGTCTCTCAGTGCCTGGCTCACCCGGCCTGCGACGTCCCCGAGGCCCGCTACGGCGGCCGGGGGGAGATAGCCCGACTCCGAGAGCGTGCCGCCGGGGAGGTGTCGCAGTAGCCGGACGTAGGCCGTCCCGTCGACCAGACCGTCGACGGCCGTGCACTTCTCGCCGGTGGTGTTGGCCAACGGCACCGCGACCCGTAGGCCCGGGTCGGCGTCGGCGATCAGTTGTGCGGCGTCGTCCTGGGCCTGCAGCTCGGCCGCGCTGAACGCGGGGTTGGCGATCTTGAGCACGGCGATCACCGAGCCGTGCGCGTCGCTGACGATGAAGTTCTTGTCCTGTTGGCTGCCCAGCGATGTCGCCCGAGCGGTCAGTCCGTAATGGGAGGACAGGATTTCCTGCGCCTGCTCCTCGCTGACCCGGGGAGCGGGCAGTTCGGACTGCTCGAAGAAGTTGAAGCCCGCGCACGCTCTCATCGCAACACGAATCGGACGACCACATCCGAGAACGCGTCGTTGTCGTCGCCGGCGGCGGTGTGTCCCGCCCCGGACAATTCGGCGAACTCGGCGTTGGGGACCTTCTCCAGGAAGTCCGCGACCGCCTCCTCGCTGACCACGTCGGAGAGCTTTCCGCGAATGAGCAGAATCGGGATGGTCAACTCGATCGCCGCCTGCTCGAGCAACTCGACCCGCACGAACGGATCCTCCTGCGGCTTGGTGAGGAACGCCGGATCCCAGTGCCAGTACCACCGGCCGTTGCGGTGCCTCAGGTTCTTCTTCAATCCTTCGGGGCTGCGCGGCTTCGGGCGGTGCGGCAGGTACGCGGCGACCGCCTCGGCCGCGTCCTCCAGTGTTTCGAACCCGTGGACGTGGCTGAACATGAAGTCACGGATGCGCGCGCTGCCGTCCTTCTCGTAGCGCGGCACCACGTCGACGAGAATCAGTCGCGTCACGCTGTCGGGGCCGGCTTCATGCGCGGCGAGGATGCCGGTCAGCCCACCCATGCTCGCGCCGATGAGAACCACCGGGCGGCCGATCTGCTCGATCACCCGCCGGGTGTCCGCGCACAACGCCTCCACGGTGTACTTCGCCTCGGGTGAGCGGTCACTGTCCCCGTGACCCCGACTGTCGAGCGCCACCACATGCAGGCCGCGGGACGCCAGGATCTGCCCGGTCTTCTTCCACGAGAAGCGGTTCTGGCCACCGCCGTGCAACATCAGCACCGACGGGCGGGACCGGTCGAACCCCGCGGTCGCGTCGGGGTTGTTCCATTCGTCGGCGACGAGCGTCAGGTCGTCAGAGCCACGAAACGTCGCGGTCGTCGGCTCGCTGCGGATTGTGCTCACAGGCGTCCTCTCGGCTGGCCCCAGGGATGTCACGTTACCGAGCGGGGCGTTTCCGGCTGTCTCGGGTACCGGGCGGCCACCGAGTCCCTAGTATTTACGCTCGTGCAGAAATGGTCCGATCCTGACGACGATCGTCGCAGGATCATCGAGGCTGCGCATCGCTGCCTTTCCGAGCCGCACTCCGGTCCGATCCCGGTGTCGGCCATCCTGCGCAGCGCCGAGGTTTCGACACGGGCGTTCTACCGTCACTTCAGCTCCAAGGACGAGTTGTTCCTGGCGCTGCTCCAGCAGGAATGCGAAAAGGTGGCCGCGCGGGTGGAGCGGATCGCCGCAGCGGCCGTCGGTACCCCCGCCAACCAGCTCGCGGCCTGGATCGGTGAGATGTTCGACCTGATGGTGGAACCCGAGCAGCGGGCGCACCTGAGCGTCGTCGACTCCGAAGAGGTGCGAATGGCCAAGGGGTATCAGGAGACTCGTGACCGCGCGCGGTGCGACCGCGAGCGCTCCCTTGCGACGATCCTGCGCCGGGGCCGCGACGACGGCTCGTTCCCGATCACCGATCCGGATTGTGACGCAGAGTTGATCGGTGCCGTGGTCAGTCGGGCGCTGAACAACGAGACCCCCGACGACCTCCAGCACCTCAAGCAGACACAGGCCAAGGTGCTCGACTTCGCGCTGCGGGCCGTGGGCGCGGTCGCTGCCGTGTGATTTCCGACGATGGGTTTCCGACTCGGCGGTCGAGAGGGTGGACCGCTGCAGCGACGCCGGGCCGGGGACACCCGGACAGGGGGTGTCGGCAGCGTTCACCCTCGCCCGTCAGCGGTTCATCGCCCAAAGCCGACGCACCTCAGATCGCGTTCACCGAGGCCGTCTCGTTCCTGATCACGTGCCGGGACCGGACCGGACTGGACCACTGCTGGGACTTATCGAGCCCGCTGTTGCGGGCCCCCAGCCGTTCACCGCGACGCTCCTTCACTATCGAGACCGGCCCTGAACAGGGTGTTCGCTGTGCGAGGGTGCTGGACCCAGGACGCCGAGATCGCCCCGGTGCTGCGCGGAAGTGGTCTCCTGTTGCCGCGTCAATTTTTGTTGATATAAGGTTCCTCAGCGTCCTCACATGTGTAACGTCAGCCGAACTGACTGAGCGCAGGCTTCGTCGGAGGGGACAGCGGCCGATGGCGGTGAGGTGTTCACGAGGAAGGACCCGTTAGATGGTCGCTTCTAGCGTTGTCGCCAAACCCGTCCGGGCAGTCGGCGGATTCTTCTCGATGGCGCTCGACACGTTCGTGGCGATGTTCAGGCCGCCGTTCGCGTGGCGCGAGTTCATCTCCCAGTCCTGGTTCGTCGCACGGGTATCCATCCTGCCGACGCTGATGCTGACCATCCCCTACACGGTGCTGCTGACCTTCACGTTCAACATCCTGCTGCGGGAGTTCGGTGCGGCGGACTTCTCCGGCACCGGCGCGGCGCTGGGCACCGTGCGGCAGATCGGCCCGATCGTCACCGTGCTCGTGGTCGCCGGTGCAGGCGCCACCGCGATGTGTGCCGACCTGGGCGCGCGCACGATCCGCGAGGAACTCGATGCGCTGCGGGTGATGGGTATCAATCCCATTCAGGCTCTTGTCGTTCCGCGGGTGCTCGCGGCAATGCTGGTGTCGTTGGCCCTGTCGGCCACGGTCATCCTGGTCGGATTGGCCGGCGCCTACTTCTTCACCGTGTACATCCAGAACGTTTCCCCGGGCGCTTTCGCCTCCGGCCTGACACTGATCATCGGTGCCACCGACGTCTTCATCGCGCTGGTGAAGGCCGCGCTGTTCGGGCTTTCGGCCGGCCTCATCGCTTGCTACAAGGGTATTTCGGTGGGTGGTGGACCGGCCGGTGTCGGCAACGCGGTCAACGAGACCGTGGTGTTCACCTTCATGGCGCTGTTCGCCATCAACATCGTTGCCACGGCGGTCGCGGTGAAGGTGACGATGTGACCGTTTCGCGGCCCCACTCTCAGTTCCCGTGGCTCAAAGCCCGGTTCCGGTCCGTGGTGGATCCATGGAACAGCGTCGGCGTGCAGGCCAAGTTCTACGGCCGGACGCTGCGCTCGATCCACGTGGCCATCACCCACTACCGCGTCGAGCTTCTCCGGCTGATCGCCCAGATGGGTTTGGGTGCAGGGGCGTTGATCGTCATCGGCGGCACGGTCGCGATCGTCGGATTCCTCACCGTGACCACCGGCGCACTGGTGGCGGTGCAGGGTTACACCGACTTCGCCGAAATCGGCGTCGAGGCACTCACCGGCTTCGCTTCGGCGTTCTTCAACGTGCGTCTGATCGCGCCGGCGACGACGGCGGTGGCGCTGTCGGCGACCATCGGCGCGGGTGCCACCGCGCAACTCGGTGCGATGCGGATCAACGAGGAGATCGACGCGCTCGAGGTGATGGGTATCCGCAGCGTCGCCTATCTGGCCTCCACCCGGGTCATTGCCGGTCTGCTCGTGGTCATTCCGCTGTACTGCGTTGGCGTGCTCGCGTCGTTCTGGGCGGCTCGATTCGGCACGACGGTCCTCTACGGACAGTCGAGCGGCGTCTACGACCACTACTTCCGGACGTTCCTGAACCCGGTCGATCTGTTCTGGTCACTGATCCAGTGCGTGGCGTTGGCAGTGGTGATCATGCTGGTGCACACCTACTACGGTTTCACGGCGCGCGGCGGGCCCGCGGGGGTCGGCGAGGCCGTCGGGCGCGCTGTGCGCACGTCGTTGATCGTGTCGGCCTTCGTGCTGGTGATGATCTCGCTTGCGGTGTACGGGCAATCCGGCAACTTCAACCTGGCGGGCTGAGGTATGGACGAAGAAGGTCTGCAACCCGGGTGGTGGACGCTCATCCTGGTCGCGGTGCTCGCCGTGGCCGTGTGGCTGACGTATGCACTGTTCACCGGAACGCTGAAATCCACGGTCCCCGTGACCTTGACCTCCGACCGGGCGGGCCTGGTCATGGAGACCAACGCGAAGGTCAAACTGCGCGGCGTGCAGGTGGGCCGGGTCTCCGGCATCGGGGTGACGGGTCAGGAGAACCCCCCGGTCGCGTTGCGCCTCGAGATCGACCCGGACAAGCTGCAATTCATCCCGTCCAACGTCGAGGCGCAGATCCGCGCGACCACGATCTTCGGCGCCAAGTTCGTCGATCTGGTGTTCCCCGACAACCCCACCGGCCGCCTCGAGGCGGGCCAGGTACTGCAGTCCCGGAACGTGACCACCGAGGTCAACACCGTGTTCCAGAACCTCGTCGCGGTGCTCGATCAGGTTGATGCAGCCAAGCTCAACAGCACCCTGTCGGCTCTGGCCGACGGCGTCCGCGGTCAGGGTGAGCGCATCGGCCAGGCCACCACCGACGCCAATGAGGTTCTGCTCGCGCTGAACCCGCGCAACGAAACCATCACCTCCGACCTCCGGGCGCTGACTTCCTTCAACGAGACGTTCAGTTCGGCCGCGCAGGACATCCTGACGACGCTGGACGCGGCGAGCACAACAAGCACCACCGTGGTGAACCAGTCCCAGGAACTGGATGCGTTGCTGCTGTCCACGATCGGGCTGTCCAACAGCGGTATCAGCCTGCTGGCACCGAACCAGGCCAACCTGATCAAGGCCATCAACGTGCTGGAGCCGACGACGAACCTGCTCTACAAGTACAACCCGTCGTACACCTGCCTGCTGTTGGGCGCCAAGCACCTCCTCGACAACGGTGGGTACGAAAGCCCCGGCGGCAACGGCCGCTCGCTGGTGCTCGATGCCGGATTGGCGCTGGGCGACGACCCCTACAACTACCCGCGACATCTGCCGATCATCGGCGCCAAGGGTGGCCCCGGCGGCAAGCCCGGCTGTGGCTCGCTGCCGGACGTGTCGAAGAACTGGCCGGTACGCAATCTCGTCACCAACACCGGCTTCGGCAGCGGGCTGGACTGGCGCCCCAACCCGGGCATCTCCTTCCCCATCTACGCCAACTACCTGCCGGTGACCCGTGCGGTCCCGGAGCCGCCGAGCATCCGCAACCTGTTCGGCGGACCCGCCATCGGACCGATCCCGTACCCCGGCGCCCCGGCTTACGGTGCGCAGCTTTACGCGCCCGACGGCACACCGCTGTGGCCCGGCCTGCCACCGGCGCCACCGCCAGGGGCTCCGCGGGATCCGGGACCGACGCCGGGTAGCGAGCCGTTCGTGGTTCCTAATCCTGCGCAGCTGCAACCTACGGCCGTTCCCTGGCAACAGGTCCCGCCCCCGGTTCCGGCCGTGCCCGGACAGCCCGCACCTCTACCGCCCTACTACCCAGTGCCATGACCGGAGCAGACCAACCATCATGAGAGGTAACCGATGACAGCGAATATCCGTGGAGACGCAGTGCGTCTCGGGGTGTTCCTGGCTGTGTGCCTGCTCGGTGTGTTCGCTCTGTTCGCGGTGTTCGGGCAGATGCGGTTCGGCGAGAAGTCCCATCAGTACCGCGCCGAGTTCGTGAACGTGACCGGGTTGGAGACCAACGATTTCGTCCGGATCGCCGGTGTCGAGGTCGGCAAGGTCACGAAGGTGGAGATCCAGCCCGACACCACCGCGCTGGTCGAGTTCTCCGCAGACGATTCGGTGGTTCTCACCCAGGGCAACAGAGCTGTCATCCGATACGACGATCTGATCGGCGGCCGCTACCTGGCGCTGGAGGAAGGCGCGGGCGGGGTAGAGAGGCTCAACCCGGGGGACACCATTCCGCTGGCCCTCACCTCACCGGCACTGGATCTCGATGCACTGATCGGTGGCTTCCGGCCACTGTTCCAGGCGCTGGATCCCGAACAGATCAACGCGCTGTCCGGTCAGCTCATCACCGCCCTGCAGGGCCAGGGCGGCACCATCAACTCGTTCCTGGCGCAGACCGCCGCCCTGACGAGCACGCTGGCCGACCGGGACCAGTTGATCGGTGACGTCATCATCAACCTGAACACCGTGCTCGGGTCGCTGGGTGATCAGAGCGACCAGTTCGGCAAGGCGGTCGACTCACTCTCGGAACTGGTGGAAGGGCTGGAATCCCGGGGCGAAGAGATCAGCAGCGGGCTGGCCTACACCAACGCCGCGGCGGGCACCATCGCCGACCTGTTGTCCGAGGCTCGTCCGCCTCTGCAGAAGGTGGTCAACGAGACGGACCGAACCGCCGGGATCGTCGTCGCGGACGCCGACTACTTCGACAACCTCCTCAACACGCTGCCGGATGCCTACCAGGCGCTGGCCCGGCAGGGCATCTACGGTGACTTCTTCAGCTTCTACCTGTGCGACCTCGTGCTCAAGCTCAACGGCAAGGGCGGACAACCGGTGTATGTGAAGGTGGCCGGCCAGGACACCGGGAGGTGCGCACCGCGATGAAGCCTTTCAGTGAACGCAACCAGTTCGTGGTCGGTGCCGTCGGCCTCGCCGCCACCGCGGCGATCGTGCTCGGGGCGATCAACTACGAGCGACTGCCGTTCGTCGAGCAGGGACGCGAGTACACCGCCAACTTCGCCGAGGCCGGCGGCCTGACCACCGATGCGGCCGTACAGGTTTCGGGCTTCAAGGTCGGCCAGGTCAAGTCCATCGAGCTGGACGGACCCCAGGTGCTGGTGACGTTCACGGTCGATAAGGACATCCGGCTCGGTGACCGGACCGAGGCGGCGATCAAGACCAAGGGCCTGCTCGGGACCAAGATCCTGGAGGTCGTCGCGCGCGGTGACGGCCAGCAGGACGGCACCATTCCGTTGGCCCGCACCACCTCGCCCTACCAACTCCCGGACGCCCTCGGTGAGCTCGCGACCACGATCAGCGGCCTCGACACCGATCAGCTGTCCGATTCGCTTCGGGTGCTCTCGGCGACGTTCGCCGACACACCACCGCAGTTGAAGATCGCGGTCGAGGGCGTGGCGCGGTTCTCCGACACCCTCAACGAGCGCGACGCGGAACTGCGTGGCCTGCTTGCCAATGCGAACAAGGCCACCACCGTGCTGGCCGAACGCAGCGATCAGGTGGTCAGCCTCGTCTCCAACACCAATGCGCTACTGGCCGAACTGCAGAGCCAGAGTGCGGCGCTGGATCAGATCTCCGGCAGCATCTCCGCGCTCAGCCAACAACTCCAGGGCTTCATCGGCGAGAACCGCGAAACGATGAAACCCGCGTTGGACAAGCTCAACGGGGTTCTGACGATCCTGGACAACCGCAAAGAACGCCTGCAGAAGTCGCTCAACCTGTTGAACCAGTACTCGCTGTCGTTGGGCGAGTCGGTCTCGTCGGGTCCGTTCTTCAAGAACTACATCTCCAATCTGCTGCCCGGGCAGTTCCTTCAGCCGTTCATCGACGTGGCCTTCTCCGATCTGGGACTGGACCCGAACGTGCTGCTGCCGTCCCAGCGCAGCGACCCGCAGGTCGGCCAGCCCGGCACGCCCGCGATGCCGGTGCCGTTCCCGAGGACCGGCCAGGGTGGCGAACCTCGGATGACGATCCCCGATGCCATCACCGGCAATGTGGGCGACCAGGGGTGCGGCCCGGGTGGACCGGGAGGCCTGCCTGCGCCCGGTCCCACCGGTTGTTATCCGTACCGTGAGCCGCCGCCCGCACCGCCGCCGGGCGGTCCGCCGCCGGGACCACCGGCTGAGGCACCGCACGGACTCGGCTCCGTCCCGGCCCCGACGCCGAATCCGGTGTACGTCCCTGCGCCCGGTGAGGCACCTCCGATCGCGACCGTGGAGGGCACCCCATGAGAAATCCCCGAACCTGGGTCGCCGCTGTGCTGGCGTTGCTGCTGGTCGCCGGTGTCGCCGTTCTGGTGCGGACCACCGACTCGGTCAACCGGGTGAATGTCGTCGGCTACTTCGACAACAGCAACGGCATCTACGTCGGTGACGACGTCCGCATCCTCGGGGTGCCGGTCGGCAGGATCACCTCGATCGATCCCGAGCCGGAACGGGTGAAGATCACGTTCTGGTACGACAGCCGCTACGACGTACCCGCAGATGCGAACGCCGCGATCCTGTCGCCGGCGCTGGTGACCTCCCGTGCCATCCAGTTGACGCCCGTCTACACCGGCGGTCCGGTGATGGCCGACAACACCGTGATCCCCGAGGAGCGGACCGCGGTGCCCGTCGAGTGGGATCAGGTGCGGGGGCAGTTGGAACGGCTCAGCGAGACGCTGCAGCCCACCGAGCCCGGCGGCGTCAGTCCGCTGGGGTCGGTGATCAACACCACCGCAGACAACCTGCGGGGCGAGGGCGCCAATATCCGCGAGACGGTCATCAAGCTGTCGCAGGCGTTTTCGGCGCTGGGGGATCGCAGCACCGACATCTTCTCCACCATCAAGAACCTGGCGATCCTGGTGTCGGCGCTGCAGGACAGCACAGACCTGATGCGGCAGCTCAACCAGAACCTGGCTTCGGTCAGCGGGCTGCTCGCCGATGATCCCGGCGAAGTGGGCACGGCGGTGCGGGATCTCAACGCCGCCGTCGGTGAGGTCCAGTCCTTCGTCGCCGAGAACCGCGATGCCCTCGGTACGACGTCGGAGAAGCTGGCGGGGGTGACCACGGCGCTCGACGAGAGCCTCGACGACATCACCCAGTTCCTGCACAGTGCACCCAACACGTTCCAGAACTACGTCAACATCTGGCAGCCCGCCCAAGGTGCGGCAAGCGCCATCCTCGCGGTCAACAACTTCGCCAACCCGATCCAATTCCTCTGCGGCGCAGTGCAGGCCGCGTCCAGGCTGGGAGCGGAGCAGTCGTCGAAGCTGTGCGTGCAGTACCTGGCGCCGATCATGAAGAACCGGCAGTACAACTTCCCGCCATTGGGTCTGAACCAGCTCATCGGTGCGAGCACGCGCCCGAATGAGCTGACCTACAGCGAGGATTGGCTGCGTCCGGACTACATCCCGCCCGGTGGGCCACCGCCGCCTGCTGCGCCGCCGGTCCCGGCACCGGCCGGGGTTCCCGCACCGGCAACGGCGCTGGCCGATGCTCCGCCGCTGGCGGCCGAGATGCCGCCGGTCGCCACCAACCCGACCGACGGACTGCACGGGCTGATGGTTCCGGCGGGGGCGGGCTCATGATGCGGGTCCGCACCGGTGTCGGTGTCACGCTGCTCGCCGTGACACTGGTCAGCTCGGGATGTGGGTGGCGGGGCCTGAACTCTGTTCCCCTGCCGGGTGTCGAGGGCATGGGACCGGGTTCGTTCACCATCCAGGCGCAGATGCCCGACGTGGACAACGTCGAACGCAACTCCCGGGTCCGCGTCGGAGACGTCAACGTCGGCACCGTCACCGAAATCGAGCGTCAGGGCTGGAACGCACTGGTGACGATGTCGCTGGACCGTGACGTCGTGTTGCCCGCCAACGCAACCGCCAAGATCGGCCAGACCAGCCTGCTGGGTTCGCAGCACATCGAGTTGGCGGCGCCCGCCGACGAGGCTCCGGAAGGCCGCCTCGAAGGCGGCTCGCTGATCCCGCTCGCCTCCTCAGGTGCGTTCCCGACCACCGAGCAGGCACTGGCCGCGGTCGCGTTGCTGCTCAACGGTGGTGGTCTCGGCAACATCCAGGACATCACCGAGGCGCTCAGCGTTGCCTTCACCGGGCGTGAGAACGACCTGCGCAGCCTGATCGAGCAACTCGACATCGCGATCGGGCACCTCGACGACCAGAAGAACGACATCATCGCCACCGCGGAGAGCCTCGACGGCCTGATCGGGCAGATCGCCGAACAGAAACCGGTCGTGGACAGGGCGCTGCAGACGATCCCCGACGCGCTGTCGGTGCTGCGCGACCAACGCGATGCCCTCTCCGAGACACTGGTGCAGCTCGGCAGGTTCAGCGCTTTGGCGGCGGACTCTGTCAACCAGACCCGGGAAGCGCTCGTGCAGGAACTCAAGGATCTCGGCCCGGTGCTGCAGTCCTTGGCCGATGCCGGACCTGCGCTGACGCGGTCACTGAGCTTCCTGCCGACGTTCCCGTTCCCGAAGGAGACACTGACCAACTGGCTGCGCGGCGACTACGCCAACCTGTCACTGATCGTCGACCTGACGCTGAGTCGGATCGACGCCGGCTTCTTCACCGGAACCCGGTGGGAGTGCGACCTGACATGGTTGGAGCTGCAGTGGGGCCGGACCATCGGCCAGATGCCCAGCCCCTGCACCGCGCCCAACTCGCCGTCGGTGGCGTGGAAGTCCCCGGGGACCACCCCGGGGAACCCGTTGCTCGCGCCGTACCGCTGGGATCAGGGGCCATGACATGCGTGTGACAAGACAGATGCTGATCCAGCTGGCGATCTTCTCCGTGATCGCGGTGACGGCACTGGGAATCATGCTCTTCGGATACATGAGGCTGCCGGCACTGATGGGCATCGGCCAGTACCGGGTGACCCTCGAGTTGCCTGAGACCGGCGGGCTCTACGAGCGCAGCAACGTCACCTACCGGGGATCGCAGGTCGGCATCGTCGACAGCGTCGACCTGACCGAATCCGGTGTGGAGGCCAAGCTTTCGCTCAACTCCAACGTGCCGATCCCCGCCGACCTGATCGCCGAGGTGCGCAGCCAGTCGGCGGTCGGCGAGCAGTTCGTCCAGCTCCTGCCCCAGAGCAGCGACGGCCCGGAGTTGCGCGACGGCGACGTGATCCCGCGGGACCGCTCGTCGGTGCCCGTCGATGTGAACACCGTGCTCGAGCTCACCAACAGTGGCTTGCAGGCGATTCCGCAGGACAACCTCCGCACCGTGGTCGACGAGGCGTACCTGGCGGTCGGCGGGCTCGGTCCGGAGTTGCGGCGGTTGGTCAGCGGTTCCACCCAGTTGGCGATCGACGCCAGGGCGGACCTCGATTCGCTGACGACGGTGATCGACGACGTTCGTCCGATTTTGGACTCCCAGACCGACACCTCGGGCTCGATCCAGGCGTGGGCGGCGAACCTGGCGAACGTCACCGGGCAGCTGCGAAGCGAGGATGCGTCGGTGTCGGGCCTCCTCAGCACCGGTCCCGGCGCCGCCGAGGAGGTGCGGGCGCTGCTCGACCAGCTCCAACCCACCCTGCCGATCGTGCTGGCCAATCTGGTCAACGTCGGCGAGGTCGCCGTCACCTACCAGCCCAACCTCGAGCAACTGCTGGTGCTGCTTCCGCAGGGCACCGCGGTGACCCAGGGCGTGGGCGTGGCCAAGAACGGGACGAAACAGGACTACATGGGTGACTACCTCACCTTGAATCTGAACCTCAACATTCCGCCGCCGTGCAGCACCGGCTTCCTGCCGGCCCAGCAGCAGCGGGCACCGACGTTCGAGGACTATCCCGACCGCCCGGCGGGCGACGTGTACTGCCGCGTGCCGCAGGACGGTGCGTTCAACGTTCGTGGTGCCCGCAATATCCCGTGCGTCACGAGGCCCGGCAAACGCGCGCCGACCGCGAAGATGTGCGAGAGCGATGAGAACTACGTACCGCTCAACGACGGGTACAACTGGAAGGGCGACCCCAACGCGACGATCTCCGGCCAGGCCGTCCCTCAGCTACGGCCGGGGGCACCACCTGCAGAAGCGCTTCCGCCAGCGGCTCCCGCGCCGCCTCCGATCGCAGCCGCCGAATACGACCCGGCGAGCGGCACGTACGTTGGACCGGACGGACATGTGTACACACAGTCCAACCTGGCCCGCAGTGCCGAAGAGGAGCAAACATGGCAGTCGATGATGCTGCCCCCGACGGGGAATTGAGCAAGCAGACCTCGGAGCCGAACCATGAAGCCGGGGTGGAAGAGTCCGGTGCGGTGGAACCAGAGTCCACGGCTGTCGAGGAGTCAGCCGCCGAGGTGACGGCTGCCGACGAGATCGACGCGGGCGAGTCGGACGCCCGGGACGAAGCCGAGGGCACCGACGTAGAGGACACCGAAGCCGGGGACACCGAAGCCGAGGACTACGAGGCCGAAGCTCCCGTGCGCACCCCGATCTCGCACGTCAAGCTCGCCCTCATCGGCGGGCTTGCCGGTGTTCTGGCCTTGGCCGGGCTGACCGGCTGGCTGGGCTTCCGGGCGTACGAGTCGAACAAGGCTGCGGCCGAGAGCGCGCTGTTCCTGCAGGTGGGACGTCAGGGTGCGCTGAATCTCACCAGCATCGACTTCGAGAACGCCGAGGCCGATGTCCAGCGCATTCTGGACTCCGCGACCGGCACCTTCTACGACGACTTCCAGCAGCGTGCGCAACCGTTCGTGGAGGTCGTCAAGCAGGCGCAATCGAAGTCGGTCGGCACCATCGCCGAGGCGGGCATCGAGTCCGAGAGCGACAACGAGGCGCAGGTACTGGTCGCAGTCACGGTGCGGACGTCGAACGCCGGTGCGCCAGAACAGGAACCGCGGGCATGGCGGATGCGGATCCTGGTGGAGAAGATCGGTGACGAAGCCAAGGTGTCCAATGTGGAGTTCGTCCCGTGAGCAAGGACAACGAGGACAAGGCGACTGTGAGCTTGGAGAAGGACAACACCGCTGTGGGTGCTGAGACCGAGGTCGATGACACGGTCGAGGACACCACGGAGAAGACCACCGAGGCCGACGGCCCCGCCGACGATGACACTGCCGACGATGACACTGCGGGTGGAGACACTGCCGACGAGGCCACCGAGGTCGCGTCCGACGACGCCGACCACCCCGAGGCCGAACCGGACGCGCCCAAGCGCGGCATCCAGTGGTCGCGGCTGGTCGCCTTCGTGCTGCTGCCCGCGCTGGCCCTGGTCCTCGCTCTGGGCGCCGGATACCTGAAGTGGCGGGACAACTCGGTCCGTAGCGCTGACCTGGCGGCGTCGACATCGGTGCAGGCGGCAAGAGACATCACCATCGCGCTGCTGTCGTATGCACCCGACACGGTGGAGCAGCAGCTGGGGGATGCGCGCGAGCTGCTGACCGGAGAATTCCGCGATTCGTACACCGCGCTCACCAACGACGTGGTGATCCCCGGTGCGCAGCAGAGGCAGATCTCCGCCGTCGCCTCGGTGCCGGCCGCGGCGTCGGTGTCGGCATCCCCGACCGAGGCGGTGGTGCTGGTGTTCGTCAACCAGACCGTCAGCGTCGGCCAGGACCCGCCCACCGATACGGCGTCCAGCGTGCGCGTCACGCTGGACAAGGTCGACAACCGCTGGCTCATCTCGCAGTTCGACCCCGTATAGGTTCGCGCGTCGATGACGGTGCGCCGACTCGCCGCGATCGATGCGCAGACCTACTGGATGTCCGCTGCGGTCCCCAGCGACCAGTTCCTGCTCTACGCCTTCGGGCCGGGGTCGGCCGACATCGGTCACGCTGTCGAGGTGGTGGCGGATCGGGCACGGGGCTGTGCCGAACTGGGGCTGTGCATCGCCGAAACCGGTTTCTGGACCTACCCGGCCTGGGTGCCCCGCGGGATCGGTGAGGACCAGTTCGTCGTCCACGAGTTGGCCGACCGCACCTGGGCGTCCTGTCTGGCCGCGGTGACGAATCTGGTTGACCGGCAGCTCGATCCGCGGGAGATGACCTGGCGGGTGCACGTGTTCCCGGACATCGACGGCATTCCCGGCGCCCGCAGCGCCACCGTGGTCGTCGTGCAGATCTGTCATGCACTCGGTGACGGGGTCCGGTCCGCGGCGTTGGCCGGCCATCTTTTCGGCCGCGCCGGCGAGGTGGATGCCGTCCCGGCGCCGCGGGGTTCCGCGACTGCGCTCCCACAGCGCGCACTCGACTCGGCGCTCGCGCATCGCCGGTTGGTGCGTGACGGCCGTGCCGGATTGGTTCCCGGCCAGGCACCGTCGCGCCCGTTGCTGCGTAGCAACGCGCGACCGTCGGGATCTCGCCACGTGCGGACAGTGATGTGTGACCGCGGGCGGCTGCGAGGGCCGACGGTGACGGTGGGGGTGCTGGCTGCGGTGTCCGCGGCGCTGTCCGGGCAGCTCCGCGCGTTGGGCGACGACCCGTCGCAGCTCGCTGCGGAGGTGCCGATGGCCAAGTCAGGTCCGCGCGCGGCGCACAATCATTTCGGCAACGTCGGTGTCGGCCTGTACCCGGACCTGGCCTTCGACCAACGGGCCCAACGGATCAGCGTCGAGCTGGAGCAACGCCGGCGGCGCGCCTCCCACCCGGCGATGCGCGCCGAGAGCGCGGCATTCGCGGCGGTTCCGGCACCGGTGCTCCGTTGGGGCGTAGCCCAGTTCGATCCCGACACCCGGTGGCCCACAGCCACCGGGAACACAGTGGTGTCCAGCGTCAACCGCGGCGCGAAGGATCTGCATTTCGGTGGGGCTCCGGTGACGCTGACCGCCGGATTCCCCGGCCTGTCCCCGATGATGGCGTTGACCCACGGTGTGCACGGCATCGGCGAGACGATCGTGATCAGTGTGCATGCGGCCGAGTCGGCGATCGGCGACATCGATTCCTATGTGCAGCGATTGGAACACGAAGTTCGCAAAGGGAACTGAGTCAGGCGTTCTCGGCGAGCGCGGCGACGACCGCGTTCATCGACTTCATCGCTGCGTCACGGTCATCACCCATCCCCACCAGGGTGTCGATCACCAGAGGTCCCAGGATCTGGGTGAGTCCGTGCCCTTCATGCCCGAAGTATCCGGCCATCTCCAGCATCACCGCGCCGTGGTTGAGGCTCCACAACCGCCCCGCCACCGCCAGTTCGTCGTCGTCGCGGATGCGGCCGGCGGCGATCATCCGGCGCACGGCACTGTGCAGCGCCCCGAAGGACGGGGCCCATTCGGCGCGGTTGGTTGCGCTTCCGGTGACGGTGATGTCGGTGCGGTAGACCGTGAGCGAGGCCGGTGCGGAGGTGCCGAAGATCAGTTGGTATCGCTGAGGATTGGCGAGCGCGAAGTCATGGTAGGCGAGTCCCATCGCCAGGAAGTCGGCCACGGGATCGTCGGTTTCGGGCACCTCGGTCAACGCCCGGGTGAAACGGATGAACACCTCCCCGGCGATGGCATCGAGCAGGCCTGTCATTCCGCCGAAGTGTGTGTACACCGCCATCGTGGAGGTGCCGGTCTCGGCCGCGACATTGCGCGCACTGAGCGCGGGAAGCCCGTCGCGTTCGAGGATGCGCACTCCCGCCTCGATCAGGGAATGGCGGGGTGCGCTCACGTATGCCATGTAACCATAACGGCGTTATCGAGTGGGTGCTGACACCAGTCTTGTGCCGCGCCGTGATCATTCGGCGGTGGCGGCGGCGACGGCCGGTTCACGCACTGCCGCGTCCATCTCGGTGAACTCGCGGTCGATGTCGTCGTTCTGGCGCGCGGTCATCAGCGACACCACCGTGGCGACAACCGCGCAGGCGATGAAGCCGGGAACGATCTCGTACATCGCGCTGGCCAACGCCTCGGTCTGACCCCAGATCCCCACCACCACGGCGCCGCTGATCATGCCGGCGATCGCGCCGGGGGAGGTGAGTCCGCGCCAGAACAGCGACAAGATGATGAGCGGACCGAACGCCGCACCGAAGCCCGCCCACGCGAAGCCGACCAGGTCGAGGATCGATCCATCCGGGTTCAGAGCGAGGGCGATCGCGACGATGGCGACCGTCAGCACCCCGAGCCGGCCATAGGCGACCAGCCTCGTCGGACTCGTTTCCTTGCCGAATGCCCTGTAGATGTCCTCGACGAGGGCCGACGAGCAGACGATCAACTGCGAGGAGATGGTCGACATGACTGCGGCGAGCACTGCCGCGAGCACGATCCCGGCGATGAAGGGGTGGAACATGATCTTCGCCAGTTCCAGGAACACCGTTTCGGGATTGTCCAGCGTTTCGCCGCGATTGTAGAAGTAGGCGAAACCCGCGAAGCCGGTGACGATGGCGCCCAGGGAGCTGAGCACCATCCAGCTGATGCCGATGCGACGACCGGCCTTGGCGTCGGCGGGGGAGCGCAGCGCCATGAACCGGACGATGATGTGCGGCTGGCCGAAGTAGCCGAGTCCCCAGGCGGCAGCGGACAGGATGGCCATCACACTTCCTCCGTAGAACAGGGAGGTGCGATGGATTTCATTGCCGGGGTCGGCGAGATTCTGGGCGGTGTCGGAAGCCTGGATCGCGTTGAGCACCTCACCGGGACCGCCGACGGCGATGATGGTGACCACGGGTACCGCGATGAGGGTGGCGAGCATCAGACACCCTTGCGCGACGTCGGTGAGCGTGGCGCCGAGGAAGCCGCCGAACAGCGTGTAGCTCAACGTGATTCCCGCAACGAGCAGCATGCCCAGCAAGTACGACGAGCCGAAGGTGGTTTCGAAGAACACGCCTCCGGCGACCATGCCCGAGGACACGTAGAACGTGAAGAACACCAGGATGATCACCCCGGCCGCGATCCGAAGGACATGCGAATGATCACGCAACCTGTTCTCGAAGAAACTCGGCACCGTGATCGAGTTGTTGGCGATCGCGGTGTAGGCGCGTAGGCGCGGGGCGACGAAGCGCCAGTTGAGATAGGCGCCGATCACCAGGCCGATGACGATCCACGACTCGCCGAGGCCCGCTGCGTAGATGGCGCCGGGCACCCCGAGGAGCAGCCAACCGGACATGTCGGACGCCCCCGCGGACAGTGCTGCCACGCCGGGACTGAGCCTTCGGCCGCCGAGCATGTAGTCGTCCAGATCGCTGGTCTGGCGGTAGGCGTAGTAGCCGATCGCGATCATCGCGGCGAAATACAGTCCGATGGCCAGCATCTGGTACGTGGAGTCGGTCATGGGTGCAGTAAACCGGGGATGTGACGCGAATCATTTGGCGAATCGCATCAGAAATGCAATGAGGCTTTGTCCTGCTGGACAAGGCGCCGAGATCGGGGCGCCGCTGCTGCCGGTCGACCCGTTGCCTGGCCACAATAACGGTGTTATACAGAGAGCCTGCGGCGATAACACTGTTATGAGGAGTTCTTATGGGCAACCGCTACCTGGAGGGGGCGTTCGCCCCGGTGTCGGAGGAGGTCACGCTCACCGATCTGGTGGTGACGGGCCGGATCCCCGACCACCTGGATGGTCGCTACCTGCGTAACGGCCCCAACCCCGTCGGCGAGATCGACCCGGCGCTCTACCACTGGTTCATCGGCGACGGAATGGTGCACGGCGTCCGCATCCGTGACGGTAAGGCCGAGTGGTACCGGAACCGCTGGGTCCGCAGTCCGATCGTGGCCAGGGCGCTCGGCGAAAAGGTGCCCGCCGCACGGTCCCCGGTCTCGCAGGTGGGCGCCAACACCAACGTGATCGGGCACGCCGGCAGGACACTCGCGTTGATCGAGGGCGGTGCCACCAGTTACGAACTGACCGACGAACTGGACACCGTGGGTGTCTGCGATTTCGACGGCACAGTCACCGGCGGATACACCGCCCACCCCAAACGTGACCCCGACAGCGGTGAGCTGCACGCGGTGTCCTACAGCATGCTGCGGGGAAACACGGTGCAGTACTCGGTGATCGGCGCCGACGGTCGCGCCCGGCGCGCTGTCGACATCGAGGTGACCGGCAGCCCGATGATGCACGACTTCTCGTTGACCGAACGTTTCGTGGTCTTCTACGACCTGCCCGTCACGTTCGACACCGAGCAGGCGGCGAGCATGTCGGTTCCGCGTGGTCTCCGTCTGCCGGCGCGACTGTTGTTGTCCGCGTTGATCGGTCGCGTGCGCATCCCCGACCCCGTCGCCGCGCGCATCCCGGCCGGAGGTGGCTCGGATCGCCGATTCCCGTACTCGTGGAATCCGAAGTACCCCGCCAGGATCGGCGTCATGCCGCGCGACGGCGGCAATGCCGACGTGCGGTGGTTCGACGTCGAGCCGTGTTACGTCTTCCACCCGATGAACGCCTACGACTCACCGATCGACGACACGATCGTGCTCGACGTCGTGCGGCACCCGAAGATGTTCGACACCGACCACCTCGGCCCCAACGAGGGGCCGCCGACACTCGAGCGATGGACCGTCGATCTGGTTGCCGGCAAGGTGCGGGAGTCGCGGATCGATGATCGCGCCCAGGAGTTTCCGCGGGTCGACGAGCGGCTTGTCGGAAAGCAGCATCGCTACGGTTACGCGCCGACCGTCGGTGAGGGAACCGACGGCAGTGACACGCTGCTCAAACACGACCTGGTCGGCGGCGACAGTGTGACTCGGCACTTCGGCGATGGAAAAGCACTGGGCGAGTTCGTTTTCCAGGCGTCCTCACCGGATTCCGCCGAAGATGACGGGGTGCTGATGGGTTATGTGTACGACCGGTCGGCGGATCGGAGCGAGCTGGCGATACTCGACGCGCGCACTCTCGAGGACATCGCCGCCATCAAGCTGCCGCACCGCGTGCCCGCCGGATTCCACGGCAACTGGGTGCAGAATGCACACGCTCGCGGCTCGGGGTAGTGCGGCGGCGGCGTAACAGATGGCCTAGATTCTGTTACATGACTGCCTACGACGTCGGAGTGCTGATCCTGCGTGTTGTCCTTGGTCTGACCATGGCCGCACACGGCTACAACAAGTTCTTCGGCAAGGGTGGACTCAAGGGCACCGCCGGCTGGTTCGACAGCATGGGCATGAAGCCGGGCATGTTCCACGCCCGCGTCGCTGCCAGCACGGAGATGGCGGCCGGTCTGGGCCTGGCGCTCGGTCTGCTCACCCCGATCCCGGCGGCGGGCTTCGTCGCGCTGATGCTGGTGGCGGCCTGGACGGTGCACAAGCCCAACGGATTCTTCATCGTCAAGGAGGGCTGGGAGTACAACCTGGTGCTGGCGGTTGCGGCGGTCGCCGTCGCGACGATCGGGGCGGGCAAGCTCAGCCTGGATCACCTGCTCTTCGCCGGCACCGGCGTCTACGACCTGCTGCACGGCTGGTGGGGTCTGCTGATCGCGGTGGTGCTCGGACTCGGCGGCGGCATCGGGCAACTGGTGATCTTCTACCGGCCGCCGGCCAAGCAGGACGCATAGCGCGAGACACGGCGGAAACCGCACAATCGGTGCTGACGAACTGGAACACGTTCTAGTCTGACCGGCATGGGTTTTCTCAAGCAGGAAGCGCCCGTCGTCGACTACGCGGAGTGGAGCAAGGGGACTCGGGCCGAGCGGATCGTCCCGATGGCGCGGCACTGGGCCGAGGTCGGATTCGGCACGCCGGGTGTGCTGCACCTCTTCTACGTGGTGAAGATCCTGCTGTACGTGCTGGTGGCGTGGTTGATCGTGCTCAGTACCGCCGGCATAGACGGCTTCACCAACGTCGGAGCCTGGTACCACGAGCCGATCGTGTACCAGAAGGTCGTCCTCTTCACGATGTTGTTCGAGGTCGTCGGGCTGGGCTGCGGGTTCGGGCCGCTGAACAACCGGTTCTTCCCGCCACTGGGTTCGATCCTCTACTGGTTGCGGCCGAAGACCATCCGGCTGCCCCCATGGCCGAACCGCATCCCGCTGACCAAGGGCGATTCGCGCACACCGTTCGACGTGCTGGTCTACGCCGCCCTGCTTGTCGCTCTGGTGATCGCTCTCTTTTCTGATGGCACCGGCCCGATACCGGAGCTCGGCTCCGAGGTCGGTGTGTTGCCCGTCTGGCAGACGGCGACGATCGTCGGGCTGCTCGCCGTGGCCGGACTGCGCGACAAGGTGATCTTCCTGGCCGCACGCGGTGAGGTGTACGGCGCGTTGGCGGTGTGCTTCCTGTTCAGCGGTGCGGACATCATCATCGCCGCCAAGCTGGTCTGTCTGGTCATCTGGATGGGGGCGGCGACGTCGAAGCTGAACAAGCACTTCCCCTTTGTCATCTCGACGATGATGAGCAACAACCCGGTGTTCCGGCCGCGCTGGATCAAGCGCAAGTTCTTCGAGCACTTCCCCGATGACCTTCGCCCGGGGCGGGCGTCGCGGTGGCTCGCGCACTTCAGCACCGCGATCGAGATGTTGGTCCCGCTGGTGCTGTTCTTCAGCCACGGGGGCTGGGTGACTGCAATCGCCGCGTTCGTGATGATCTGCTTCCACTTCGGCATCCTGTCGGCGATCCCGATGGGGGTGCCGCTGGAGTGGAACGTGTTCATGATGTTCAGCGTGCTGGCGCTGTTCGTCGGCAATGCCGGCGTGGGTCTCGGCGACCTGCAGAGCCCGTGGCCGCTCGTGCTGTTCGCCGTCGTGGCGGGCACCGTGGTGGTCGGAAACCTGTTCCCGCGCAAAGTCTCCTTCCTGCCCGGCATGCGGTACTACGCGGGCAACTGGGACACCTCGCTGTGGTGCATCAAGCCGTCGGCGGCGGCCAAGATCGAGAACGGCATCGTCGCGATCGCCAGCATGCCCGCCGCGCAGATGGAGAAGTTCTACGGCAGCAAGGAAACCGCGGAGATGTACCAGTACATGGGGTACGCGTTCCGCTCGTTCAACACCCACGGCCGCGCCATGTTCACCCTCGCGCACCACGTGATGGCCGGGCACGACGAATCCGACTTCGTGCTGACCGACGGGGAGCGGATCTGCAGCACCGCGATCGGATGGAACTTCGGCGACGGGCACATGCACAACGAGCAGTTGATCGCCGCGCTGCAGAAACGGTGCGGGTTCGAGCCGGGCGAGGTGCGGGTGATGTTGCTCGACGCGCAGCCGATTCACCAGCAGCGTCAGCAGTACCGCCTGGTCGACGCCGCCACCGGTGAGTTCGAACGCGGTTACGTGCAGGTCGCCGACATGGTGACGCGGCAACCCTGGGACGACACGGTGCCGGTCACGGTGACGTGGCGCAAGGACAGCGCCGACGCGCCCTGAATCGCTCCGCCTAGCCCATCACGTCGCGGATCGGAACGCTCTCCAGGCCCGTCAACAGCAGTTCGCGCGACGTGTCGAGGTGCTTGCGCCAGTGTGCCTCCGCGCCCGGGGCGTCCCCTGCGCGGAGATACTGCATGAGTTTGCGGTAGGACCGCATGAGCTTGTCGTAGTCGGCTTTGGACACCGGACGGCGTTCCTTGAACACGAACGCCGTGTGCCGGACGGTGATCTCGTGGAGCATGCCGGCGACCATTCCCAGCGTCGCGTTGCCGGAAAGCTGCACCACCCGCAGATGGAAAGCCCCTGTGGTCTCGGCCAGACGACTCGACTGCCAGCCGTCGGAGATGAGCACTTCGAGCATCTGCTCGAGTTCGTCGAATGCCTCGGCGGGCCCGGATTCGGCGAGCAGGCGCGCGGCCATCGGCTCGATGCCGGACTTCGCGGTCAGCAGGTCGGCGATCGTGGTCCCGGACAACTCGAGCAACAGCCCCGCGGGTCGCGCGACGATCTCCGGCCCGGGAACCCGCACCCGCGCGCCGGTCCGGGAACCGCGGCGCACCTCGACGAGGCGCTCGGACTCCAGCACCCGGACGGCTTCGCGCAGCGTCGGGCGGCTCACGCTGAAATGGGCCATCAACTCGGCCTCGTTGGGCAGGAAGTCGCCGTCTTTGAGCGTGCCGTCGACAACCATGCGGCGCAGCGTTCCGGCCACGAGTTCGGCGGTCTTCGGGGACCGGACCGCCGAACTGGCACTGGCGGCGTCCGGCCCGATCATCGGCGCCAACCGGGTGCTACGCGTCACGACCTCTCCCAACAACTGGTCACCGGCGGACCGGCAAGCTATGCAACTCAGTAAACCATGTGGTGGCACCGATGCCCGGCCCGATGGTTTCCGCAGGACGTTGACGCCGCGTGACGCTGTCTGTGCGCAAGTGCGGGCGGTGCTCCCGGGTCGCATGGCAGGGTAGCGGCCATGGCTGAGGAGCTCACCGCCGAGGAGGCCGCCGCGCGGCTCAGGACCGCCGACACGCTGGGGATACCGCTCGGGCCGGGTCAGCCCCCGGCGTTTCTGCGCGCCCTGGGCGAACGTGACGACTGGACCGGGCTGCGGGTGTTCGGTGCGCTGCTCGCGGTGGGCACCGACCTGTTCTCGAAAACCGGCGTGCACTACCTGTCGGGCTTCTACGGCCCGTTGGAGCGGGCGCTGCGTGATGCCGGCGCCGACATCGAGTTCATGCCCGCTGACTTCCGGCGGTTCGCGCCGCTCATCGAACGACAGGCGCCGCGGGTGATGACCACGGTCGCGACGCCGCCCGACGCCGACGGTTGGTGCTCGCTGTCACTGCACGCGGGCGGCACCATCGACGAGATGCACCGCGCGGGCGCCGATCCCGATCGGGTGCTCGTCGTCGAGGTCTCCGATGCCTACCCGCGCACGTTCGGGTTCGGCGAGCAGCACCGCCACGCGCTGCACGTCGACGAGATGGACATCCTGGTGCGCTCGAACGACAGCCCGGTGTCGCTCCCGGGGCCGCCGCCGACCGACGCCGACGCGGCCATCGCCCGGCACGCCGTCGAGTTCATCCGCTCCGGAGCGACCCTGCAGACCGGGATCGGTTCGATTCCGAGCCAGATCGCCACGCTGTTGGCAGAAGGTGCGGGTGGTGACTACGGCTTGCACAGCGAGATGTTCACCGACGGCTGCATGCAACTGCACCGGGCGGGCAAGATCACCAACGCCGCCAAAGGACAGTACGACGGCGTGAGTGTGACGACATTCGCGTTCGGTTCGGCGGATCTGTACGCGTGGCTGGACAACAACGAGTCCGTCGCGTTCCTGCCGGTGGAGATCGTCAACTCCCCGGACGTGATCGCCGCCAACCGCGAGATGGTCTCGATCAACGGCGCACTTGCGGTCGACATCCAGGGCCAGGTCGTCGCCGACACGATCGCGGGCGACCAGTTCAGCGGGATCGGCGGAGCCGAGGACTTCGTGGCCGGTGCGGGCCTCGATCTGTCGGACCGCTCGCTGATCTGCCTGCGCTCGACGTTCGAGAAGGACGGCGAACTGCATTCGCGGATCGTGCCGTGGTTCGGCCCCGGGGCGGTCATCACCACCCCGCGCCATCACGTCGACGTCGTCGTCACCGAGTACGGCGCCGCGGAACTGGAAGGCCGGACGGTGCAGGAGCGCGGGCACGCCCTCGCGGCGATCGCCCACCCGCTGTTCCGTGACGATCTGCTGGCTGCCGCCGAGCGCGCGGCGAAGGGACGCTCACCGGTCGTCTGAGCAGAGGGGTCGGCGAGTGCCGGGGGTGGCGATACGCCTACCAACCAGTAGGTTGACCTAGTAAACCTTGTTCGTTTACGTTCGAGGGACACCACTGAGACTGAAGGAGTATCTCCATGGCTGAAGCCGTGATCGTCGAGGCTGTCCGTTCACCGGTCGGAAAGCGCAATGGCGGCCTGTCGGGGGTGCATCCGGGCGAACTCTCCGCGCAGGTGCTCAACGGCCTGGTCGAGCGTGCGGGTGTCGATCCCGCCCTCGTCGACGACGTCATCTGGGGTTGCGTCATGCAGGCCGGGGAGCAGGCTCTCGACATCGCACGCACCGCGGTGCTCGCCGCGGGGTGGCCCGAATCCGTCCCCGGGGTGACCGTCGACCGCCAGTGCGGGTCCAGTCAGCAGTCGGTGCACTTTGCCGCCGCGGGTGTGGTCGCGGGTCATTACGACGTGGTGGTCGCCGGCGGCGTGGAATCCATGTCGCGCGTGCCCATGGGTTCGTCGCTGGCCAACGGCGGTCATCCCTACCCGGAAGCGTTCCGTAGCCGCTACACCCAGACGCCCAACCAGGGCATCGGCGCCGAGATGATCGCCGACCAGTGGGGACTCAGCCGCACCGACCTGGACCAGTTCTCGCTGGGATCACACGAAAAGGCCGCCGCAGCACAGGATTCCGGAGCTTTTGACGACCAGATCGTGGCGATCAAGGATCAGGACGGAAATCCGGTGCTCAAGGACGAGGGCATCCGTCGCGGCGGCACCATCGAGTCGATCGGCAAGATCAAGCCGGCATTCAAAGAAGACGGTGTGATCCACGCGGGCAACAGCTCGCAGATCTCGGACGGTTCGGCGGCACTGCTGTTCATGTCCGCCGAGAAAGCGAAGTCGTTGGGGCTCAAGCCGCTTGCCAAGGTGCACACCGCGGTGCTTGCGGGTGCGGACCCGGTGATCATGCTGACCGCGCCGATCCCGGCCACCCAGAAGGCGCTCCAGCGCTCCGGCCTCTCGCTCGACGAGATCGGCGTGTTCGAGGTCAACGAGGCCTTTGCGCCCGTCCCGTTGGCGTGGCTGAAGGACATCGGCGCCGACGAGAAGAAGGTCAACCCCAACGGCGGCGCCATCGCGTTGGGTCACCCGCTGGGTGGGTCCGGCGCGCGGATCATGACGACGATGCTGTACCACATGCGGGACAAGGGAATTCAGTACGGCCTGCAGACGATGTGTGAGGGTGGCGGCCAGGCCAACGCCACCATCCTGGAACTGCTGTGACCGATGGAGTCGACGCCCCCGGCGCTCTGGTCGAGCGCCGGGGAAACGTCATGGTCATCACGATCAACCGGCCCGAGGCGCGTAACGCCATCAACAGCGCGGTCAGCATCGCGGTGGGTGACGCGATGGATCAGGCGCAGCAGGACCCGGATGTCTGGGCCGTTGTCATCACCGGTGCAGGCGACAAATCCTTCTGTGCCGGTGCGGATCTCAAGGCACTGTCGAAGGGTGAGAACATCGGCCATCCCGACCGTCCGAAGTGGGGATTCGCCGGTTACGTCCGCCACTTCATCGACAAGCCGACGATCGCGGCGGTCAACGGCACCGCGCTGGGCGGCGGCACCGAGCTTGCACTGGCCAGCGACCTCGTCGTCGCCGGTGAGAGCGCGAAATTCGGCCTGCCCGAGGTGAAGCGCGGGCTGATCGCCGCCGCCGGCGGTGTCTTCCGGATCGTCGACCAACTCCCGCGCAAGGTCGCACTGGAGATGATGTTCACCGGCGAGCCGATCACCTCGGCCGAGGCGCTGCGATGGGGCCTGATCAACGACGTGGTGCCCGACGGGACCGAACTGGACGCCGCGCTGGCATTGGCCGAGCGGATCACGGTCAACGCGCCCTTGGCCGTTCAGGCCAGCAAGCGTGTCGCCGTCGGCGCCGACGACGGCGTGGTGGCCGCCGACGAGCCGGGGTGGTCGCGGACGATGCGCGAGGTCGCGACGGTGTTCACCACCGAAGATGCCAGGGAAGGGCCGCTGGCGTTCGCGCAGAAGAGACCGCCGGTATGGAAGGCGAAGTAAGCCAAGTAAGCCAACAGAGTTAGGAACACGATGAAGCGATTGATCTACGACGCCGAACACGAGGCGTTCCGCGACACCGTTCGCGGATACATCGAGAGTGAGCTGGTTCCGAACGCCGAGAAGTGGGAAGCCGACCGCATGGTCGACCGGTCCGCTTACGTGGCCGCCGGCAAGCACGGGCTCATCGGCTTCAACATGCCCGAGGAGTACGGGGGCGGTGGCACCGATGATTTCCGGTTCAACGCTGTCATCGACGAGGAGATCGCCAAGGCCGGTGTCGCCGGACCCGCGCTGAGCCTGCACAACGACGTCGTCGCACCGTATTTCAAGGACCTGTCCAACGACGAGCAGAAGAAACGCTGGTTGCCCGGCATCGTCAGCGGCGAGACGATCATCGCGATCGCGATGACCGAACCCGGCGCCGGCAGTGACCTGGCAGGCATCCGCACCTCGGCGGTGCGCGACGGAGACGACTGGATCCTCAACGGGTCCAAGACGTTCATCTCGTCGGGGATCAACTCCGATCTCGTCGTCGTCGTCGCCCGCACCGATCCCGAGGCCGGCCACAAGGGCTTCTCGCTGCTGGTGGTCGAGCGTGACATGGACGGTTTCACCCGTGGCCGCAAGCTCGACAAGATGGGCCTGCACGCCCAGGACACCTCGGAACTGCATTTCGAGAACGTCCGGGTGCCGTCGGCCAACGTGCTCGGCAAAGAGGGCCGTGGCTTTTACCACCTGATGACGAACCTGCCCTCGGAGCGGCTGTCGATCGCCATCTCGGCGATCGCCGGTGCCCGCGAAACCTGGCGGCAGACAGTGCAATACGCCAAGGATCGCAAGGCCTTCGGACAGTCGATCGGCAGCTTCCAGCACAACCGGTTCCTGCTCGCCGAGATGGACACCGAACTCGACGTGACCGAGCAGTACGTCGACCGGTGTCTGCAGGGTGTCGTCGACGGTGAACTGACCGCTGTCGAAGCGGCCAAGGCGAAGTGGTGGGCCACCGAGACCGCCAAGAAGGTGATCGACGGTTGTGTGCAACTGCACGGCGGCTACGGCTACATGATGGAGTACCGGGTGGCCCGCGACTACGTGGACTCCCGAATCCAGACGATCTTCGGTGGCACCACCGAGATCATGAAGGAGATCATCGGCCGCGACCTCGGCCTCTGACAGCGAATTCGGCGCGTTTTGCGACGCTCAGCGTCGCACAACGCGCCCGATTCGCATCTAGCCGACGGGTGCTTCGGCGGCCGGCGAGAGCGGTGCCTCGGCGGCAGGCGCCTCGGCGGGCAGCGTCTCGGTCGGCGTCGTCGTCGGAGTCGTGGTCGTGGTGGTGGGGCTCGTCGGCGTCGCCAGGATCGGTTCCGGCGCGTCGGCCGGGTTCAAGACGTTGTCGACCAGATAGATCTTCGCGTTCTGCGCCGGGATGCCGCCACAGAGGACCTTGGTGGTCTCGTTGACCTGGATGTCGCCGCCGGAGCCGGTCACCTCGATCTCGGTGCCCTCCTGGGTCGGACGCTGGCCCTTCACGGTGTCGGGTCCGAGCAGGCCGAGGAACCCGTGGTAGTAGACCAGCTGTGTCAGCGCGGCCGGATCGGTGCGCAGCATCTCGAGCTGCTCGGGCGGCAGGGCAGCGAAGGCCTCATTGGTCGGCGCGAAGATCACGTAGGGGCCGTTGTCGAACACCGACGCCACATTGACGGCGGGGTTGATCTGGCCGGAGATCGCCTGGCTGAACGTCGCGGCTTCCGGAATGCTGGCCAGCGCCGTGCTGACGGGCAGGTTGGCCAGGCCCTTCCAGTTGGGCACTGCTTCCTTGAAGGGCCCGCACTCGGGTCCCTGCGGATCGGGAATCTCAGCGACGGGCGTGGGGGTGGGAGTCGTCGGCTGGGCGTACGCGGTGACTGCCAGCGGAACCGACAGGGCGATCGCGGCGGCACCCACAGCGACGCCGATGGCTTTGCTGGTGTTGGTCTTCACGTTCTGCTCCTCATGCTCTCAGGTCGTCTGGCATGGTATGTGCACGAATTGGCTACGACCAAGTCGGCACCATTGCCGTGGACCCCGAAACCGACGGCAATCAAGCTTGTGACCAGCGGGTTCTGTGCCCGGTGAGGAACAGGTCTCAGGGCTCTTCCGGCAGCAGCGCAGCGACCACCCGGGCGAGGTCGTCGGCGGTGTCCTGGAAGGTCGCCGAACCCGAACTCGCCTGCACCATTGCTCCGACCAGTCCGAACTCGAGCGTCTCGGCCACCTCGGGCCAGGCATCCGAGCGCAGCACCGTGCGCACCCGTCGATGCAACTCTGCGTGAATACGCCGTCGGATCGCCTGCACCGATCGTTCATTGGAGATCAACGCGCTCGAGCAGGCCGCAGCCAGTTCTGGTTCATCGGCGAGCAGCATCACCAACTGGTTGAACAGGGCGACGACGCGAGTGCGGGCCGACTGGGTGACGTCGACGCTCAGCGGGGCGCCCCGCAGCATGCCGAGGTACACCTCGGCGACGATCGCGTCTTTCGACCTGAAGTACGCGCACACCTCACCGTGCGACACACCGGCACGATCGGCGATGCCCCGAGTGCTCAGATCGGCGAACGCCACGTCGCGCAGCAACTCGACCGTCACATCCAGCACGCGGTCCACCACATCGTGGTCCTCGCGGTCCCGTTCGCCGTACGAACGCAGGTAGATGATCTTCGCGGACGAATTCCGTGCCGGCTCAGCCATGCCGGCTACCTGCCCGTCCAGTTCACACGCTCGAGCCTAAGCGCGCTGCTCCCGGCGCGCAGAGTCGTTCGGACAGGTCCCACAGCGCCAGCGCACGGGCTTCGTCGACGGCGTAGGACGCCGCGGTCGCGACCCGGCAGTCGGACAGATAGATCCCGCCCTGTCCGTCCAACTCGTCGCTGACCGCTGCCCACACCTGTGTCGCGGCGCCCATCTCCGGCGGTACGAACTCGCGGCTGACATCAACACGACGCGCAGCAGGGTCGCGCTCGACGGTCCTCACCGTGCCCAGGGCGGCGAAGTCGTCACTGCTCATGTGCCGTGCCAGCGAGGTCGCCACGATCCCCGGATGTACCGCCAACGCGCGCACCCCGTTGTCGCGCAACCTGCGGTCCAGCTCGACGGCGTGCAGCACGTTAGCGGTCTTCGACGCGCCGTAGGCGACGAACTTGTCGTAGTCACGCCGTTCCCAGTTCGGGTCGTCGAAGTCCACGTCGCCCATCCGGTGACCGGCGGACGACAGGTTGACGATGCGCGCCCCATCCGCGGCCACCAGTGCCGGCAGCAGCGCTCTGGTCAGTTCGAAATGCCCCAAATGGTTTGTGCCGAACTGCATTTCGAAGCCGTCAGCGGTGCGGCCGAACGGGGTGAACATCACGCCCGCGTTGTTCATCAGAACGTGCACGGCGCCGGTGAGGTCCTGGATCTGTGCGGCGGCGGCGGCGATGCCGGCCAGTGAGGCCAGGTCGAGGTGAACTTTCGACAGCGTCGCGGCCGGAACGTGTTCACGCACCCACGTCTCGGTGGCGGCGAGGTCGTCACCGTTGCGGCCGGCCATGATCACGTGGGCTCCCGTCGCAGCCAGCGCTCTGGCCGACTCCCGTCCCAGACCCGACGACGCACCGGTGATGACACAGATCTTGCCGGTCAGGTCGACACCGTCGACAAGATCGAGCGCGGAGGGTGCGGATGCTGTGGTCACGACGTGAGGATCGCACGCGCAGTCCCGCGCCGGGTCACCCGGTCTGCAGTCCCTACGATGGCGGCCATGCCCGAGCCACTGATCCTGCCCATCGCCGGGCACACCCCTGAGCTGCACCCGCAGAGCTGGGTGGCGCCGAATGCCACCCTGATCGGTCAGGTCATCCTCGGAGACGGGGCCAGCGCCTGGTATGGCGCGATTCTGCGTGCGGAGGTGGAGCCCATCGAGATCGGCGCGGGCACCAACATCCAGGACGGCGTCACCATCCACGTCGACCCCGGCTTCCCCGCCCGCGTCGGCGCGGGTGTCAGCGTCGGCCACAACGCGGTGCTGCACGGCTGCACGGTCGAGGACGAGTCGCTGATCGGCATGGGTGCGGTGGTGCTCAACGGCGCCACCATCGGCACCGGGTCGCTGATCGCTGCAGGCGCGGTGGTGCCGCAGGGGGCGGTGATCCCGCCGCGGTCCATGGTGGCCGGGGTGCCGGGGAAGGTGCGCCGTGAGCTCAGCGACGACGAGATCGCCAACATCCGGATGAATGCGGTGCTGTACCAGGAACTGGTCAAGGTGCATCGTGATGCAGGCAACGTCTAGAACGGGTTCCGAACCGGTGGGTTCGGGTACATCCGTACGGTGAAAACCATGCGGACACTGGTCACCGGCGCGACCGGCTACATCGGCTCGCGTCTGGTCACCTCGCTGCTCGCGGAGGGCCACGACGTGGTCGCGGTCAGCCGCAACCCGCGACGGCTCGCTGATTTCGGCTGGCACGACGAGGTGGCGGCCGTCGAACTCGACGCACACGACGAGGTCTCGGCGCGGCAGGCTTTCGTCGACGCCGGCCCGATCGACGTCGTCTACTACCTTGTTCACGGCATCGGCGAGCCCGGATTCCGGGAGGCCGACAACCTCGCCGCGGCCAACGTCGCCGCCGCGGCCAAGGATGCCGGGGTGCGCCGCATCGTGTACCTCGGAGGCTTCGTTCCCGACGACGACTCGCTGTCCGAGCATCTGACCAGTCGCGCCGAAGTGGCCGAGGCGCTGACCGTCGACGGCGGACCCGACGTGGTGTGGCTGGGCGCCGCGATGATCTTCGGCGCCGGGTCGACGTCGTTCGAGATGCTGCGGTACGTGGCAGACCGGTTCCTGCTGCTGCCGATGCCCGATTGGTCGGCCAATCCGATCGACCCGATCTCCATCCGCGACGTACTGCACTACCTCGTCGCAGTGGCCGATGAGAAGGTGCCCGCAGGCGCCTATGACATCTGTGGTCCGGAGACCACCACCTACGGCGACCTGCTTCGGACCTACGCCCGCGTCGCCGGTATCTGGCGCACACCGGTGGCGGTATACGGAGTCGAGCCCTGTCTGGTGTCGCGGGTGAGCGGTGTCATCCTCCCCGTGCCCGGGGGGCTGGCCGGGGATCTCATTGAGTCCCTTGACTATCCGATGATGGCGTCGAAGCGCGGCATCGCCGACCACGTCGCCGAGCCGCCGGGCGGGCTGCTCGGGGTGGAGGACGCGATGCGTCGTGCGGTGACGAGTCCGCCGCGGCGGCCGGTGAACGCCCTGGCCGACGACCACCATCTCGCCGACACCGATCCGCTGTGGGCGGGGGGCGACACGTCGAGGATCCGTCAGCTCGCCCGTGCGGTGACACCGCCGCCGGTGCGCCCGATCCTGGGCTTGATCGGGATGGTGCCCGGTCCCGTCGCGGGTGCGGTGCGGACCGGCCTCGATACGATGATCGGTCTGGTGCCGAAGGGGAGTCCTGCGTGACCACACCGAAGGATCCCGGCTTGCCCGGCGAGTTGTACGGCATTGCGCGCACCCGGGCGGCGCCGTACAACGAATGGCCCGCGGTGATCCGTCGTCGCAAGATCGTCGTCTCGGTCTTCCTCCTGATCGGCGCTGTGCTGCTCGGCTACTCGCTGAGTCGGCCGCCGGGCGACGAATCGTTCATCTGGCTCACGCTCGCACTGGCCGCGGTGTGGGCTGTCGGCGCCTTCGCCTCCGGCCCGCTGCACCTCGGACATGTCCGTTTCCGGGCACGCAACCAGCGCCCCGTCATCACCGGCACCGCGGTCGGGTTGGCGCTGGGCGCCGTCTTCGTCGTGGGCGGTTTGGTCGCCCGCCAGATCCCCGGTGTGCGTGAGTACATCACCGTGGTACTCGAGTTCTCCAACGCCGGCCCGCTGTGGCTGATCGTCTTCATCACCGTGATCAACGGGGTGGCCGAGGAACTGTTCTTCCGCGGTGCGCTGTACACGACGCTGGCCAAGTACCGACCGGTGCTCGTGTCGACGGTGTTGTACGTGATCGCGACAGCGGCGACCACGGGCAACCCGATGCTGGGCTTCGCCGCGATCATCCTGGGCACGGTGTGTGCGCTGGAACGCCGGGCGACCGGCGGTGTGCTCGCACCGATGCTCACCCACTTCTTCTGGGGCCTCGTCCTGGTGCTCGCACTGCCGCCGATCTTCGGTCTGTAGGCAATCCCGGATCGAACAGCCGTTGAGACTGCACTGGCGGCGGCTCGCACTCGGACTTTTCCGCCAGGAATGCAGTCTCGATGAATGAGCGCTCAGTCTCGATGTAAGAGCGCTCAGGAGTCGGTGAAGTTCGCCGCTCTACGCTGCTGAAAAGCCTTGGTGCCCTCGCGGAAATCGCGGGACTCCAGCAGCATCAGCTGGCCCTGCTTCTCGAGCTCGAGGGCGTCTTCGAGCTCGGTCAGCGTCGCCGCATTGATCGCGTTCTTGGTCTTGCGCAAGGCCACCGCCGGGCCGGACACCAGTGTGGTGATGACCTTGTCGACCTCGGCGTCGAACTCGTCAGCGGGGTAGACGACGCTGACCAGGCCCCACCCGTAGGCCTCCGCCGCCGAGATCCGCTCTGCCAGCAGCGCCATCCGCATCGCGCGGATCCGGCCCACCGCCGCCGCGATCAGGGCGGACGCCCCGCCGTCGGGCATCAGCCCGATCTTGGTGAACGCCAACATGAAAAACGCCTTCTCCGAGGCGAGTACGACGTCACACGCCAGTGCCAGCGACGCTCCGACGCCGGCCGCCGCACCCTGCACCACGGCCACCGCCGGTTGCGGGAGGTTCACGATCGCGCGGATGCAGCGGTTGGCTGCGTCGAGCACGTCGGCCGGGGTTCCGGCGGCGCCGGGATTGGCGTGGTCTTCTTCGCTGATGCCCGCGCCGGAGGAGAACCCGCGTCCTGTGCCGCCGATACGGACCACCCTCACCCGGGGGTCTTCCGCGGCGCGTTCCAGCGTTGCGGCGAACGTGCTCAGCATCGGCGCGGTCAGGGAGTTCAGACTGTCCGGCCGGTTGAGTGTCACCGCCAGCACCCCCTTCTCGAGGGCGACGGTGAGGTCCTCGATTCCCGCGTAGGCGTCGGTGTCCGAGTCGATGGTGGTCACGAGCGTCCCCTATCCGAGGGCTGATGCCCCCTGGCCGGTCCGACTTGGTTATACAAGTAAGCTATGTCGGCGGTCAACTGAGCGATTCTGATGAAGGGCGGGCAGGCATGGCGGGACCACTGCAAGGACTGCGGGTTGTGGAGCTGGCCGGCATCGGCCCGGGGCCGCACGCGGCGATGATCCTCGGCGACCTCGGCGCCGACGTGGTCCGTGTCGAGCGCCCGGGTAAGGGGCCCGGTCCGGCGACCAAGCCCGGCGGCGACTACCTGCTGCGCAACCGCCGGTCGGTGGCCGCGAACCTGAAAAGCGATGAGGGCCGCGAGTTCGTGCTCCGGTTGATCGCGAAGGCCGATGTGTTGATCGAGGGCTTTCGGCCCGGTGTCACCGAACGCCTCGGCCTGGGACCGGACGACTGCGCCAAGGTCAACGAGCGGCTCGTCTACGCGCGGATGACCGGGTGGGGCCAGGACGGACCACGCGCTCAGCAGGCCGGCCACGACATCAACTACATCTCACTCAACGGGGCCCTGCATGCGATCGGCCGGGCCGGTGAACGGCCGGTGCCGCCGCTGAACCTCGTCGGCGACTTCGGTGGCGGGTCGATGTTCCTGCTGGTCGGCGTGCTGTCGGCACTGTGGGAGCGGGAGCGCTCCGGCAAGGGTCAGGTCGTCGACGCCGCGATGGTGGACGGATCGAGCGTGCTGTCGATGATGATGTGGGCGTTCCGCGGGATGGGCATGTGGAGTGACGAACGCGGCGTGAACATGCTCGACACGGGTGCGCCCTACTACGACACCTACACCTGCGCCGACGGCCGCCATGTCGCGGTCGGCGCGATCGAGCCGCAGTTCTACGCCGAGATGCTTGCCGGCGTCGGCCTCGACCCGGCGGATCTGCCCGACCAGAACGACATGAGCCGGTGGCCCGAACTCCGTGAACGTCTCACCGAGGCGTTCGCCGCGCACGACCGGGACCACTGGGCTGGGGTTTTTGCCGGCACCGATGCGTGTGTGACGCCGGTGCTGTCGTTCGCCGAAGTGGAGTCCGAACCCCACAACACCGAGCGCGACACCTTCTACAGCGAGAACGGCTCTCTCTACCCGGCGCCGGCGCCGCGGTTCTCACGCAGCGCCACCACCGCTCCGAAGCCGCCGGGAATCCCCGGTGCTGACACCGAAGACATTCTCCAGGAATGGGTTTGAGCAACAGAAAGGGAAAAGATCTGTGGAGATCAAAGACGCCGTAGCAGTCGTCACCGGAGGTGCCTCCGGGCTCGGCCTCGCGACGACGAAGCGACTGCTCGACCGTGGAGCGTCGGTCGTGGTGATCGACCTCAAGGGCGAGGACGTGGTCAAGGAACTCGGCTCACGTGCCAAGTTCGTCGAGGCCAACGTCACCGATCCCGAGCAGGTGAGCGCCGCACTGGATGCCGCCGAGGAGATGGGTCCGCTGCGGATCAACATCAACTGTGCGGGCATCGGCAACGCCGTGAAGACCCTCGGCAAGGACGGGCCGTTCCCCTTGGACTGGTTCAACGCCGTCGTCCAGGTGAATCTCATCGGCACCTTCAACGTGCTGCGGTTGTCGGCTGAGCGGATCGCCAAGACCGAACCCCTCGGTGAAGAGCGTGGCGTCATCGTCAACACCGCATCCGTGGCGGCGTTCGACGGTCAGATCGGCCAGGCCGCCTACTCGGCATCCAAGGGTGGTGTGGTCGGCATGACCCTGCCGATCGCCCGTGACCTCGCCCGCGAGTTCATCCGTGTGGTCACCATCGCTCCGGGCCTGTTCAAGACCCCGTTGCTCGCCGGTCTGCCCGAGGAGGCGCAGGCGTCGCTGGGCAAGCAGGTTCCGCACCCGGCCCGGCTGGGCGATCCCGACGAATACGGTGCGCTGGCCGTGCACATCGTCGAGAACCCGATGCTCAACGGCGAGGTGATCCGCCTCGACGGCGCCATCCGCATGGCCCCGCGATGAGCATCACGACGAAGTTCACCGAGGCTTTCGGGGTCGAGCATCCGATCGCCCAGGGCGGTATGCAGTGGGTGGGCCGCGCGGAACTGGTTGCGGCGGTGGCGAATGCGGGTGCGCTGGGTTTCATCACGGCGCTGACGCAGCCGACGCCGGCCGATCTGGCCAACGAGATCGCCAAGACACGGGATCTGACAGACAAGCCGTTCGGGGTGAACCTGACGATCCTGCCGTCGATCAACCCGCCGCCTTACGACGAGTACCGGCAGGTCATCGTCGATGCCGGCATCAAGATCGTCGAGACCGCGGGTTCCAACCCGGCGCCGCACCTGCCGATGTTCCACGACAACGGCATCAAGGTGCTGCACAAGTGCACCTCGGTGCGGCACGCGGTCAAGGCGCAGAGCCTGGGTGTGGACGGCATCAGCATCGACGGGTTCGAATGCGCGGGCCATCCGGGGGAGGACGACATCCCGGGCCTGGTGCTGATCCCTGCTGCGGCCGACAAGATCGAGATCCCGATGGTCGCCTCGGGCGGATTCGCCGACGGCCGCGGTTTGGTCGCCGCGCTGGCGCTGGGTGCCGACGGCATCAACATGGGTTCGCGGTTCATGTGCACCGTTGAGTCCTGCATCCATGAGAACGTCAAGCAAGCCATCGTCGCCGGCGATGAGCGGGGCACCGAGTTGATCTTCCGCAGCCTGCACAACACCGCGCGGGTCGCGTCCAACGAGGTGTCACGCGAAGTGGTGGACATCCTCAAGCAGGGTGGTCAGTTCGAGGACGTCAAGGACCTGGTCGCCGGTGTCCGCGGGCGCAAGGTGTTCGACGACGGCGATGTCGACGCCGGGATCTGGACGGTGGGCACGGCCATGGGCTTGATCAACGACATCCCGACCGTCGGTGATCTGGTCGCGCGCATCGTGGGCGAGGCCGAAAGCCTGATCGCCGGGCGCCTGGCCGACATGCTGACACCGGCGGTAGAGGGTGCGGGAGTGTGAGGCAGACATCCGACGGAGGCGAGTCGGGGCGCAACTAGCCGTTGCGCGCGCCTGCGTCAGGCACACCGGATGAGGAACGCGCGGCCCAGCGGGCCGCGCGTTCTTTCACACTGCGGTGGGTAGGAAGTGTTCGTCGTCGAGCTGCTCGGAGGTGATTCCCTCGACCAGGACATCGCCGTGGTAGAGAGCCTCGAAGTCAACCTTGATGACATCAGCACTGGTGTCGTCGATCCACATGTACTGAACAGTAACCACGGCTCTTAAGGAGTCTATGAGCCACTACTCGCAAAATGGTGGCAATTCCTACCGCCCGGTAGGTTCGCCGATCTACCGGCAGGTAGCCGTCAGGCCGGCGGCGCCGAGAAGTGGATCGGATTGATGCCGTAGAGCGCTACCCAGGTCACGATCGCAGCGACGAAGGCCACGCCCAGCAGGGCCAGCAAAACCCGCTGTGACCAGTTCACGCGCCGCAGAAGCGCCCGATCCAGCGAATAACCGCCCGCCCCGGTGAGCAACAGTGCCGCCGCGCCGAGGCCGATCAGGAACGGGACGTTGAACGGTTCGGACCAGAATGCCGCTCCCGAGACGTTCACCGCCCACGCACAGAGCATCGCGCTCAGCACGGCACACGCCGCGAGAGGTGTGAGCGCCCCGAGCAGCAGGAGGATCCCACCGAGAGTCTCCGATGCGGTCACCATGAACGCCGCGACCGTCGGCAGTCGCCAACCGGCCTCGGCGAGGAACTGGGTGGTGGTGGAGAAGTCGAGCGCCTTGATCAAACCTGCCTGCAGAGTGGCGCCACCAACCCCGAGACGCAGGATCAACAGGCCGAGGTCGGCGACCCCGGTCGGGGCCGTCTGCACGGTCGCGTGGTCGGTCGTCATCGCAGATGAGCGTATCGCGGTGTCGGCGGTGTGGTTGTTCATGATCATGTCGACTCATCGCGGCCGGAGAAGTCATCGTCGACCATTGACCGAAGCAAGTTATCGCTGATAACTTAGCCGTGATATCACAGTGTCAGACGGGACTCCCAGGTGTTGCAACGCATCGCACTGTCGGCCATCGCGGCGCCACGCCGGATCCTTGTTGTCGCCCTGCTCGTGATGGTGGGCTGTGGCATCTTCGGGGTCCCGGTGACCCAGCATCTGTCCGCCGGCGGCTTCCAGGATCCGACCTCGGAGTCCGCCGAGGCCACGCAACTACTGGTCGACAAGTTCGACCAGGGTGACATGGAGCTGCTGATCAGCGTCACCTCCGATGGGGCCGACGGCGTCGAGGGAGGGTCAGCGCGCGCCGTCGGCACCGACATCGCCGCGAAGCTGGAGCAATCGCCTCACGTCGCGAACGTCACGTCGGCATGGACGGCGCCGCCCGCCGCCACCCCGGCACTGATCAGTAGGGACGGCAAGACCGGCCTGATCGTCGCGGGCATCACCGGCGGGGAGAGCGCTGCTCAGAAGTACGCCAAAGACCTGACCGACGAGCTCGTGTACGACCGCGACGGGGTCACGGTCAAGGCCGGCGGCGTTGTGATGGTCAATGTGCAGATCAACGCCCAGAGCGAAAAAGATCTGCTCAGGATGGAAGCGATCGCGATCCCGCTGAGTTTCGTCGTGCTCGTCTGGGTGTTCGGCGGGCTGCTCGCCGCCGCGCTGCCGTTGGCGGTCGGCGCCTTCGCGATCCTCGGTTCGATGGCGGTGCTGCGCGGCGTCACGATGGTCACCGACGTCTCGATCTTCGCGCTCAACCTGTCCATCGCCATGGGCCTCGCGCTCGCGATCGACTACACCCTGCTGATCATCAGCAGATACCGCGACGAACTCGCCGACGGCGCCGACCCGGAGCGGGCGCTGGTGCGCACGATGGTGACGGCGGGCCGGACCGTGTTGTTCTCGGCGATGACGGTGGCCTTGTCGATGGTGGCGATGGTGCTGTTCCCGATGTACTTCCTGAAGTCGTTCGCGTACGCGGGCATCGCCGTGGTCGGGTTCGCGGCCGTGGCAGCCATCGTGGTGGCGCCCGCTGCGATCGTCCTCGCCGGCGACCGCCTCGACTCGCTCGACGTGCGCAGGCTGATCCGGCGCATCCTCGGCAGGCCCGAACCGGAGCCCAAGCCGATCGAGCAGATGTTCTGGTACCGATCGACAAAATTCGTGATGCGACGGTCGATTCCGATCGGGCTGACCGTCGTCGTGCTGCTGTTGCTGCTCGGTGCGCCATTCCTGGGCGCCAGGTGGGGATTCCCCGACGACCGGGTGCTGCCCACATCGGCCTCGTCGCGTCAGATCGGCGACGCGCTGCGCACCGACTTCGAGGTCGACTCGTCCACGAACGTCACCGTCGTGCTGCCGAACACCGACGGAATCACCCCCGACGCCCTCGACGGCTACGCCGCGGAACTGTCCCGCGTCGCCGACGTCACCTCGGTGTCCGCGCCGGGCGGCACGTTCGTCGCCGGGGCGTTGACCGGTCCGCCGTCCGCGGCCACCGGCTTCGCCGACGGCAGCGCCTTCCTCACCGTCGCCAGCTCCGCGCCGCTGTTCACCGACGCGTCCGACGCCCAGCTCGACGGGCTGGATGCGGTGGCGCCGCCCGCCGGTGCGCAGGTTCAGCTCACCGGTCTCGCGCAGATCAACCGGGACAGCGCCGACGCGATCACCTCCCGGCTCCCGATGGTCCTCGGTGTCATCGCGGCCATCACCTTCGTGCTTCTGTTCCTTCTCACCGGAAGTGTGGTGCTTCCGCTGAAAGCTTTGGTGCTCAACGTCTTGTCTCTCAGTGCTGCGTTCGGGGCACTGGTCTGGATCTTCCAGGACGGCCATCTCGGCGCGCTGGGAACGACGCCGACCGGCACGCTGGTGGCCAACATGCCGGTACTGCTGTTCTGCATCGCCTTCGGGCTGTCGATGGACTACGAAGTGTTCCTCATCTCCCGGATCCGCGAGTACTGGCTGAAGTCCGGGAAGACGACTGCCGACAACGACGAGAGCGTGGCACTCGGTCTGGCCAGGACAGGTCGGGTGGTGACGGCGGCGGCGCTGGTGATGTCGATCTCGTTCGCGGCGCTGATCGCAGCCAAGGTGGCCTTCATGCGGATGTTCGGCGTCGGCCTGACCCTCGCGATCCTCGCTGACGCCACCCTGGTCCGGATGTTGCTGGTCCCGACCTTCATGCACCTGCTGGGCCGCTGGAACTGGTGGGCGCCCAAGCCGTTGGCGAAGTTGCACGAACGGATCGGCTTCAGCGAACACGTGGCCGACGACGATCTGCCGGGCGCCACGACCGGGGATCGGGTCGGAGCGGGGAGGCATCGAGCGTGAGTGGCCAACGGCTGCGGCGCCACCGCGCCCCCCGTGGATCGGGTGATCAACTCGGCGACGAGATCCTCGATGCGGCAACCGATCTGCTGTTGGATACCGGTGACGCCAAAGCGGTGTCGATCCGGTCGGTGGCTCACCGGGTCGGGGTGACGCCACCGTCGATCTACCTGCACTTCGCCGACAAGGACGCACTGCTCGACGCCGTGTGCGCGCGGTACTTCGAGAAACTCGACGAGGAGATGCAGGGCGTCTCGGGCGCCCTCGGTGAGGGTGGTCAATCGGCCGTCGACGTGTTGCGGGCGCAGGGTCTGGCCTACGTCCGCTTTGCCCTGAAAAACCCTGAGCTGTACCGCATCGCGTTGATGGGGGAGGGCAGTCCCGGCAGCGATGTCGACATGACGCTGAACACGTCGGCTTTTGTGCACATGCGCGCGTCGGTTCAGGCGCTGATCGACGAGGGGATCTATCCGCCGGGGGACCCCACCACCTTCGCCCTGGAGTTGTGGACCGTCTCGCACGGCGTCGTGGCGCTGATGATCTCGCGTCCGTACCTCCCCTGGGCAGATGCCGAGGAGTTCGCCGAGCGAGTGTTGCGTGCGGTCTGCCTCGGGCAGATCGTGTCCGGGGCCATCGGGCCCACCGATGCGCCGTCGGAGACGGTGAACTGGCTCAAGGAGGTCGTTGATGAGCGACGTCGTCGATAACCCGTTCTTCGCGCGGCTGTGGACCGTGATGTCGACGCGCGAGCCCGAATCGCTGCGTCGGTTGCGGCGTGAGAACCTGGCCGGACTCTCCGGCAGGGTCCTGGAGGTCGGTGCGGGTACCGGGACCAACTTCGAGTTCTATCCCGACACCGTCAGCGAGGTGGTGGCCGTCGAACCCGAGCACCGACTCGCGGCGCTGGCCGAACGCGCGGCAGCCACCGCGTCCGTCCCGGTGACCGTCAGCACCCGCACCGTCGAACAGTTCCGCGACGGCGGGCAGTTCGACGCCGTGGTGTGCTCACTGGTGCTGTGTTCGGTCGATGATCCCGAACAGGTTGTCGGGCAACTGTTCTCGATGCTCCGACCCGGTGGCGAACTGCGCTACCTCGAGCACATCGCCGGTGTCGGCGCCCGGGCCCGGCTGCAGCGGGTCGCCGACGCCACCGTCTGGCCGAGACTGCTGGGCAACTGCCACACACACCGGCACACCGAGGAGACGATCACCGGCGCGGGTTTCCGTGTCTCCGGTGCCCGCCGCGAGTGGACCTTTCCCGCGTGGGTGCCGTTGCCGGTTGCCGAGTTCGCGATCGGCACCGCGGTCAAGCCCGGATAGTCGGGTCCGGCCCGGTCAGCCCAGCAGTGCCGGCAGCCGCTGCAACAGCCCCGGCAGCGCGGTCGCCGCTGACTCGCGCAGCGTCACCGTCGCACTGCTCGACAGCGGGGTGGCCTCGGGATTGACCTCGATCACCGGGGTGCCGTTGGCGACCGCCATCTCGGGCAGTCCGGCCGCCGGATACACCACCGACGAAGTGCCGACGGCCACCACCAGGTCGGCATTGACCACCGCGTCGACCGACCGCTGCCAGGCGTCATCGGGCAGCGCTTCGCCGAACCACACCACGTCGGGCCGGATCAGCCCGCCGCACTCGCAGCGCGGCGGATCCACCGACTCGACCGGTTCGGGCATCGCGGGCACCTCGCCGCGGTACGCGGATCGGCACCGGTCGCAATGGAATTCGAACAAGCTTCCGTGGACGTGATACACCTGATTGCTGCCGGCGCGCTCGTGAAGGTTGTCGACGTTCTGGGTCACGACGTGGACGCCGGCGTAGTCCTCCCAGGCGGCGACGGCGCGATGGGCATTGTTGGGTGCGACGGTGCGCATCATGTGGTGGCGCCACAGATACCAGGCCCACACCCGCTCCGGGTGGTCGTGCCACCCCTGAGCGCTGGAGATCTCATAGGGGTCGACCTCGGCCCACAGACCGGTTTCGACGTCGCGGAACGTCGGCACGCCGCTCTCGGCTGAAATGCCCGCCCCGCTGAATACCGTCACCTGCACCCCACCAAAATAGCTGCTGTGGGTGATACTGGGCACGTGGCCGAATTGGGGGATTGGGTACGCGTCGATCCGCACGATGCCAGGCCGCTTTTCGACCAGCTCAGATCACAGATCATCGAAGGCATCCGGGACGGGGAACTGGCCCCGGGCACCCGGCTACCGACGGTCCGTGATCTGGCCGGTCAGATCAACCTGGCAGTCAACACCGTGGCGCGCGCGTACCGAGAGTTGGAAGCAGCAGGCATTCTTGAAACCAGGGGTCGCTTCGGCACTTTCGTGGCGCGGTCCGACCCGGCCGATGCCGCGATGGCAACAGCGGCCAACACGTTCGTGTCGGCGGCACGGGCGCTGGGCGTCGACAAAGGTGAGGCGCTGCGTTATGTGGAGACGGCTTTCGGCTGAGCCGGAGATCCGGCAGCGCCTGTTGGTCAGCCGAACTCGAGCAGCGTCGTCAGCGGCCGCACCGGGTCGAGCAGCGGGATCCGCTGAACCGTCCAGAGCAAGGCGTTGAGTAGGCGCCCGCGACCCTGCGGGGCCGGCAGGTCGTGGACCGCCCGAACCCCCGGAACCGTGTTGACCAGATCGGCCACCTCCGCGACTGACAGCGTGAACGGCATGGGCGGTACCCGGTAGCGCAGAGATGTCCGCACGCCGCGCCGAACCAGCGCGGCGGCGGCCGACGGCGGCAGGTCGAAGATCATCTGGCCGCCGGGGAACCGCGCCGCGCACTCGGTGATGAGCGCCATCGCCTCGTCGGGTTGCAGGTACATCAGCAGTCCCTCGGCGGTGATGAACACACCGTGCTCGGGATCCACCTGGTCCATCCAGCTGAAGTCCAGGGCCGATTGCGCACACAACCGCACCCGATCGGAGGACGGCAGGAGCTTGCGTCGCAGTTCGACCATCGGGGGGAGATCCACGGTCAGCCAGCGGAACCGGCTCGTGTCGCCGCCGGCGGCATCGAGTCGATGGAAGCTCGTCTGCAGCCCCTCGGCGAGCGCGACGACGGTGGCCTCGGGATGGTCGACGAGGTAGCGGCGGGTGTACTTGTCGAACACCAACGCGCGCAACGCCATATCCTGGCGTCGGGTGAAACCGAACTTGGCGAAGTCGTAGTCGATCGAGTCGACGAGGTGAATCGCCATCGGGTCGTCGAGGATGGCGTCAGGCCTCCTGGCCTCGCTGGCGCGCACCATCAGCGTCATCAGAGCGGTCTCGGACACCCCGGTGAGGTCGACGGCGTGCTTTCCGGTCATCGGACATCCATCCCCGGCCCACGCAGGACCTTGTTGATTGTGCGCAGGTTGCGCGTGGTGGTCGAAGACTTGTAGCGCTTCTTGCCCATCGTCTTGCCGATGGTGCTCTGCAGGGTCGAGGAGCGCGGCACCTGCCAGTACACCACGCCGTCGCCGAGCTGAACCTTCTCGTCGGGGTGCGGCCCGTCGGCGAGCGCTGCGAGCTCGGCCAGCACGTCGTCGTCGCTGACGAACGTCACGTAGGAATGGTGGTCGGCGACCTCCCGCTCGAACGGGTACGCCTCAGAGATTCCGGCAAGCGCATCCACTGGGTAGACGAGTACCCAAGCGTCGTAACCGAATTCATCACGCAGCGCCTGCTCGGCCTGTTTTCTGACCTTAGCTGTCGCGGATCGGCTGTCGAGCAGGACGTTGCCGCTGGCCAGTATCGTCGTCACATTCGTGAATCCGACCTGCTGTAGCGCCTCGGCCACAGCGGCCATCTTCAGGTTCACTCCGCCCACATTGACCCCGCGCAGGAACGCCGCGTAGCGCGTCATCAGCCGAATTCCAGCAGCGTGACGCTGGGCCGGATCCTGCGCATCACCCCGCGGTCAAGCGGCGGCCACGAGGCGAACCGGAACCAGCCGCGACCAGCGGGCAGCCGCACATCGTGGGCAACCTTCACCCCTGCGACGCCACCGGCCAGGGCGACACCTTCGTCGGCGCTCAGCGCAAACGGCATCGGCGGCGCCACGTAGCGCTCGGACAGGTTCAGACCGCGCAGTGTGCGGTTGCTGAACCACCGCGGGATCGAATCGAACATCATCGCGCCGCCGGGGAATCGCTGCGCACACTCGCGGATCAGGCCGAGCGCCTCCTCTGGTTGCAGGTACATCAGCAACCCCTCGGCGGTGATGAACACCCCGTGCGTCGCGTCCACGCGATCCATCCAGCTGAGGTCCAACGCCGACTGGGCCAGCCCGACGATGTGGTCCTCTGCAGGCAGGAGCCGAGCCCGCAACTCCATGACAGGAGACAGGTCGATCGAATACCACGTCGACCCGGTGAGTCCGCCGTGCCCGCCCAACCGCCAGTAGCTGGTCTGAAGACCCTCGGCGAGAGCCACCACCGAGGCCTTCGGGTGACTCGTCAGATAGTCGCGGGTCGCGGCGTCGAACGCCCTGGCCCGCAGAGCGTGCACCTGATCTGGCCTGCCGAACTTCGGGTAGTCGTAGTCGATGGCGTCGAACAGGGTGATCGCCCACGGGTCGCGGATGACCCCGTCGGAACGTTTGGCTTCGCCGGCACGGTTGCGCAGGGTCCACAGCGTGGTGGCGGACACGCCGTCGAGGATGCCGCCGTCGATCGAGGAGAATCGGGCCATCTGTTCGATCATCCCAGACGCAGCGGAGTCGTAGGCTCGTGGCATGACGCGCGATGTCTTCGACGACAAGCTGCTGGCGGTGATCGCCGGCAACTCGTTGGGCGTGCTGGCCACCCTCAAGAGTGACGGGAGGCCGCAGCTGTCCAATGTCTCCTACCATTTCGACGCCCGCGCGCTGACCCTGTCGGTGTCGATCACCGAGCCCAGGGCCAAGACCCGCAACCTGCGTCGTGATCCGCGCGCTGCGCTGCACGTCAGTTCCGACGACGGCTGGGCCTACGCCGTTGCCGAAGGAGACGCGGTGCTGACCCCGCCGGCCGCCGAACCGGACGACGACACCGTCGAGGGACTGATTGCGCTGTACCGCAGCATTTCAGGGGAGCACCCGGACTGGGACGACTACCGCCGGGCGATGGTCGACGACCGGCGGGTCCTGATGACACTGCCCATCTCTCACGTCTACGGCATGCCGCCGGGGCGGCGCTGAGGGTCTAGGCTGCGGGAATGGCATCCAAGGGGTCGGCGGAGTCCGCAGAGTCTTCAGAGTCCGCCGAGGACGACACGAAGCGCAAGTTCCGCGAGGCGCTCGAACGCAAGAAGGCGAAGTCGGCCGAGGGCTCGTCCCACACCGACGGCGGCCTCAAGAAGCCACGCGCGCACGGGCCGGTCGAGAACCGTCGCGAATTCCGCCGCAAGAGCGGCTGATCCGCACACCCCTTGACGCCGGAATTGCATTCCAGCAGGCCGCTTCTCGCGAAGCGCCTGCTGGAATGCAATTCCGGCGGAGGGTGGGGTTAGTGGGCGACCGCCTTCTCGGCGCCGATCCCGGTGAGCGACCGCACCTCCATCTCGGCGGCGACCTTCGGATCCTCGTCATCGGGTGAGGTGAACGTTCCGACGATGCCCAGGATGAAGGCCAGCGGGATCGACACGATGCCCGGGTTGGCCAGCGGGAACCAGGAGAAGTCGACGCCGGGGATCATCGCCGTCGGCGACCCTGACACTGCGGGCGAGAAGACGATCAGCACGATGGTCGAGATCAGACCGCCGTACATGCTCCACAACGCGCCACGGGTGTTGAACCGCCTCCAGTACAGCGAGTAGACGATCGTCGGCAGGTTCGCCGCCGCGGCGACCGCGAACGCGAGCGCCACCAGGAACGCGACGTTCTGACCGTTGGCCAGGATGCCGAGTCCGATCGACAGTGCGCCGAGCACGACCGCGGTGATCCGCGAGACCCGCACCTGCTCCGCCTCGGTGACCTTACGGCTCTTCCTCAGCGTGGCGTAGATGTCGTGGGCGAACGACGCGGAGGCGGTGATCGTCAAGCCGGCCACCACCGCCAGGATGGTTGCGAACGCCACCGCCGATATGACACCCAGCAGGATCACGCCGCCCAGTTCGAATGCCAGCAGCGGGGCCGCCGAGTTCACTCCACCTGCCGCGCTGAGGATTCGGTCCGGTCCGACCAGTGCCGCCGCCCCGTAACCCAGAACCAGGGTGAACAGGTAGAAGGCGCCGATGAGGGCGATCGCCCACACCACTGAGCGCCGCGCTTCCTTGGCGGTGGGCACCGTGTAGAAGCGCATCAGCACGTGCGGCAGACCCGCGGTGCCGAGCACCAGGGCAATTGCCAACGAGATGAAGTTGATCTGCGAGGTCAGCGAACCGCCGTACTGCGCGCCGGGGGCGAGCACGTCACGGTCGGCCACTCCGGCAGTGGTGGCGCCGCTGATCGCCGACTGCGCAGCGCCGAGGATCTCGGAGAAGTTCGCGCCGAACTTCGCGAACACCATGATCGTCATGATTCCCGCACCCGCGATCAGCAGGACCGCCTTGATGATCTGCACCCAGGTGGTGCCTTTCATGCCGCCGACCAGCACGTAGGTGATCATCAGCACGCCGACGACGGCGATGACGACCGACTGGCCCGCCCGGCTCTGGATGTCGAGCAGCAAGGCCACCAGGCCACCCGCGCCTGCCATCTGGGCGAGCAGGTAGAACAGCGACACCGTCAACGTGTTGGTCGCCGCGGCGAGGCGCACCGGCCGCTGCTTCAGTCGGAAGCTCAGCACATCGGCCATCGTGAATTTGCCTGTGTTGCGCAGCAATTCGGCTACCAGAAGCAGGGCGACCAACCAGGCCACCAGAAAGCCGATCGAGTACAGGAAGCCGTCGTAGCCGTACACCGCGATCGCGCCGGCGATGCCGAGGAAGCTGGCGGCCGACAGGTAGTCACCCGCGATCGCGATGCCGTTCTGCGTGCCCGAGAAGCCTCGGCCACCGGTGAAGAACTCGTCGGCCGTGGCGTTCTTCTTACTGGCCCGGATCACCACCACCATGGTGACGATGACGAACAGGCTGAAAATGCCGATGTTGGCGATCGGGTTGCCGACCGTCTCGGATTGCGCAAGGAGCGTGGTCATTTGAGCAGCTCTTCCTCGAGTTGGGCGCGGATCTTGCTCGACCGCGGATCGAGTTCGCGGTTGGCGAACCGCACGTACAGGCCGGTGATCACGAAGGTGGAGAGGAACTGGCCCAGACCGATGATCAGCCCGATGTTGACATCCCCCCACACCCGCGTACCCATGAAGTCACTGGCGAAGGCGCCCAGGGCGACGTAGAGGGCGTACCAGAGCAGGAAGATCGCCGTCATGGGGAACACGAAGCGGCGCAGCCTACTTCGCAGTTCCTGGAACTCGGGACTGGCTTGGACTTCCAGATAGCGTTCACCGCTGATCGCTTCCGGGCGAATAATAGGAGAATCTGTCTCGGACACCTTGATCTCACGCTCCTGACTGAGTGAACCGGTACTGCGGTGAACCTAGTTGAGATGTGGGTCACATACCCAGGCCTGACGCAGGTCACACGCTGAGGCCGGGAGTGGCTGCGGTGAGCGGTCGGTCGTCGACGACGAACGGCAGAAGGTCGTCCGCGTCAGCCCCTGGGCAGCCGCTCGATGCCCATGCCGAGGTTCTCGGGTACGTGCATCCGGGCGAAGATCGGCGCGACGTCCACAGGGACCGCCGATCGGGTGAGACGGCTGACGACGATCATCGTGGCGAAAGCCAGCGGGACGCTGACCGCGGCGGGATAGTCGATCAGCACGGCCGGCCAGCCGCCCAGCGCCTCGTCGTTGATCCCGCCCGCCACGGCGACGGTCACCGCTCCGCCGGACAACACCCCGCCCACGGCGAGGCCCCACATGGCGCCCACCGCGGTCAGCCCGCGCCACCAGATGCCGAGCACGAGCAGTGGGCACAGGGTCGACGCCGCGACCGCGAAGGCCAGACCGACGCTGCGGGACAACTCCATCTCGCCGGATGCGGCCAGCGCCAGCGGGATCGGGATCAGCCCACCGATCACCGCCGCCACCCGGAAGTCGCGGACCCGCCCGGGAAGCACGTCGGTGGCCAGCGCTCCTGCGAAACTGACCAGCAGGCCGGACGAGGTCGCCAGGAATGCGGCGATCGCGCCGGCGGCGACGAGCGCAGCGAGCAACTGCCCTGCGGCCCCCGCGATCGCCGACGACGGTGCCAGCAGCACTGCCGCGTCGGCGGCCCCGGTGATCAACAACTGCGGAACGTAGAGCCGGGAGAAGACACCCAGCAGCGTGGGGAACAGATAGAACAGCGACAGCAGGGCGATCACGGCGAGCGCGGTGCGACGAGCGGCGCGCCCGTCAGGATTGGTGTAGAAGCGGACCAGCACGTGGGGCAGTCCCATGGTGCCCAGGAACGTCGCGACCATGATGGACAGCACTTGGTACAGCGGGTGGTGACCGCCGAACCCACCTCCCGAGGCGATCCAGTCGCTACCTGCGGCCGGTGTGCCGGCCAGCACCGGTGTGGCTGCGCCCGCGGCCACGGTCAGCGTGCTGCCCGCGCCCAGCGTGTGCTCACCCGGCCGACTGATGGTTGCCGCGTCGACGCGTCGATCGTCGAGGGTGCCCGTGACCGTGATCCCGGCGGGCTGGGCGACCTGCACGACGACGTCGGTCTCGATGGTCACCGTCGTCTCCTGCTGCACCGTCGGGGGCAGCGGCCCTCCCAGGTCACCAGTGCGGTCGGAGAGGAACAGACCCGCCAATGCCAGCGCGGGGATCGCCACCGCGGTCAGCTTGAGCCAGTACTGGAATGCCTGCACGAACGTGATCGAGCGCATCCCTCCGGCAACGACGTTGGTGATCACGATGGCGCCGACGGCGAGTGGTCCCAGCCATACCGGTGTGCCCAGAAGGGTTTTCAACGCCAGACCTGCTCCCTGGTACTGCGGTACCAGGTAGAAGATGCAGATCACGACGACGACGAGCATCGCCACCTTGCGCAGGCGCGCGGAGCCGAGTCGGAACTCGGCGAAGTCCGGGACCGTGTAGGCCCCCGACCGTCGCAGCGGGGACGCGACGAACAGCAGCAGCCCGAGGTAGCCGGCGGTGAACCCGACCGGATACCACAGCGCGTCTGCACCGTACTTGGCGATCAGTCCGGCTACACCGAGAAATGATGCAGCCGAGAGGTATTCGCCGGATATGGCGGCGGCATTCCACTGCGGCCCCACCGAGCGTGACGCGACGAGGAAGTCGGATGTGGTGCGGGAGAAGCGCACGCCGTAGACGCCGATCGCCACGGTGGCCAACGCCGCAGCCAGCAGCGCCGCGGCGGTCAGCGGGGACCCGGTCATGGCTCCGCGTCGACGACGCCGACGAAGTCACGCTCGGCCTGCTCGGCCAGTCGCACGTAGAACCACCCGATGCCGTACAGCAGCGGATACGCCAGGACCGCGAGGACGAGCCAGTTGAGCCGGATACCGAAAGCGGTGATCGCACCCAGGCCGGGAAAAGCCGCATTGAGCAACGGGATGGCTCCGATCAGGCACACCACGACCGCGGCCAGTCGCAATGCCAGTCCCAGCTGGGCCCGCACAAGGCCCCGCACGAGCGCATCGCCGACCTGGGTCTGCTCCTGCACCTCGACCCGGGTGCGCACCAGTCGCGCGCCTCGCCGGTGCGCGAGCACCACCCGTTGGCGTTGTGGCCGTTCGCCGCTAGTCATCGCCGCTGCCGGCAGGTCGCAGGCTGCGCATCGGATTGCGCACCACCCGGTCACGCAGTTCACGGGCCTGCCTGCGGCTGACGGGAAGCTCTACCGGCGGTGAGGCTCCGTTGGCCTTCAGCCGCACCAGCACCCCGCCGTCTATGGTGCGCAGCCCGGTGACCAGCCGGAGGGCCACCAGGTACGAGCGGTGCACCCGCTGGAAACCGTGTTCACGCCAACGGGTTTCGAGAGTGCTGAGGGGAATACGCACCAGATGCGAACCCGACGAGGAGTGCAGTCGCGCATAGTCGCCCTCCGCTTCGATCCAGCCGATGCTGTCGCGGGGCACCAGATGGGTGACGCCGCCCAGTTCGGCAGGGACGACGTCGGAATCGGTTTCCCTGACGTCGGTGCCATCGGCAGGCGGCGCACCGGTGGTCGCCGTGGCCTGCGCCGTCACCACCCTCCGGATCGCTTCGTCGAGGCGGTGTTCCCGGATGGGTTTGAGCAGATAGTCCACGGCGCCCACATCGAAGGCGGCGATCGCCTTGTCGTCGTGGGCCGTCACGAACACGATGGCGGGCGGTCGGGAGAAGTTGGTCAGCACCCCGGCCATTTCGATACCTGACAACCCGGGCATGTTGATGTCGAGGAAGACCGCGTCGATGGTGCGCGCGTTGAGTTCTCGCAGCGCCGACGTGGCGTCGCCGGCACGCAGTACCTCGCCGATATCGGGATGCCTGCCGAGCAGATAGGCCAGTTCGTCGAGCGCCGGGGCTTCGTCGTCGACGGCGAGCACGGTCAGCGAATGCTGCTGTGGCTTCGTCATCACCTGCCCACTCCGTACGCCCCTCCGCTGGCCCGCACACCCGACCGGAACTTCGGGACTCGCATCACGACCTTGGTGCCCGCGCCGATCGCCGTTTCGACCACCAGACCGTAGTCGTTTCCGAAGGCCGCGCGCAGGCGATGGTCCACATTGGTCAGGCCGACATGCGCGGAGTTCCCGTCCTCGGCAGGCGCACCATCGGTCAGTGCGTCGCTGGGGCCGGTACGCAGCGCGGCGGGATCCATTCCGACTCCGTCGTCCTCGACGGTGATGACACAGTCGGAGCCCTCGTCCCGGGCGACGAGGTCGATCGATCCGCCGCCGCGTCCGGCGAAGCCGTGCCGAACCGCGTTCTCCACCAGCGGTTGCAACGCCAGGAACGGTACGACGACGTTGAGTACCTCCGGGGCCACCTGCAGCGTGACCTTCAGTGCCGTGCCGAAGCGGGCACGTTCCAGATTCAGATAGCGGTCGATGTTGCGCAATTCGTCGGCCAGCGTGGTGTACTGCCCGGCCGCGCGAAACGAGTACCGGGTGAAGTCGGCGAACTCGAGGATGAGTTCACGGGCGCGGTCCGGATCGGTCCGCACGAACGAGGCGATGGTGTTGAGCGCGTTGTAGATGAAGTGCGGGCTGATCTGTGCCCGCAGGGCCAGCACCTCGGCCCGGTCCAGTCGTGCGCGGGAAGCGTCGAGTTCGGCCAACTCGAGTTGGCTGGCCGCATAACGCGCGACTTCGCCGACAGCGCCGAGCATTCCGGGTGCGGGGGAGCGGGTGGTCACTACCACGAGCACGCCGAGGAGATCACCGCCTTCGGCGAGCAGTGGCTGCGCGACGACCGCGGAGGTCCCCACGTGGGTGAGCACACGGCGTTCTCCGGAGACCGACTGTGCCGCGGCGCCGTCGCAGGCGTCGAGCACGTGGCTCTGCCAGATGTCGTCTTCGGCGGGGTCGCGAGCGAGCAGTTGGCCGTCGCCGTCGAACAGGGCCAGCCCGTCGGTCCCGGTGAGCCCACGCAGGAACGGGGCGGCGGTCTCGGCGGAGTCGGTGTCGAGGCCCTGGCGCAGTGCCCGCGCGGCCAGCGATGCGGTGTGCAGCGCGGCGTGCACGGCGCGCTCGGTGGGGGTGGCCACCACCCGCCTGGTTCGCACGGCGAGCACCACGGCAGCCACGGCCGCCAGGATCAGCGCCGTCGTCAGCGCAATTGCGAGCTCGCCGGACATCTCACCTCGTCTGCAGTTGTGCCACCTTAAACATGCGGCGTGGCCGAACTGCGGTCGATTCGGTAACCCGCGGTCGTCACGACAGCGGCGACACCGCGGCCGCCGGAGAGGTCATCTGCGCTCGGGGTGGCTCATTGGTAGCGGTGTCATATCCAGTTGGGTGAAAACCTGGAAGAACACGACCATACGGATGTCGATTGTTTGCTAAATTTGCGCGATGGTGGAGAAGCGCACGTACGTGCTCGTCTCCTGGTTGCGAAACCGAGCCCAGTGCCAATGCGGCTACCAAGGGAAGCCGAGGATCTTCCGGGGTATGGCGGTGATCGACGCGATCGACCACTGCCAGGAGTTCGGGCACACGCCGGTGGGGGCGGTGCTCAAACAGCGGATCAACACCCTCTGATCGACCGCCTGCTCGACGACCGCAGTGGTCTCACCTACTGAACCGACCTGACCCGGCCACGCCGAAGAGGATGCGTTTCGTCGGCTCACAGCATTCCGGGTCGTCATAAACTGGCCGGGTGCCTACCTTGCAGCTGGCCCAGGAACCTGCGGCCGACGCCCTGCTCGATGCCAACCCGTTCGCGCTCCTGGTCGGAATGCTTCTCGATCAGCAGATCGCGATGGAGGTCGCCTTCGGCGGTCCGAAGAAGATCGACGACCGCATCGGCGGTTTCGACGCCCGGGTGATCGCGGACTACAACCCCGAAGAATTCGCGGCGCTGTGCTCGCAAACGCCTGCGATACACCGGTTTCCGGGGTCGATGGCCAAGCGGGTGCAGGCGCTTGCCCAGGTCATCGTCGACGAGTACGGCGGTGACGCCGCAGCACTGTGGACCGCAGGCGACCCCGACGGGCCGGAGGTGCTGCGCAGACTCAAGGCGCTACCGGGCTTCGGCGAACAGAAAGCCAAGATCTTCCTCGCGCTGCTGGGCAAGCAGTACCGCGTGACACCGAAGGGCTGGCGGGCTGCTGCGGGCGACTACGGCAAGGCGGGGACGCACATGTCGGTCGCGGACGTGAAGGACGCCGGCTCGCTGCAGAAAGTGCGGTCCTACAAGAAGGAAGCGAAGGCCAAGAACAAGGAGGCCAAGGCCTGAACCCGGATCACGTTCGGTGCGTGGACCCGGTGTGCTGAGCCGCGTCGAGGGCAGCCAGTTCGGCGAGGACCGTCGCCACCACCCGGCCGGTCGCGGTGGCCGTGTCGAGGCCGTTGTTCACACAGCGCAGCGTGATCCCGCGGGCGCCGAGGTCGGTGACGATCTGGGCGACCTCCGCGGCCGTGCGCCCCAGCTTGTCGAGCGCCACGACCACGACGACGTCACCCGCGCGGGCATAGCTGCGCAACGCCAGCAGCCCCGCCCGCATCTTGTCCACCGATCCCGACGTCTGATCGGTGAAGATCCGCTTCGGATCCACGCCCGCGGCGGCCAGCTCGGCGAGTTGCTCGTCGAGCGTGTGGTCGTTGCCTCCGGTCGTGGCGTAACCCAACGTGACCGTCACTCTTCGAAGGTCTCACGTGGCGCGCGTCGGGCCGGCGAGACTCGCCGTCAGCCGTCGAGCGCATCGCGTGGCTGTGTCATTGTGAACAGATGAAGACTCACCTGAACTGCCCCTGCGGCGAAGCCATCACCGGCGAGAACGAGGACGATCTGGTGGAGAAGGCCCAGGCGCACCTGTCGGAGATCCATCCCGGCCGCGACTACGACCGCGACGCCATCCTCTTCATGGCCTACTGATCAGCCGCGGAATAGCACTCCGGGTCGCGATTTCTTGGCTGTTCGCAACCAGGAACGCTATTCCGGCGCAGTAGCGGGGCCGGGTCATGGGACGACGGTGGAGCCGATCGTCGGCATGAACTGGCACTGCTTCTCGGTTGTGGTGACCTGACCGAAGATCGTCGACATGATGCTGCCCGATCCGGTGTCCGCGATCGCCGTCAAGGTCGTCGGCCCGGCGGGATTGATGTCCGGCCGCGGCGTGAGCGTCGCGCTGCCGGACTTGCCCGTGCTCAGGTTCACCCACGTGACGTTGAGCGGCAGTTTCTGCTCAGCGGCGGGGGCGGGAGTGCCGATCGCGGTGAAGACGTACGCGGTCTGGCCGGGTGCGGGGCCCGGGGCCGGGATCTTGGCGGGACCGGCGACCGAGATCGCTGTCGCCAGTACGTTTCCGCCGTCGGCCAGGCATCCGTTGCTGATCGACGGATACAGGAAGTCCTGCGTCACCGGTGCGTCCGGTCCGAAGTCCGGAGTGCCTCCTGGTGTCGGCCCACCGGGTCCGGGCGCCGGCGCGGGTACTGCATCCGGCGCTGGTACCGCGGCCGGAGCGGGTCCGGGCGCAGCGTCGGGGACCGGGGTGTGGGCGAGTTCGGCCGCCGGGGGTGCCGGCACCTCGGGGATCGGGCCCACCGCATGCGCAGGATTCACACCCGCGGGCAGATGCGCTTCGGTGCCCGGGGTCGCACCTGTGGCCGGTACGTGGGCCGCGGGTTGCACGAACTGATTGACCGCCGACGCGACGTCGCGGGAGGGGCGCGGCGCGGCCGCATCTCCGGCGAACACCGCGGCGGCGGCCATCAGCATGGATGCGGCATTGGTGGGGTCAGACGCCGCCTGCTGGATCACGGGTCCGATGCTCTGCACCGCAGGCAGGCCCGGAGCCTGCAGTCCGTCGATCGGCGGCGGCGCGGCCGCCGGGTCGGCGTGAGCGACTCCGGACACGCCGACCATCAGCAACGCGGCCGACGAGCCCACCGCCAGTGCGGTGGTGAGCATCGTCCTGGTGGTTGTCATGATTCCCCAATGCATTCGGTGGATCAGTGGGTTGGAGACGGACTGGACGTCAGGGCAGAGCCGACAGCGGCGTGAACACCGGTGCGAGCGGCGCGGCCGGAGCCGCCGGCGCGGCGGGTGCGGCAGGTGCTGCCGCCGTGCCGCCGGTGGGCAGCAGGTTGGCCAGCGGGGTGCCGGCCGGCAGCAGCGAGGCGAGGCCGCCCGGTACGCCCAGCTGATCGGTCAGCGCGGCGGGCAGCAGTGACGGGCCCGTCGTCGAGGATGCCGCGGTCGTCTCCGGCGGCACAGTGGTCGTATTGCCCGGCAGGATGGTGGCTTCGGGCAGCGCGGGTGCCGCTGCCCCGGGCAGCATGGATGCGGGCTGCGGGATGGTGACCGACGCGGTCGCCGCCGGCGGGGTGACCGGAGCGGCCGGGGTGACCGGACCGGTCGCAGCCGTCGACCCGGCATTGCCCAACGCCGACGCAAACGTCTGCATGAGCTGCGTTGCCGCGGCGGGATTCGCCGCGAGCTGCTGCAGGAACGGCAGGCCGGGCACCTCGGGTGCGGGCACCGGTGCCGGAGCGGGCGCGGGCTGCGCCGCCGCAGATGTGCTGAGCGCCAACGCAGCCGAGACGGCTCCCGCCGCGGCGACCAACGTGGTTGCAAACAATTTCCCGGTGCGATGCATGGTTCTCCCAAATCCTTTGGTGGCTCTGAACGGCATAGGTGGCACGCCTGCACCCGAAGCTAGCCTGTTACTAGAGTTACTCAAGTGACACGTGTGGCATTTATGGAACCGTTACTGACACGAGTGCCGATGGTGACCGCTCGATAGAGTTCTGGGTCATAGACGCCACCGCATCCGCCTCAGCAATTCCCGGCTCACGTCTGGTGTCCCGGCTGTCCGCCGCGGCGCCCGTGCTGTTGCTCCTCAGCATCGCCGCGCGCCTGGCGTGGACGTATCTGCTGCCCAACGGCGCCAACTTCGTCGACCTGCACGTCTATCTCGGAGGCGCAGCCGCGCTGGATCAGCCGGGCACCCTCTACGACTACGTCTACGCAGACCAGACCCCGGACTTCCCACTGCCCTTCACGTATCCGCCGTTCGCCGCGGTGCTGTTCTACCCGTTGCAGCTGCTGCCCTTCGGCGTGGCTGCCCTGGGATGGCAGATCGCCACGATGGCCGCGTTGTACGGCGTGGTGCGCATCAGCCAGCGCCTGCTGCCGAACCCCGACGGCCACGGCGCCGGCCGGCGTGTCGCGATGCTGTGGACGGCAGTCGGCATCTGGATCGAGCCGTTGCGCAGCACCTTCGACTACGGCCAGGTCAACGTGTTGCTGGTGTTGGGTGTTCTGTACGCCGTGTACACCACGCGGTGGTGGCTCTCCGGGCTCCTGGTGGGGCTGGCTGCCGGAGTGAAGCTGACGCCCGCGGTCTCCGGTCTGTACTTCGTCGGTGCGCGTCGCTGGGGTGCGGCGGTGTTCTCCGCGGTGGTGTTCTTCCTGACCGTCGGCCTGTCCGCCGTCGTCGTCGGCGACCAGGCGCGCTATTACTTCACCGAACTCCTCGGCGACGCCGGCAGGGTCGGACCGATCGGCACGTCGTTCAACCAGTCGTGGCGCGGTGGCATCTCGCGGATCCTCGGCCATGACGCCGGCTACGGCCCCGTCGTGTTGGCAGGCATCGTCGTGACAGCCGTGCTGGCAGTGCTGGCGTGGCGCGCGGTCGGGGGTGCCCGGGACCGGCTCGCCGCGATCGTGATCGTGCAGCTGTTCGGTCTCCTGCTGTCACCGATCTCATGGACCCATCACTGGGCCTGGCTGGTGCCGTTGATGATCTGGCTGCTGCACGGTCCGCTGCGTGAGCGGCTCGGGGCCCGGGTGCTCGGGGTGGGCTGGCTGGTGCTGACGCTGATCGGGGTGCCGTGGCTGTTGAGCTTCGCGCAGCCGACCATCTGGGAGATATCGCGTCCCTGGTACCTGGCGTGGGCCGGCCTTGTCTACATCGTCGCCACGTTGGCGACGCTGGCGTGGATCGCCGCTACTGGCCGACGATCCGGTTGATGTCGCCCGCCATCTCCACGTCCTTGTCGGTGATGCCACCTTCGGAGTGCGTGACAAGTGCAAAAGTCACTGTCCGCCAACGGATGTCGATATCCGGATGGTGATCACGGGCCTCCGCGTGTTCCGCGACGCGGGTGACGGCGTTGATGCCGTCGAGGAACGACGGGAACTCGATCGCGCGTCGTAGCGCACCCTCGGCGCGCTCCCAGCCTCTGAGGTCGGGCAGTTCGGCGTCTACTTGGTCGTCGGTTAACACAGCCATGTGTTCGACGGTATACCGTTCGCGGCAGTGTCGAACCAGACGGTGTCAAACCAGTTGCCGAATCTGATCGTGGTCGCGGGTGCGTTGATCCACGACGCTGCGCTGCTCGTCGCACAGCGTGCTCGGCCGCCCGAGTTGGCCGGGCTGTGGGAACTGCCGGGCGGCAAGGTCGCCGCCGGCGAGACCGATGAGGTCGCGCTGGCTCGCGAACTACGCGAGGAACTGGGTATCGGCGTGGTCGTCGGGGCCCGCCTCGGCGCCGATGTGGCGCTGAACGCCACGACGACGTTGCGCGCCTACCTCGTCACCCAGATCGACGGCGTGCTCCAACCCCACGACCATCGCGCGCTGAGATGGGTGCGCGCCGACGACCTCGATGAGTTGGCGTGGGTGCCCGCAGACACCGCGTGGCTGCCGCAGCTGGCGACACTGCTCCGGTGACGCCGGCTGTCACCGCGCCTTGGTCTCGGTCTCGCTCTCGCTCTCGCCGACGTGCTCGCCGTTGAGGGGATCGACCGGTTCCTCGAACGTCACCTCACCGGTGGTGGGGTGCACGGCGTAGGAATCGGGATGAACCGAGCGGACCGCAACCAGCCCCGCCAACGTGGCCGAGACGTCGTGGCGCTGAGACGCGGACATCTCGTCGGGCACCGAGACGCGCAGCAGTCTCGGCGTGGTCGCCAGGTCGTACCGGAACGCGCGCAACATCGACACGCAGGCTGCCACCATCACCAGTGAGAACGGCACCGCCGTCGCGATGGAGGCGGTCTGCAGCGCGGTCAGAGAGCCGGAGCCGCCGACCAGCAGCAGCACGGCGGCGACAAGCCCCTCCATGACCGCCCAGTACACCCGGGACAGCTTCGGGGTATCCACATTTCCGCCCGAGGACAAGATGTCGATGACCAGCGATCCCGAATCCGACGAGGTGACGAAGAAGAACACGATCACCGCGATCGCGAGCACGCTGGTGATCGTCGCGATCGGCAGCGTGCCGAGGAGTTGGAACAGCGACGTGTTGGTGTCGACGGCGCCGTCGACCAGCATGTCGCCGTTCTCCCGCTGCCGCAGGATCGCCGAGTCGCCGAAGATGGTGAACCACAGCGCGCCGATGACACTCGGGACGAGCAACACTGCGCCGACGAACTCACGGATGGTGCGGCCCCGCGAGATGCGGGCGATGAACATGCCGACAAACGGCGCCCAGCTGATCCACCATCCCCAGTAGAAGATGGTCCAGCCGCCGAGCCACTCGCCGTCGGTGAACGGCGCCGTGCGCAGCATCAGCTCCGGCAGCGACTGGATGTAGATCCCGAGGTTCTGCACGAACGCCTGCAACAGGAACAGCGTCGGGCCCAGCAACATCACGAACAGTGCCAGTGCGGCGGCCAGCATCATGTTGATGTTCGACAGCCATTTCAGGCCCTTGCTGACTCCGGTGACTACCGAAATCGTCGCTACCAGCGTGATCAAGGCGATCATCCCGATCGTCCACCAGTTGTTGATCTGGATCCAGCCCAGGTACTCCAGCCCTGCCGCGATCTGGGTGATGCCGAAGCCGAGGGAGGTGGCCACGCCGAACAGGGTGCCGACGACGGCGGTGATGTCCACCGCGTGCCCGATCGGGCCCTCGACCCGCTCGCGCCCCAACAGCGGCTCCAGCAGCCAGCGCACCGACAGTGGCCGGCCGCGGCGGTAGGTCATGTAGGACATGCCGAGGCCGACGACGACGTAGATCGCCCACGGGTGCAGCGCCCAGTGGAACAGCGTCAGCGCCATCGCTTGATTGGCCGCCTCGTCGGTCTGACCCGGGATGCCTCGCGACTCCGGCGGGCTCACGTAGTGCGTGAGCGGTTCGGCGACGCTGTAGAAGACCAGGCCGATGCCCATTCCGGCGCTGAAGAGCATCGCCAGCCACGCCATGAAGCTGAACTCGGGTTTCTCATCGTCGTCGCCGAGTCGGATGGTGCCGATCCGGGAGGCGCCGCAGTAGATCGCGAACGCCACGAAGCCGGTGGTGACCAGCACGTACCACCACCCGACGCCGTCGGTGATCGCACCGTTGAGCTGAGTGAAGGCATCTTCGGCCTGGCCGGAGTAGACCACCGCGAACAGGATGAGCCCGATGATGATGATCGACGAGGGAATGAACACCGCCGGCTCGAGGCTTCGCCACGCATTCATCAGCGGGTTCTGCCGCTTGCCTTCGGCACTCGTGCGGTCCGATGGGGTCGGCACGATTACCGCCTCCTCAAAGTCGTCGTCGTCATCGTCGTCATCGTCTGTTACGTATCGGTACAGGTTTCGCAGTGGAGGGCCGGAGTTGTCGGCGCGCGGAAGACCCTACCTGCCGCAAATCTCTGACGACCGTCCGGCCGACGAGGCACGACGGAATTCGGCATCGGCCGCACGAGCGAGCGAGCCGACCGCGCCTCAGTAGCGCAGGCGATCTCCGACTATCCGCACATCGGTCCGGCTGCCGGGGTGGTGCAGCGCGTGGATCGGGTGCGTGAGCACGGGATGCCGGCAGTGCGGACACGACGTCCTGGGCTCTTTGGCCGAGCTGAACGAGAGGTGGTGGCATTCCGAACATCGCACCATGTACAACGCTCCGACCCAGCTGAGCAGGCCCAGATAGAGGGCCACCGTCGCCAACGTGCCGACGGCGAGGATCGTGAACACCGCGAGAATCTCGTAAACCGTCATGACCGGACCTCCAAACGCCGAGACGTTCTGACGGGATGTTTCCACGGTACGCCGCAGGTCAGGACTTGCGGGCCCGCTTGAGCACCTTGGCCAGTTCCTTACCCCGGATTCCGTTCAGTTCGGCCTTGTGCACCTTGTTGAGGACGACCGGGCAGCGCTTGCATCGGGGCTTGCTGCGGCAACACTTCTTCTTCGGTTTCAGGTCGGCGAGCTTGCCGGGCTTCAAGTGAGTTGTCTCTCTCGTTTTCGTGATCAGTGCGCTGCACTGCGACAATCACGACGTGAATGCACGCCCCGATTTCCGCAACGTCGCCATTGTGGCTCACGTCGACCACGGCAAGACAACCCTGGTCGACGCGATGCTGCGCCAATCGGGGGCCCTGAGTCACCGCGGCGACGACGCAATCGAACGCCTCATGGACTCCGGTGACCTCGAGAAGGAAAAGGGCATCACCATCCTGGCGAAGAACACCGCCGTCCACCGTCACCACCCCGACGGCGGGATGACCGTCATCAACGTCATCGACACCCCGGGCCACGCGGACTTCGGCGGTGAGGTCGAACGCGGCCTGTCGATGGTCGACGGCGTGCTGCTGCTCGTTGACGCGTCGGAGGGTCCGCTGCCCCAGACCCGGTTCGTCCTGCGCAAAGCGCTGTCCGCGCACCTGCCGGTGATCGTCGTGGTCAACAAGACCGACCGCCCCGACGCGCGGATCGCCGAGGTGGTCTCCGACAGCCACGACCTGCTGCTCGACGTCGCCTCCGACCTCGACGAGGAGGCGCAGAAGGCCGCCGAGCACGCGCTCGGACTGCCGACGCTGTACGCATCGGGCCGGGCGGGCATCGCCAGCACCACCGAACCCGCCAACGGCGAGAACCCTGACGGCGAGAATCTCGATCCGCTCTTCGACGTCCTGCTCGAGCACATCCCGCCGCCGCAGGGCGATCCGGAAGCTCCGCTGCAGGCGCTGGTCACCAACCTCGACGCGTCGGCATTCCTCGGCAGGCTCGCGTTGATCCGCATCTACAAGGGGCGGATTCGCAAGGGCCAGCAGGTGGCGTGGATGCGTGAAGTGGACGGCCATCCGGTCATCACCAACGCCAAGATCACCGAGTTGCTCGCGACCGAGGGCGTCGAACGGACCAGCACGGACGAGGCGGTCGCCGGTGACATCGTGGCCGTCGCCGGGATGCCCGAGATCATGATCGGCGACACCCTCGCCGACGTCGAGCATGCGCACGCGCTGCCGCGGATCACCGTCGACGAACCCGCCATCTCGGTCACCATCGGCACCAACACCTCGCCGCTCGCCGGCAAGGTCTCCGGGCACAAGCTCACCGCCAGGATGGTCAAGAGCCGCCTCGATCAGGAACTGGTCGGCAACGTGTCGATCAAGGTCGTCGACATCGGCCGCCCCGACGCGTGGGAGGTGCAGGGCCGAGGCGAGTTGGCGCTCGCTGTGCTCGTCGAGCAGATGCGCCGCGAGGGCTTCGAGCTCACGGTCGGCAAGCCGCAGGTGGTCACCCGGACGATCGACGGCAAGCTGCACGAGCCGTTCGAGGCGATGACGATCGACTGCCCCGAAGAGTTCGTGGGCGCCATCACCCAGCTGATGGCCGCCCGCAAGGGCCGCATGGAGGAGATGGCCAACCACGCCGCCGGATGGGTGCGGATGGACTTCATCGTGCCCAGCCGCGGACTGATCGGCTTCCGGACCGACTTCCTGACACTGACCCGTGGCACCGGCATCGCCAACGCTGTCTTCGAGGGTTACCGTCCGTGGGCCGGCGAGATCCGGGCCCGCCACACCGGGTCCCTGGTCTCGGACCGCTCCGGTTCGGTGACGCCGTTCGCGATGATCCAGCTCTCCGATCGCGGTCAGTTCTTCGTCGAACCCGGTGACGACACCTACGAGGGGCAGGTCGTCGGCATCAACCCACGTGCCGAAGACCTCGACGTCAACGTCACCCGCGAGAAGAAGCTCACCAACATGCGTTCCTCGACCGCGGACGTGATGGAGACGTTGGCCCGTCCCCTCGAGTTGGGTCTCGAACAGGCGATGGAGTTCTGTGCGGAGGACGAGTGCGTCGAGGTGACGCCGGAGATCGTGCGGGTGCGCAAAGCCGAACTCGACGCGACCACCCGGGGGCGGGCGCGGTCACGCGCCAAAGCCCGTAACTGACCGATGGATACTCTGTAGGCGTGCCGACGACCCAGCGACGCGTCAGCGCCGTCGCCGGCGCCCTGTTCATGACGTTGGCGCTGGTCACGGCGTGTACCGTCAAGCCGCCACCGGCGCCCCAGAGCACCGACACCACCGAGTCGACGCCGCCGCCGCCGATGAAGGCGACCCAGATCATCATGGCGATCGATTCGATCGGTCCCGGCTTCAACGCCCACCTGCTGTCCGACCAATCCCCGGTCAACGCGGCGATCAGCTCGCTGGTGCTGCCCAGTTCGTTCCGTCCGATCCCCGACGCGCGGACGCCCACCGGCTCGCGCTGGGAGTTGGACACGTCGCTGCTGGAGTCGGCGGAGGTGACCTCCGAGGAGCCGTTCACGGTCACCTACCAGGTGCGCCCCGAGGCGCAGTGGACGGACAACGCGCCGATCGGGGCCGACGACTACTGGTATCTGTGGCGCCAGATGGTCAGCCAGCCCGGCACTGTGGATCCGGCCGGCTATGACCTGATCACCGGGGTGCAGTCCATCGAGGGCGGGAAGACCGCCGTCGTCACCTTCTCGCAGCCGTACCCGGCGTGGCGGGAGCTGTTCAACAACATCCTGCCCGCCCACATCGTCAAGGACGTGCCGGGAGGATTCGGAGCCGGGTTGGTGCAGGCGCTACCGGTCACCGGCGGGCAGTTCCGGGTCGAGACCATCGATCCGCAGCGTGACGAGATCCTGCTGGCACGCAACGACAGGTACTGGGGTCAGCCCGCGGTTCCCGATCTGATCCTGTTCCGCCGCGGCGGCGCGCCCGCTGCACTGGCCGACTCGATCCGCAACGGCGACACCCAGGTAGCCCAGGTACACGGCGGGGCAGTGGCGTTTGCGCAGCTGTCCGCCATCCCCGACGTCCGGACCGCGCGGATCGTCACCCCGCGCGTCATGCAGCTGACGCTGCGCGCCCAACAGCCCGCTCTGGCGGAACCCCAAGTGCGACAAGCGATCCTGGGTCTGCTCGACGTCGACCTGCTGGCCGCGGTCGGGGCCGGCGACGACAACTCCGTCACCCTCGCCCAGGCGCAGGTGCGCTCCCCATCCGATCCCGGCTACGTCCCGACCGCTCCGCCGGCGATGAGCCGGGAACAGGCGATGACGCTGCTGGCCGGCGCCGGATACCAGATCGACCCGGTGTCGACCACGCCCCCGGCGCCACCCACCCCCACCCTCCCGGAGAACAACCGGGGGCATCTCACCAAGGATGGCGAGGCGCTGACGCTCGTGCTCGGTGTCGCCGCGAACGATCCGACGTCGATCTCGGTCGCCAACACCGCCGCCGACCAACTGCGCAACGTCGGTATCGCGGCATCGGTCTCCGCGCTGGATCCGGTGGTGCTCTACAGCGACGCGCTGGTCAACAACCGGGTCGACGCCGTGATCGGATGGCGTCAGGCCGGCGGGGACCTGGCGACCGCGCTCGCATCGCGCTACGGCTGCCCCGCGCTGGAGGCGACGCCGATCGTGACCACCACCGAGTCGCCGGCCGCGTCCACCGAGTCGTCCGCGTCACCCGAGTCGCCCCCGTCGTCGACGACGTCGCCCCCGGAACCGCCCGGGACCACCACCACGGCGACGCCGACACCCGTGCCCGACACCGGTGAGCTGGTTCAGGCGCCGAGCAACATCACCGGGACCTGCGACCGTGCCATCCAACCCCGTATCGATGCCGCGCTGCGCGGTACGGCGGACATCGGCGAGGTGATCGACGAGGTCGAGCCCAGGCTGTGGAACATGTGGACGGTACTGCCGATCCTGCAGGACACCACGATCGTCGCCGCGGGACCGCGACTGCAGAACGTCAGCCTCACCGGCGCCGTGCCGGTCGGGATCGTCGGCGACGCCGGCAACTGGGTCAAGCTGCCTCAATGACGTTCGGGTGGGTCGGTGATCTCCGAGTCACCCGCCACGGTGGCGTGGCGCCGGCGGATCTCGGCGATGCCGTACGCCGAGTAGGCCGCGATCGCGAACACCGCCAGTAGCCACAGCGGCGGTCGGGCGAGTTCCCACACGAACAGCGCCGCAAAAAGTGGCGAGCGCTGAGTGATCGCGAGGACCCCCGCCGCGCAGCTCAATGACACCGCCGGGATGTGCAGATCGGTGCCCGCCCACTGGTTGAGCCCCAGGGCGACCAGTGAACCCGCAGCCGCGCCCGTGGCCAGCGCCGGGGTGAGCAGTCCGCCGACCGCGCCGGCACGCAGGAATGCCGCGGTCAGCAGCGGCTTGAGCAGCAGGATCGCTGCCGCCGCGCCGAACGTCAGGCCGCTGTTGACGCTGACTTCGAGGATGCTGCGGCCGTTGCCGGGCAGTTCCGGCAGCCAGATCGAGCAGATTCCCGTCAACAGCCCGGCGGCCGCGATCGCCGGGATCAGCAGCCACGTTCGCGGCTGCACGCCCGGGCGGGCGGCGGTCATCGCCCGGTCGAAGGACAGCCCGATGACGACCGCCAGCGGGGCGAGCGCCAGCGCGAGGAAAACGAACAGGTAGGACAGCTCGAAGTCCGGCCACACCAGCGGGTGCTCGAGGTGGGTCACCGGCGCGGCGACGGCGACCGCCAGGCTCGACGTGATCAACGCTGTGCCGAGCACCCGCGGATGCCAGGTACCCAGGAGGATGCGAGCGGCGAACACCGCGCCGCCGAGCGGAACGCTGTACACCGCGCCGAGGCCGGCGCCCGCAGCGCAGGCCAGCAGGATCTCGCGGTCGCGCGCCGTCAGCGCCCACCGCGACGTGCCGAGATCGCCCCACGCGGCGGCGAGCTGTCGCGGTGCGCCCTCGCGCCCGAGCGAGGCGCCCGATCCGACGAGCAACACCTGCAGACCCGCGTCGAGCGACATCGCCAGCCGGGGGATCGGGCGGTGTTCGGCGATGGTGACCGACAGCGACGGGACCTCGCAGCGGCGCCGGAGCAGCCACCACCCGCAACCGGCCAGCGCACCGCCGACCATCGGGCCGAGCGCGCGACGGAGGTGCTCGCTGTTCTCGACTCCGGTCAGCAGGGTGCCGAAACTGTAGTGGTAGGTGATGTGCTCGACAGCGTGCAGCAGCAGCGTCGTCGCAGCCCCGGCGACACCGGCGAGCAGCCCGACGACGACGATCGCGCAGCCGAACTCAACGGTGCGCCGCGTCACGAGGCGAATCTATGCCAGTACCGCCGCCCGCGTACCGCCATGAGCGGGCAAGCTGTCGGCATGGAGACCGCGCGGCTGCTGTTCGTTCATGCCCATCCCGACGACGAGACCCTCACCACGGGCGCGACGATCGCCCATTACGTGGCCCGCGGCGCGCAGGTGCAGGTGATCACGTGCACGCTCGGCGAGGAGGGTGAGGTCATCGGCGATCAGTGGGCGCAGCTCGCGGCCGACCGCGCCGACCAGTTGGGCGGATACCGCATCGGTGAGCTGACGGCGGCGTTGGCCGCGTTGGGAGTGGACCGCCCGCGGTTCCTCGGCGGGCCCGGGCGTTGGCGCGATTCGGGGATGGCGGGCACACCGGAGCCGCCCCGGCGGCGACCTGAGGCACCGCCTCGGCCGGGACCGCAACGGTTCGTCGACGGGGATCTCACCGAGCAGGTGGCCACGCTGGCCGCGGCGATCGACGAGTTCCGTCCGCACGTCGTCGTCACCTACGACCCTGACGGCGGATACGGACATCCCGACCACATCCACGTCCACCGGGTGACGACTGCGGCTGTGGAGGCGGCCCGCTGGCAGGTGCCCAAGCTGTACTGGACCGTGACGTCGGCATCGGCGCTGGCGGCCGGACTGGCCGCGATGACCGACGTGCCCGACGGATGGATCACGGTGTCCGCCGACGACCTACCTCTCTTCGGCTACTCCGATGAAGCGATCGACGCCGCGCTGGATGTCAGCGCACATGCCTCTGCCCGAGTAGCCGCGATGCGGGCCCACGAGACGCAGGTCAGCGTCGCACCTGACGACCGGAGCTTTGCTCTGTCCAACAACGTCGCACTGCCTGTCGACTCGACCGAGTACTACGTGCTGGTTGCCGGTGCTTCCGGGCAACGCGACGACCGCAACTGGGAGACCGACCTGCTGGCCGGGTTGAACGTGGGTTAACGCCGCGGCGACCGGGTAAGCTGCCCGAAACCGACTGCCGCACCGAGGGGAAGCACATGGACCCGGACCTGGATCCCAACCTGCAGCACTGGCAGGACCGCCTCGACAGCTTCCAGTGGGTCGTCGGTTCGCTGGTCTCGGTGCTCGACAGCATCCCGACCTGACAGAGTCGCCCGCGCCGGTGTCGGACCGGCTCCGTGTGGTGGTCTTCGTCCTTCTCGGCGTGGACGGAGTGCTCTCAGCCCTGATGGCGGTGTTTTTCCTGCCGTTGCGGATCGGCGGCGTCCCGGTTCCCGTCAGCGCGGTGCTCAGCGGGGTGCTGAATGCACTCCTGGTCTGGGTGGCGCTGCAGTGGACGGACAACGCGCGTGTGGCGGCGGTGCCGGTGTGGACCTGGCTTCTGACCGTGCTGGTATTCAGCTTCGGTGGTCCGGGTGACGACATCGTGTTCGGTGGCACCGGCATCATGGAGTTCGCCCCGCTCCTGCTCCTGACGCTGGGAGCGCTGCCGGCGGCGTGGTTGCTCACGCGTCGTCCGCCGTCTCCGGGGCGATGACGCCGGACCCCGGCCTTTGTCGGGGCGGACACCGGCGCCCGCATCGGGTGACTACTGTGACTCCTATGTCAGGGGCATTCCGTGCGCACTCGGTTTCAAATAGTGAGACGCGCGGATGATCCGCGAGATCGCCGGGGTTACAGGGAAGTGGCTCTGAATACCCAGCGCGGCGCCGATCTGCCCAACCCGGCGGTTCCGCCGAGGTCCAGTACTCCCAGTCCGGCCGCCCTGAGGCGGGTGTTGCGCCGGGCCCGTGACGGCGTGGCCCTCAACATCGACGAAGCCGCGATCGCCCTGACGGCACGCGGCGACGCCCTCGCCGACCTGTGCGTCAGTGCCGCGCGGGTGCGTGACGCGGGTCTGGAGGCCGCAGGCCGTCGCGGGGCCACCGGCCGACTGCCGGTGAGTTACTCGCGCAAGGTGTTCATCCCCGTCACCCACCTGTGCCGCGACACCTGTCATTACTGCACGTTCGTGACGGTTCCCGGCAAGCTGCGTGCCGCGGGCAAGGGCATGTACATGGAGCCCGACGAGATTCTCGACGTGGCACGCCGCGGCGCCGAAGTCGGTTGCAAAGAGGCGTTGTTCACCCTCGGAGACCGCCCTGAGGACCGGTGGGACGAGGCGCGTCAGTGGTTGGACGAACGCGGCTACGACTCGACGCTGGATTACGTGCGGGCGATGGCGATCCGGGTGCTGGAGGAGACCGGCCTGCTGCCGCACCTGAACCCCGGCGTGATGAGCTGGTCGGAACTGTCGAGGCTCAAACCGGTTGCGCCGTCGATGGGCATGATGCTGGAGACCACGTCGCGCCGCCTTTTCGAGGTGCGCGGCGAGGCGCACTACGGCAGTCCCGACAAGGACCCCCAGGTGCGACTGCGCACGCTGGACGACGCGGGCCGGCTGTCCATTCCGTTCACGACCGGGCTGTTGGTGGGCATCGGCGAGACCGTCACCGAACGCGCCGAGACCATCCACGCCATCCGGCGCTCCCACAAAGAGTTCGGGCACGTCCAAGAAGTGATCGTGCAGAACTTCCGCGCCAAGGACCACACCGCGATGGCCTCGACGCCCGACGTCGATATCGACGAATTCCTCGCGACCCTCGCCGTCACCCGGCTGGTGATGGGGCCCAAGATGCGTATCCAGGCCCCGCCGAACCTGGTGTCGCGCGCAGAGTGCCTGGCGTTGCTCGGGGCCGGGGTGGACGACTGGGGCGGGGTGTCACCGTTGACACCCGACCACGTCAACCCCGAGCGTCCGTGGCCCGCGCTGGACGAACTCGCCGCGGTCACCGCGGAAGCCGGTTTCGACCTGGTGCAACGGCTCACGGCGCAGCCTGAGTACGTGCAGGCCCGCGCCGGTTGGATCGACCCGCGGGTGCAGGGACACGTGGACGTCCTCGCCGATCCCGAGACCGGGTATGCCCTCGACGTCAACCCCGTCGGTCGTCCCTGGCAGGAGCCCGACGAGGCGACCGAGTCGCTGGGCCGCACCGACCTGCACTCGGCGATCGACGCGCAGGGCCGGCTCACCGAGACCCGCAGCGATCTCGGCAGCGCGTTCGGCGACTGGGAGTCCATCCGGGAGAAGGTGCACGAGCTTGCCGCGCGCGCCCCCGAGCGTCTGGGCACCGACGTGCTGGCCGCGTTGCGGTCAGCCGAACGCGATCCCGCCGGATGCAGCGACGACGAGTATCTCGCGCTGGCCACCGCTGAAGGGCCGGCAATGGATGCGGTTGCCGCACTGGCTGATTCACTGCGGCGCGACGTCGTCGGCGACGACGTGACGTTTGTGGTCAACCGCAACATCAACTTCACCAACATCTGCTACACCGGGTGCCGCTTCTGCGCTTTCGCCCAGCGCAAAGGTGACGCCGACGCCTTCTCGCTGTCGACCGGTGAGGTCGCCGAGCGGGCATGGCAGGCGCACGTCGCCGGGGCGACCGAGGTCTGCATGCAGGGCGGCATCGACCCCGAACTGCCGGTCACCGGCTACGCGGACCTGGTCCGTGCGGTCAAGGCGCGGGTGCCGTCGATGCACGTGCACGCGTTCAGCCCGATGGAGATCTCCAACGGAGTCACCAAGAGCGGCTTGAGTATTCGCGAATGGCTGATTTCGCTGCGGGAAGCCGGGTTGGGCTCGATTCCGGGCACCGCGGCGGAGATCCTCGACGACGAGGTGCGCTGGATCCTGACCAAGGGCAAGCTGCCGACCTCGGCGTGGATCGACGTGGTCACCACCGCCCACGAGGTCGGGCTGCGGTCGAGTTCGACGATGATGTACGGCCACGTCGATACACCCAAGCACTGGGTGGGACACCTCCGGGTGCTGCGCGGAATCCAGGATCGGACAGGCGGATTCACCGAGTTCGTGCCGTTGCCGTTCGTCCATCAGTCCTCACCGCTGTACCTGGCGGGCGGGGCCCGGCCGGGGCCGACGCACCGGGACAATCGCGCAGTGCACGCGCTGGCACGAATCATGTTGCACGGCCGGATCTCCAACATCCAGACCAGTTGGGTGAAGCTCGGTATCGAGCGCACCCAGGTGATGCTCAGCGGCGGCGCAAACGATCTCGGCGGCACCCTGATGGAGGAGACCATCTCCAGAATGGCGGGTTCGGAGTTCGGCTCGTACAAGAGCGTCGAGGATCTGGTCGGTATCGCTGCCGGTATCGGCCGTCCCGCGCGGCAGCGCACCACCACCTACACCCCGCTGGCCGCCTAGGCTTTGCCCCGCGAGCGCGCATGTCTGTACGCCGACACGCCGTAACTGCTGGCATTCTGCGCGCGCTCGCGGGCGTCGACCCGGACCTCTTTGCTCGTCGGCGAGGCTGGTAGGACTGACGGTGTGAAGCTTCGACGGATTGTCACCGACGGTGTCCTGGAACTGCAGGCGCTGGCATCCGACGGGTCGTGGGCGCCGACGCAGGATCGGTCAGCACTGGGCGGTGCGGTGTTCGACGGGGATTGGGAACTCGCGGCCGCTATGCGCCACCTGGACGCGGCCGGACACGTGCTCCCGTTCCAGCCCGTCTCGTTCCGCGATTTCCTGCTCTACGAACGACACGCGATCGACGCGGCACGCGGGCTGGTCAAGCGGTTCCACCCCGGGCAGTTCCGCGCGACCGCGGCCGTCGAGAAGCTGACGCGCAAACCGTTCCCGCTGTTCAAACCCAAGGCGCTGTTCTACCGGCAACCCGTCTACTACATGTCCAACCATTTGAACTTCGTGCCCAGTGGCAGTCCGGTCGCGATCCCGTCGTACTCCTCGGCGCTGGACTTCGAACTGGAGATCGGCTTTGTGCTCAAAGCCCCACTGTTCGACGCGAGCCCGCGGGACGCGCTCGACGCGATCGGCGCGTTCGTGGTGGTCAACGACTTCAGTGCCCGCGATGTCCAGCGCAGGGAGATGGCGACCGGCTTCGGGCCGCAGAAGGCCAAGCATTTTTTGTCGTCGATGTCGGTGATCGCGGTGAGCGCCGACGAGATCCTGCCCCGCATCGATGATCTCAGCGGATCCGTCGCGATCAACGGGACGACCATCAGCACCGTGTTCAGTAGCGGTATGCAGTGGTCGCTCGGGGAGGTGCTTGCCCACGCATCCCGCAGCGAAATGCTCTATCCGGGTGAGCTTTTTGCCACCGGAACCCTTCCCGGCGGCAGCGGCATGGAGACCGGCCGGTGGCTGCGGCCGGGGGACCGGCTGACGTTGGCCATCGACCAGATCGGCGAGATCAGCCACCCGATCTCAGAGGCCCCGGGGCCGGTGACCTGAGCGTCCCACGGTGAAAGCCACTGCGGCCCAGCGCCGCAGTGGCTTCCCGGAGGCCGTCAGGCCTGCTTGAGCGCCTCGATCTCCAGCGTGATGGTCACCTTGTCGCCGACGACCGAACCACCGGTCTCCAGCGGCATGTCGAGGGTGATGCCGAAGTCCTTGCGATTGAGCACGACCGAGGCCTCGAAGCCGGCGACCTCACCGTGGCCCATGCCGGGGTTGACGCCGTTGAACTCCAGGTTCAAGGTCACGGGCCGGGTGATGCCCTTGAGGGTGAAGTCGCCGTCGACGGCGTAGCCGTCGCCGTCTGCGCGGACCGCGGTGGAGGTGAAAGTCGCCAGCGGGTACTTCTCGGCGTCGAAGAAGTCCGTGGACTTGAGATGCCCGTCGCGCTGCTCGTTGCGGGTGTTGATCGACTCGACGGAAACCTCGGCCTGCACCGACGGCGTGCCGTCCTCGGCGATGGTGATCGCGCCGCTGAAGGTCTCGAACTCGCCTCGGACCTTGCTGACGACGAGGTGGCGTACCGAGAAGCCGACCGAGGAGTGCACGGGGTCGATGGCCCAGGTGCCGGTGGACAGTTGGCTGGTGGCGGTGGTCATGGGATGTCTCTTTTCGTGGACGGGCGTCGGGTCCTCCGACGGGGTACCTCCGGCTAAACGGACCATGGTCCGAATTCATTCCCGGGTAGTCTTCCCGCGTGAACAGCGCGGAACTCGACGAGCGATTCACCCGTCTCGACCCCACGATCTGGACGGCGTCCTACCTGCCGGCGTGGAGTTCCCGAACCGCAGCCGCGGCGACGTACGAGACCGGACCTGGCGGCCTCGACCTGTCGATTCCACCGTCACAGCCCCTGTGGTGCCCCGACCTGCACGACGGGCCTCTGCGGGTGTCCGCCATCCACAGCGCCAACCGATCTGGCCCCGTCGGCTCCACCGACGCGCCGCAACCGTTCCGCGAGGGGTTGGTGGTGCGTGAGGCGCAACCCACTGTCCTCGGTTTTGTCCCGCACTTCGGCAGCATCTCCGTCACCTGTTCGGCGCACCTGACTCCACGCTCGATGTGCTCGGCGTGGATGGTCGGCCTCGAGGACGAACCCGAGCGGTGCGGCGAGATCTGTCTTATGGAGGTGTTCGGCGACTCGATCGTCGACGGTCGCGCCTCGGTGGGCCAGGGTATCCACCGGTTCCGTGATCCTGCACTGCGCGAAGATTTCTCGGCCGACCCGCGCGAGATCGACATCGAAGAGTCGCACACCTATGCCGTCCGCTGGCGGCGGGGATCGGTCGAGTTCACCATCGACGGGGTTACGACCCGCACCGCCGACCAGGCGCCCGACTACCCGATGATGCTGATTCTCGGGCTGTTCGACTTCCCGGACCGCCCCGGCGATCCCGGCGATGTGCCCCACCTGCGGGTGGCGCAGGTGACGGGCTCCGATCTCTCGTAGCCCGCGAGCGCGCGCGAAATGCCAATCTGCCGCGGCGTGTCGCGTGCAGACATGCGCGCTCGCGAAACAACGCTCCCTTGCGGGACAGCGGGGCTACAGCCGGGCGGCCAGCTCCGTGCCCTGACGAATGGCCCGCTTGGCGTCCAGCTCGGCAGCGACGGCGGCACCGCCGATGATGTGCGGGGTGATGCCGCGTGCCAGCAGGCTGTCCTCCAGGTCACGCACCGGCTCCTGGCCTGCGCAGATGACGACGCTGTCGACCGCCAGCAGTCGAGGGTCGGAGTGGTCCGAGCCGAAGCTGATGTGCAGCCCCGCGCCGTCGATGCGCTCGTAGTTGACGCCGGAGAGTTGGTGAACACCCTTGGCCCGCAACGAGGCCCGATGCACCCAGCCGGTCGTCTTGCCCAGGTTGCGGCCCTGCGGGCCCTTGGTGCGTTGCAGCAGGTAGACCTCCCGTGCCGCGGGTGCGGGCAGCGGTGTCGTCAACGCACCACGGGCTTCTTGCGGATCGGCCACGCCCCACTCGGCCTTCCACTCCTTGAGGTTCAGGGTGGGGGAGTGATCGGTGGTCAGGAACTCGCTGACATCAAATCCGATGCCGCCCGCGCCCACGACCGCGACGCTCTTGCCGACGGGTGTGCCGGTGATCGCCTCGGCATAGGACAGCACGATCGGGTGGTCGATACCGGGGATGTCGGGCATCCGCGGTGCCACGCCGGTCGCCAACACGATGTCGTCGAAGCCGGCCAGCGCGTCGACGTCGGCGCGGGTGTTGAGCCGCACATCGACGCCGTGCTTGTCGAGCATGCGGGTGAAGTAGCGGATGGTCTCGCTGAACTCCTCCTTGCCGGGAATCCTTCGGGCCAAATCGAATTGCCCCCCGATCTCGGGTCGAGACTCGAACAGCGTGACCCGGTGTCCCCGCTGCGCAGCGGTGACGGCGGTGGCCAGTCCGGCGGGCCCGGCGCCGACGACCGCGACCCGTCGAGTGTGCCGGGTCGGGCCGAGGGTCAGCGTCGTCTCGTGGCCCGCGCGCGGGTTGAGCAGGCACGACACGGTCTTGTGGACGAACACGTGGTCCAGGCAGGCCTGGTTGCACGCGATGCAGGTGTTGATCTCGTCAGCGGCATCCGCGCTCGCCTTGTGCACCCAGTCGGGGTCGGCCAGCAGCGGTCGGGCCATCGAGATCAAGCTGACGTCGGTGTCGGCGAGGATCTGCTCGGCGGACTGGGGCATGTTGATCCGGTTGGACGCCATCACCGGGATGTCGACGTACTGCGCGACCGCGTTGCTGATGTCGACGAAGGCGCTGTTGGGCACCGAGGTCACGATGGTCGGGATCCGCGCCTCGTGCCAGCCGATCCCGGTGTTGATGATCGTCGCCCCGGCTGCTTCGACTTCGGTTGCCAGCGCGACGATCTCGTCCCAACTCTGGCCGTCCTCGACGTAGTCGGCCATCGACAGGCGGTAGCAGATGATGAAGTCGCGGCCGACGGCCTCGCGGATGCGGCGCACGATCTCCACGGGCATCCGCCTGCGCCTCCCGGGTGAGCCACCCCACGCGTCGGTCCGCCTGTTCGTGCGCGGCGCCAGGAACTGGTTGAGCAGATAGCCTTCGCTGCCCATGATCTCGACGCCGTCGTAACCCGCCTCGCGGGCGAGGACCGCGCTGCGGACGAAGTCGTCGATCGTGCCCGTGACGTCGCGCAGTGCTCGCGGCCGGAAGGGGTTGGTGGGGGCCTTGATCGACGAGGCGCTGACCGAGAACGGGTGGAACGCATAACGGCCCGCATGCAGTATCTGCAGAAGGATCTTGCCCCCGGCATCGTGCACGCCGCCGGTGATTCGGCGGTGTCTGCGGGCGTCCGAACCCGACACCATCTGCGCAGCGAACGGCAGCAGCCAACCGGTGCGGTTCGGCGCGTAACCGCCGGTGATGATCAGTCCGACACCGCCCCGGGCGCGTTCGGCGAAGTATTCCGCCAGTCGACCGGTGTCACGGGCGCGGTCCTCGAGGCCGGTGTGCATCGAACCCATCACCACCCGATTGCGTAGCGTGGTGAAACCGAGATCTAACGGCGACAACAGGTTTGGGTAGGGGTGGGTCATGCGGGACCTTCCAGGGCGGTAGCCACTTCGTCGAGCCACTCGATCGCGCTCTCCTCGGCGCGGATGCCGCCGCGAAGCACCAGGTACTGGTGAAGGTCGGTACCCCGCACGATGCTCGGATCCGGGAACTGGCTCTTCTCGAATTCCCGGTAGACGTCGAGCAACTCGGCGCGTTCGGAACGCAGCGAGACGACCTGCGCGCGCAGGGCGCCGGTGTCGCCGTGTGCAGCCCCGCGGATCTTCACCGCGAGGTCACGTGTTCGGCTGTCGGCGACCGATCCGCCCCGGCCGACCAGGGGGGCGGCGATCCAGCGGGCCAGTTCGGCGCGGCCGGCCGCCGAAGCGGTGTAGACCTTCTTGTCCGGTCGGCCGTGCTGGGCGATCTCGGTGACGTGCACCCAGCCGTCGTCCTCCATCGTGCGCAGAGTGCGGTAGATCTGCTGATGGGTGGCCGCCCAGAAGTAGCCGATCGAGCGGTCGAAACGGCGGGCGAGGTCATAGCCCGAACTCGACTGCTCGCAGAGCGAGACCAGGATCGCGTGTGGAAGTGCCACCGGCGCACAGTAAGCCGGACATCGACCACTATGCAACTAGTTGCACTGCACTCAGGCGCATAGGCGTGTGGTACTAGGCGACTTCTCTGTGGGACGTTTAGTATCTGTAACCACGCGCAACCCCTAACCGGGCCTGCGCGCGAGTTAGGGCACACTGAGAAACCCGTCCGACATCCAGCAGGGATACTTGCTGAGGCTGGTCGCGGTCGCCAGCTGTGCCGTGCCTGAGACAGCAGCCCACACCGGTTGTTCGAGAGGACTTGAGGAGACCTTCGTGACGTACACGATCGCCGAACCCTGCGTCGACGTGAAAGACAAGGCGTGCATCGAGGAATGCCCTGTCGACTGCATCTACGAGGGTGCACGCATGCTGTATATCCACCCCGACGAGTGCGTCGACTGTGGTGCCTGCGAACCGGTCTGCCCGGTGGAGGCGATCTACTACGAGGACGACGTCCCCGACCAGTGGAACGTCTACACGCAGTACAACGCGGACTTCTTCGCCGAGCTCGGATCGCCCGGCGGCGCATCGAAGGTCGGCCAGACCGACAACGACCCGCAGCCGGTCAAGGACATGCCTCCGCAGGGTGAGGACTGAGCGACGTCTCGCGCTTACCACCGCCTGCGCGTCTCGTCGTCGCTGCCGGTGTTCCCCTGGGACACTCTGGCCGATGTCACGGCGCTGGCACGGTCCCACCCCGACGGCATCGTCGACCTTTCGGTAGGAACGCCGGTCGACCCGGTGGCCCCGGTGATCCGGGACGCGCTGGCGGCCGCCAGCGCCGCTCCGGGTTACCCGACCACCGCAGGCACGCCAGCGCTGCGGGAGGCCGCCGTCAAGGCGCTGGCGCGTCGATACGGCATCACCGGGCTGTCCGAGAATGCTGTGCTACCGGTGATCGGCACCAAGGAACTGATCGCGTGGCTGCCGACACTGATGGGTCTGGGTCCCGCCGACACCGTTGTCGTCCCGGAGCTCGCCTACCCCACCTATGAGGTGGGCGCTTTGCTGGCGGAGACGATGGTGGAGCGGGCCGACTCGCTTCTCCAGCTCGGCCCGCAACAGCCTGCCCTGATCTACCTCAACTCGCCGAGCAATCCGACCGGCAAGGTTCTGGGTGTTGATCACCTTCGCAAAGTCGTCCAATGGGCTCGCGAACGCGGAGCGCTGGTCGCCTCCGACGAGTGCTACCTCGGGCTCGGCTGGGATGCGGCGCCGGTATCGGTGCTTCACCCGGACGTCTGCGACGGTGACCACACCGGGTTGCTGGCCGTGCATTCGCTGTCGAAGACCTCGTCGCTGGCCGGATACCGCGCGGGGTTCGTCGCCGGCGATCCCGCCGTCGTCGCCGAACTGCTGGCGGTGCGCAAGCACGCCGGGATGATGGTGCCGACGCCGGTGCAGGGGGCGATGGTCGCCGCGCTGGACGACGACGCCCACGAAAAGGTGCAGCGCGAGCGATATGCGCACCGGCGCGACGCCCTGCTGCCGGCGCTGCGGTCTGCCGGTTTCACCGTCGACCACTCCGAGGCCGGGCTATATCTGTGGGCGACCCGCGACGAACCGTGCCGCGACACCGTCGCCTGGCTGGCCCAGCGCGGGATGCTGGTAGCGCCCGGCGAGTTCTACGGGCCGCGGGGCACCCGCCATGTGCGGGTGGCCTTGACGGCCACCGACGAACGCATCGCTGCGGCCGTGCAACGCCTGGCGGATCCGGCGCGCTGAAGCACCCCCGCGGTCGCTGCGTCCGCTCGATCCGCTCAGGCAAGCTCGTTGGCGCGCAGTCCCAGAGCGAGAACCAGGCGCTCGTCGGGGTCGGCCAACGACGTCGACAGCAGCTTCTCGATCCGGCGGATGCGGTAGCGCACGGTATTGGGGTGCACGTGTAGCTGCCCGGCGATGGTGGCCACGTCACCGAAACCGTCGAGGTAGGCCCGCAGCGTCGTCGCCAGCATGGGCTCGTGCTCACACAGCTCACGCACCCGCGGATCCACCAACCGGGGTTCGGCCGCGACGTGGGACACGATCTCGTCGAGCAGCACCGTGGTGCGGGCCTCGTCCAGGGAGGTGACCTGGCCGATCGCAGAGGGGTGCCGGGCCGCGCTGTCGAACACCCGGTCGACCTCCGTGCGTACGGCGGCCGCGCCGGCGAGTCCGGTCAACGGTGCGGCCGTCACGGCGCGGACGTCGAGGCCGAGTTCGCGGCCCAGTGCGGCGACCACGCCGCGGGCCCACGACGTGACCGTCGCCGCGGCGGTGATCTTCGGCAGCAGCACATAGACGCGGTCACCACCTGAGGCGATCTGGGCGTCGGCCCGAAAAGCGCTGGCGCTCAACGCGATCACATCAGGCGGAACGACTCCGTCGTGCGCCCGGAAGCCGACGAGGGCGGCGCGGGCGTCGGCGGGAATGCCGAGCTCTCGGGCCAGGGCGACGACGTCCTCGGTGTCTGCGCCTGTCAGGCCGAGCATCTGTTGCACGCGGGCGGCGTGCTGTGACGGCACGGCGGCCAGTCGGGACATGATCCGGGCCGCCAACACCGCCCCGCCGCGCAGGATCTGCTCGGCGTCCTCGCTCAGCGGTGACGACCCCTGCTGGAGCCAGATGGTTCCGGCGAACCGCGGGGTGGGGCGGCCATCGGTGCGGGGCAGATGCACGCCGACGGCCAGCCGGGGCCGCAGGCCCAACTCGGGGCGCTCGGCGACGCGGACCACCTCGGTGCCCGACCGCAGCGCATCGAAGATCCCCCATTGCCCGATCCACTCCAGATGCTCTGCCGGTCCCGTGCGGCCCAGGATGGTCAGCCGCCTCAACTCGTCGGCTTCCTCGCTGGAGGCGGAGTAGGCCAGCATGTGGCTGTCGGCGTCCTCGATGCAGATCATGCCGCGCGTGCGGTCGGCGATCGACTGCGCCAGGCCGAACAGATCGGTGCCGGACTCGCGGTCGGGGTCGTTGCGGTCGCCGTGATGGTCCAGGGCGTAGTTCACCAGGCGGTACAGGTGCTCCCAGCGGGCCCTGGGTTCGACGGCGACGACGGCAGTGCCCAGCGCGACCGCCCGGGCCACCGCAGTGGGGGTGGGTTCCTTGACGAAGATCGCGACGGGCCGGCCCGCGTGGTGTTCGAGCCAGCCCACCGCCTCGACGTCGGACGCCCCGAGCAGGAAGAACAGATCAGCCGAACCGGGGCCGACCGACAGGCCCAACCGGACGTCGTCGGCATCCACGAGCGCCACCGAACTCACCGGCATGTCCAGCCCACGCGGCGCCTCCACCAGCGTGACCATCGTGCGGTCCAGTGCGAGAAGCAACTGCCCGAACCCGAGACCGCCCGGCGTGGACGCCATCGTCGCTCCTTTGTCCGATTCGACTACCCAGTGTGCCAGGACTTGTCCGATCGACTATCGGATATCGGTGCCGAAGCAGGGATCGTTGCTGCATGGACGCCATCACCGACGTACCCCTGCCGCTGAACGAACCGATCCACGAATACGCGCCGGGATCACCGGAACGCACCCGCCTCGCCGACGCGCTGAGCAGTCTCGCGGCGAACCCGATCGACCTGCCCCACGTCATCGGTGGCGAGCACCGGATGGGCGCCGGTGCCCGAGTCGACGTGGTTCAGCCGCACCGACATTCGGCGACGCTGGGCACCCTGACCAACGCCGACCACGCCGACGCCGCCGCTGCCGTCGAGGCGGCCGTGGCAGCCAAGGCTCAGTGGGAGGCCACGCCGTTCGACGAACGCGCCGCGGTGTTCCTACGAGCTGCCGACCTGTTGGCGGGGCCGTGGCGGGAGCGCATCGCGGCCGCCACGATGCTGGGGCAGTCCAAGACCGCGTATCAGGCCGAGATCGACTCGCCGTGCGAACTCATCGACTTCTGGCGCTTCAACGTCGCGTTCGCCCGCCAGATCCTCGCCCAGCAGCCGGTCAGCTCGCGAGGGGTGTGGAATCGCACCGACTACCGCCCTCTGGAGGGCTTCGTCTACGCGATCACACCCTTCAACTTCACCGCCATCGCCGGGAACCTGCCCACCGCGCCGGCGCTGATGGGCAACACCGTGGTGTGGAAACCGTCACCCACGCAGACCTTCGCGGCGTACCTGACGATGCAGTTGCTCGAGGCGGCCGGCTTGCCCGCCGGGGTGATCAACCTGCTGACCGGGGACGGGAAGGCCGTCTCGGACGTGGTGCTGGCCGACAGCAGGCTGGCCGGTATCCACTTCACCGGTTCGACCGCGACCTTCCAGCATCTGTGGCGCGAGGTCGGCACCCACATCGACCGCTACGACACCTACCCCCGACTGGTTGGCGAGACCGGCGGCAAGGACTTCGTCGTCGCTCATGCGTCGGCCCGACCAGAGGTGTTGCGCACAGCCCTGATTCGCGGCGCGTTCGACTATCAGGGGCAGAAGTGTTCGGCCGCGTCGCGGGCGTTCATCCCGCGCTCGGTGTGGCAGCAGATGGGCGACGACTTCCTCGGCGCCACCGACGCGCTGCGGTTCGGCGACGTCACCGATCTCGCCAACTACGGCGGAGCACTGATCGACGAGCGGGCATTCGCCAAGAACGTCAACGCCATCGAGCGAGCGAAGAGCGCGGCGAATGTGACGATCGCAGCCGGTGGTGAATACGACGACAGCGAAGGCTATTTCGTCAGGCCCACAGTGTTGCTGTCCGACGATCCGACCGACGAGGCGTTCTCGACCGAGTACTTCGGTCCCATCCTGGCGGTGCACGTCTACCCCGACGCGGACTACGAGCGGATTCTCGACGTCGTCGACGCCGGGGCCCGATACGCCCTGACCGGTGCGGTGATCGCCGACGACCGCGCCGCGGTGCTGCACGCCGCCCAACGACTTCGGCACGCAGCAGGCAACTTCTACGTCAACGACAAGCCGACCGGCGCGGTGGTGGGACAACAGCCGTTCGGCGGTTCGCGCGCGTCGGGCACCAACGACAAGGCCGGTTCCGCGCAGAACCTGCTGCGCTGGACCTCGGCCCGGTCGATCAAGGAGTCGTTCGTGCCACCGACCCATCACGGCTACCCTCACATGGAGTCGTGACCATGGGCATGTTCGAGCGATTCGCCCGTCCGGTGATCCTCGCTGCGGGCGACCGCGACGGTCTGCGCCGGACCGCCGAGCGACTACCGATGACCCGCGACGTCGTCCATCGGTTCGTCCCCGGGGAGAGCATCACCGAGGTGATGAATTCAGTGGAGCCGCTGAGGGTTTCCCGCCGTCTGGTGTCGATCGACTACCTCGGTGAGGACGTCACCGACGCCGATACGGCCGAGGCCACCGTCGAGGCGTACCTGCAGCTGTTGGAAGCCCTGTCGGGCCGTGGCGAAGCGCGCGAGGATGTCCGGCCACTGGAGGTGTCGCTCAAGCTGTCCGCACTGGGCCAGGCGCTGCCACGCGACGGCGAGAAGATCGCGCTGGAGAATGCGCGAGCGATCTGCGAACGGGCCCAACAGTCGGGGATCTGGGTGACCGTCGACGCCGAAGACCACACCACCACCGACTCGACGCTGTCGATCGTGCGCGAACTACGCACCGACTTCCAGTGGGTGGGCACGGTGCTGCAGGCCTACCTCAAACGCACTCAGGCCGACTGTGTCGAGTTCGCCGGCGGCGCCCGGATCCGGTTGTGCAAAGGCGCTTACGACGAGCCGGCGTCGGTCGCCTACCGGGACCGTGAGGCGGTCACCGATTCCTACCTGCGGTGTCTGGGGGTGCTGATGGCCGGCAGCGGCTATCCGATGGTGGCGTCCCACGACCCCGAGATCATCGCCGCCGTACCGGGCATGGTTCGCGAGAACGGCCGCGGCGTCGACGATTTCGAGTACCAGATGCTCTACGGTATCCGCGACGCCGAGCAGCGCCGGCTTGCCGAGGAGGGCAATCACGTGCGCGTCTACGTGCCCTTCGGAACCCAGTGGTACGGCTACTTCGTCCGGCGGCTAGCCGAGCGTCCGGCCAACCTCACGTTCTTCCTGCGGGCGCTGGCCGAACGCCGCTGAGCCAACGCACTGAGCCAACTTCGTTGAGCCAACGGCGTTGAGACTGCGCTCATGGCGCGGTTCTCTCGAACATTTCCGCCCTGGCTGCAGTCTCGATGAGTCCTTGTGTCCTACTCCCGGTTGCGCTTCGAGAATCTGCCCTCGGTCACTTCGTCCCACTTCTGATACACCTGGTCGACCTGCGGGTTGCCCTGCTCCTTGATCCAGTCGCACGTCGTCACATACGTCGACGGATTGGTGACGATGATCGTGTGCAACTCGGGCCGCTTACGGGCCAGGGCCTCCAATTCCTCGGGGGAGGTCGACGGATCGGCGGCCCGCAGGGCATCCAGCGGGTCGGGCAGCGCTCCGCGGGGCGCGTCGTGGGCGGCCAGGTCGCCCAGCTGCTCGTCGTCGATTCGACTGTTCAACAACAGGTTCAGCAGGATGGCGGTGATCGCGCCGGCCGAGATGCCGGAGTGGAAGATCGTCTGGAACCAGTCGGGGAACTGGTGGTACAGGTCCAGCGCCACATTCACCGGTGAATCCGACAGCGACCGGTCGGTGTAGTACAGCTTGGCCTCGGTCAGCATCGCCACACCGACCGAGATCGCCACGACCAGGATGTTGGTGTTGGTGAACTTGACCTTGGTCAGCGTGCGGATGCCGCTGGCCGCGACCATGCCGAAGAGCGCCACGCCGGCGCCACCGAGCACCGGCAGCGGGATGCCCTCCACCACCGCGGCCATCTTGGGCAGCAGACCGAGGAGCACCAGGATGATGCCGGCGACGGTCGCGACGTGGCGGGTGCGGACCCCGGTGATCGCGACGAGCCCGACATTCTGGGCGAACGCCGTGTAGGGAAAGGTGTTGAACACCCCGCCGATGACGGTGCCCAGTCCGTCTGCGCGCAATCCGTCGGCCAGCTTCTGCGGGGTGATCTTCTCGTCGACGATCTCGCCGACCGCCACGATGTCGCCGGTCGTCTCGGTCATGATCACGATCCCGACGATGAGCAGCGCGATGATCGAGCTGATCTCGAAGGTCGGCAACCCGAACTGGAACGGCGTGACGATGCCGATCCAGCTGTAGTCACCCATGTGGCTCCAGTTGGTCATGCCGAACGGAATCGCCACGATCGTTCCGATGAGCAGTCCCAGCAGGATCGACACCCGGCGCAGGCTCTCGGGCGCGAACCTCTCGATGACAAGAATCGTGGCGAGGGTGAAGAAGCCCATGCCGATCGCCGCGGGTGAACCGAAGTCCGCGCCGGTGGCGGTGCCGCCGCCGAACCACCCGGCGGCCACCCGCATCAGCGACACCCCGATGATCAGGATGATCGTGCCGGTGACCAGGGGCGGGAAGAAGCGGATCAGCTTGCCGAACACCGGGGCGAGCACCATCATGAACAGCCCGCAGGCGATCACCGAACCGTAGATCGTGGTCACGCCGTGGTTCAGGCCGATGGTGATCATCGGCCCCACCGCGGCGAACGTCACGCCCTGCATCAGCGGCAGTCGCACACCGAACCGCCAGAACCCGACGGCCTGGATGATGGTCGCGATGCCGGCCACGAACAGGTCGGCCATGATCAGGTGGACGATGTCGGATTGCTCCAACTGCCCCGCGCTCACCATGGCGCCGCCGACGATCAGCGGGACCGCCACCGCGCCCGCGTACATGGCCAACACATGCTGGATACCAAGCGGCAGCAGCCGTTTCAGCGGTGGAACCTCGTCGACCGGTCTCGTGCCGGTTCTGCCCTGGGTCAGGATCTTGGTCAATGTCGCCATCTGAAACTCAGCTCCCCGCCTCTGCGGTGCCCACGCCACATGGCGACCGGGCCGAAGGTCCAATTTTCGGAGCCGTTGGTTTCGGGAGTTTTCCCTGTCTGTGACCGGGGGGTTACGTCGGGTACGCCGCGACGGGCATGACGATGCTGCCCTTGCACACGCCCTCGAGGATCTCGGTGCGCCAGGTTCCGTACATCGACCCGTCCAGCGTGGGCGCATAGAACACCAGCGAACGGGCCGAGGCGTACTCGCGCGGCACGTCGTCGCCCCGGAAGCACTCCCACTGCCAGTTGTAGTTGAACACCCACTGCTTGCCGTCCCACGTGTAGCGACTCGGCTGCGGGACGGTGGGGTTGCTCGGTGCCGGGCCGTCGGCCGCGGTGGCCACGCAGGTACCCGCACAGGACGTGCTGAACGTGTACTGCCCGCTGAAATCGGGTTCCGGCTGGCGGGCGGCGATGCTGGTACCGATCTTGTCCGACGCGAAGGTCACCATGGTGTAACGCCCGATCCACTCCGCGGGTGCTGCCTGCGCCGTGGCTACGGTGCAAATCCCCGCGGCCGCAACAAGAGTCGCGGTGGTGAGTGCAGTGCGCGCCCGTCGGGCAGACATGGATTCCTCACGATGGTCTGAGTGTGGCAGTTGAAACCTAATTGTCCTGACAGTCAACGTGCCTGACCGACACGGCGGGTTGGGGCACAGTTGGATCACGGGTTGGTCTCGGAGCCGACGAACGAATCACGTTCGTGCGGAACGGTGCTCGGTGTCAGCCTGCGGAGAGCAACAGCAACGTCCACGCGGCGAGCGACTGAGCGTCGGTGATGACGCCGTCGCGCATCATCGCCTCGACTTCGGCGCGGGTGAACCACGCGCTGCGCATGTCCTGTTCCTCGTGCTCGCGCTCATGGGGACCTTCGGTGATCCCGGTGGCGAGGAAGACCCGCCCGCGCTGGCTGCTCATTCCGGGGGCGACGTCGAGCAGCCCGAGTTCGGTCATCGTCGCAGCACGCAATCCGGTCTCTTCCCGGAGTTCGCGCGCGGCGAGTTCGGCCGGATCGATGTCGGCCCGACCGGGTGCGGTGCCCTGTGGAAACTCCCAGCGCCGCAGGCCCAGGGGGTAGCGGAACTGTTCGACGAGGTGGAACCGGTCGGTGTCCCGGGGAATCACCAGCGCGTAGGCCGGCTTGTCGACGACCGCGTAGATCCCGGCGCTGCCGTCGGGCCTGCGGATGTCATCCTCTCTCAGGGTCAGCCAATTGTTCCGGTACACCTCGCGCGACCCCACGGTCTGGATCGAATCCACCGCCTCAGTATGGGGAGTAGCCTCAGTTTCCGTGCTGCTGGCCTCCTTGAACCCCGCGGCCGTGGCCGCCGGTGCGGATCTTGACGATGCGGTGCGGATCGACGGAACGACGTTGAGCCGCAGTGATCTGGTCGGTGCGGCGACCTCGGTCGCCGAACGGGTCGGTCACGCGAGCCGGATCGCGGTGCTGGCCACGCCCACACCTGCCACCGTGCTCGCCATCGCGGGCTGTCTGATCGCCGGGGTGCCCGTGGTGCCCGTGCCCGCCGACGTCGGGGTGGCCGAGCGGCGTCACATCCTCGCCGATTCCGGTGCCCAGGCCTGGCTCGGTGACAGGCCCGAGGACACCGAGGGGCTCGGCCACATCCCCGTTCGGCTGCACGCCCGCTCCTGGCACCGGTATGCCGAACCGGCACCTGACGCCACGGCGCTGATCGTCTACACCTCCGGCACCACCGGGCTGCCCAAGGGTGTCGTGATGAGCCGTCGCGCGATCGCCGCCGACATCGACATGCTCGCCGCGGCGTGGCAGTGGACTGCCGACGACACCCTGGTGCACGGGCTGCCGCTGTACCACGTGCACGGTCTGGTGCTGGGACTGCTGGGGTCGCTGCGCATCGGGAACCGCTTCGTGCACACCGGCAAACCCAGCCCGGCGGCCTACGCTCACGCGGTGTCCGATCTCGGGGGATCGTTGGTGTTCGGGGTTCCGACCGTATGGTCGCGGATCGTCGACGACGGCGACGCGGCGCGGGCGCTGTCCTCGGCGCGGCTGCTCGTCTCCGGCAGTGCGCCGCTGCCTGTACCGGTTTTCGACGGGCTCGCCGCGCTGAGCGGACATCAGCCCGTCGAACGCTACGGCAGCACCGAAGCCTTGATCACGATGAGCACCTTGGCGACCGGGGAGCGCAGGCCGGGCTGGGTCGGGTTGCCGCTGGTCGGCGTCCAGACGCGGTTGGGTGCCGAGGACGGCGGCGAAGTGCCACACGACGGGGAAACCATCGGACGACTTCACGTCAAGAGCCCCACGATGTTCGACGGCTACCTCAACAGGCCGGACGCCACCGCGGAGGTGCTCAGCGCCGACGGGTGGTACCACACCGGCGATGTCGCCGTCATCGACCAGGACGGGATGCACCGGATCGTGGGCCGGGAATCGGTCGATCTGATCAAGACCGGTGGCTTCCGGGTGGGCGCGGGGGAGATCGAGACCGTGCTGCTGGGGCATGCCGGCGTGCGGGAAGTCGCGGTGGTCGGTGCCCCCGACGAGGATCTCGGTCAGCGCATCGTCGCGTTCGTGGTCGGTGACGCGGCGCCCGATGAGCTGATCGAGTTCGTGGCACAGCAACTCTCGGCGCACAAAAGGCCACGTGTGGTCAGGCTGGTGGACGGTCTGCCCCGCAACGCCATGGGTAAGGTGCTCAAAAAGGAACTGATGCAATGGGTTTGAGGTTCACCGAGATCTGCATCGATGCCGCCGACATCCATGCGCTGGCATCGTGGTGGTCGCAGGTGTTGGGCTGGCCGCAGGAGTTCACCGACGACGGCGACGTGGCGCTGCGGGCCCCCGCCGGCGCGGGTCCGGACTGGCTGTTCCTCGCGGTACCCGACGGCAAGGTGGTCAAGAACCGCATCCACTTCGACTTCGTCCCCGAAGATCAGAATGCCGAGGTCGCGCGGGCGATCGCCTTGGGCGCACGGCATGTCGACGTCGGGCAGGGTGACCAGAGTTGGGTGGTCCTCGCCGATCCCGAGGGAAACGAATTCTGCATCCTGGCCGCTCCGTGACTCCCCTTTCCCCGCGAGCGCGCGTGTCTGCACACGACACGCCGCGCCCCGCCGGCATGTCGCGCGCGCTCGCGGCGATCGGCGGCGCGTTCGGTGTCCTGCTGGTCTCGGCGTGTGGGCAGTCTCCCGAGGTCGCTCTGGTGCAGACCAGCATTCTGGTGCCCCCGGCTCCCGAACCGCCGGCTCCCGAACCGCCGGCTCCCGAACCGCCGACGCCAGCACCCGGCGACACCTTCGACATCGGACCCGCTGCGGTCGACACCACCGGCGGCTGGCTACCCGACGGCACCATGCTGTCACCGTTCGATGTATCGAATCCCATACTCTCGCAACTAGATCCGGCACTGTTGCAGGCCGTACAGGAAGCGGCCCGTGCCGCGGAGGCTCAGGGTGTGCAGCTCTGGGTCACCTCCGGGTGGCGCTCGAAAGGGTTCCAGCAGAGGCTATTCGACAACGCGGTGGTCAGCTACGGCAGTGTTGGCGCGGCCGCAGAGTTCGTCGCGACGCCCGAGGTGTCCAAGCACGTCACCGGACAGGCGATCGACATCGGTCCGGTCGAGGCCGACATGTGGTTGATCGCCAACGGCAGCCGCTTCGGGCTGTGTCAGATCTACGACAACGAGATCTGGCACTTCGAGCTCGCCGCCGACGTGAACGGCAACTGCCCGCCGCTGCGACCCAACGCCGCGGGTTGACGACTACCCCGTCGTCGCCGGGAATGCTCTGCGGGACAACATCGCCACGGCCAATCCTAGGCCGATCAGTGACGCTCCTACCCATGGTAGTGACGACGGGCCCGTCGTCTGGAGAAGGCCGGCGCCGACGGCGGACCCGCCGGCGATCCCGGCATTTGCCGTCGCGTTGACCCATGCCCCGGCACGTTCAGGGGAGACCGCGGGGATGCGCACCGCGCACGTCTGGTAGATCGACGGCACGCCCCCGAAAGCCCCGCTCCACACCGCAGTCGCGACGAGCACGGCCACCAGGCCGGGCCATGTGCCGGCGAGCGCGACGACGGCTCCCAGGGTCAGCCCCAATACGAGACCCGCGGTTCGTCTCGGGTTCCGGTCGAGGCCATGGCCGGCGTACCACAGGCCGAGGAGCCCGCAGGCACCACAGCCGAGCAGGATGGGTCCGAGGAAGACGGGGCGAACGCCGCTCCCGAGCAGCAGCGTGCTGATGAACGTGTAGACGGTGAACTGTCCGAGAAACACCAGCGTGTTCGAGGTTGTCACGGCAACCAGCCGAGGGCGGACACCCGGGGCCGATCCGCCCGCAGTCGGGTGGTAGTCCACCTTGGGCAGTGCCCGACCGACCACGACGAACGTGACGACCGACAATGCGGCCAAAGCCAGGAACGACGTTCGCCATCCCGCGGCGGTGCCCAGCGAGGTCAATAGAGGCACGCCGAGAACCAGTCCGACGGAGGCGCCACCGCCGGCGAGAGCAAGGGCGCGCCCTGCCTGCGCCCGGGCCACGAGCCGTGGGGCGTATCCGATGGCCAGTGAGAAGAACAGGGCGTGCGTCACGCCGCCGAGCGCCCGTCCCGCAGCGAGCACCGCGAACACCGGCGCCGCCGCCACGAGGAAGTTGCTCAGTGCGTAGCCGGCCACCGTGGTCAACAGCAGGGGTTTACGGGAGAACCGGGAGGTGGCGACCGTCAGCGGCACCGCGAGCGCGGCGACCATGACGGCGTAGAGGCCGACCAGGAGCCCGGTGACGGAGTCGGGCACCGCGAAGGCGTCGCCGATCTGAGGTAGCAGCCCCACCGGCAGCATCTCGGTGGTGACCGCAAGGCTCGAGGCCAGCGCGAGCGACAACAGCCCCGGGAGGCTGCGACGAAGGCTGCGTCGGGCAGCTGGTTCGGCGGCCAGCGTCATGGAACTCGAATATACTCGTGCGGCGAGTTTAATCAAGTGCAATACTACCGACGATGTTCGCCGACCCGTCACAGGCCACCTACGTGCGCTGGTCGGGCGCCGCCCAACTCGTCGGCCTGGTGCGATCCGAGCCGGGCATCACCCGTGCGGCCGCTGCCCAGCGACTCGGCATCGGCAGTGGCAGCGGCAGTGAACTGGTGGCTCGGCTGCGGCAGGCGCGACTACTCGACGAGACACCCGCGCCGGCACACGGCCGCGGCAGGCCGACGACCGTACTGGGCGCCCACGCGGAGGGGCCGCTGGTCCTGGCAGCAGACCTGCGCGCGGCGGACTGGCAACTGGCATGGGCCGGCATTGACGGACTGCCGCGGGTGGTCACTCGAGCCGGTTACGCCGACGACGACCTCGACGGTGTGCTGGGGACCCTGGCCCACGCGATCGGCGCAGCTTACCGTCGAAAAAGCAAGCGAATCAGGGCAATAGCAGTTTCGGTAGCCGGGACCATCAGTGGCGACAGGCTGGTCCAGTTCACGTCGAGAGGCTGGCGCGACGTCGATCTGTCGGTGCTGGCTTCGAGAATCCCACGGCGCGCAGGGGTCGGTCTGCTACTCGGAAACGATGCCACCCTCGCGGGCTTGGCCGAATCCCGCACCGGCGCCGCCCGTTCGGCGGCGACGGCGCTGCACCTGATCGTCGCGCAGGGTGTCGGCGGGACGCTTGTCGTCAACGGAGAACCGCTGGCCGGGGCCCACGGCGCGGCGGGGGAGTACGGCCATATTCCGTTCGGCGACCCAGAGCTGCTGTGCCCGTGCGGTGCTCGAGGCTGTTGGGATCTCACCGTCGACGGACGAGCGCTGGCGCGGCACAGAGGCGATCCCCCGCCTGCGGACCCTGTCGGGTACGTGCACGATCTGCTGGGCCGCGAGCAGGACGCCGGGACCCGTCGGGCATTCGACGCAGTCGCGTCGTCGCTCGGCCGCGGTATCGGCGGCCTGGTGAACCTCCACGATCCGGAGATCGTCACGCTGGGCGGCGTCGGCGCATCGTTACGGGCAACGGCTGCCGAGGTTTTCGACGCGGCCTACCGTGACGGCCTGATGGCTTTCCGGAAGGATTCTCCACCGCCGGTGGAAGATGCCCAGCACGGCGAGGACGGGTCGCTCCACGGCGCCGTCGCGTTGGCCATGGACCATGTGACCAGCGCAGCCGGGCTCGCTGATTGGGTTGAGCGCCAGCGGGTGTGAGTGCAGTCGGGGCACTCTGGTCGGCCGCGAGCGTGCGCCGAATGCCAGCTGTAGCGGCGCGCCACTGTGCAGACGCGCGCGCTCGCGCCACGGGGCTAGTTGGCGTGCAGGGCCTCGTTGAGCGTGATGCCGGTGCCGTCGCGCTTGACGACCTCGACCGCCCCGGTCACCGAGTTGCGGCGGAACAGCAGGTTGTTCACCCCGGACAGCTCGCGCGCCTTGACGGTCTGACCATCACCTGTCTGCACCTTGGTGCCCGCGGTGACGTAAAGCCCCGCCTCGATGACGCAGTCGTCGCCGAGGGAGATGCCCAGGCCGGCGTTGGCGCCGAGCAGGCACCGCTTGCCCACGGAGATCACCTGCGTGCCGCCCCCGGACAGCGTGCCCATGATCGACGCGCCACCGCCGATGTCGGAGCCGTCGTCGACGACGACACCCGCCGAGATGCGGCCCTCGACCATGGAGTTGCCCAGCGTGCCGGCGTTGAAGTTGACGAAGCCCTCGTGCATCACTGTGGTGCCCGATGCCAGGTGCGCTCCCAGCCGGACTCGATCGGCGTCGGCGACGCGTACGCCGGAGGGCACCACGTAGTCGACCATCCGGGGGAACTTGTCGACGCCGTAGACGGTGACCTGACCGCGCCTGCGCAGCCGGGCGCGCACGATCTCGAAGCCGTCGATCGAGCAGGGGCCGTGGTTGGTCCACACGACGTTGGTGAGCACACCGAACAGCCCGTCGGCGTTGAGTCCGTGCGGTGCGACCAGGCGGTGCGACAGCAGGTGCAACCGCAGGTAGGCGTCGTAGGCGTCGACCGCCTTGTCCGCCAGGGACGCGATGACGGTCCGCACCAGCACGGTCTCGACGTCGCGGTCGTCGTCGCGCCCGGCCAGCGCGGCCAGTTCCTCGGGCACCTCGGCCACCGACAGCCGGGCCGTGCCCGACGGACCGTCCCCGATCAGTTCGGGTGCCGGGAACCAGGTATCGAGGACCGTTCCGTCGGCCGCGATCGTCGCCACGCCGACGCCAGATGCAGAAGTCACGGTGCTTCAGGCTACCGGTGCGCCTAGCATCGCTTCACGGGGTCCCGACCAGCGAGGAGGCGCACCACGAGCGGTGATGTGACATTGCGTCAGCTGCGATACTTCGCCGCGCTCGGCGAGGAGTTGAACTACCGGCGTGCAGCGGAGATGTTGTTCATCACCCAACCGGCGCTGTCGACCGCGATCAAGCAACTCGAGCACCAGTTCGGTGTTGTGCTGTTCACCCGGAACACGCGCGAGGTGGCACTGACCGATCTGGGCGCCGCCTGGCTGCCGCAGGTGCAGCAGGCCTTGGCCGGGGTGGACGCCGTCGTCGAGAATCTCGTCACGCTGTCCGGCACCCGGCAGGGCCGGTTGCGCCTCGGCTACCTGATCGGCACAGGCGCGGATCTGTTGTTCCGGGTCGCCCGTCATTTCGAATCCGCCTATCCCGACGTGACGGTCGAGCCCATCGAATTCGACTTCGCCGACCCCACTGCAGGTTTGGCCAACGGGTCGACCGAGGTCGCGCTGATCCGTCCGCCGGTCGATCTGCCCAGCCACCGCATGTTGATCCTGGACTCCGAGTCGTGGATGGCCTGCCTGCCGCGGGATCACGGGTTGGCCGAACGGACCGAGGTCGCCATTTCCGAACTCCTCGACGATCCCATCGTGTGTGCGCCGCTGACCGCGGGCACCTGGCGCGATTACTGGCTGGCGATGGATGTCCGTGGCAACCGCCCCCCGAACATCGCGGCTGTAGCAGCGACGTACGAAGCGGAGACGACCTCGATCGCCCGAGGGCTCGGCATCAGCTTCACGACGTCCTCGGTGGCCCGGTTCTACGACCGTCCGGGCATCGTCTACGTGCCGATCACAGATCGGCCGCCCAGCCACACGGCTCTCGCGTGGAATCCGGCGGCCCTGAGTCCGCAGGCCGAGGCGCTGGTCCGGTACGTGCAGGAGCACTGGAACTTCGGCGACGGTCGGCACCGGGACGCGCCGGCGACCTGCTTCTGACCGGCAGTGATAACCGCAGGTTATGAGCACATCAAAACATCGAACTTCCGGTGGGCGCCAAACGGGGCTTCCCTGTCATCAGTCGTTCTTCGATAACCCGTTCTGATCCCGTCGTTACGCTCGCCCCCTGCGTCTGACCTGGAGAGACCATGACCGATGCCCCCGCACGACCCACCGATTCGTCGCCGCCTGCGCTGAACACCGAAGACAGGAAGCTCGCCGAACTCGGGTATGTCCAGAAGCTCGACCGCTCAGTCGGGACGTGGGCGTCCTTCGCGATCGGGTTTGCGACGATCAGTGCCACGACCGCCGTGTTCACCGGCTTCGGCGCCGGCTACTTCTCGGCCGGAGCCCCGTTCGTCTGGACGCTGCTGCTCGCCGGCGCAGTGTTCGCCCTGTGGGCATTCATCGCCGCCGACCTGACCGCCAAGCTCCCGCTGGCCGGCTACTCGTATCAGTGGATCAGCCGGATCAACGGTCCGGACCTGGCCTGGTTCACCGGGTTCATCGCCTTGATGGGCTGGGTCTGTGGCATGACAGGCGTCGGCTTCATCCTGTCCGGCTATCTCGGCGGGTTGTTCGGCTGGGCGATGACGCAGACCGCGCAGATCCTGGTCGCGATCGGCGTCGTCTTCCTCTGCGTGCTGATCAACATCTACGGCGTCAAGTTCGCGACAATGGTCAACAACATCGGCGTCAGCCTCGAACTCGTCGTCACCGTCGGTGCGACCGCTCTGATCGCGATCATCGCGTTCTCGTCACCCGAGAACCACCAGCCGTTGTCGGTGCTGTTCACCGGCGGAGAATCCGGCGACAAGGACTCCTACATGATCGCCTGGTTGGCCGCGGCGCTGGGACCCTTCTTCGGGTTGATCGGCGTCGAGTCCGGCGCCGATGTGGCCGAGGAGACCAAGAACGCCCGGCACGTGGTGCCGCGCACGATGATGTACGCCCTGGTGGCCTCCATCGTGATCGAGTTGGCGATGTACATCGTGTTCGTCCTGGCCATCCGCGATACCGATGCCGTTGCCGCCAACTCCGCGGCGCCCATCGAGGAGATCATCAACCAGCAGGCCGGGCCTGTCGTCACCAAGATCATTGTGGCCGTGGCGCTGACGAACATCCTGGCCTGCCTGCTGGCCAACATCCTGGTCGCCACCCGGCTGGCCTACTCGATGGCCCGCGACAACATGCTGCCGTTCTCACACATCTGGCGCCACGTCTCACCGACCCGCAAGACGCCGACCTACTCGATCCTCTGCCTCGGCGGCCTGTCGACCCTGTTGCTGTTGTCGGCCCTGGTCAACGAGAAGGCCTTCAACTTCATTCTCGGGATCGCCTCGTTGCTGTTCTTCTTCGTCTACATCCTGCAGACCATCGGACTGCTCGTCGGTTACCGCAGGGGCACCATTCCGGCGCCGGAGCCCGGCACATTCGACCTGGGCCGCTGGCGGCTGCCGGTCTACATCACCGCGCTGGTGGTGTTCCTCGGGGTCGCCGCCAACCTGGTGTTCCTGCCACAGTTCGCCAGCAACAAATGGGTGTTCCTCGGGATCGTCGTCGTCGCCGCGATCTGGTGGGCGACCGGCCTCAGGGCACGGCTTCGAAACGGTGATGCCGGGCAGAACTACGCCAAGACCCACTCCGACTGAAAATCAGCTACCAGAAAAGGATTTCATGCAATGACCACCACCGCAGACACCGGCACCAGCAACCTGGTCGCCGTCGAACCGGGCGCGGCCATCCGCGAACACACGCCACCGGGATCGGTGATCCAGTACAGCGACTACGAACTCGACACGTCCAGCCCGTTCGCGGGTGGCGTGGCGTGGATCGAGGGCGAGTTCATTCCCGCGGAGGACGCCAGGATCTCGATCTTCGACACCGGTTTCGGGCACTCCGATGTGACCTACACCGTCGCGCATGTGTGGCACGGCAACATCTTCCGACTTGACGACCATATCGACCGGCTGCTCGACGGCGCCCGCAAGCTTCGTCTCGATGCCGGGATGAGCAAGGACGAACTCGCCGAGATCACCAAGAAGTGTGTCTCGATGTCGCAGTTGCGTGAGTCGTTCGTCAACCTGACGGTCACCCGGGGGTACGGAAAGAAGAAGGGGGAGAAGGATTTGTCGAAGCTCACCCATCAGGTGTACATCTACGCCATCCCCTATCTGTGGGCCTTCCCGCCGGACGAGCAGATCTTCGGCACCACCGCGATCGTGCCGCGCCACGTTCGGCGTGCCGGCCGCAACACGGTGGATCCGACGATCAAGAACTACCAGTGGGGTGATTTGACGGCCGCCAGCTTCGAGGCCAAGGACCGAGGCGCGCGCACCGCGATCCTTCTGGACTCCGACAACTGCGTCGCCGAGGGCCCCGGCTTCAACGTCTGTGTCGTCAAGGACGGCAAGCTGGCCTCGCCCTCTCGCAATGCCCTGCCCGGAATCACCCGCAAGACCGTGTTCGAGATCGCCGAGACGATGGGTATCGATGCCACGCTGCGTGACGTCTCCAGCCGTGAACTCTACGACGCTGACGAGCTGATGGCCGTGACCACCGCGGGTGGTGTCACTCCGATCAACACCCTCGACGGTGAACCGATCGGGAACGGCGAGCCGGGGCCGATGACCGTTGCCATCCGGGACCGGTTCTGGGCGTTGATGGACGAGCCCTCGCCGCTGATCGAGCCCATCCGGTACTGACGCGGTCCCCGGGGGGTGATCACCGACTAACGTGATGACCCGTGTTGGATCTACGACGCGACCCTGTTGCGCTCACCGCGGCGCTGGTGGACATCCCCAGCGAATCGCGTCACGAGACGCGCATCGCCGACGAGATCGAGGCGGCGCTGCGCGAGCAGACCACCGGTTTCGAGGTGGTGCGCAACGGTGACGCGGTGCTCGCCCGCACCAACCTGGGCAGAGCGTCGCGGGTGCTGCTCGCAGGCCACACCGACACGGTGCCCGCCGCCGACAACCTGCCCAGCCGGCTCGTCGACGGTGTGCTGCACGGCTGCGGAGCCTCGGATATGAAGTCGGGGGACGCGGTGTTCCTGCATCTGGCCGCCACCGTCGCCGACCCCGCCCACGACATCACGCTGGTGATGTACGACTGCGAGGAGATCGAGGCATCGGCCAACGGGCTCGGCCGCATCGAGCGGGAGATGCCCGAGTGGCTCGATGCCGACGTCGCGATCCTCGGGGAGCCGTCGGGCGGCTTCATCGAGGCCGGGTGCCAGGGCACCCTGCGGGTGGTGCTCAGCGCCGCGGGAACACGCGCTCACTCGGCGCGATCCTGGTTGGGAGACAACGCCATCCACAAGCTGGGTGAGGTGCTCGCCAGGCTCGCGGAGTACCGGCCGCGCAGTGTGGACATCGATGGGTGCGAGTACCGCGAGGGACTTTCGGCGGTACGCATCGACGGTGGGATCGCCGGAAACGTCATCCCGGACGCAGCGACGCTGACGGTCAACTTCCGGTTCGCGCCGGATCGCACCGTGGAACAGGCCTACACGCACGTGCGCGAGGTCTTCGACGGACTCGATGTCGGTATGGAGCTCACGGACTCGGCGGCCGGTGCACTACCCGGGCTCGCCCGACCGGCCGCGGCCGCCCTGGTCGAGGCTGCGGGTGGGCAGGTCCGCGCGAAGTACGGCTGGACCGATGTCGCCCGGTTCGCGGCGTTGGGCATTCCCGCCGTCAACTACGGCCCCGGTGACCCCAACCTCGCGCACCGCGCCGACGAGCGGGTCGACGCGGAGCAGATCACCGCGACCACCGACACGTTGCGCCGCTACTTAATCGGTTGACGTCGCCGCTAGCCTGGAAACCATGCTGGGAGCAGACGACATCTCCGGATAGCTCCGGAGACCTCACCGTCCACCTCTGATCTTCGGGCGTTCTGCTGCCCGCTTCTCGAGAGATCCCGCATGTCTTCCTCCGTGACTTTTTCCGGTGTGTCCTTTTCCTGGCCCGACGACACGCCGCTGTTCACCGACCTGTCGTTCACGGTCGGACCCGGCCGAACCGGGCTGGTCGCCCCCAACGGTTCAGGCAAGAGCGCGCTGCTGCGCTTGATCTCCGGTGACCTGCGGCCCACCTCCGGGTCGGTGACCGTCGACGGCGCGATCGGTTACCTGCCCCAGACGCTGCCGCTGCTCGACGACCGCACCGTCGCCGGACTGCTCGGGGTCGCGGCCACGATCGAGGCGCTGGAGGCGTTGGCCGCGGGCGATTCCGGCGAGTCCGTGTTCGCCGCCATCGGCGAGGACTGGGACATCGAGGAACGCGCCCGCGCTCAACTCGATCGTCTCGGACTCGGGCACGTCGCGCTCGACCGGTCGCTGCGCACGCTGTCGGGGGGCGAGGTGGTCACCCTCGGGGTGGCCCGGGAACTGTTGCGGCGCCCCGATGTGCTGCTGCTCGACGAGCCGACCAACAACCTCGACTCCGATGCCCGGGCGCGGCTCTACGGCGCGCTCGACGACTTCACCGGTTGCCTGCTGCTGGTCAGCCACGATCGGGTGCTGCTGGACCGAATGGACCGGATCGCCGAGCTGTACCGCGGCGAGATCGTCTTCTATGGGGGCGATTTCACCGCCTACCAGGCCGCGGTGGAGCAGACCCGGCAGGCAGCCGAGACTGCGGTGCGCAGCGCCGAGCAACACCTCAAACGCGAGAAACGCCAGCGGCAACAGTCCAGGGAGCGGACGGCCCGACGGGCGGGCACCGCCAAGCGCACCCTCAAGGATGCCGGGCTGCCGAAGATCGTGGCCGGCGCGATGAAGCGACGAGCCCAGGAAACCGCAGGACGTACCGACGACGTCCACGCCAAGCGGATCGACGGCGCGAAGGCCCGACTCGAGGGGGCTGAGCAGATGCTTCGCGACGATGCCGTCCTTGTTCTCGACGTGCCCGACAGTGCGACACCTGCAGGCCGAACGGTGTTGGAGGTCAACGGGTTATGCGTCCGGCGAGGCGGCCGGGCGGTGGTGCGGGAGGCGAACCTCGCGGTCCGCGGCCCGGAACGGATCGCACTGACCGGAGCCAACGGAGCAGGCAAGACGACGCTGCTGCGGACCCTGCTGGGGGAGATCGCCCCCGACGAGGGCACGGTCCACGTGGCCGACGGGCGGGTGGCGTACCTGTCGCAACGCCTCGATCTTCTCGACGACGACAGGACGCTCGCCGAGAATCTCGCGGACTTCGCACCGAGCCTGTCCGCGACGCGGCGCAGACACCTGTTGGCGCAGTTCCTGTTCGGTGATGACGACGTCGACAGGGTCGTGTCGGCCCTCTCCGGAGGTGAACGGCTCCGCGCAACCCTGGCATGTGTGCTCTTCGCCGAACCGGCGCCACACCTGCTGCTGCTCGACGAGCCGACCAACAACCTCGACCTCGGCAGCGTCTCCCAGTTGGAGAACGCGCTGGCCTCCTACCGGGGAGCGTTCGTCGTGGTCAGCCACGACAACTCGTTCCTGGACGCGATCGGCGTGGAACGTGTGCTGAACCTCGTGGACGGCAGGCTGGTGGAGGGCTAGTCGACGGCCGCCAGCGCGGCACGGCCGAAGTGGCAGTCGACCTGCCCGCACAGCCGGGCCAGGGTGTCGACTCCCCGCGGATCGCCGAGGCGGACCGCGTCGGCCGCCGCCCGCAGCGCCACCGCGTTCTGGGTGCCACGCTCGGCGGCCTTGACCGCGTCGCGGGCTGCGGCGGCGGCGCCGTGCGTGTCGGCTCGTGATGCCATCGTCCACGCCTTGGCCAGGATCAGCTCCGGGGCGAACAGCATCGATTTCAGTCCATGCCGGGATTCCGCGCGGCCCAATGCTTTTGCCGCCTCGACCGGTTCATCGAGCCGGCCCAGCGCCTGCGCCAGCAGCATCCACGCCAGCGGCCCCCAGGAGTATCCCGTCGGAGCGAGAGTGTGCGCGGCGCCCCGCAATAGCGTCACGGCGCCGTGCACATCGCCGGTGTTGATCAACACGTCCGCGACGAGCACTTCACCGATGGAGCGTCCCGGCTGCTGCCGCTGCGAAAAATCGGTGAGCCGTTGCGCCAACTCCAGCGCCCGCTCCGGTTGGCCCGTCATCAGCAGTGCGGTCGTCTGGCCGAATCCGCTGGTGAAACGGAGCAACCCGGGGTGCCCGGCGGAGAGCGCCTGCTCGGCGAGCGTGTCCACCTCGTCGAAGCGGCCCATCCGCGCCGAACTCAGCGCCGCCGCCGATGCCGCCCACCCGATCGCGGTGTCGTCGGCCGTCGGCGATGCGAGCACCTCGTCGGCGATCTCCCTTGCGCGGCTGAGGTTTCCGGCGTTCATCGTGAACGTCGCCGACAGGGCGTCCAGCGTCGTCAGTGCTGCGGGAGAGGACACCTTCGCGCGGGTGGCCCGCAGAAAGGCCGTCGCACGCTCCGGCTCGGACAACATCCAGAACTGGTTGGCTGCGGTTGGCAGTGTCCACGCCATCAGTTCGTCTTCGGTCAGCGTCACGGGGTCGATCTCGGCGAGCACCGCGTCGGCCTCTCGGCCGCGCCCCTGCCACGCGAGCGCATATCCGACGGTCAGGCGGGTGGCCAGATCCGGTTCCCGCGCCAGTGCGGCCTGCCCGAGACGCTCGCTGAGCTCCAGATCGCCCAACCGCAACGCCTCCGCAGCGGCGGCGCGAACAGCCGCGACCGACTCCGGGCGATCACTGCCGATCGCCAGCACCGCCAGCCGCAGCCGCCCCACGACACCGCCACGGCCTGAGGCCGAGAGTTGTTCGACCAGCGCGCTGCGCAACCGGCGCAGGTCGGGTCCGCCCAGTGCCCCGCGGACCGCGTCGACGTACAGCGGATGAGCGGGACGCAGCGTGTTGTCCTCGGCGACGACCGCCCCGCAGTGCAACGCCTCGTCGACCGCGTCTGCCCCGGCCAGCGCCGAGGCATCGGACAGCGGCAACGGGTCAGCGACAGCGAGGAATTCCAGGACGCGGTGCGCAGGGGCGGGCAGTGCCTCGACGAAGTCGGCCACCTGCGCCATCAGCCGACCGTCCTCGTGACCGGGCGGGTCGAGGTCGATCCGCGTCACCACTGCGTCCTGCCACAGCGCGGCGATCTCCGGGGGCACCGGATTGCGGGCCACGGTGGCGGTGACCAGCAGCCGGACCCGGCGGCCGACGGCAAGCTGGTACACGAGCGCGGCAGACAGCGGATCAAGCAGGTGCGCGTCGTCGACGATCAGTAGTCGACCGTCACCGAGGGTCTCCCGCGCGGTCTGCAACACCTCGGCGGTCTTACCGCTCTCGGGCACGTCGAGCAACGGTTCGAAGGCGGCGAACGGGATCACCGCCGCCGACGCCGTCGCTCGCACCCAGTCGACCCGCGGGAAGTCCGGGGCCAGACGCCCGGCCGCGTCCCGTGCCAGGGACGTCTTACCGACACCGGCAGAGCCGATCAGCACCGCGCCGACGCCGGTGCGCACCCCCGACTCGAGCTGGTCGAGTGCGGGTCCGCGGGGCGCGGTCACCCAGTTGACAGGCACAGGCACCGGCCAAGCCTAGGGGGCCTATGGCTACCTTTGAGCCGTGTCCCGAGAACCCGATCATGAATGGGCTGTCTGCGTCTACTGCGCCTCAGGCCCGACGCACCCCGAGCTACTCGACCTCGCCGACCGGATCGGACGCGGCATCGCCGACAGGGGGTGGACGCTGGTCTCCGGTGGCGGCAACGTCTCGGCGATGGGTGCCCTGGCGTCGGCCGCGAGGGCCGGTGGGGGACACACCGTCGGGGTGATCCCCAAGGCCCTGGTCCATCGCGAGGTCGCCGACACCGAGGCCGACGAGCTCGTCGTCACCGACACGATGCGGGAACGCAAACAGGTGATGGAGGATCGCGCCGACGCGTTCATCGCGCTGCCCGGAGGCATCGGGACCCTCGAGGAATTCTTCGAAGCCTGGACAGCAGGTTATTTGGGTATGCACTCGAAACCGATCGTGATGCTCGACCCGTTCGGGCACTACACGGGGTTGCTGGATTGGCTGCGGGGGTTGGTCGAGAGTGGTTACGTCGCCGAGGACGCGCTGGGGCGCCTCGTTGTCGTCGACGACGTCGATTCCGCTCTTGCCGCGTGCGCACCGGTCCTGTGACGAATATCGCCCACGGCTAGGGTGACCGACAACCGACACAGCGGAGGAAACACATCTATGAGCGAGAAGTCCGGGACCCGCAGCAGCGTCGGGTTGTTCGACATCGCGGGCCAGGTGCCCGGTCTACTGATGGATGCACCGACGATCCTGAGGGGCGTCACCACCGGATTTCTCGCCCGACCCTCGGCCAAGACCTCGATCGGCAAGGTCTTCCAGGACCGTGCCGCGCGCTACTCCGACAAACTGTTCCTGAAGTTCGAAGACCGCGAGGTCACCTACGGCGACGCCAACAAGATCGTCAACCGCTACGCCGCGGTCCTGGCCAGCAAGGGTGTCGGACACGGTGACGTCGTCGGCATCATGCTGCGCAACTCCGTGGACCCCGTGCTGCTCATGCTGGCTGCGGTGAAGTGCGGCGCGATCTCGGGGATGCTCAACTACAACCAGCGCGACGACGTGCTCAAGCACAGCCTCGGGCTGCTGTCCGCCTCCGTCGTGGTTGCCGAAACCGATTTTGTCGAACCCATCACCGAGTGCGGCGCCGGGACCGACGGACTGATGACCCTCGACGAACTCAAGCAGCTCGCGGAGACCGCGCCCACCACGAACCCGGCGACCACCTCCGCCGTGCTGGCCAAGGACAAGGCGTTCTACATCTTCACCTCGGGCACCACCGGCATGCCCAAGGCCAGCGTGATGACCCACTACCGGTGGTTGCGGGCACTCGCGGGCTTCGGCGGCCTGGGCATGCGGCTCACCAGCAACGACACGCTGTACTGCTGTCTGCCGCTCTACCACAACAACGCGTTGACGGTCGCGCTGTCGTCGGTGCTGAACTCCGGGGCGACCCTGGCGATCGGGAAGTCGTTCTCGGCGTCGAAGTTCTGGGACGACATCATCCGCTACGACGCGACCGCGTTCGTCTACATCGGTGAGGTCTGCACCTACCTGCTCAACCAGCCGCCCAAGGACACCGACCGCAAGCACCGGGTCCGCGTCATCGCGGGCAACGGTTTGCGCCCGGCCATCTGGGACGACTTCACCGAGCGTTTCGGCATCCAGCGGGTCTGCGAGTTCTACGGCGCCTCCGAGGGCAACACGGCGTTCGTCAACGTTCTCAACGTCGACAAGACCACCGGTATCTGCCCGACACCGGTGGCGTTCGTCGAGTACGACGAATCCGGCGATCCGGTGCGCGACAAGGAGGGCCGGGTGCGCAAGGTCGCCAAGGGCGAGCCCGGTCTACTGCTGTCCAAGGTGAGCAACTTCCAGCCTTTCGACGGATACACCGACAAAAAAGCCACCGAGAAGAAGCTGGTGCGCGACGCCTTCAAAGAGGGCGATGTGTGGTTCAACACCGGCGACCTGATGCGCTCGCAGGGCTTCGGGCATGCGGCCTTCACCGACCGGCTCGGCGACACGTTCCGCTGGAAGGGCGAGAACGTGGCCACCACCGAGGTCGAGGCCGCGGTCTCCACCGACTCTCAGGTCGAAGAGGCGACGGTCTTCGGCGTCGAGGTTCCCGACACCGGCGGCAAGGCGGGCATGGTGGCGATTCAGCTCAAGGACGGCCAGGAGTTCGACGGCAAGGCGCTCGCGGACGCCGCCTACAGCAAGCTGCCCGGCTATGCGGTGCCCCTCTTCGTCCGGATCGTGAAGGAACTCGCACACACGTCGACGTTCAAGAGCCAGAAGGGCGACCTTCGCAAGGAGGGCTTCGGAGGTTCCAGTGGTGAAGGCGACGACGACGATGTCACCGTCGAGGATCCGATCTACGTGCTGTCCGGCAAGGACGAGGGCTATGTGCCGTTCTACGACGAGTACCTGACCGAGGTGAAGGACGGCAAGAAGCCCAAGTAGCAGGCCGTAGCCTTGGAAGCGTGCAGTCGACGTTTCTGGGGCGCCCGGTGGCGGGCGATCGCGCCCTGATCATGGCGATCGTGAACCGCACGCCGGACTCGTTCTACGACCGTGGGGCGACGTTCACCGACGAAGCGGCCAAGCAGGCGGCGCACCGGGTGGTCGGCGAGGGTGCCGACATCGTCGACGTGGGCGGCGTGAAGGCCGGACCGGGTGACGTCGTCGACGTCGCCGAGGAGGTCGCTCGGGTGGTGCCGTTCATCGAGTGGCTCCGCGACGCCTTCCCCGACCAGCTGATCAGTGTCGACACTTGGCGCGCGGAGGTGGCCAAGCAGGCCTGCGCTGCCGGCGCCGACCTGATCAACGACACGTGGGGTGGGGTGGATCCCGACCTTGCGGGAGTCGCCGCGGAGTTCGGCGCCGGGCTGGTGTGTTCGCATACCGGCGGCGCCGTGCCGCGGACCCGCCCGTTCCGGGTCAACTACGGGATCACCGAGCGCGGGGTCGTCGACGACGTCATCACCGAGGTGACCACGGCAGCGGAGCGGGCCGCGGCCCTGGGCGTGCGGCGGGACGGCATCGTGATCGATCCGACGCACGATTTCGGCAAGAACACTTACCACGGTCTTAGTTTGTTGCGCCACGTAAACGACCTTGTAAACACTGGATGGCCAGTCCTGATGGCACTCAGCAACAAGGATTTTGTCGGGGAAACTCTGGGTGTGGACCTGACAGAACGGTTGGAAGGCACCCTTGCGGCCACCGCGCTGGCCGCCGCCGATGGAGCAGCGATGTTCCGGGTGCACGAGGTCGGGCCCACACGACGCGTACTCGAAATGGTCGCGTCGATCCAGGGCGCGCGGCCGCCGACTCGCACGGTGAGGGGACTGGCATGACAGTTTTATCCGATCGAGTCTCAGACTTGGCCACCGAAGGTGTCGCCGCACACCGCTGGTTCACAGACCACAGCTGGAGCCGCCCGGACTGGACGGTCGCCGAACTCGAGGCCGCCAAGGCGGGACGCACGGTGTCGGTGGTGTTGCCGGCGCTGAACGAGGAGGAGACGGTCGCCGGCGTCGTCGAGACCATCACCCCGCTGCTCGGTGGACTCGTCGACGAGCTGATCGTGCTCGACTCCGGATCCACCGACGACACCGAGATCCGCGCGCTCGCCGCCGGAGCCCGGGTGATCAGCCGCGAGGTCGCGCTGCCCGAGGTCGCACCGCAGCCGGGCAAGGGTGAGGTGCTGTGGCGGTCGCTGGCCGCCACCGCGGGCGACATCATCGCGTTCGTCGACTCCGACCTGCTCGATCCCGATCCGATGTTCGTGCCCAAGCTGCTCGGGCCGTTGCTGACCGCCGACGGCGTGCACCTGGTCAAGGGCTTCTACCGGCGGCCTCTCAAGGTCAGCGGGAGCGAGGATGCCAACGGCGGCGGCCGCGTCACCGAACTGGTCGCCCGCCCGCTGCTGGCGGCGCTGCGGCCCGAGTTGATGTGTCTGTATCAGCCGCTGGGCGGCGAGTACGCGGGGACGCGCGAGCTGCTGACCTCGGTGCCATTCGCCCCGGGCTACGGCGTGGAGATCGGTCTGCTCATCGATGCCTACGACCGCCTCGGCCTCGACGCCATCGCCCAGGTGAACCTCGGGGTCCGGACCCACCGCAACCGGCCGCTGACCGAACTCGCGTCGATGAGCAGGCAGGTCATCGCCACGCTGCTGTCCCGCTGCGGCATCCCGGACTCCGGTGTCGGCCTCACTCAGTTCTTCGCCGACGGCGAGGACTACACCCCGCGGATGTCATCGGTGTCGCTGGACGACCGTCCGCCGATGATCACGCTTCGGCCGCGCTGACTCTTCCGCCCGCCGGAACTGTGTTCCGGCAGCCGTAGATCGACAGGGGACCTGCGGGAATGCAATTCCGGCGGGATGAGGCACTATCGACATGTGACCCTGGTGCTGCTCTATCTCCTGGTGCTCGTGTTGGTCGGCGTCGTGTTGTTCGCCATCGGCAGCGTGCTCTTCGGCCGCGGCGAGGTGCTGCCTCCGCTGCCCCGCGCCACGACGGCGACCGTCCTGCCTGCCTCCGGTGTCACCGGGGCCGACGTCGACGCGGTGAAGTTCAGCCAGGCCGTGCGTGGCTACCGGGCCGGCGAGGTCGACTGGGTGCTCGACCGGCTCGGGCAGGAACTCGACCAGCTGCGTGGTGAGTTGGAGGCGGTCCGCGCTGCCCACGGCCTGCTCGACCCCGTCGTCGCCGATGACGAGAGGGCGGGCGCGCACGCGCTGCCGCCGGATGGGGAACAGCCGTGACGACGGTGCCCACCGATCGTCGCATCCGGTGCGGCTGGATCGATCAATCACGGCTGTCACCAGACGATTTCGAGTTGTACCGCGATTACCACGACACCGAGTGGGGCCGTCCCGTCCGGGACTCGGCGGCGATGTTCGAGCGGGTCAGCCTCGAGGCTTTCCAGAGCGGACTCTCCTGGCTGATCATCCTGCGCAAGCGGGACAACTTCCGGTCCGCGTTCGACGGGTTCGACGTCGAGCGGATCGCGCAATACTCCGACCGGGACGTGGACCGACTGATGGCCGACCCGGGAATCGTGCGCAACCGTTCCAAGATCGACGCGACGATCTCCAACGCCCGGATCGTCGCCGATCTGGCGGACGACGGTGTCGACCTGGGCGAACTGCTGTGGTCGTTCGCGCCGCCCGATCGGGTCACCCGGGACAGACCGGCGGATCTGTCGAAGGTCGCGGCGGTGACACCCGAATCGACGGCGATGGCCAAGGAGCTCAAACGCCGCGGATTCCGTTTCGTCGGCCCGACGACGGCCTACGCGTTGATGCAGGCCACCGGCATGGTCGACGATCACGTCACCAACTGCTGGGTTCCGCGGCTGTCCGAGTAGCCGACGAGGACAGCTGACGGCGGCGCAGCGGGAGGCCGAGACCGGCGGTCATCGCGGGCAACTGAGGCGCCTTGGCCGGGTCTTTGCACACGATGCGTGCCGGATAGGGAACAATGGACGTCTGTAGCAGTTCAAGGCCGGGTGCTGTCTGTGTTCCTCGCAGAGTTGGGCAGACCCGGCTCGTATCGACAGACCGGGCCCTGACGGGCACGCCCATGCGGAGGGAGCACTCGATGGCGGCGATGAAGCCCCGGACCGGAGACGGTCCACTGGAAGCGACCAAGGAGGGGCGCGGCATCGTGATGCGGGTACCACTGGAAGGTGGCGGCCGACTCGTCGTCGAACTCACTCCCGACGAAGCTGCCGCCTTGGGCGAAGAACTCAAGGCCGTCACAAGCGCAAGTTAGTCAACCCGGGCGAACGGTCGCGGTCACCGCGGCCGTTCGTTGCTGTTCCGCTAGGACGTGACCTTGCGGTAGATCTCGACTGTCTCCTCGGCGATCCGCGCCCAGGAGAACTCGTCGATGCACCGCTGCCGGCCTGCCACGCCGAACTGGCGGGCCTTCTCCGGGTCGGCGACCAGTGAGTTCACCGCGTAGGCGAGTTCGCGCTCGAAGGACGCGGTGTCGTGGGCGTCGTAGTGCACGAGCAGACCAGTCTGCTGATCGGCGACCACCTCGGGGATGCCGCCCACGTCGGAGGCCACCACCGCCGTCCCGCACGCCATCGCTTCGAGGTTCACGATGCCCAGGGGTTCGTACACCGACGGGCATATGAAAGTTGTTGATGCCGATAGGATTTCGCGAATCTTGTTCGTCGGGAGCATCTCGCGCACCCAGAACACGCCGGTGCGGGCCTCGGAGAGCTCCTGCACCGCGGAGGCCACCTCCGCGGCGATCTCAGGGGTGTCCGGTGCGCCGGCGCACAGCACCAACTGGACGTCGGGGGCGAAGTGGTGGGCGGCGGCCACCAGGTGGGCCACCCCCTTCTGCCTGGTGATCCTGCCGACGAAAGCCACAATCGGTCGCGAGCGGTCCACGCCGAGCTCGGCGAGGACGGAGTCACCGTCGGCCGGGGAGGCGGGGTGCCACACCTCGGTGTCGATGCCGTTCTTGACGACGTAGACGCGGTGGGGATCCAGAGCCGGATAGGAGCGCAGGACATCCTCACGCATCCCGGAACTGACGGCGATCACGGCATCGGCGGCCTCGACGGCCGTCTTCTCCACCCACGACGAGATCCGGTAACCGCCGCCGAGTTGCTCGGCTTTCCACGGGCGCATCGGTTCCAGCGAATGCGCGGTCAGAACGTGCGGCACCCCGTAGAGCAGGGCGGACAGGTGCCCCGCCATCCCGGCGTACCACGTGTGCGAGTGCACGACGGTGGCTTCGGCCGCCGCGTTGACCATGTTGAGGTCCGCGGACAGTGTCGACAGCGCCGCATTGGCGCCCTTCAGAGCGGGATCCGGCTGAGCGACGGTGGCCCCCTCCCGAAGCGCCCCCATGCAGTGCACGTCGACCTCGCAGAGGTGCCGCAACTGCGCGACCAGTTCTGTGACGTGTACGCCCGCGCCACCGTAAACCTCGGGCGGATACTCCCGAGTCATCATCGCCACCCGCATGAGGTGACCGTACCCAGAATCGCGAGCCGTCGCGCCGCATCACCAATTGTCTTGAAACAGCACGCGCACTAGCCATCAATAGCGCGAATGCCTAGCCCTCGTCCCGACGTGCCGATAGGTTTGTCACATGAGGGAAGCGCCACATGTGTTGGGCATCGTCCTGGCCGGCGGAGAGGGCAAGCGGCTGTACCCGTTGACGGCCGACCGCGCGAAGCCCGCAGTTCCTTTCGGCGGCGCCTACCGGCTCATCGATTTTGTGCTCTCCAATCTGGTCAATGCTCGGTTCCTGCGAATTTGTGTACTGACCCAATACAAATCGCATTCGCTGGATCGCCACATCTCGCAGAACTGGCGGTTGTCGGGGCTTGCCGGGGAGTACATCACGCCGGTTCCGGCGCAGCAGCGCCTCGGACCTCGGTGGTACACGGGATCCGCCGATGCCATCTACCAGTCGATGAACCTGATCTACGACGAGGACCCCGAATACATCGTCATCTTCGGTGCCGACCATGTGTACCGGATGGATCCCGAGCAGATGCTGCAGCAGCACATCGAGAGCGGCGCGGGCGCTACCGTCGCGGGAATCCGGGCGCCGCGTTCGGAGGCGAGCGCATTCGGCTGCATCGACTCCGACGAGTCCGGACGGATCCGGTCGTTCATCGAGAAGCCGGCCGACCCGCCGGGCACCCCCGACGATCCCGAGCAGACCTTCGTGTCGATGGGCAACTACATCTTCACGACCAAGGTGCTGATCGACACGATCCGTGCCGATGCCGACAACGACGACTCCGACCACGACATGGGCGGCGACATCATCCCCAAGTTGGTGGCCGACGGGATGGCCTCGGTGTACGACTTCAACGCCAACGAGGTGCCGGGGGCCACCGAACGAGACCACGGATACTGGCGTGACGTCGGCACGCTGGACGCCTTCTACGACGCACACATGGATCTGGTCTCGGTGCACCCGGTGTTCAACCTGTACAACAAGCGCTGGCCCATCCGGGGAAGCTCGGAGAACCTGGCGCCTGCCAAGTTCGTGCGGGGCGGATCCGCCCAGGAGTCCGTCGTCGGTGCGGGCAGCATCATCTCCGCTGCGTCGGTGCGCAACTCGGTGCTGTCGTCGAATGTCGTCGTCGACGACGGAGCGATCGTGGAGGGCAGCGTGCTGATGCCCGGCGCCCGTGTCGGGCGGGGAGCGGTGGTGCGTCACGCGATCCTGGACAAGAACGTGGTGGTCGGGCCCGGCGAGATGGTCGGTGTGGATCTGGACAAGGACCGCGAACGTTTCACGATCAGCAGCGGTGGCGTGGTCGCCGTCGGCAAGGGCGTCTGGGTCTAGCGCAGCGCCTCTGCGCCGAAATAGCGTTCCCGGTCGCGATTCGGCCGTGATGCACAGCCCTCAGCTCTCACTCGGCGCGCGAGGCCGGTCACGCCGTCGTCGGCGTATCAACCGGACAGCGGCCCACACCAGCGCGACGAGTGCCGCCAGCACCAGCACCGGGAACACGATGGCCAGAAAGACCAGGGCGACGCTGGTGACGTCCTCCGCGGTGCTCAGCACAGGTGCGGCGACCCCTGCGGTGGCGACGTTGGCCGCCGGCCGAACCGTCGACTTCGTCAGGGACACCGCCAGCGCGACGACGACGCCGAGGACCACCGGGATCCACTGGCCGGATTGTGCAAACGCGCCCGGATCGGTGACCGCCGAGGTCTGCGACGCCGTGCCGGAGCCGAACACGATGCCGCCCGCGGTGGGTCGCACGAACGTCTGGATCATGTCGTTCACGCTGTCGAGGGCGGGGATCTTGTCGGCGACGACCTCGACGATCAGCAGAACTGCCACGATCGCCATCACCCAGCCGTTCTCCAACCAGATCCAGCCCTGCGGCAGCGTGACGAGATCCGTGAATCGCGACAGCAGCCCCAGCAACAGCAGTGGAATGTAGGCGTTCAACCCCGCTGCGGTCGCCAACCCGAAACCGGTGAGCAGTTCCATCGGATCAGTATGCGGCGGCGCGACGCCCGCGGATCGGATCTTTCACCACACTCCGGGAATCAACCGGTATCGCACCCGCGCCCGATATTCGCGGTAACCCGCCAGTTCGTCGACCAGTGCTTTCTCCTCGTCGACAACGCGGGCCACAAGTACGGCCGGAAATGTCAGCGCCACCACCACCAGCCCCCACAACGACCCGAGGGCCGGCGGCAAGCCGATCATCATGACCAGCGACGCGCTGTACAGCGGGTGCCGGACCACGCCGTACATCCCGGTGGACACCAGGGGCTGGTCGTCCTCGACCCGGATGGTCGAACCCGCGTACTGGTTCTGCACCACGACCAGTTGGGCTCCGACCAGCCCGACCGCGACAGCGAGGTTGCCGACCACCACCAGCCACACCGGTACCGGTGACCAGCCGAATCGCCAGTCCAAGGCGCTGACCACCAGCACCGCCACGAAGGCAGCCCCGGCGGCGGAGATGATGATCCGTTGAGCGGGACGGGTTTCCGCGGTGGGTCCGGCTCTGAGCCTGCGCTCCAACGCGGCGGGACTGCGCACCGCCAGGTAACTGCTGGGCACCAGGGTGCAGACCGTGAACACCGCGATGAACACCCAGCCCTGCCAGTAGTGAAACGTCCCGGCAGGCAGGAACAGCGCCGACCCGAAGAGCAGGAGGCCGAACAGAGCCGATGCCAGGGACTGCAGCGCAAGCTTCATGATTCTCTCCTCACACGGCGTCTCGGCGCCTGTACAGGAATCCGGCAGCCAACGTCAAAGCTGTTGCCGCCGCGACCATCACGAGCAAGGCGGTGACGGGTACCTCGGTGGGGACCGTGGTCTGCGCGACGGGTGAGAGGTCGAGCAGCCAGCGCGGCAAGCGCAGTAGCGCGCCGAGGTAGAGCGAGGTGACGACGAAGGTCACGGCGAGCCAGCCGATCCAGGTGTGTCGCACCGCCACCGCAAGAGCCGCGACGCCTGCCATCACCGCGAGAGCAGGGACGAAGGCCAGTCCGGCCAGCGTGAGTCGCGCCACGGTGTGCGGTTCTGCCAGTGTCAGCCCGGCGCCCAGGCCGTTGCCGAGACCGGCGAAGAACATCAACACCGCCGAACCGAGGACTGCCGATGCCACCGCGGTGAACAGCCACCGGCGGCGTGACACCGCTCCTGCGAGCACGGCCTCGCCGAGTCCGGACTGTTCGTCGGCGTACACCCGCAACACGGCGGACACCGTGTAGGCGCATGCCGCGGCAGCGAGAAACTGCGACATCGTCGTATAGACCCCGTCATTGCCCTGGGTGGACATGATCCGGGCGAGCAACTCGTTGCCCTCGGCCGCATCGATCAGCGATTTCGTCATCGATCCGAACGCCAGTCCCGCTACGAACAGACCCACCGACCAGCCGACGGTCTGGCCGCGCTGCAGAACGAGGTGCATGCCGAGCACACCGCGGACGGGGCGCGCGTCGGGACGTTCGCCGCTCGAGGCGATGGTGCCGTCGTCGTACTGGCGGCGGGCTTCCAGCAGCGCGGCGGCGAGGACCACTGCGATGGTCAGCAGGATCAGCGGGGCCAGTGGCCACCACCGCAGATCAACGAACGCACGCATCTGCTGGGCCCATGCGATGGGGGAGAACCAACTCAGCACGCTGCCCGAGTTGTTGATGACGTCGCCGACCCCGCGGACCAGCGCGGCCAGGGCGAGGGTGGCCATCGCCGCACCCGTAGCGGCGCGCGCGGTTCGCCACAGCTGTGCGGTCACGGCCGCGACGGCGCCGAACACGGTGGCCACCGCGGTGACTCCCACGCACATCGCGGCGGTGTTGATCAGGTCGAAGCCGGTCGCCGCCATCGCGGCCGTCATGGTCACGGCGAGAACCACATTGACCGCGGCGACAAGAACCAGAGCGGCGGTGGTCCTGGCGTAGCGGCCGACGACTGAAGCCAGCACCAGTTCGGCGGCTCCGCTCTCCTCCTCGGCGCGAGTGTGTCGAACAACCGTGAGAATCCCGAGAATCGACGTGGCGACGATCAACGTGAGCATCATCTCGTTGGCCATCATCGCCCCGAGTTCGGTCTCGTTGCCACCGAACATGGGGCCGCCCAACATCATTCCGGCAGGGGTCTTGAGGAGTTCGACCCGTGCCAGGCGTTGTGCCTCTTCGGGGTATGCGAGCTCGATGGTGGTGGGTGCGTACGCCATCATCGCGGTCAGTGCGGTGATCCACACCGACAGCCGGACCCGATCGCGGCGCAGCGCCAGGCGGATCAAATGACCGGTGCCGGTCCAGCGCGATACTGCCGGAGATGCGGCATGGCGCCTCGCCGTCGTCGGCGACGCGGTGGTGGTCGCGCCGGCGCTCATCGGCCCGTCCCCTGGTACTCCCGCAGGAACATGTCCTCGAGAGAGGCCGGCGATACGGTCAGTTCCTCGATGCCCAAGCCGGTCAGGTCGGACATCGCCCGGTCGAGGTCGTCGCGGTCCACGGAGAAGTGCAGTCGACCGTCCTGTGCGCGAAGATCGTGGACGTACGGTGCCCGCTCCAGGGCGCGGCCGTCGCCGCGGGTGCGTGCGGTGATGGTGGTGTGCATCAGATGCCGCATCTGCTCCAGCGTCCCGGACCGGACCGTCCGGCCCGCCCGCACGATCGTCACGGTGCGGCAGAGCTTTTCGACTTCGGCCAGGATGTGGCTGGACAGCAGCACTGCCGCACCCTGGTCCGCGACTTCGCGGACACACTGCTGAAACGCGTGCTCCATCAACGGATCCAGGCCTGAAGTCGGTTCGTCGAGGACGAACAGCTCGCTGCGGGTGCTGAAGGCGGCGACGATCGCCACCTTCTGCCGGTTGCCCTTGGAATAGGTGCGGGCTTTCTTGTGTGGATCGAGTTCGAAGCGCTCGATCAGGTCGTCTCTGCGCTTGGTGTCGACGGCGCTTCTGCCCCGGAGGTCGGCGAGGAAATTGATCGCCTGCATTCCGGTGAGGTTGGGCCACAGCGTGACATCACCTGGCACATAGGCGATCCGACGATGCAGTTTCACCGCGTCACGCCAGGGGTCGCCGCCCAACAGTCGCACGGTGCCGCTGTCGGCGCGAAGCAGCCCGAGGAGAACTCGCAGTGTGGTGGACTTGCCCGCCCCGTTGGGGCCGAGGAAGCCGGCCACGTCGCCGGGGGCGACAGCGAGGTCGAGGCCGTCGAGAGCCTTGGTGCGCCCGAACGATTTCGACAGGCCGCTGATCTCGACGGCGAGTCTGGTGCCCTGCTCAGTCATCGTGAACTCCTTCATCCGAGGTGAACGGGATGCCCTGCTCGCGCTTTTCCATGAAGGCGTCGAACATCGTCGAGTCCCTCATCAGGCCGTGGGTGTAGATCTCCAGAGCGGGTAACAACATCTCCTCGCTGTAGTCCCGTAGGACAGCGCGCAAGTCGGAGGGGTTGTCATGCAGTTGCAGGTACAGCAGGAAGCTGCCGCCGCCACTCATCGACAGGAATCGGGCCCGGGCCCGCGGGTCGACGCTCGGGGTGATCGTCCCGGCCCGCACGCCCTCCTCGAGGTACTGCTCAGCGTTGTCGATCATGGTGTGCCACAGAGTTTTTGCCAGATCGCCGCCCGCCTGCATGCTGCGCACCAGGTAGGCCATCATCGGCGCGTAGTCCTCGATCTCGGCCATCTGCGCGAACCACGTTGCGGGGTCGGAGGACTGGATCGACTCGGACTTGGTGGAGCGGATGACGTCGGCGATGTAGTCGTCACACACCTTGCGCAAACCGTCCTTGGATCCGAAGTGGTGGATCACCAGGGCGGCGCTGACCCCGGCGGCCTCGGCGATGCGGCGCAGGCCGACGGTGAAGCCGTCGCGGCCCCACTCGTCGATCGCGGCGTCACGGATGCGGGCGAGGGCAGTTCGGTCCGCTGCTGCTGAACGCATGTTCAGTATGCTAAACGAATGTTCAGTGGGCGGTCAAGAGTGCGCAGGCGGGTGGTCGTCGACGGGGATGAGCGCGCGCAAAATGCCGGAACTGGCGGCGTGTCGGCGCACAGACATGCGCGCTCGCCGAGGAGAGGGAAAGGGGGTCAGTCGCGGGCGGCGGCGAGCAAGCCGTCGCCCAACGGGATCAGCACGGGGGTGAGTCGCTCGTCCTCGGCGATCAGCCTGGCCGCCTCACGCACCGCGCCGACCTCGCTGTCGTTGGCCGACGCATCGCCGGCCCGCCCGCCCAGGGCGGCGCGATGCACGACGATGGCGCCTCCCGGGCGGAGCAGTCGCACCCCCTCGACGACGAACTGCGGCTGGTCGGCCGGGTCGGCGTCGATGAACACCAGGTCGTAGGTCTCGTCGGCCAGTCGGGTGAGGACCTCCTGGGCGCGGCCGCTGATCAGCCTGGTGCGGCCCGGTCCGACTCCCGCCTCGGTGTAGGCCTGTTTGGCGATGCGCTGGTGTTCGGGTTCGACGTCGATGGTCGTCAGAACCCCGTCGTCGCGCATTCCCGACAGCAGCCAGAGGCCGCTGACTCCCGCGCCGGTACCGACCTCGACCACCGCTTTCGCCCGGGTCAGCTTGGCCAGGACGCAGAGAAGAGCGCCGACCGCCGGGGTCACCGCCCCCGCGCCGATGTCCACCGCGCGTTCGCGTGCCGCCGCGACGATGGCGTCCTCGGAGATCGAGTGTTCGGCGTGGGCGACGATCGCCTCCGCCTGACTCGCCCTCGCCCCGGAGTCGCCGGAGCCGACCACGGGCTCGTCGGTGCTGGCCATGCCCCGCAGCGTAGAGCCAAGCGCTGGTGCCGGGTGCCGCGACACGCCCGCCCCCAGTTCCGATACTTCACGAGCGTGACCACTGTTTTTGCTGGTCGCAAAATGGGTAGAAATCTTTCTCAGGAAATGTTCAGTTTGCTCATATGCCAGGCACACCAGCGCAGGAGACGGTAGTCGCATGACAGACGGCGCATTCAGCGCACGCAGTGGCATCTTCCGCCCCGGGGTCGACGCGGGGAAGAAAGCCATGTCGCACCGCGTTGTCGATATCGAGCCGTCGGTCACCGACGACCGCGGCACTCATGACTTGGAGGATCCGACGACCACCACCCAGATAGGCCCAGCTGCCGCTCCCGTGGCCGCACCTGTGTCGATGGCGCATCTCGAGCAGTTCACCGATGGCGAATGGGTCGAGCCGACCGACGAGTTGACCGGCACGGCGGTGTTCGACGCAACCGGAGACAAAGCGGCGATGCCGAGCTGGGACGAACTCGTCCGCCAGCATGCCGACCGCGTATATCGACTGGCGTATCGCCTGTCCGGCAGTCAGCACGACGCGGAGGACCTCACCCAGGAGACCTTCATCAGGGTGTTCCGGTCGGTGCAGAACTACCAGCCCGGCACATTCGAGGGCTGGTTGCACCGCATCACCACGAACCTGTTCCTCGACATGGTCCGCCGCCGCGGCCGCATCCGCATGGAAGCGCTGCCTGAGGACTACGACCGGGTTCCGGCCGACGAGCCGAACCCCGAGCAGATCTACCACGACTCCCGGCTGGGGCCGGACCTGCAGGCGGCACTGGATTCGCTTCCCCCGGAGTTCCGCGCGGCGGTGGTGTTGTGCGACATCGAAGGTCTGTCCTACGAGGAGATCGGCGCGACTCTCGGCGTCAAGCTGGGAACGGTTCGCAGCCGCATCCACCGGGGGCGGCAGGCGCTGCGTGAGCATTTGGCGCGCCATTCCGACGCCGGTACCGCGGAGGGTTTCCGCGCCATCGCCAAGTCGGCCTGACGTTCGCGCGTTGCTCCACAGCATGCCGCGCTACATTCGAATGCAGCGGCATCACACGAGCCGAGAGGAGCTGCTGATGGTCGATCCCGGACATGCCTTCCGGCGCGCCTTCTCGTGGCTGCCCTCTCAGTTCGCCTCGCAGAGCGAGGGACCCGTCGGTCCGCGCCAGTTCGGGTCCACCGAGCATCTGTCGACCGAGGCTGTCGCGGCATTCGTCGACGGCGAATTGCGGATGACCGCCCACCTGCGCGCAGCCCATCATCTTTCGTTGTGTCCAGAGTGCGCGTGGGAGGTCGACGCGCAGCGGCAGGCACGAACCGCGCTGCGGGACTCCTGCCCGGTGGCGATGCCGAGTTCTTTGCTGGGCCTGCTGTCTCAGATCCCGCACCATGCTCCGGACGAGGTTCAGGAGCCGGCCGAAGCCCCACAGCTGGCTGACGGCGTGGAGCGCACCCGTCGCAAGCGTCGGTAGGGTGGAGCAGAGTCGATAAGAGACGCGCGTCGGCGATTGCTGGCGCCTGAGCAGAGGGTGATGAACGGGTGAGCAATCTGGATGAGTCCGGTCGGGAGCGTCTCGAACCGCGTCCCGTGTCGCGTCCTCCTGTCGATCCGGCAGCCCAGCGAGCGTTCGGCAGGCCCGCGGGTGTGGACGGCTCGTTCACCGGTGCCGGCCAGTACCGCGATCAGGGCGAGTACACGCCCAAAGACCAAGCTCCCGACCCCGTGCTGGCCCAGGCGTTCGGCCGTACCCCCGGAGAGTCACTCCAGCGGCATCCCACCGACGCCGGTGCGCTCGACGCGGAACGCGACGACAGCGCCGACGATTTTGACGATCCGTGGCGCAACCCGGGCGCCGCAGCAGGACTGGGGACTCCCGCCTTCGTGCCGACCGCCCAGGCGGCGCCCACAGAAGTGCCCGGCAAGCTGGGCGTCCGCGATGTGATCTTCGGCCGCAGGGTCTCCTTCACCGCACTCGCGGTGCTCGGCATCGTGGCGCTGGTCATCGGCGTCGCCGGCGGTCTGGTGGGTCGGAAGACCGCAGAGGTCGTCGAAGCGTTCACCACGTCGAAAGTGACTCTGGAGACCAGCGACAGGCCCCACCTGCCGCCCGGACGGTTCACCGAGGTCGCTGCCGCGGTGGCTGATTCTGTCGTCACCATCGAGGCTTCCAGCGACACCGAGGGCTCGCAGGGCTCCGGTGTCGTCGTCGACGGCCGCGGCTACGTCGTCACCAACAACCACGTGATCTCCGAGGCGGCCACCAACCCCAGCAAGTACAAGCTGGCGGTGGTGTTCAACGACGGCACCGAGGTGCCGGCCAACCTGGTCGGCCGCGATCCCAAGACCGATCTGGCGGTGCTCAAGGTCGACAACGTCGACAACCTCGTCGTCGCCCGGATGGGCGACTCTGAGAAACTCCAGGTCGGTGAAGAGGTGATAGCCGCCGGTGCGCCACTCGGGTTGCGCAGCACGGTCACCACCGGCATCGTCAGCGCGCTCAACCGCCCGGTGCCCCTGTCCGGTGACGGCTCGGACACCGACACCGTCATCGACGGCGTGCAAACCGACGCCTCGATCAACCACGGCAACTCCGGTGGGCCATTGATCAACATGAACGCCGAGGTCATCGGCATCAACACCGCGGGCAAGTCACTGTCGGACAGCGCCAGCGGCCTCGGTTTCGCGATCCCGGTCAACGAGGTCAAGCAGGTCGTCGAGACGTTGATCGAGGCCGGCAAGATCTCCCACCCGACGCTGGGCCTGACAGCCCGATCGGTCAGTAACGACGTGTCCAAGGGCGCGCAGATCGCGAATGTGACCGCCGGCGGACCGGCGGAGCGGGCGGGCATCCTCGAGAACGACGTGGTCGTCAAGGTGGGGGATCGTGAGGTCGCCGACGCCGACGAGTTCGTCGTCGCCGTCCGGCAACTCAGGATCGGCGAGGCCGCACCCATCGAGGTGGTCCGCGACGGCCGCAACGTCACGCTGGAAGTGACCCCCGGCCCGGACACCAGCACGTAGCCGATGTTCGCCAACGTCGGTTGGGGCGAGATGTTGGTCCTGGTGATCGCCGGTTTGGTGATCCTCGGGCCGGAACGGCTACCAGGAGCGATCCGCTGGACATCCGGGGCGCTGCGTCAGGCGCGGGACTACATCAGCGGTGCCACCAGCCAGTTGCGCGACGACTTCGGTCCGGAGTTCGAGGATCTGAGGGAGCCGCTGTCCGAGTTGCAGAAGCTCAGGGGCATGACGCCACGTGCGGCGCTGACCAAACATCTTCTCGACGGCGACGATTCGATCTTCACCGGCAAGTTCGACGGGGCGCAACGCCCCGCTGAGAAGCCGCAGTCGGCGGGCGGTCCGGCCGAGGCCGCCGCCACGGCTGTCACGAAACAGCCTGTCACGAAGCAACCCGAACCCTCGGCGGCCACTCCGTTCGACAGCGACGCCACCTAGCTTTCGCGCCGAAACTGTATTCCACGCGCGACATCTCGCGTGACGACCGCGCGGAATACCGTTTCGGCATGCCCGCAGGCCGGCAGGGCCGGCGGGCCGGGTGCTAGCGGCCTGCGGGATCGAGGCCGAGCGACATACCGGCCAGACCGCGCTTGCGACTCGACAGCGCATCGGCGATGCCGCGCAGCGCCTTGCCGGCCACGGAGTCCGGGGCGGACAACACCAGCGGGACACCGGAATCTCCCGCCGTCACCAGCGCGGGGTCGAGCGGCACCTGACCCAGCAGTGGCACATCCGCGCCGACCGCCCTCGTCAAGGACTCGGCGACCTTGGCGCCGCCGCCTTCGCCGAAGATCTGCATCGTGGTTCCGTCGGGCAGCAGCAGCCCGGACATGTTCTCCACCACGCCGACGATGCGCTGCCGGGTCTGCAGCGCGATCGCGCCGGCACGCTCGGCCACCTCGGCGGCGGCCAGTTGCGGCGTCGTGACGACCAGGATCTCCGCGCCGGGAATCAACTGTGACACCGAGATCGCGATGTCGCCGGTGCCCGGCGGGAGGTCCAGCAGCAGAACGTCCAGATCACCCCAGTAGACGTCGGCGAGGAACTGCTGAAGCGCGCGGTGCAGCATCGGCCCTCGCCACACCACCGGCGTGTTGCCCTGGGTGAACATCGCGATGGAGATCACCCGGACGTCGTGGGCGACGGGCGGCAGGATCATCGAGTCGACCTGGGTCGGGCGGTCGGCGGTGCCCATCATCCTGGGCACCGAGTGCCCGTAGATGTCGGCGTCGAGGAGTCCGACGGACAGACCGCGTGCGGCCATCGCGGCGGCCAGGTTCACGGTGACGCTGGACTTGCCGACACCGCCCTTGCCGGATGCGACGGCATACACGCGGGTCAGCGAACCGGGCTGGGCGAAGGGGATCACCGGTTCCCGGGAATCGCCACGTAATTGCTTGCGGAGTTCGGCGCGCTGTTCGTCGTTCATGACGTCGAGGGTCACCTTGACCGCGCCGGTACCGGGGACGTCGCTGACGGCCCGGCTGACGCTGTCGGTGATCTCGGTTTTCTTCGGGCATGCCGACGTGGTCAGGTACACCTCGACGTGCACGGATCCGTCGGCTTCGGCGGTGACGCTCTTGACCATGCCGACGTCGGTGATCGGGCGCCGCAGTTCGGGGTCGATCACCTTGGCCAGCGCGGCGCGCACCGAGGATTCGAGGTCAGTCGGAGTTGGGGACATCGCCTGCGAGTCTAGGCCGCCGACAGGGGCCGGCCGGCATGCGGGCGACCGCGGCGCTCAGCCCACGGGGCCGGGCGCGGGTCCCGGAGCGGCTGGTAGCGGGCCGGGCGGCGGCGGAGCCACCGGTGCAGGCGGCCCCGGCGGAAGCAACGGTTGGGCCACCGGAACGGCCGGTCCGGGCAGGCCCGCCGGGGCGGGAGGTGCGGCCGGCGGTGCGGTGCTCTGGATGCAGAACACGGCGCACTCCGGCTGCTGCTGCGGCGGCGGTTGCACCCACGGAGGCAGCCAGGCCGGCGGCGGGGCCACCGGCTGCGGTGCGGCCTGCGGCGCGGGTGCCGGGCCGGGCAGCGGGCCCAGCGATTGCCCCGGAGCGAATCCCGGCAGGTTGGTGGAGATCTGGCTGGCCGCGTCGGTGCGCTCCATGAGCGGTATCAGCGACAGCGGATCGTTCGCCGGCAAGCCGGTGGCATTCAACGGCATTCCCGGTCCGAGGCCCTGGCCCCGGGTGCTCTCGAGGTGCGTGCTCCCGCTGTCGCTGCTGCCGCTGCCGAGGGCCGGTACGGACCCGTTGATCGGGGGCAGGTCGACAGGCACGACACCCGTTGCGTAGGACGCCGCCCAGCTCAGCACATTGCGGGCGTAGGCCATCGAGTTGTTGTAGCGCAGTATCGCGGCCATCACATCGGACTGGTCGCGCAGGTTCAACCCTCCGCTGCACAGGTAGCGGGCCGCCGCCAGCGACGCGTCGAAGACGTTCTGTACGTCGGCCTTGCCGTCACCGTCGCCGTCTGACGCGTAGCGCGACCAGGTGCCGGGCAGGAACTGCATCGGGCCCATCGCCCGGGCGTAGGTGACGCGGTCGGCGCTGCGACTCTGCACGATGACCTCGTTGCCGGGCAGCGTGCCGTCCAGCGCGGGCCCGTAGATCGGCCGCACCGCATTGCCCCGCGCGTCGGTGGCCCCGTAAGCGTGCATCGACTCGATCCGGCCGATACCGGCCAGCAGGTTCCAGCTCACACCGCAGCCCGGGTAGGCGGCTGCCATCATGCTCTCGGCGTTGCGGTAGGCCGACAGCGCCATCGACGGAATGCGAAGTGTCCCGGGGGAATTCACCACCGCTGCGGGGGGTGGTGAGGACGCGGCGCTCGCGGCGATGCGTACCGGCGTCGGTGTCTTGGTGACCGCCACCACCGATACGCCGGACTCGTCTCCGGGTGTGCGCTCCACGGCGGCCAGGGGCATCACCGCGGAATCGCGGGTCGCCGTGACAGTGGACGGCGCCGATGCTCCGACGGCGCCCGCCAGCACCAGGGGGGTGAGCACGGCGGCCACGCCGACGGCCGGCATGCGGGCAACGCGTCCCGCACGCCGCCCCGCTGCTCGGAGGGTTGAACGTCCCCCTATATGCACTCAACCGTCCTAGCTGTGAGATCGCCTGTGAACCAAGTCACCATACCTATTGAGCAACGATGCCGTAACAGCAATCGCCACAGCCGTCTCACCCCTTTTTCTTGGAGCGCCGCTCGGAGGCCTGCCTGCCCGAGGACTCGGTGCCGGTCGGTTGCTGCAATTCGCCGATCAGGTCGCGGATCTCCTCCAGTTCGCGGCGCAGGTAGTCGCGGGTGGTGAGTTCGCCGACGGCAAGCCGCAGCGCGGCCAGTTCGCGCGCCAGGTACTCGGTATCGGCCTTGGTCTGCTCGGCACGCCTGCGGTCCTCTTCGAGAGCGACGCGGTCGCGGTTCTCCTGCCGGTTCTGGGCGAGCAGGATCAGGGGTGCGGCATATGCAGCCTGGGTGGAGAACGCGAGGTTGAGCAGGATGAACGGGTAGGGATCCCACTGCCAGGCGAAGGCCCCGATGTTGAGCAGGATCCAGACGATCACCAGAATCGTCTGGATCGCCAGGTAGCGACCCGTGCCGAGGAAGCGGGCGAATTGTTCGCTGACCCGGCCGACCGCCTCGACGTCCAGTCGCGGGGCGAACGACCGGGAGATCCGGGGCGTGTCGAGGCGCTGGCGTGCCGACGATTCGCTCATGTCGCCCTCTCGGCGGTCTCGATCACGAGTTCGGCCTCACGTTCGCGCCAGTCGTCGGGCAGCAGGTGGTCGAGCACGTCGTCGACCGAGACCGCGCCGAGCAGATGGTTCTCGTCGTCGACCACCGGCCCGCACACCAGGTTGTAGGCGGCGAAGTATCGGGTGACCGCGCTCAGCGAGTCCTCCGGCCGCAGGCTGGGCAGGTCGGTGTCGACGATCCCACTGACCAGTGCAGCGGGCGGGTCGCGCAGGAGGCGCTGGAGATGGACGCACCCCAGATAGCGTCCGGTGGGAGTGGCGGTCGGCGGGCGCACCACAAAAACGAGCGATGCCAGCGCCGGCGTCAGGTCCGGATCCCGTACCCGCGCAAGGGCTTCGGCGACCGTGGTGTCCGGAGCCAGGATCACCGGCTCGGACGTCATCAGGCCGCCGGCGGTGTTCGGCGAGTGGGCGAGCAGTCGGCGGACGTCCTCGGAGTCCTCCGGATCCATCCGGCGCAGGAACTGCTCGGCATCCGCGGGTGTCATCGTCCCCAGCAGGTCGGCGGCGTCGTCGGGATCCATCGCCTCGAGCACATCGGCGGCGCGGTCGGTTTTCAGCTGCCGCAGCAGCGCCACCTGTTGGTCCTCGGGCAACTCCTGCAGCACGTCGGCCAGGCGTTCGTCGTCGAGCGCGTTGACCACCTCGTAGCGGCGCTTGACCGGCAGCTCGCGGATGGCGTCGGCGACCTCGACGGGTCGTTGCCCCTGGAACTGCTCGAGCAGTTGAGCCACGCCCTGGTCGGGCATCGCAAGACCCGACGGGGTGAGACCGTGCACGTGCTGCCAGTCGACGGCGTACACATTGCTGCGACGGCCGAGCCGACGTTGGGGACGGACGGCGACCCTGGTGACCAACCAGTCACGCGTTCGGGTCTGCTCGATGCCGAGATCCACCACGACCACGTCGATTCCCGCCAGCTGCGTCAGGTCGGGATCGTCGACGCGGACCCGGGTTTCGATGACCTGCCCGAGGACGAGCACCTCACCGGGACGCTGCGAGAAGCGACGTAGCGAGACGTTGCCGGTGGCCAGGGTCACCGCGCCGGGCTCGATGGCGGTCACGCGCAGAATGGGCACGAAAATTCTTCTGCGGGTCAGCAACTCACAGACCAGGCCGAGCACCCGCGGTTGTTGGCGGACGAGGCTGATGCCGATGACCACATCACGGACCCGGCCGATGGATTCACCGTCGGGGCCGAGCACGACCATTCCCGCGAGTCGAGCCGCATAGACCCTGTTGACCGACGCCATGGGTGACAAGGGTAGAGAGTGTTGTTGTGGATAACCGGTATCGACCCCGGCGGACGTGCCTGTCCGTGCCGGGCAGCAGCGTCAAGATGATCCAGAAGGCCAAGACACTGCCCGCCGACGAGGTGTTCCTGGATCTCGAGGACGCCGTCGCCCCGGGCGCGAAAACGCAAGCGCGCGCACAGGTCGCGGCCGCCCTCGGTGAGCCCGGCTGGGCCGGCCAGTTGCGTGGCGTCCGCGTCAACGACTGGACGACGCCGTGGACTCACGCCGACATCATCGACGTGGTGGCGGGAGCGGGCGCGTCCCTCGACGTCGTGGTGCTGCCGAAGGTGACCGATGTCTCGCACGTGCATGCCCTGGATCTGCTCCTCAGCCAGCTCGAGGCCACCCACGGTCTGCCGGTGGGGCGGATCGGTATCGAGGCACAGATCGAGGACGCCAGGGGCCTCACCCACATCGACGCGATCGCCGATGCGCCACGTGTGCAGGCGCTGGTGCTCGGCCCCGCCGATCTGATGGCGAGCCTGAACATGCGCACGCTCGAGGTGGGTGAGCAGCCCGAGGGATACGACGTCGGCGACGCGTACCACCATGTGCTGATGCGGATTCTGGTCGCCGCGCGTGCCCACGGCATCGCCGCGATCGACGGGCCCTATCTGAGGGTCCGCGACACCGACGCCTTCCGCCGGGTGGCGGGCCGGTCAGCCGCGCTGGGCTACGACGGCAAATGGGTGCTGCACCCCGACCAGATCGCGGCGGGCAACACGATCTACAGCCCGCGACAGGAAGCCTACGATCGCGCGGAGCTCATCCTGGAGGCCTACGAGTGGCACACCTCGGGGGCCGGTGGCGCGAGGGGAGCGGTGATGCTCGGCGACGAGATGATCGACGAGGCCAGCCGCAAGATGGCACTCGTCGTCGCCGGTAAGGGCCGCGCCGCGGGCATGCAGCGCCACGGCGAGCCGTTCCAGCCGCCCGGCTAGAGGTCGCTGGAGTACAGCAGGGCCGTCACCAGCAGGTAGAGGAAATAGCCGACCATGACGAGCGCGCTGACGATCACCGCGGCCACAGCCATCGCGTGCCCGTCCTGACCGGTGCGTTTGGTCTCGCGAATCGCGATGATCCCGAGCACCATCCCGACGAGCGAGGGCAGCCCACAGCAGACCATGCCCGCGAGCGAGGTGATCAGCGCCGCGATGGCCTTGCCGTTGTAGCCGGGCGGCTTCGGCGGCGGGTACGCCGGATAAGGCTGGTAGTAGCCGGGATTCGGCAGGCCGTGATACGACGTCGGGTACACCGGCGGTGGCAGACCGACATCCGCCGGATAGTCCAGCGGCGGGTCGAAACGCTCCGGCCCTTCCGGCCCGCTCGCAGTCATGCCCGTATGGGTGACGTCAGGCGGCGAGGGCCGAAATGGTCCACGCGAGACTGATCAGCATTGTCACCACACCGACCGCGATGCCCGCGACAGCCAATCCGTGGCCGGCCTGACGCGACTGCTTGATCTGGTTGAGCGCGATCACACCGAGCACGATGCCGATGATGGAGCCGATACCGCAGCACACGCCGAGGATCGACGCGACCAGCGACCACATCGCGAAGGTGTTGTTGCCCTGCTGGACCGGAGCGCCGTAGCCGTACTCGGCCGGGTATCCACCTTGCGGCGGGGGGTAGCTCCCGTAGGGCGGTGGCGGCGGATACCCCTGCGCGCTGTAACCCTGGTCGGGGTAGGGCGAGGAGTTCGGATCGGGATAGGGCGGCGGGTAGCCGTAACCGGGCGGCGGCGAGTAGCCGCCCTGCGGGGGCGGGTAGCCGGCCGGCGGAAACTCCCCGGAGGGCGGATAGCCGGTCGGGGTGTACGCCGGTGCGTCGTATCCGGAGGGCGGCTGGGTGTAGGACGGCGGCGCGTCGTACGCCGGCGGCGGCGGGTAGTCCGACGGCTCGGGCGGGGGCGTCGAAGAGCTCGACGACTGCTCGACCGGGGGCGCCTCGTGACCGGAGGGTGGTGGCTCGGACCCACTGCCGGTGGAATCAGAAGATTCGATTCGGCGTGCGTCGTCGTCCGAATTTGTCATGCTGATAAACCTAGCGCAATGCGCGGGAACCCCAGTGAGACGCGGGTGAGCGCGAACCGGGGCACCTTTGACGGGTCCGGATCGTTGGCATGCAGACTAGCGTTGCACGTGGCGCAATCGAAGGAGTCAAGGATATGACCAGCCCATTCCAGCCTGGACAGAATCCCGGTGCGGCACCCAGTGTCCCGACGGCAGGTCGTCGCAGGCCGGTCGGACTGCCCACCCCTCCCAAGGGGTGGCCGATCGGGTCGTATCCGACCTATGCCGAGGCCCAGCGCGCCGTCGACTATCTCTCCGACAAGGAGTTTCCCGTCGAGCACGTGACGATCGTCGGCGTCGACCTGATGCAGGTCGAGCGGGTCACCGGGAAATTGTCCTGGCCCAAAGTCCTCGGTGGCGGGGTGCTCACCGGCGCCTGGTTGGGTCTGTTCATCGGCCTGATCCTCGGTTTCTTCAGCCCGAACCCGTGGAGCGCACTGGTCACGGGTCTGGTGGCAGGTGTGTTCTTCGGACTGATCACCACAGCGATTCCGTATGCGATGGCACGGGGCACAAGAGATTTCAGCTCGACGATGCAGTTGGTGGCCGGCCGTTACGACGTGCTGTGTGACCCGCAGAGCGCCGAGCGGGGCCGGGATCTGCTGGCCCGCCTGACGATTTGACCAGCGGGGTGATCATCACATCTCCAGATGCCGCTGCCGGGGCCTCGTGCGGTTCGAGTTCTGCGGGACGGTCGCCGGGTGAGTGACGTCCTGACCCGGGTGCGCGCGCATCTGCGCGAGCATTTCTCCGAGAGGGGAATCACGGCAGAACCGGTGGAGGCCAGCGTCACCTTCCTCGGCGCCGACCCCATCGCCGTCATCCGATTCGGTATCCCGGATGACGCCGATAATGTTGCTGCGCAGTATGTCTCGGTGGGCTGTTCCCGAAACCCGATGGTGGATCCGGCCGAGTTGCTCGCAGATCCGGTCCGCGGCCCCCGCGCCGAGATCGTCATGGCCCTGCGCGGTCCCTCGCCCGCCGGGCTGGCTCGCTCGCTCGCGGTGGTCGCCGCGGCGCCCGCCGTCGAAGGGCTGATCCTGGAGCCCGACGCACTCGTCGACCTGGAGACCCCGGTGTGGCAGGGCGCGCCGTTCACGGCCTATCTCCTGGGGCGCAGTGACATCGACGACGTCGACCTACCGGAGCCGCTGTCGCCGGTGAGGGTGTTGTCGGCGGTTCCCATCACCGCGACGGAGGCGGCCTGGGTGCGACTGAAAGGTGCTGAGGCGATGAGGGAGGCGTGGGTGCAGGACGGGGTCGATCCCACGGATCCACGGCGGCGGGCCGCCAGTCCTGCGTGAGCGGCGGGCCGCCAGTCCTGCGTGAGCGGCGGGCCGCCAGTCCTGCGTGAGCGGCGGGCCGCCAGTCCTGCGTGAACTCAGAGCCAGTTGTTCCTTCGGAACGTCCGGTACAGCAGCGTGCACACGGTCGCCATCAGCAGTAACACGGCGGGATAACCCCAAACCCATTGCAGTTCGGGCATGTTCTCGAAGTTCATGCCGTAGATGCCGGCCACCGCGGTCGGCACCGCCGCGATGGCGACCCACGCGGAGATCTTGCGCATGTCGACGTTCTGCTGCATGGCGACCTTGCCCAAGGCGGCCTGCACCAGCGAGCTGAGCAGTTCGTCGTAGCTGGCGATGCGGTCTGCGGCCTTGATGGTGTGGTCGAGCACATCGCGCATGTACCGGCGGATCTCGACGTTGATGAGGTCGTTGTGCTCGGTGCCGATGCGCTCGAAGTCGGTCGCCAGCGGGCTGACGGCACGGCGGAGTTCGACCACCTCACGCTTGAGCAGGTAGATGCATTCGATGTTGGTCTGCGACAGCGGCGAGAAGATCTCCTCCTCCATCGAATCGATGTCGGTCTCGATCAGTTCGGTGACATCGAGGTAGGTGTCGACGACGCTGTCGGCGATGGCGTGCATCACCGAGTAGGGGCCGAGTTTGAGGGTGGCGGGGGAAGCCTCGAGACGCTTACGCACCCCGGCCAGTCCGCCGTGGTCGCCGTGACGCACGGTGACGACGAAGTCGGGTCCGACGAAGATCATGATCTCGCCGGTTTCGACGATCTCGCGCGCGTTGGCCATCGACTCGTGGTCGACGTACTTCACCGTCTTGAGGACCAGGAACAGCGTCTTGTCATAGCGCTCGAGCTTGGGTCGCTGGTGGGCGTGGACTGCGTCCTCGACGGCGAGTTGGTGCAGGCAGAACACGTCGGCGACGGCTTGCATCTGGTGCTCGTCGGGTTCGTGCAGTCCGATCCAGACGAACGCGTCCCGGCCCCCGGCCTCGATCTCGTGCACCTTGTCCAGAGCGGCGGCGTGGGTGTACTTACCGGGCAGTCGGGTGCCCTCGCAGTACACGCCGCAGTCGACCATCGCCCGCGCGACGGGCACGTGAATCGTCGTGGCGTCCGGCCCGTCGAAGCGGGTCCCGGGCCGTAGCCGCGACGGCGGCAACGCGCGAAATGACGGCATGCGCGGACCTCCCTCCGAGACAGGGCGAGCACCCCACGTCGGTACGCAGGGATGCTACGCGCCGGGTCTTACCGGATCGCCTCACGATGGGGAACCCATCACAGTGAGTACCCCCGGTCGGCTACGGTGAAGCCGTGTCGGAAACAGAGGTCGACTCCTCGCGCGAGCGCTCGTCGATGGCCCCCACGCCGCAGGTTGTCATCGAGGACAACGAGATCTTTGCCGCCCACGAGGGCGGCAAGCTCTCTGTCGAACTGAAATCGCCCCTGGACACCCAGCGTGCCCTCTCGATCGCCTACACCCCTGGGGTGGCGCAGGTCAGCCGGGCCATCGCGACTGACCACACCCTCGCAGCCAAGTACACGTGGGCCAACAGGCTGGTGGCGGTGATCAGCGACGGCACCGCCGTGCTCGGCCTCGGCGACATCGGGCCCGCGGCATCGCTGCCGGTGATGGAGGGCAAGAGCGCGCTGTTCAAGACCTTCGGCGGGCTGGACTCGATCCCGATCGTGCTCGACACGAAGGACACCGACGAGATCGTCGAGACGATCATCCGCCTGCGTCCGACGTTCGGCGCGGTCAACCTCGAGGACATCTCCGCACCACGCTGCTTCGAGATCGAACGCCGCGTCATCGAGGCGTTGGACTGCCCGGTCATGCACGACGACCAGCACGGCACCGCCATCGTCGTGCTGGCGGCTCTGCTCGGCGCCAGCACGGTGCTCGATCGCGACATGCACACGCTCAAGATCGTCATCTCAGGTGCCGGTGCGGCCGGTATCGCCTGCGCGAACATCCTTTTGGCCAAGGGCATCGGTGACGTCACGGTGCTCGACAGCAAGGGAATCGTGTCGGCCGATCGCGACGACCTCAACCCCTTCAAGGCCGAACTGGCGTCCCGGACCAACCCGCGCGGGCTGCGCGGGGGCACCGCCGAAGCGTTGGCCGGAGCCGACGTCTTCATGGGGGTGTCGGCCGGTCTGGTTCCCGAAGAGCTCATCGCCACGATGGCACCGGACTGCATCGTGTTCGCGATGTCCAACCCCGACCCCGAGATCCACCCCGATGTGGCGCGCAAGTACGCCGCCGTGGTGGCCACCGGCCGCAGCGACTTCCCCAACCAGATCAACAACGTGCTGGCGTTCCCGGGCGTCTTCCGTGGCGCACTGGATGCGGGCGCACGCCGGATCACCGAGAAGATGAAGGTTGCCGCAGCCGAGGCGATCTTCTCCGTGGTGGGCGACGATCTGGCCGTCGATCACATCGTGCCGAGCGCGCTGGACCCGCGGGTCGGTCCTGCGGTGGCGGCTGCGGTCGCCGCGGCGTCCCAGGATTCAGGCGACTGAGCCCGGCACGCATCTTCGGCCGACTGGCGGCCGTGATGGTCGCGATGTTGGTCGCCGCAGGTTGCGGCGGGCCGGAACCGGCGCCGTCGATCCCTGTCGGGGCGACGGCCGACCCGGAGTCCGCACTGTTAGCTCATCTCTACGCGTCGGCGCTGCGCTTCTATGGCAATTCGGCTCACGTCCAGATCGGAGACGATCCGATCGGTGGACTGGATTCGGGAGAGGTCCGCGTCGCACCCGGTTTCACCGGGACCCTGCTGACGCGGTTCGCCCCGGATGTGCCGGCGCGATCAGATGTACAGGTGTACCGGGTGCTGCTCTCGGTCCTGCCCGAAGGGGTCGCGGGCGGCGACTACACCACCTCGGCGGAGGACAAACCCACCCTCGGAATCACCGAGACCACCGCTGCGGACTGGGATACAAGCGACGTGTCGGCGATGGTCGGTCGGTGTGAGGACGTGTCGATCGGAGCGGTGACGGGCACCCCGCGGCCGTCCTCCATCGGCACCTGCACGTTGCCGGATGCGCGCGAGTTCGCCGACGACGCCGGCTTGTTCGCGGCGCTGCAGTCGGGTCAGATCGACGCCGCGTGGACGACGACGGCCGCGCCGGACGTGCCGTCGGAGATCGTGGTGCTCTCGGATGAGACCGCCCTGATCCGTGCCGAGAACGTGGTGCCGCTGTATCGGCGCAACGAACTGAACGAGTCGCAGGTGTTGGCGCTCAACGAGATCGCCGGTGTGCTGGACACCGGCTCTCTGGCCGACATGCGCCGTCAGGTCGCCGAGGGCGACGATCCCGCCGCGGTGGCCGGGCAGTGGCTCGACGCCCACCCGTTGGGCGTCGGCAACTAGCCGGTCAGTGTGCCGCCGGTCCCGTCAGCTTGGAGACCACTCGGGGGAACAGCGACTGATAGTGGGCGCCGACGGCGCGAATGACGATGTCGAACATCTTCGCGTCGTTGCCCACCAAGACTCGCGCCTTGTTCTTGCGGACCCCGTCGAGAATGATCTGGGCGGCCTTCTCGGGTGTGGTGCTGGCGAGCTTCTTGTCGAAGGTCTTGGCGAGTTCGTCGGCGTCGATGCCCTCAGCGGCGGTGGCATTTCGCGCGATCGCGGTCTTGATGCCGCCGGGGTGCACACAGGTGACCTTCACGGGGTGTTTGGCCAGTGTCATCTCCTGGCGCAGCGCTTCGGTGAAGCCCCGCACCGCGAACTTCGCTGCGTTGTAAGCACTCTGGCCGGGCACGGCGAACAGGCCGAAGACGCTGGAGACATTCACGACGTGCCCGTCGCCGGAGGAGATCAGATGCGGCAGGAATGCCTTCGTGCCGTTCACGACACCCCAGAAGTCGACATCCATGACCCGCTCGATGTCCTTGTACTGACTGACCTCGATGTCGCCGGTGAACGCGATGCCCGCGTTGTTGTAGATCTGGTTGACCTTGCCGAAGTGCTCGGCGACACCGTCGGCGTAGAGCTGGAATGCTTCGCGCTCGGTGACGTTGAGCCGGTCGGACTTCACCTGGGCGCCGATGGCCTTCAAGCGCTCTTCGGTGACAGCCAGGCCCTCGGTGTCGATGTCGCTGATCGCGACGTGGGCGCCGGAGCGTCCCAACTCGATGGCCAGCGCCTGACCGATGCCTGAGCCGGCGCCGGTCACGACGGCCACCTTTCCGGCGAAGCCCTGCATATCCGCTCCTTTTGGGTTGTTCTACGCGTGTTGAGTGAGGGTCAGCCTACCCGGTACCCGTGGTCCCGCGTATGTGAGGGCGGTCGCGTCCTCGCAAGGGGCCGGTAATGGTGAGCGGCCGCCGAGCGACACTAAGGACATGAAGTCGAAGTTCCCCGCCGTCGCGGCCCTTGTCGCCTCCTCCGCCATCGCAGCGACGTTGTCCGCGGCTCCTGCACACGCCGACCCCACCACCGATGCGTTCCTCTCGACGCTGCAGCACTACCGCCTCGGCGACATCGATCCGGCAATTGCGACGCGGGTCGGCCAAGAGGTGTGCCCGATGTTGTCCGAACCGGGACAGAACATGGCCAACGTCGCCGCCGACATCGCCGACGATCTCGGCCGGCCGCTCGGGCCCGCGACGATGTTCACCGGGCTGGCCATCACGATCTTCTGCCCGCGCGCAGTCGACGCGATGACCGACGGGATCCCGTTCTCGTTCTTCTGACGGGCAGCGCACCTTCGCGGGTGCCGAGCGCGCGCATGTGCACACGATTTACGGCGTGTCGGTGTGCAGACATGCGCGCTCGCGGTGCAACGGGACTAGCCGAACGCCTCGTCGATGATCTCCTGCTGCTCGACCGCGTGCACCTTCGATGAGCCCGACGACGGTGCCGACATGGCGCGGCGCGAGATGCGCTTGATCCCGGTGAGCTTCTCCGGCAGCACCTCGGGCAGCGTCAGCCCCATCGTCGGCCAGGCGCCCTGGTTCGCCGGCTCCTCCTGGACCCAGAAGTACTCCTGGGCATTCGGATACTGATCGAGCGTCTCGGCCAGTCGCCGCCTCGGCAGTGGAGCCAGCTGCTCGATGCGGACGATCGCCACATCGTCGCGCTGTTCCTTGTTCTTCCTGGCCGCCAACTCGTAGTACAGCTTGCCGCTGGTCAGAAGAACCCGCTTCACGGCGCTGCGGTCGCCGGTGCCCTCGGTGTAGGTGGGCTCCTCGAGGACCGAGCGGAACTTCATCTCGGTGAAGTCCCGCAGATCACTGACGGCGGCCTTGTTGCGCAGCATCGACTTCGGGGTGAAGACGATCAGCGGCCGGTGGATGCCGTCGAGTCCGTGGCGTCGCAGCAGATGGAAATAGTTCGCCGGGGTGGACGGCATCGCGATGGTCATCGACCCCTCGGCCCACAGCAGCAGGAACCGCTCGATGCGCCCCGAGGTGTGGTCGGGCCCCTGGCCCTCGTGGCCGTGGGGGAGCAGCAGCACCACATCGGAGAGCTGGCCCCACTTGGCCTCGCCGGAGCTGATGAACTCGTCGATGATCGACTGAGCCCCGTTGACGAAGTCGCCGAACTGCGCCTCCCACAACACCAGCGCGTCGGGGTTGCCCACCGAGTAGCCGTACTCGAAGCCCACCGCGGCGAACTCCGAGAGCGCCGAGTCGTAGATCATCAGCTTGCCGCCGGTGGGGTTGCCGTCGGTGTCGACCGTCAGCAGGTCCAGCGGGGTGAACTCCCTGCCGGTCTTGCGGTCGATGATCACCGCATGACGCTGGGTGAACGTGCCGCGCCGGGTGTCCTGTCCGGTGAACCGGATCGTCTTGCCTTCGGCGAGGAACGTCCCGAGTGCCAGCAGCTCGGCGAAGGCCCAGTCGACCTTGCCCTCGTAGGCCATCTCCCGGCGCTTCTCCAGCACGGGCTTCACCCGCGGATGCACGCTGAAGTCCTCGTCGGCCGCAAGGTGTGCGTCGCCGATGCGGGCCAGCATCGACTTGTCCACCGCGGTGTTCATCCCGGCCGGAACCATCTGGTCCGACTCGACCGACTCGCTGGGCGCGATGGTGTGCTTCTCGAGTTCGCGGACCTCGTTGAATACCCGTTCGAGTTGGCCCTGGTAGTCCCGCAGCGCGTCTTCGGCTTCCTTCATCGAGATGTCGCCGCGGCCGATCAGCGACTCGGTGTAGGTCTTGCGCACGCCGCGCTTGGTGTCGATGACGTCGTACATGTTCGGCTGGGTCATCGACGGGTCGTCGCCCTCGTTATGGCCCCGTCGCCGGTAGCACAACATGTCGATGACGACGTCCTTCTTGAACTGCTGCCGGAAGTCGACGGCCAGCTTGGCGACCCACACCGCAGCCTCCGGGTCGTCGCCGTTGACGTGGAAGATCGGCGCGCCGATCATCTTGGCGACGTCGGTGCAGTACTCCGAGGAGCGCGAGTCGTTCGGCGAGGTGGTGAACCCGATCTGGTTGTTGACGATGATGTGGATCGTTCCGCCGGTGCGGTACCCGCGCAGCAGCGCCAGGTTCAGCGTCTCGGCGACCACACCTTGGCCGGCAAACGCGGCGTCGCCGTGCAGCATCATCGGCACGACGGTGAACCCGTCGGGCCCGTTGCCCTTGTCGAGCATGTCCTGCTTCGCGCGGACCAGGCCTTCGAGGACGGGATCGACCGCTTCCAGGTGGCTCGGGTTGGCGACCAGTGACACGGTGATGTCGTTCTCGCCGAACATCTGGATGTAGTTGCCGGTCGCGCCCAGGTGGTACTTGACGTCGCCCGAACCGTGCGCCTGCGACGGGTTCAGGTTGCCCTCGAACTCGGTGAAGATCTGCGAGTACGGTTTGCCGACGATGTTGGCCAGCACGTTGAGCCGGCCGCGGTGCGGCATGCCGACGACGACCTCGTCGAGGCCGTGTTCGGCGGCCTGGTCGATCGCGGCGTCCATCATCGGGATGACGGTTTCCGCGCCTTCGAGCGAGAATCGTTTCTGGCCAACATATTTGGTTGCGAGGAACGTCTCGAACGCCTCGGCCGCGTTGAGCTTGCTCAGGATGTACTTCTGCTCGGCGACCGTGGGCTTCTCGTGTTTGACCTCGATCCGCTCCTGCAGCCACTTCTGCTGCTCGGGTTCGAGGATGTGGGTGTACTCGACACCCACGTGGCGGCAGTAGGCATCACGCAACAACCCCAGCACGTCGCGCAGCTTCTTGGTGGTCTGGCCTCCGAAGCCGTTGACCTTGAATTCGCGATCCAGATCCCACAGCGTCAGCCCGTGGGTGTTGACGTCGAGATCGGGGTGGCTGCGGAAGCGGGTGTTGTCCAACCGCAGCGGGTCGATATCGGCCATCAGGTGTCCGCGGTTGCGGTAGGCGGCGATCAGTTCGATGACGCGGGCGTTCTTGTCGTCGATCGAATCGGGGTTGTCGATGCGCCAGCGCACCGGCTCGTACGGGATACCGAGTTCGCGGAAGATCTCGTCGTAGAACTCGTCGTCGAGCAGCAGGTTGTGGATGGTGCGCAGGAAATCGCCCGACTCCGCGCCCTGGATGATGCGGTGGTCGTAGGTCGAGGTCAGCGTGATCAGCTTGCCGACTCCGAGTTCACCGATGCGCTCGTCGCTGGCGCCCTGGAACTCCGCCGGATACTCCATCGCGCCGGCGCCGACGATCGCGCCCTGACCCTGCATCAGCCGGGGCACCGAGTGCACGGTTCCGATGGTGCCGGGGTTGGTCAACGAGATCGTCACCCCGCCAAAGTCTTCGGCGGTCAGCTTGCCGTCGCGGGCGCGGCGCACGATGTCCTCGTAGGCCGCGATGAACTGACCGAAGCTCATCGTTTCGCAGTTCTTGATGGCAGCTACCACCAGCGAGCGCTTGCCGTCCTTGCCGGGAAGGTCGATCGCCAGGCCGAGGTTGGTGTGGGCCGGCGTGACCGCATTGGGCTTGCCGTCGACCTCGGCGAAATGGCGGTTCATGTTCGGGAACTTCTTGACCGCCTGCACGATCGCGTACCCCAGCAGATGGGTGAACGAGATCTTGCCGCCACGGGTGCGCTTGAGGTGGTTGTTGATGACGATCCGGTTGTCGATCATCGCCTTGGCCGGGATGGCGCGCACGCTGGTCGCGGTGGGCACGTCCAGCGATGCCGACATGTTCTTCACCACGGCCGCTGCGGCGCCGCGCAGCACCTGGGTCTCGTCCTCGGTGGCGGCCGGCGCGCTCTTCGCAGGCGCGTCCGGCTTCTTGGCCGGCGTCTTCTCGGGGGCGGCTGCCTTGGGGGCGGGCTTGTCGGCCTTCGGCTTCGGGGTGCCCGCGTCGGACCCGGTTTCCTTGGGTTTCCCGGCGCCGTTGGTGGCTGTGGCTTTCGGCGGTGGCGGTGGTGCGGGTTCGGGCGCGGTGGTGGGAGCGGATTTTCCGTTCCCGCTCGGGGCGGAGCGCGGTGCGCTGCGCACGGCGGCGGCGTCACCGGTGGGTTCGGGGGAGTAATCGACGAGGAACTCGTGCCAACTCGGGTCGACCGACGAGGGATCCTCTCGGAACTTGCGGTACATCTCTTCGACCAACCACTCGTTCTGACCGAATGGTGAAGGTGAATTCACGGCTGCTGTTCGCCTCAATTCTTCGCTTCGAGCCAGCCCCCAGCGGCAGCCGGCCACCCAATCCAACCCCGGTGTGCGGTCTCCCGCATTTCCGCCTTGTAAAGGCTAGCGCTTCCGCCGGGGACCCGACCACGCAACGTGCTTATGGTCATTGCGGTCACACCATCACCGCAGCCGTGCGGCGGGGATCACCCGTCCAAAGTACGGTTTCTGATGGATTTCAGCCGGAAACCGTCACCAACCGTGCGCTCGAGGATCGAGTGGCAGGGGATGCGACTACTGGCGCGGCGCGGGCAGCAGGTGCAACGGTGACGGCCAGCGCGTCGGCGGTTCGCCGAACGCCCTGCGGGCGTGGCCGACGATCTTCTTGCCCATCATTCGATTGCCGACACCACCGACGACCGCTCCGATGCCGACCGGAAGGAGCTTGCCGAACGCGATCGCACCGCGCTTGAGGGTGTAGCGCTTGACGAAGTAGCGCAGCAGTCGGGAATTCAGTTGGGACACCGCGGGCAGCGGCAGCGACGCCGCGCCATCGGACAGCCACGCCCCGCTGGTCCGTCCCGGGCCGAGTAGATCGGCGACGGCGTGCTTGCTGTCGTCGCCGACGAGGACGGCCAGCACCAGGGCGCGGCGGCGCTCACGGTGCTCGGCGGGGATGCCGTGCACCTCGGCGACCGCGAGCACGTACACCGCCGTCGCCTCGAGGAACACCACGGTTTCACCCGCAACGGCCGACATCGCGATCAGCGTGCCGATGCCCGGGAACGCGGCGGCAGACCCGACCGCCGCCCCACTGGCCATCACCGCGGCCATGTAGTGCTTGTCCAACTTGTCGATGATGTCGGCAGGGGTCGCGCCGGGATTGTGCTCGCGCAACCGGTCGACGTAGGCCTTGACCGCCGGGCCCTGGACACGGGCGCCGCGCTCGATGATCTGGGACAGCACCTTCGCCGCAGTGCTCGGATCCTCGTCCCTGACAGCCGGCAACTGATTCTTGGTGCGTGATCGGGCACTCATTCGGTGGCCTCTCCTGTTCAAAACCGTCTACGACGGATGCACTCAGGCTAACGGTTGTGAAACGAACGGCGGCCGACAAGGCGTGCCCGAAGGTGATAGCGGTCACTGTCTGCGGATCGGGGAAGAAATAATCGGATAGCGACGCTAACCAATTGCATGGCAGTATCCGGTGACGTGGACGTGACTCGACCCCAATCCGGCGTGGCTGCTCGCCCGCCGGAGTCTGATCTGGCGGCCCGGCCGCCGGGTCGCACCCGGATGATCGTGGTCCTGGGACTCCTGGTGGCGCTGGGTCCGCTGACCATCGACATGTACCTGCCGGCTCTGCCGAAGATCGCCGAGGATCTCTCGGTCTCCTCGTCGGTGGTGCAGTTGACGTTGACCGGCACCCTCGCCGGGCTGGCGCTGGGGCAGTTGATCGTCGGCCCGCTGTCGGACTCCCTCGGTCGCCGCAAACCGATGATCGCCGGAATCCTGGTGCACATGGTGGCCTCGCTGCTGTGCATGTTCGCGCCGAACATCGCGCTGCTCGGCGTCGCGCGCGGCCTGCAGGGCTTCGGCGCGGCCGCGGCGATGGTCGTGGCGATCGCGGTCGTCGGTGACCTCTACAAAGACAACGCAGCCGCCACGGTGATGTCGCGCCTGATGCTCGTGCTGGGAGTGGCGCCGGTGCTCGCGCCCTCGCTCGGGGCAGTGGTGCTGCTCCAGGCGTCCTGGCACTGGATCTTCGCGGCGTTGGTGGTCCTGGCGGGCGGGCTGCTGGTGATGGCCGCCGTCGCATTGCCCGAAACGCTGCCGGAGAAGAACCGGCGTCCGCTAAGGGTGCGGGGGATCGGCGCGACCTACCTCGGACTGATGCGCGACGTGCGTTTCGTGATTCTGGTGCTCGTGGCGGCACTGGGCATGTCCGGCCTGTTCGCCTACATCTCGGGCGCGTCGTTTGTCCTGCAGGGCCGCTACGGGCTCGACCAGACCGCTTTCGCGCTGGTGTTCGGTGCGGGCGCCATCGCGCTCATCGGTTCCACCCAGTGCAACGTGGTGCTGCTCCGACGCTTCTCGCCCCAGCAGATCATGGTGTGGGCGCTGGTGGCCGCCTCGGTGTCCGGCGCGGTCTTCGTCGCGCTGGCCGCGGCCCAGGTCGGCGGAGTGTTCGGTTTCATCGTGCCGGTCTGGGCGATCCTCGCTGCGATGGGTCTGGTGATCCCGAATGCTCCGGCTGTTGCGCTGACCCGTCATCAGGAGGCGGCCGGCACCGCGGCAGCGCTACTGGGGGCCGCGCAGTTCGGGTTGGGTGCCGCGGTCGCCCCACTGGTCGGTGTGCTCGGCAACAACGAGCTGGCGATGGCGGTGGTGATGTCGGCCGGGGTGATGATCGCACTGGCCGCTCTGCTGGCGACGGGCGTGCACAAGTCGGCTGCGGCTGAGCGCGTCGCCGGAGAGGCCATCGCCGAACCTGCGTGACGGCCCGGCGTCGGACACGCTGATTTGTCGGGATACTCGCGGGTCCGTACGGTCGGTCCGTCCGCTGCTCCGCGTACCGTGATGCCACGCTGACCGACCGCCGACCGCTCCATCAGACGAGACTGCCGACCCCACCATGTTCGAGACCGTGAGACCGCCCGCCCGCGAGGCCAATCCCTGGCATGCGTTGTGGGCGTTGCTCATCGGGTTCTTCATGATCCTGGTGGACGCCACGATCGTCGCCGTCGCCAACCCGGCGATCATGTCGAGCCTCGGCGCCGACTACGACGCCGTGATCTGGGTGACCAGCGCATATCTGTTGGCCTACGCGGTGCCGCTGCTGGTGTCCGGCAGGCTCGGGGACCGGTACGGCCCCAAGAACATCTACCTGCTGGGGCTGGCGGTGTTCACGGTGGCGTCGCTGTGGTGCGGGCTGTCGGACAGCATCGGCATGTTGATCGCCGCCCGGATGGTCCAGGGCGTCGGTGCGGCACTGCTGACACCGCAGACGCTGTCGGTGATCACCAGGACGTTCCCGGCTCACCGCCGCGGGGTGGCGATGAGCATCTGGGGTGCCACCGCGGGCGTCGCCACGCTCGTGGGTCCGCTCGCCGGCGGGGTGCTGGTGGAGCACCTGGGATGGCAGTGGATCTTCATCGTCAACGTGCCCGTCGGCATCATCGGCCTGGTGGTCGCGGTCCGGTTGGTGCCGGCGCTGTCCACCCAGAAGCAGGGGTTCGACGTGCCCGGCGTGGTGTTGTCGGCCGTCGGCATGTTCCTGATCGTGTTCGCGCTGCAGGAGGGGCAGGCCTTCGACTGGGAGCCGTGGATCTGGGCGACCATCGTCGTCGGGATCGGGGTGATGGCCGCGTTCGTCTACTGGCAGTCGGTCACCACCGGGGCGCCGCTCATCCCGCTGGCCATCTTCCGCGACCGCGACTTCTCCATGTCCAACCTGGGGGTGGCGACCATCGGGTTCGTCGCCACGTCGATGATCCTGCCGCTGATGTTCTACGCCCAGGCAGTGTGCGGTCTGACGCCGACGCAGGCCGCTCTGCTGACCGCGCCGATGGCGGTCGCCACCGGCGTGCTGGCGCCGCTGGTCGGCAGGATCGTCGACCGGTCGCATCCGCGGCCGGTGGTGGGTTTCGGCTTCTCGGTGATGGCGATCGGGCTGACGTGGCTCTCGATCGAGATGACGCCGACGACCCCGATCTGGCGCCTGCTGCTGCCCCTGACCGCCATGGGGGTGGGCATGGCGTTCATCTGGTCGCCGCTGGCCGCCACCGCGACCCGAAACCTGCCCGTGCAGCTGGCGGGCGCAGGCTCGGGTGTCTACAACACCAACCGCCAGGTCGGGTCGGTCCTCGGCAGCGCGGGCATGGCCGCGTTCATGGCGTCCCGGCTGTCCGCCGAGATGCCGGGCGCCACGGCCGCGACGCCGCAGACCGAAGGGTCGGTCGCTCAACTACCGGCCTACCTGCAGGGGCCGTTCGCCGCGGCGATGTCGCAGGCCATGCTGCTGCCGGCCTTCATCGCGCTGCTCGGTGTCATCGCTGCTCTGCTCCTGCTGGGATTCGCCAACTCTCACATCGTGCAGGGCGCCGCAGCCGACCGGGTCCCCGCCGGCGACGATGATCACCACGACTGGGACGACGAAACTTTCGTCGACGACGACGAGTACGTCGAGTATGTGGTGACCTGGGACGACCCCGAACCGTTGCCTTCCGAGGTGTCGGTCCCCGTCACTGAACCCCCTGCCGCACAACGGGAATGGCGCAGTCTCGTCGATGAGCTGCTGGCGGAACCGCCGACATCACCCGGCGACGACCCGGTCGGATCCGCGCACAACGGTTTTCATGTCGACGGGGACCCACTCGGCGCCCGAGGCCGACATTCGCGGGAAGCGGACTAAACCGAGCTCTCCATCAGTGCGGCGAGCCGTTCGTTGGCGGCCCCGAGCGCCACCGTGAGCGCACCGATCGCCTTCTCCCGCACCCGGGGCTTGTCCGGCAGCAGTAGGAACAGATCGCGCAGCACGTTGAGCCGGGCAGATTGCAGCCACTCCAGCAGCTCGGGGTCCTTCAGCCACCGCGCCTGGGCGCGGTTGTCCGCCAACAACATCCGCAACCAGTCGATCGGAGCATCGGGGTGCGGGATCGGTTCGCATAGGGCGTTTCGCGCCGCGTCGTCCCCGTACGCCGCTTCGACATGGGCGATGAACGCCGAACTGAACACCTGCTGGCATCCGCGCACGCTCTGCAGAGTTATCCGGTCACCGTCGAAGACCGGCACCGACGGGGGCCGCGGCAGTCCCTGCGTCGTGCAGTCGACGTACAACGACGGCACCGGTGTCGAGACCGAGCCGCCCTGCAGTGCCACCTGATCCGGGTCGACCCGGTTGATGTGGCCCATCCGCACCACATCCTCGACGAGGCGCAGGTGCTCGAGTTCGCCGAGCGAGACGATCGCGCAGTGATACATGGTGGGGCGCACCGTCGGGTCGAGGCGGAGCAGGCTCTGGTCGGCCTCCAGCCGGGTGAACAGGTCATCGATCGAGGTAGCCTCGGTGATCGCCGTCATCCGGGTCCCGATCGACTTGCGGAGTTGCTTGACGAATACCGGACCCGGTTGCACGTTGGCGCGGTTCAGCAGCCACGAGTCGCGCGGCATGATCCACCGCAGTCGATCGGCCGGAACGCCGTTGCGCAACAACCACAGACAGCAGTCCATCCCGGTCTTGCCGCCGCCGACGATGGTGAAGTGCTGCCGGCCGGGGGCATGCCGGGGCAGCTCGTTGGGGGTCACCACGTCGACCCCGTCGGCGACCGCGAACGGCGGCCCGGACCTCATCGACTGCACGACGGTCAGCAGATAGGTTGCGTCGACGACCCGCCGCCGAACGCTCACGGAGTGTTCGGTCCCGTCCAGGGTGGCGAAGGTGCTCCCGCCCAGATAGCGGGCCGACGGGAAGTAGGTCAGCCGGCCGGTGGGCAGCATCCGGTGACGCATCACCTGGTCGTAGTAGGCGCACACCTCGTGGCCGGTGGCCAGCTCGAAGAACCCCTCGTTCCAGCCGGCGGTGTCCACGGAGTCCTCGTTGCCCAGGGCGCAGGAGTTCACGCCGTAGTACGCCGACGGCTGATGCAGCCGCACGAAGGGGTACACCGAGTTCCAGTGACCGCCGGGCTGATGGTGCTCGTCGACGAGAACCACCGTTGCGTCGGTTTCGGTCAGCAGCGTGTCGACGAACGCCATGCCCATGGCGCCCGCCCCGACGACGAGGTAATCCGCTTCGATCCGTGTCACTGCACGGACACGCTACGTGGCCGCATCGGTTGTGACGGTGACGGGTCGGTGACGTTCGAACAGCACCGCGGGGTTCAGATAGCCGTCCGGATCGAATGCCGTCTTCACCGCCCGCATCGCGGCGATGTCGGGAACGGTGCGTGCCATCGACACGTAGTCGCGCTTGCGGGTGCCCACGCCGTGTTCGGAGCTGACGTTTCCGCCGCAGCGGGCGATCAGCGTCATCATCGCGGCGTACAGGGTCTGCTCGGCGTCCCCGGCCAGCGCGCAGCGGACGATGTTGAGGTGCAGATTGCCTTCGCCGACATGTCCGAACAACACCGGGATCGCGTGCGGGGCGTGGGCGGCCACCAGCTCGGCGGACTCCGCGGCGAAGTTGGGGATGGCCGAAAGTGGCAGCGACACATCAAATTTCAGGGGAGGTCCGTAGACCCCCAGCACCTCCGCGACCGCCTCGCGCACCTGCCAGAGTCGTTGCTGGGCAGTCGCGTCCACGCCGACCGCCGGCTCGCCGGACAGTTCCGCGGGCTCGAGCGCCTCGGCGAGTCGCTCGGTGAGATCTGCGTCGCCGGCCAACTCGATCAGCAGCTGCCACGCGCCCTCGACCGGAGCGCCGACGCCGACGTGCTCGGCGGTCAACACGCTCGCGCGGGCGTCGATCAGTTCCAGCGCGGCGATGCCCTCCATGTCGCGGAACACCCGCCCGGTCTCGATGAGGGCGTGCAGGTCGGCGAACCCGCAGATGGCCGTCACGCGGTGCCGGGGTGCGGGGTGCAGCCGCAGATCGAGTCCGGTGATGACGCCGAGGGTGCCTTCGGAGCCGACGAACAGCGACGCCAGGTCGTAGCCGGTGTTGTCGCTGCGTACCTGACTGTGCCGCTGCACCACCGACCCGTCGGGCAGCACCACGTCCAGGCCGAGAACCTGTTCGCCCATGTTGCCGTAGCGCACGGTGCGCAGGCCGCCGGCGTTCGTCGACGCCATGCCGCCGACCGTCGCGGTGTCCCGCGCCGCCAGGTCGACACCAAAGACCAGGCCTGCCGCGCTCGCCGCGCGTTGCACCTCGGCCAGCGTCACCCCGGCACCGACGTGCACCCGGCGTTCCACCACGTCCACCTCACCCACGTCGCGCAACCGCTCCGTCGAGAGCAGAACGTCGTCGTATTCGGGCACGGTGCCGGCCACCAGAGACGTCCGGCCGCCCTGCACGGTGACGCAGACACCGGCCTCGTGGCAGACGCGCAGCACCTCGGCGACTTCGTTTTCGGAGGCGGGTCGCACCAGCGCGCTGGCGCGGCCTCGATAGCGTCCGGTGTGGTCGACGCTTCGGCCGGCCAGCACGTCGGGATCGACGCTCACGTAGGACGCACCGACGATCGTCGCGAGCCGTTCGGGGAGCGTTTCGGTCACCTCGCCGGTGTATCACATTCGGTCAGCGCCAAGAACGCCCCCAACTCCACCAGCCGGTCGGGTGTGCCGGGCAGATACTCGGTCAGCTGCGTCGAACGCACGATCACCGCGAGATATTTGGCCCGGCTGATGGCGACGTTGAGTCGGTTCCTGTTGAGCAGGAAGGCAATTCCACGAGGGACGTCGTCGATCGACGACGCCGTCATCGACACGAACACCACGGGCGCCTGCCGGCCCTGGAATTTGTCGACGGTGCCTGCGCGCACATCGCCGAGACCTGCGGCGTCCAACTGCCGTCGGATCAGCGCGACCTGGGCGTTGTAGGGGGTGACGACCAGTACGTCGTGCTGGGTCAGCGCCCGGGTGCCGTCCTCGTCGGTCCACGCCGCACCCAGCAGGCGGGCTGTCGCGGCGACGATCGCCGTGGCCTCTTCGGGGCTCTCGGTGGCGTTGCCGTCGTGGTCGACGAGCAGTGTCTGCACTCCCGGCGCGACACCGTCGAGGGTGCGCGCGCTCGTGACCGCTTCGTGCGAATGCAGCTTGCGGTCGTAGGACAGCCGCGACACCGCCGCGCAGACGTCGGGATGCATCCGGTACGAGCGATCGAGGAAGTAGCCGCGTTCGGCAGGCAGCGTGCTGTGCCCGTCGACGAGCCAGGCCAGAGCGGAGCCGTCCACCGGCTCGGGATGCGTGCCCTGGCTGACCTGTGGCAGCTGCTGGGGATCACCCAGCAGAAGCAGATTCTGCGCCGCCCGCGACACCGCGATGGTGTTGGCGAGGCTGAACTGCCCGGCCTCCTCGACGACCAGCAGATCGAGACTTCCGGCCGGAATCTTGTTGGCGTTGGCGAAGTCCCACGCGGTGCCGCCCACCACGCACCCGCCGGGACGGTCGAGGAAACCGGCGTAGTCGTCCCGGTCCAGCTCAGTCCACAACGGGCTGGTCGTCTGCTTCTTCCCGACTCGTGACCCGTCGACACCGGCCGCGACGATGTCGCTGAACAGGTTCTCGACGACCGCGTGTGCTTGAGCGACCACCCCGATGCGCCAACCGTGGGTGTTGACCAGGGAGGCGATAACCTTCGCGGAGGTGAAGGTCTTTCCGGTACCGGGGGGTCCGTGCACCGCGAGGTACGACGAGTCGAGGTCGAGCAGCGCGCGGGTGATCACCGCCGCGGCATCATCGCCGCGCGGCAGTGGGTCACCGCTGACCGTGCGCGGGGGCCGACGCAGCAGCAGATCGGTCATGGCGGCGGTGCCGAGTTTCGGCAGGCCGTCGGCGACGGTGGCGGCGGCGTCGGCGATGGCGTCCTGCAGCGTCCTGGTGCTGATCGGTGGGCCGGGGGTGAGCGCGAACGGCATCTGGGTGTGCGGATCACCGGACTTGGGCTGCCGCTCGCACACCACGACCTCGGTGGGCACTTCGGGGTCGTCGCACTCGAGCACGGTCACCATGCCGAATCCCCGGCGGTCCGGATCCTCGGCCAGGCCGGCGGGTGACGGCGGGTCGTAGAGCGCGTACATGTCCTTCGTCAGATCGCCGGTGGCGATCTCGCCGGACAACCGGATGTGCCGCTGGGGTTTTCGGGCTCTCGGCGGTTGATGCCAGTCCGCAACGAGTTCGTGGTCATCGGCGATGAACACCCCACCACTGTCTGCCCATTCATCGACGGGGTTGTTGACCCGGTCGAAGTGCCCCCACCAGAAGGGCTTGTCCTCGCGTTTGTGGAAACCTTTGGCAGCGGCGAACATTGCGACCGCGGTCTGGGCGGGCGTGCGTGCTTCGACCCCGTCACCGGCGAACTTCGACAGTTTCCGCTCCACCGCGTCGACCTCGACACCTGCCGGTGTCGTGTCGCCGGTCACCACCACCGGGCCGCGTGGTGGTACCCCCGACTCGATGGCCCGGGCGACCAGCCAGTCGCGCAGCCGATGGGTCGACCGGCAGTCGTAACGGTTGTACTCCTCGATCTCCTTGAGCACCGTCGCGGCGTCGTCGACGCGGCCCTCGTCGCGCAGCCCGCAGTAGCGGGCGTACTCGGTGATCGATGCGGTCGCCGTGGTGACCTCGCCGCTGCGCAGTTCGTTGCCCATGTAGAGAGGCTCGAGCGACTTGATGCTGTAGTTCTCGCTGCCTACCCGAATGCTCTTGCGTACCAGTGGATACAGATCGACCAGGACACCTTCGCGCAGCAGCGCGTCCACCTGGTCCTCGCCGACGCCGTAGCGTCCGGCCAGTCGCAGCAACGTGGTCTTCTCGTAGGCCGCGTAGTGGTAGATGTGCATGCCCGGAAACCGCTTGCGCCGTTTGCGGACCATGGCCAGGAAGTCGACGAGCGCCTGACGCTCGCCGGCCCGGTCGTGCGCCCAGAACGGGGTGAACTCGTCGGTGGTGGTCAGCACTCCCCACAGGTATTCCAGTCCCCACTCGTGACCGTCGACCGTCCACAGCGGATCGCCTTCGAAGTCGAAGAACAGATCGCCTCTGTCGGCGTCGGGCAGGACCATCAGCGGCTGCGGATCGACGACCTCGTAGGGAGGTTTGCCGTCGATGCGCTCGGTGACCTGCAGGCGCGCCTGCGCGGTGAGGGCGGTGACCACGCGGGCCGGCAGCTCGGGGACCGGGCCGCGGTGCCCGGCGAGGTCGTGCACGGTGGTGATGTCCGCGTCGATCAGTCGCGCGCGCTGGCTGACCCGCATGCCGGCGACCAGCAGCAGGTCATCGTGGGCGCGGACCTGCACCTCGCACTCCGCGCAGCGGAAGCAGGCGCGAACGTTTCCGTCCTCCCACGCCACCGGGCTTCCGCCGGCCAGATGGTCGTCGAACAACCGCTGCAGTGACTCTCGGCGCGGCCGGTACACCGGGAGCAGTTCGTCGACGGGGTAACTCACGGCGGTTCCGTCGCCCAGCACCAGGTCGACCTCGGGTGCCACCGGAACACCCGCCGCAGTCAGCGTGTCGGCGTAGGCCGCCAGTTGCAGCAGGGCCTCGACCTTGACCGAGCGGGCCAGCTTGGTGTCGCGCAACCGGTAGCGCTGCCCGTCGGGGGTGTTCTCGATCAGCAGGAAGTCGGCGAAGCCGACGAATCGGCCGTCGAACATGGCGGCCTGGTAGATGGCCGGTGCGCGGCGTTCGATCGCCCCCAGTGTCTGAGCGGCGGCAGCCGACAGACCCGCGACCGTGTACTCCGGGCGGCCGATGACCACGATGTCATCGAACTCCCGTCGCTGCCGAAGTTCATCGAGGTGGCGCTGCTCGTGCTCGTCGCCGAGTTCGGCGGTGCGGCTGAGCAGTTCGTCGTCCGCCGACGTCGCGGGCCCCCATCCCAACCGGGCGTCGAACGCACGCAGCAGCGCGTACTCGCAGCGCGCGGCGGCGGCGAGATCGGAGGCGCTGTAGACGACACGGACTTCTCCGGCGCCGTCGTCGGTGACGAACACCCAGCCACTGTAAGCGCACCCACCGACACCCCCGCCGCCCGCGGAAGCGCATTCCGGGTCGCAACCGAGGTCCAATTCACAGCCGGGAACGCTATTCCGCGGACACTCAGCCGGCGGTGTTGCCGATCAGTTCCACCCCGCTGCCGTTCCAGCGGAACTTCACGACGCTGGCCAGCCCGGGCACGCCGCCGGAGTACTGGAGAGCGACGGTGTCGCCGGTGGTCTGCGAGCTGTCCAGACCGTTGAAGCCGAAGGTGTCGGGCACCCCCGTCGGGATGAACTTTCCGCGGTGGAACAGCAGCGCCCGGGTGTTGGGGTTCTCCGAGTTCGTGTTGGCCTTGATGATCACCGCCGACAGCAGCGCGCACTCGTTGTAGTTGCCGTCCAGCGGTTCGGGGTTCCAGGCCTGCTCGCTGCGTGGGTCGGGGGGCAGTTCGGACACCGCCCTGACGATTTCCGGGGCGGCGAGGTCGGTCGTGCAGGGATCGTTGGCCGCCGGCGGGCCGGGGGCGGGGCCGGTCGACGGCGCCGGTTCCGGGATCGCGGACGGTTCGGCCGTCGGAGACGCGCTCGTCGGTTCCGGTGTCTTCGACGCGGTGGAGTCGCCCGACCCGCAGCCCGCAACGGTCAGCGCGGCGACACCCGCCACAGCGCCGAGGACCGCCGACCAATTCACAAGTGCGCACCGTACCGGCACGCCTCGCGGCGTCCTGTGAGGCGCGCGGCGGGAAAGCCCGGCAACTGGCACTAGACTGCGACCTCGATGACGTCTATGAACGAGGAGCCGGAAAGCGGCGACCTGAGCTTTGCTGACCTGCAGATTCACCCCAAGGTGCTGCAGGCCGTTGCCGATGTCGGCTACGAGACACCCTCGCCCATCCAGGCGGCCACCATCCCGGCGATGCTGGCGGGCTCCGACGTCGTCGGACTCGCCCAGACCGGCACCGGCAAGACCGCGGCCTTCGCGATCCCGATCCTGTCGAAGATCGACACCTCTAGCCGGATCACCCAGGCGCTGGTGCTGGCGCCCACCCGCGAGCTGGCCCTGCAGGTCGCGGAGGCTTTCAGCCGCTATGGCGCGCATCTGCCCGTCAACGTGCTGCCGATCTACGGCGGCTCCCCGTACGGACCCCAGCTGGCCGGGCTCAAGCGTGGCGCGCAGGTCGTGGTGGGAACCCCCGGCCGGGTCATCGACCACCTGGAGAAGGGCAGTCTCGACCTCTCGCACCTGGACTACCTGGTCCTCGACGAGGCCGACGAGATGCTGCAGATGGGCTTCGCCGAGGACGTCGAGCGCATTCTCGAAGGCACCCCGGAGTACAAGCAGGTCGCGCTGTTCTCGGCGACGATGCCGCCGGCGATCCGCAAGATCACCACCAAGTACCTGCACGACCCGGTGCAGGTGAGGGTCGAATCCAAGTCCGCAACCGCCGACAACATCCTGCAGCGCTACATCCAGGTGGCCGGCCCGCGCAAGATGGATGCGCTGACCCGGCTGCTCGAAGTCGAGCCGTTCGAGGCGATGATCGTGTTCGTCCGGACCAAGCAGGCGACCGAGGAGGTTGCCGAGAAGCTGCGCGCGCGGGGATTCTCCGCGGCGGCGATCAACGGTGACATTCCGCAGGCCGTACGCGAGCGCACCATCGCCTCCCTCAAGGACGGAAAGCTCGACATCCTGATCGCGACGGATGTGGCCGCGCGCGGACTCGACGTCGAGCGCATCTCGCACGTGCTGAACTACGACATTCCGCACGACCCGGAGTCCTACGTCCACCGCATCGGGCGCACCGGGCGCGCGGGCAGGTCCGGGACGGCGCTGCTGTTCGTCACCCCGCGTGAGCGGCATCTGCTCAACTCCATCGAGCGGGTCACCCGGCAGAAGCTTGTCGAGGGGCAGTTGCCGTCGGTCGACGACGTCAATGCCCAGCGTGTGGAGAAGTTCCGCGACTCGATCACCGAGGCGTTGACGTCGCCGGGAATCGAGTTGTTCCGCAAGCTGATCGAAGGCTACGAGCGCGACCACGACGTCCCGATGGCCGATATCGCCGCGGCGTTGGCCTTGGCGTTGCAGAGCCGTGACGGCGGAGAGTTCCTGATGAAGGAGCCGCCGCCGGAGAAACGACGCGAGCGGGCCGACCGCCCCGGGCGTGACGACGGGCCATCACGCAAGCCCCGCGAACGCCGAAGCGACCTCGCGACCTATCGCATCGCCGTCGGCAAGCGGCACAAGGTCGCGCCCGGCGCGATCGTCGGTGCCATCGCCAACGAGGGCGGACTGCACCGCAGCGACTTCGGGCACATCACCATCAAGGTGGACTACTCGCTGGTCGAGCTTCCGGCGAAGCTGTCCAAGGAGACGCTGAAAAAGCTGGAGCACACCAGGATCCAGGGTCAGCTGATCCACCTCGAACCCGATCGCGGGCCGAAGGCGCGCCGGCCGTCGTACTGAGGCGACCCGTCCCATGGCCGTATCCAGAGAGCTCGATGCGCAGGGCGGCCTCGAGTCGGTCACCGCGACCGGGCGGGTCGATTCGCTCACCGGGATCCGCGCTGTCGCAGCGCTGCTCGTCGTCCTGACCCATGCCGCGTACACCACCGGCAAGTACCCGCAGGGCTACGTCGGACTGGTGTATTCGCGGATGGAGATCGGCGTGCCGATCTTCTTCGTGCTGTCGGGTTTCCTGCTGTTCTTGCCGTGGGTGAAGGCCGCCGCCTCGGGTGGCACACCGCCGTCGGTGCGCCGCTACTCCTGGCATCGGGTGCGCCGCATCATGCCCGCCTACGCGGTGACCGTGATCGCGGCCTATCTCGTGTACCACTTCCGCACGGGTGGCCCCAATCCCGGGCACACCTGGGAGGGGCTGTTCCGCAACCTCACGCTCACCCAGATCTACACCGACGACTATCTGTTCTCGTTCCTGCATCAGGGACTCACCCAGATGTGGAGCCTTGCCGTCGAAGTCGCGTTCTACGTGGTGCTCCCACTGCTGGCTTACCTGCTGTTGGTGGTGCTGTGCCGACGGCGGTGGCAGCCTCGACTCCTGCTGGCCGGGTTGGTCGCGCTTGCGCTGGTGTCGCCGGCATGGCTGGTCCTGGTGCACAACACCGACTGGCTGCCCGACGGTGCCCGGTTGTGGCTGCCGGGCTACCTGGCGTGGTTCGTCGGTGGGATGGCGCTGGCGGCATTACAGCCGCTCGGGGTGCGCGCCTATGCCTTGGCGTGCGTCCCGTTGGCGATCGTCAGCTACTTCATCGTGTCCACGCCGATCGCCGGAGAGCCCACGACCTCCCCGGCGGAACTGCGGGAGGGACTCGTCAAGACCGCGTTCTACGCCGTCATCGCCACGCTGCTCGTCGCGCCGTTGGCCCTGGGGGACCGGGGGCTGTACACCCGGGTGATGGCCAGTCGGCCCATGGTGTTCCTCGGCGAGATCTCCTACGAGATCTTCCTGATCCACCTGATCCTGATGGAGTTGGTGATGGTCGAGATCGTGCGTTATCCGATCTACACCGGGTCGGTCTGGGTGCTGTTCGGCTGGACGCTGGCGACGACGATCCCGCTGGCCTGGTTGCTGCACCGGTTCACCAGGGTGCGGTCGTAGCCGAGCCTGTCCGGCGATCACCGAGTTAGGTTAAGCTGGCCTAAGTTTCCAGCAAATTTCACCCGGATCGAGGGTTCATGTCGGACACGAAGCCGTCGCGTGGGTTCGCCGGCGCAGTGCTCAAGCTGCTGCGCGCAGGCGACTACGAGTTCACGGTCACCGCGAGAAATCAGGTCAGCGCGCACTATCTGCGGTTGAGCTTCGACGCCGGCGGCGTGCTGGCGGAGCGGTCGCTGCATCCGACGATGTGGGTCCGGATGTGGTTCGCCGACGGAGACAAGGTGCACCAGCGCGGCTACACGCTGGTCAATCCGGCCCCGGCCGACAACACCGTGGACATCGAGTTCGCGCTGCACGACGGCGTCGCGTCGCGCTGGGCCGAGCAGGCCCAGGTCGGCGACACCATCGAGGTCACCGTCCTCGGCAGCAACTTCGCGCTACCTGACCCGCCCCCGGCCGGGTACGTCATCGTCGGCGACACCGCGTCCCTGCCGGCGATCAACTCCCTGCTCGACGCGATCGGGGATGCGCCGGCCAAGGTCTTCCTCGAGGCGGCGCACGACGACGACAAGCAACTGCCCGTGGCGCGGGCCTCGGACGTGACGTGGGTGGACCGCAAGAACGCCGGCGAATCGCTGGTGCAGGCAGTGGAATCGGCGGCCTTCGACGCCGCGGATCACTTCGGCTGGGTGGCGTGCGACAACCGGACCACCCGCGCGGTGGCCAAGCTGCTCCGCGAGGACTACAACATCTCCCGCAAGGCGATCAAGGCTCAGGCCTACTGGGTGGCCTGATCGGCCTGCTGGCCGGGCACCACGATCGGGACCACGAACTCCTCGAGCATGCTGCGCTCGTCGGCTTCGTCATGGCCGGGGAACACCAGCAGTGACGTCATCACCCGCACCAGCCAGCGCGCCCGATGCTCGACCAGCGCCGGCTCATCGGGTCCGAGCGAGATCACGAATGCTTCGGTGAGCGCCTTGATGACCTGTGACTGTTCGGCCATCTCACCGCCGATCGGGCGCTGGGTGGTCGCGAACCACGATGCCAGGGCCGGGCTTTCGCGCACATTGCGCAACGACGACAGCATGCCCTCGATCAGCCGTTCCCCCGGATCGACCACCGAGGTGATCTGGTCGGTCATCTCGCGGTAGAGACGGTAGCTCTCGCGATGCACGTACGCGGTGTAGAGCGCGTCGCGGTTCTCGAAATAGCGGTACAGCGTCGCGCGCGAACAGCCTGCAGCCGTGGCGATCTCGTGCATGCCGACGGTCGCGGCCTCCTTCTTGACGAACAACTCGCCCGCTGCGTCCAGGATGCGGTCGGCGGCCACCTCGGTGCGCCGTCCCGCCAGCCAGTCGCCGGCCATCAGGTCGACACCGTGAACGGCACCGAAACGGGCCGGCGCACATAACTGCCGCCGGCCCAGCTGATCCCGGACTCGTCGATCTCGAAATCCGGTATCCGGGCGAGCAACTCGGTGAGCGCGACCCGGGATTGCATGCGGGCCGCGGCGGCGCCCAGGCAGTGGTGGGCGCCGTGACTGAAGGTCAGGATGTTGCGTGGCCGGCGCGTGACATCGAGTTCTGCTGCGTCAGGGCCGTATTGACGTTCGTCCCGATTGCCCGACCCATAGAGGAGCATCGCGCGCCGTCCTTCGGGAATGGTGACGTCGCCGATGGTCACATCGCGGGTCACGGTGCGCCCCAGCATCTGAACCGGGGAGGTCAGCCGGAGCAGTTCGTCGACCGCATCGGGTATCAGTTCGGGCTGAGTTGCCAACAGCCGCCGTTGATCTGGCCGTTGGTGCAGCAACTGCACGGTGCCACCCAGCATGCCGGTGGTGGTGTCGTTGCCTCCGGTGACCATCGTGAACGTGAACGCCAGGATGGACAGCACTCCGGCGATGTCACCGTCGGCACCGACCCCGGCGGCCACCAGGTGGGACACCGTGTCGTCTTCCGGTTCGGCGCGGCGCCGCTCGATGAGCGCGGTGAAGTAGGCCATCATGCCGCCGAGCGCATCACCCACCGTCTCCAGTGCTCCGCCGATGCCTCCCTCCGACGTGCTGGCCGCGACGATCGCATCGGTCCAGCCGTCGAACTGCCCACGATCCTCCTCGGGGACACCGAGATAGTGCGCGACGACCATCGACGGAAGGGGTTTGAACAGTTCGGCGACGATGTCGCCGCCGCCGTTGCTCTTGATGCGCTCGATACGTTCGACGACGTACTCCCGGACCTTCGGCTCGACCGCCTCGACCTGCCGCGGGGTGAAACCGCGGGAGACCAGCTTGCGGAATTCGGTGTGCACGGGCGGATCCTGCATGACCATCGGTGGGTTGTCCGCGAGCCCGATGAGATCGAGTTCGCCGTAGTTGACGGTCAGGCCTTGAGCCGACGAGAACGTCTGGTGATCCCGGGCCGCTGCCCAGATGTCGGCATGGCGGGAGAGCACGTAGTAGTCCCCGGGTTCGGCAGCGTCGGGCTTTCCGGCGGGAATCACGTGATGGACAGGATCATGATCGCGCAGCGCCTGATACATCGGCCAGGGATCAGCCCAGGTCGCGGCGTTGAACAGCTCGAACCGCACCGGCACATCCTGAGACAGAATCGCAGTCATGTCTTATGAGTACGACAATTCCTGGCCTTGTGTCAATAGCACGGTCAGATTGCTGCACCCGGGTTGAGGATGTTGTCCGGGTCCAGGGCGGCCTTGATGCGCCGGTTCAGCTCCATGGCCTCGGGGCCGAGGTACCCGGCCAGCCATGGCCGCTTGAGCCTGCCGACCCCGTGCTCGCCGGTGATCGTGCCGCCGAGGCCTACGGCCAGATCCATGATCTCGCCGAACGCCGTGTGGGCCCGTTCGGTCATCGCGGCATCACCGGGGTCGAAGACGATCAACGGATGGGTGTTGCCGTCGCCGGCATGCGCGATCACCGAGATGATCAGGTCGTGCTGTTCGGCGAGCTTCTCGACACCGCTGACGAGTTCGGCCAATGCGGGCAGTGGCACACCGACGTCCTCGAGTAGCAGGGACCCTTTTGCCTCCACCGCGGGGATCGCGAACCGGCGAGCGGCCACGAAGGCCTCTCCCTCATCCGGGTCATCGGTCGAGAACACCTCTGTGGCACCGTGTTCGGTGAACACAGCGGCCATGTACTCGGCGTCCTCGGCGCCGGCGGGCCCACGGTCGTCGGAGGCCGCGACCATCATCGCGGCGGCGTTGCGATCCAGGCCCATCTTGAGCTTGTCCTCGACGGCGTTGATCGCGACGGCGTCCATGAACTCCAGCATCGACGGCCTGATCTTGCCGGTGATCGTCACGACGGCGTCGGCGGCCGCGGCCACCGAGTCGAACGTCGCGACCACCGTGCACCCGCGGTGCTGAGCGGGCAGCAGCTTCAGCGTGACCTCGGTGACGACGCCGAGCGTGCCCTCGCTGCCGACGAAGAGCTTCGTCAGGCTGAGTCCCGCAACATCTTTGAGGCGGGGCCCGCCGAGGCGCACCGCGGTGCCGTCGGCCAGCACCACCTGCACACCCAACACGTAGTCGGACGTGACGCCGTACTTGACGCAGCACAGCCCGCCGGCATTGGTGGCGATGTTGCCGCCGATGCTGCAGATCTCGAACGACGACGGATCCGGCGGGTACCACATTCCGTATTCGGCGACGGCTTTCTTCACCTCGGCGTTGAGCAGGCCGGGTTGCGCGACCGCGGTGCGGGTGACGGGGTCGACGGAGATGTCGCGCATCTTCTCGGTGCTCAACACGATGCCGCCGTCGAGCGCCGTCGCACCGCCGGACAGACCGGTGCCCATGCCGCGGGGCACGACGGCGATCCGGTGGGCGGTGGCCCACCGCAACACTGTCTGGACCTCTTCGGTACGCCGGGGCCGGACCACCGCCAGCGGGGTACCCGCGTTCGGATCCGCCGCTCGATCGTGTCGGTAGGACTCGAGGATGTCGGGATCGGTGATCACCATGCCCTCGGGCAGTGTGGAGATCAGGCCTTCGACAGGGGACTCCATGTGCCCGATGGTAGGCGTCGGCCGGCGCGTCACGACACAGGCTCGGGCATCCCCGCACCCTCTCGCGGATCACGGTCGAGATCACGCAGCGCGGGCAGGAACAACGCGACGACCGCCAGCAGCAGCATCGGCACCGACAGCGCCAGGAACGTCGCGTGCAGACCGGTGGCGTCGGCCAGCGGACCTGCCAGGATCAGGCCCAGCGGTCCCGCCGCGTAGGCCAGCGATCCCATCACCCCGACGACCCGGCCGCGCAGATGCTGGGGCGCACGGGTCTGCATGACGTAGTTGTAGATCGGGGCGATCGGGCCGTAGACGAAGCCGACGACGACACACAGCACGAGGATGATCGGCAGCGGCGGCAGGAAGGCGATGACGGTCATCGCCACCCCGAGAGTGAGCAGCGCGATCAACATGACGGTCCGCCTGCGCATGTACTTCGACATCACCGCGTAGCCCAGGGCGCCGACCAGCCCGCCGATGCTCAACGCCATCAACACCCAGCCCAGCTGCGCGGGCTCGTTGCGGTCGGTGAAGTACTTCGGGAACAGCACACTCTCCATCGGCATGTAGAGCCCGGTTGCGGTCAGGTCGACGAACGCGAGGGTGCGCAGCACCCGGTTGTTCCAGACGAACCGCAGGCCCTCGAGGATTCCGGCCCACACGCCACCGGTTCGTGCCGCCGGATCGGGGGTGCCGGCGCCTTCGAGGCGCAGTCCGGCGATGGCGACGATCGACAGGCCGAACGCCCCGGCGGTGACCCACATCGTGTTGACGCCGCCGAGCGTGGCGATCAGCAGGCCGCCGATCCCGGGTCCGACGATGTAGGCGAGGTTGAAGATCGCCTCGTACACGCTGTTGGCGTGGTCGAGGGTCCACCCCGCCCCGGTGGCCGCCTCGGGCAGCATCGTCTCGCGGGCGGTCATCCCGGCCGGATCGAAGAATGCGCCGAGCGCCGCCAGCCCGGCCAGCACGGCCACGTTGACGACCTGCGCCCCGAATATGAGCGCCAGCACCGGCACCGCCGCCACCGACAGCGCGGACAGCGCGTCCGAGATCATCGACACCCGCCGGCGTCCGAGGAAGTCGACTGCGGCCCCGGCGATCAACGTCGCCGCCAGCAGCGGCAGGGTGCCTGCCATCGCGACGATCGACGCATCGAGCGCCGAGCCGGTGCGCTGCAATACCAACCAGGGAAACGCGACGATCGAGATGCCGTTGCCCGCCCCGGCCATCAGGGCCGCGAACAGGATCATCATCATCGGTCCGCGCCGCGTCGGCGCTTGTCCTTGCGTCATGGGTATCGCGGCGAATCTAGCAGCGCGAAGGCAACTGCCACGACTGTTTTTCCTCGTCCGGCTGAGGTGAGTCAGAGTGGAGGCGTGACGCAACCCCCTCCGCCGCGGCCCCACCCACGCACCGGAAAGCTGTTCGACTCTCCGGTGCGGCCCGGCTCCGGCTGGCCCGGTGATCCGGCGACGGTGCGTACGGCGGTCGCGACCGCCCCCGACCAGGTGGTGGCGCTGGCCGCGGCGGCCAAGACGCTCAAACAGGTTGATGCCGGGGTGTCGGTGTGCCGCGCATGCCCGCGGCTGGTGCAGTGGCGGGAACAGGTCGCCGTGGAAAAGCGCAGGTCATACGCTGACCAGCCGTACTGGGGCAGACCTGCGCCGGGTTTCGGATCGACGAGACCGCGCATCCTCGTCGTCGGACTGGCGCCGGCGGCACACGGCGCCAACCGAACCGGACGGGTGTTCACCGGTGACCGGTCGGGCGATTTCCTGTTCGGGTCGCTGCATCGTTGTGGCCTGGCGAACCAGCCGACGTGCACCGACAGCGCAGATGGCTTGGTGCTCAACGACGTTCGGGTGGCGGCAGCGGTGCGGTGTGCACCGCCGGCGAACGCGCCGACGCCGGCCGAACGCACCGGTTGTGCGCCGTGGCTGGACGCCGAGTGGCGGCTGACCGGGTCCGACGTGCGAGTGATCGTCGCGCTCGGCGGGTTCGCCTGGCAGGTGGCGCTGGCGATGATCCGCCGGACCGGCGGGACCGTGGGCACGCCCGCGCCGAAGTTCGGCCACGGCACCATCGCGACGCTCGGCTTCGCAGGTGGTGAGGTGGCGCTGCTGGGCTGTTATCACCCCAGCCAGCAGAACACCTTCACCGGCAGGCTCACCCCGGCGATGATGGACGAGGTCTTCGCCACCGCCCGCGCGATTTCGGCCTAGCCCGTCACGCTCACCGTGACAATCGGCACCGACGCCACCGGGAACGTCAGGCGGTCGGCAGGCGTTGCACCCTCAATGCGTCTTTCTGTTCTCGACCTCGTCCCGGTGCGTTCCGACCAGAGCACCTCGGCTGCGCTGTCCGCGACCACCCGTCTCGCCCAGACCGCCGACAGGCTCGGCTACACGCGCTACTGGATCGCCGAGCACCACAACATGCCGTCGGTCGCCGCGACCAGCCCGCCGGTGCTGATCGCCCACCTGGCCGCCCAGACCTCGGCGCTGCGGCTGGGGTCAGGCGGGGTGATGCTGCCCAATCATGCGCCGCTGGCCGTCGCCGAGCAGTTCGCGCTGCTGGAGGCCGCGCATCCCGGCCGTATCGATCTGGGCATCGGTCGCGCGCCCGGTTCGGATCCGGTGACGTCGATGGCGCTTCGGGGAGCCGCAGGTCGTGACGATCGTGACATCGAGGCTTTCCCCGAATATCTCGACGACGTGGTGTCGCTGATGAGTGCCCGCGGCGTGCGGGTGCCGCTACCCCGCGATCTGATGCGTGACAACTACATCCTCAAGGCGACCCCGGCTGCGGTCAGCGAGCCCAAACTGTGGCTGCTCGGCTCGTCGATGTACTCGGCACGGCTGGCTGCGGCCAAGGGACTGCCCTACGTCTTCGCCCACCACTTCTCCGGCCAGGGCACCGAGGAGGCGTTGCGGACCTACCGCACGGAGTTCCGGCCCAGCGAGCAGGCCGCCGAGCCGGTGACATTCCTGACGGTCAACGCCGCGGTGGCCGAAACACGGGACGAAGCAACACGTTTGATCCTGCCGAACCTGCAGATGATGGGTCGGCTGCGGACGGGTCAGCCGATGGTTCCACTGGACCTCGTCGAGGACGCCGAGCAGCAGCGGGTCGGCCCGCAGGCGCAGGCGATCATCGACGCGGGCCTGCGCCAGGCCGTGGTGGGCTCACCCGCCGAGGCGGCAGACCAGGTGCGCGCGCTCGCGGAGCGGTTCGGTGTGGACGAGGTGATGATTCACCCGGTGGCCTCGGCGTTCCGCGGCACCGACCCGGCGACGGCGCCGGGCCGCGAGCGCACACTGGAGCTGCTGGCCAAGGAGCTGTTCTAAGGGGAGAGCCGGACGATCGGGATCGGCCGCGACGTCCGCCGCTGATAGCCCTCGTAGCGGTTCGAGTTCTGCGCATTCACCAGCTTCCACATCCGGGCGTAGTCGGGATCGTCGGGAAGCACAGGTTTCGCCGTCACGGCCAATCGCTTTGGGCCGACGTTGATCTCGATGTCGGGGTTGGCCTTCAGGTTGTGATACCAGCCGGGCGCTTTCGGGTCACCGCCCTTGGAGGCGACCACCAGATAGTCGCCACGGTCGGGAAAGTACGACAGGGTGTTCGTGCGCTGTTTGCCGGTCTTGGCGCCCACGGTGTGCAGCAGCAGGCTCGGCGCCACGCCGGGCAGCGGGATGCGGTGTCCCAGGCGACCGTTGGTGCTCTTGTAGACCTTGTCGTGCACCATCAGCAGTCGGTATCCGATGTTCTGCTCGATCCAGAGTGCGATGCCCATGGCGTCAATCCTTCTCTGCGGTGTCGATCCGCGCCAGTGCCTCACGCAGCAGTCGACCGGACTGCTCGCGGTCGGGGTCCCGTCGCACGAACATGCCCTTGGCGAAGGACAGCTTGTCGCCGGTCCGTCGCGGCACCACATGGAGATGGATGTGGAACACCGACTGGAACGCGGCCTTGCCGTCGTTGATGGCGATGTTGTTGCCGTCTGCGTGCAGACCGGAGACCCGTGCCGCTCTCGCGATGCGCTGGCCGAGGGTCGCCATCCCGGCCACGGTGTCCGGGGGAGTGTCGGTCAGATCAACGACGTGGTTCTTCGGGAAGACCAGCGTGTGCCCCTTGGTGAACGGTCGGATGTCGAGGATGGCGAGGTAGTCGTCGTCCTCGTGGATCCGGATGGCGGGGGCATCCCCGGCGACGATGGCACAGAACACGCAGGTCATGCCGTCACGCTAATGGGTATCGATCGACCACGGACCACCGCATCCCGGCGCACACTATCCACGTGAACCCCGACGATCTCGCCTTCGCCGGCGCCGCTGCCCAGGCGCGACTCCTGGCCGACGGGGTGATCAGTGCGCCCGCCCTCGTCGAGACCTACCTCGACCGGATCGCGGCACTCGACCCCGTGCTGAGGTCCTACCGGGTGGTGCTGGCCGACAGCGCGCGGCACGAGGCGGCCGCCGCGCAGGCTCGACTCGATGCCGGGGAACGGTCATCACTACTCGGGGTGCCGATCGCGATCAAGGACGACATCGACGTCGCCGGTGAGGTGACCACCTACGGAAGTGCCGCCCACGGGCCGGCTCGAACCAGCGACGCCGACGTCGTCGGCCGCCTTCGCGCCGCGGGCGCGGTGATTCTCGGCAAGACCGCGGTGCCGGAGATGATGATCTGGCCCTTCACCGAGACCCTCACCTTCGGAGCCACCCGAAACCCGTACAACACCGATTTCACACCGGGCGGCAGCAGTGGCGGCAGTGGTGCCGCGGTGGCAGCGGGTCTGGCGGCGCTGGCCGTCGGTTCCGATGGCATGGGGTCGATTCGGATTCCGTCGACGTGGTGCGGGCTGTTCGGTATCAAACCCCAACGCGATCGTGTTCCGCTGGCACCGCACGACGACGCCTGGAGCGGACTGAGTGTGAACGGTCCGATGGCACGCTCGGTCGAGGATGCCGCGGTGTTCCTGGACGCGACGACGACGTTGCCCGGCCCGGACGGCGGATTCGTCGGTGCCGCCCGACGCTCGCCTGGGCGCCTACGAATTGCGTTGAGCGACAAAGTTCCACCGCCGCTGGCCGCTCGTGTCGGCCGGGAGCAGCGGGCCGCGCTCGTCGGAGCCGGCGCGTTGCTCCGAGACCTCGGCCACGACGTGGTGCAGCGCGACCCCGACTATCCACCGTCTGCGGTCTACGCCCAGGCGTTGCCCCGCTACTTCCGCGGTGTCAGCGACGATGTCGCGATGCTGCCGCATCCCGAGCGTCTGGACCGGCGCACCCGGTCGTTCGCCCGCATCGGCGCCATGGTCTCCGATCGCAGGTTGGCAGCGATGCGCGCCGCCGAACACGACATCACCGCCCGCATCCTGTCGATCTTCGACGATGTCGACGTGGTGATCACGCCCGGTTCCGCGGCGGGACCGTCGCGCGTGGGTGCTTATCAACGGCGCGGCGCGATCGCCACGCTGGCGCTGGTCTCTGCGCGGGTGCCGTTCCAGGCGATGTTCAATGTCACGGGCCAACCCGCCGCGGTGGTGCCGTGGGGGGTGGACGCGCACGGAATTCCGACGTCGATCCAGCTGGTGGGCAGGCCGTGTGACGAAGCGACGCTGTTGTCGCTGAGCGCGCAGATCGAGACGGCGCGGCCCTGGCGGGATCGACGCCCGGCGGTGTCCTAACCGCTCAGCGCTTCACGCCACACGGCCAGCTTGTCCTCGAATCGCAGGGTGTGGGCAGGGCTGGTCGAGGGGAGTGTCGCGTAGCTCAGGGGTTGTTCGACAGCAACGAGTCTGCGGTAGTTCCTCTCCGCGGCCGCGCCGTTGAACCACACTCGCGAAATCGTCGGATACGTGGTGAACAGATCGCCGAAGTTGTTGGCCACCATGCTGTCCCGTTGCACCGCCGCGTCCAGGCTGCCGACTCGGCGACACGATCTCAGCACATCCCACACGGCGACGCCGGCTTCCGTCAGGGCCGTGGCCCGATCGTCGTAGGGCGCGGCCGGGTCGAATCCGAAGAGTTCGGCGGCGATCGGCCAGAACGTGTTGCGCGGATGTGCGTAATACTGCTGCGCGTCCAGCGATGCGACGCCCGGCATGTTGCCCAGTATCAGGATGCGCGCGCCGGCGGCGATGATCGGCGGGAATCCCTGCAACGTGGGCGGCGTCATCGCTCATGTCTATCGCACCGACGGGCGCCGTATACCGTGGGCAGGTGCGTGACGACGTCGATCTCGAGACATCAGGACTGCTGGACGGGCTCGAAGGTGAGGCACGGACAGAGCGGGCCGAGTTGATCCACTGGCTTCTGGAGCGGGGAGTCCGTGCTGAGCAGATCCGCGCCACCCCGGCACCGATGCTGCTGGGCTCCCGGCGCGCCATCGGCGACGACGGCGTGTACGTGTCCGCGTGCGAGGCAGCGGCCAAAGCCGGCGTCGACCTCGAGCTGTTCGAGCGAATTCAGCGGGCCATGGGGCTGCCCAGGGTCGACGATCCGGACGCCGCGGTGTTTCTGCGTGCCGACGCCGAGGCGGCGAAGTTCACCCGGGAGTTCCTCGCAGCGGGCATCGATGCCGACGAGCTGGTGCAGATCACCCGGCTCCTCGGCGACGGTCTGGCCCGGGCGGCTGAGGCGATGCGGTATGCCGCGCTGGCCGCGGTGATGCGGCCGGGCGTAACCGAATTGGAGATCGCGCAGGCGTCCGAGGTTCTCGTCGGCAACGTCGCGCCGCTGCTGGGGCCGATGATCGAAGAGGTGCTGCTGCTTCAGTTGCGCCACGCGATCGAGACGGAAGCCGTCAATGCCACCGAGCGCGCGGAAGGGCAGCATCTGCCCGGCGCGCGGATGGTGACGATCGGGTTCGCCGATCTTGTCGGTTTCACCGGGTTGGGTGAAGCGCTTCCACCCGAGGACCTCGAGCGGCTCTCGCAGCGGCTGGCCGACCTCACCCGCGACGTTGCGGTCGGGCCGGTGCGATTCATCAAGACCATCGGCGACGAGGTGATGCTCGTCAGCCCGGACCCGGCCCCGCTACTCGACGCGGTTCTGCAGCTGGTCGACGCCGCCGAGAGCGACGACGGGTTCCCGCGGCTGCGTGTCGGCGTCGCGAGCGGCATGGCGGTGAGCCGGGAGGGGGATTGGTTCGGCAGCCCGGTCAACCTGGCGGCCCGGGTGACCGGTGCGGCACGCCCCGGGTCGGTGCTCGTGGCCGAGGCGACCCGCGAGGCGATCGGCGACGACGAGCGGTTCACGTGGTCGTTCGCCGGTGCCAAACACCTCAAGGGCATCAAGCCGGATGTGAAGGCATTCAGGGCGCGACGCGCAGAGTGACGACGGTGATCAGCGCGACGGGGTGAACCCACGCAGCCGCAGGCTGTTGCCGACGACGAACACCGAGCTGAATGCCATTGCGGCACCAGCGATCATCGGATTCAGCAGCCCCGCGGCGGCGAGCGGCAACGCGGCGACGTTGTAGCCGAACGCCCAGAACAGGTTGCCCTTGATCGTGCTCAGGGTCCTGCGGGACAACCGGATAGCGTCCGGCACGGCCCGCAGGTCGTCACCGATCAGTGTCAGATCGCTCGCTTCGATCGCCACGTCGGTGCCGCTGCCCATGGCCAGGCCGAGGTCGGCCTGCGCCAGTGCGGCGGCATCGTTGACGCCGTCGCCGACCATCGCCACCACTCTGCCCTCATTCTGCAGACGTGTGACGGTGTCGACCTTGTCCTGTGGCAGCACCCCGGCGATCACCTCGTTGATGCCGACCTGCGCGGCCACGGCGCGAGCGACCGCTGCGTTGTCACCGGTGACCATGATGGGTGTCAGCCCGAGTCGTTTGAGCAGCGAAACAGCTTCGGCGGAAGTGGGTTTCACCGAATCGGCCACCATCAGCAGCCCGCGGGCCCGGCCGTTCCAGCCCACGGCGACCACCGTCCGACCCTCGAGTTCGGCGCGCTCCGTGACGTCGGCCAGCCCCTCGGGAATCGTGTACGAACGATCGGCCAGCAGTTGAAGCCGACCCAGCAGCACGGGGTGACCGTCGACCGTACCCTCCACGCCAAGGCCCCTGAGGTTGGCGAAAGCATCGACGGCAGGGAGTTCCCCGAGTTTGTCGCGGGCGCCGGCGGTGATCGCCCGGGCGATGGGGTGCTCCGACGGACTCTCCACTGCGCCGGCGATTCTGAGCACCTCGTCGGGTTGCTCGTCATCGACTGCGAACACGTCGAACAGCGTCATCGTCCCTGTCGTCACGGTGCCGGTCTTGTCGACGATCACCGTGTCCACCCGCCGGGTGGACTCCAGCACCTCGGGTCCCTTGATCAGGATGCCCAACTGCGCGCCTCGGCCGGTCCCGACCATCAGCGCTGTCGGGGTGGCCAATCCCAGAGCGCAGGGGCACGCGATGATCAGCACCGCTACCGCCGCTGTGAACGCCGCGGCGACCGAAACCCCAGTGCCGAGCCAGAATCCCAACGTGGCCACTGACAATGCGATCACGACCGGGACGAACACCGCGGAGATCCGGTCCGCCAGCCGCTGCGCCTGAGCTTTGCCGTTCTGCGCGTCCTCGACCATCCGGGCCATCTGCGCCAACTGGGTGTCGGCGCCGACACGGCCGGCCCGCACCACCAGTCGGCCGTCGATGTTCACCGTCGCGCCCACCACGGGATCGCCGGGTGCGACCTCCACCGGCACCGACTCACCGGTGAGCATCGACGCATCCACCGCCGAACTGCCTTCGACGACAATGCCGTCCGCGGCGATCTTCTCGCCGGGGCGGACCACGAACTCGTCCTCGATCTGCAGTTGCTCGACGGGGATGCGCCGCTCCGCACCGTCCCGGCGAACCGAGACCTCCTTGGCGCCCATCTCCAGCAGCGCGCGCAGGGCGGTGCCGGCTTGCCGCTTGGCGCGTGCTTCGAAGTACCGGCCCGCCAGGATGAAGGTGGTCACCCCGGCGGCCGCTTCGAGATAGATGTTGCCGGTGCCGTCGGTGCGGGCGATCGTCAGCTCGAACGGGTGTGTCATCCCCGGTGTGCCTGCGGTGCCCCAGAACAGCGCAAAAACCGACCAGCCCAGTGCGGCGAGGGTTCCCACCGAGATCAGCGTGTCCATCGTCGCGGTGCCGTGCCGCAGGTTCGCCCACGCCGCCCGGTGGAACGGCCAGGCGCCCCACACCACGACGGGCGCGGCGAGCGTCAGGGACAGCCACTGCCAGTTCGTGAACTGCAGGGCGGGGGCCATCGCCATCAGGATCACCGGGATCGACAGGGCAAGGCAGATCAGGAGCCGTTGGCGAAGCGCCGCAGTCGGATCGGTGGAGGGCCGGTCTTCGGCGCCGGGGGAGGGCTCGGGCAGTCGGGCCTGGTAGCCGGTGGCCTCGACGGTGGCGACGAGTTGTTCGGGGGTGACGTCGTCACCGAAACGCACGCGGGCCTTTTCGGTCGCGAAGTTGACGGTGGCGGTCACGGTGTCGAGTTTGTTGAGCTTCTTCTCCACGCGTGCGGCGCACGACGCGCACGTCATCCCGCCGATCGAGAGTTCGACGGTGTTCATCGGAGGTGTCCGTCGTGGGAGGGCTGCTGTTCGCTCGTCACGGTCGGGTGCGGCACCGAGATGTCGGGATTGGGGCCGAAGGTTCCGCCGACCCAGACCGCGATGGCGAACACCGCGACGAGCGCGGCGGCGAATGCGGCGATCCTGGCGACGACGGTCATGGGGGTCTGCGTCAGCCTGCCAGCTGGTAGCCGGCTTCTTCCACTGCTGTCCGCACGGCCGTGGCCTCGACGGGCGCGTCGCTGTCGATCGTCACCGTACCGTTGGAGACGTCGATGGTGACGTCGACGACGCCGGGGATTGCGGAGAGTTCGGCGCGCACCGACGAGGCGCACCCGCCGCAGCTCATGCCGGCGACGGTGATGGTCGTGCTGCTCATGGAGTTCCTTCCCCGGGGTGGTTCGTGGCGGCCGCGTGACCCATGTGTACCATACCCCCCTAGGGTATTCAAGTGATGTGAAAGGAGCATGGACTGATGCGCAGACACAGTGTGCTGGCCGGAGCGGGTGCCGTGGGAGCCACCCTCGTGTTGCTGATGTCGGGGTGCAGCAGCACCGCGACAGAAGCCGAGGGCGAGCAGAGTACGCAGGACCAGGAGTCGACATCGCAGGCGGCCAGTTCGCACAACGACGTGGATGCGACGTTCGCCCGGGACATGATTCCCCACCATGAGCAGGCGATCGTGATGAGCGACATCGTGCTGGCCAAGGACGGGATCGACCCACGCGTCAGCGAGCTGGCCGAACAGATCAAGGCGGCGCAGAATCCCGAGATCGAGACCATGCGGGGCTGGCTCGCACAGTGGGGAACGGACTCGGCACCCTCAGGTCACGAAGGTCACGACATGTCCGGCGAGATGTCGGGAGACATGTCGGCCCACGAAGAGATGGGCATGATGACCGAACAGCAACTCGAGCAGCTCCGACAGGCGCAGGGCGCCGAGGCGAGCCGGCTCTTCCTCGACGGAATGATCGCCCATCACGAGGGCGCGGTGCGGATGGCTCAGACCGAGATCGACGGCGGGCAGTCCGAGGCTGCGCGACAGCTGGCCAACGACATCGTCGACACCCAGCAGCGCGAGATCGTCGTGATGAAGCAGATCCTCGGCACGCTGTAGATCGTGCGAATCCTGGTGCAGCGGGTGACGTTCGCTCGCGTGACGGTCGCCGGCGGTCTCGGAACCGAGACCGTCGGCGAGATTCGCCCGCAGGGACAGGGGCTTGTCGCACTCGTTGGTGTCACCCACGACGACACCGTCGACAAGGCGCGACGGCTGGCCGAAAAGGTGTGGCAGCTCAGGATTCTCGACGACGAGAAATCCGCGAGCGATGTCGGCGCGCCGATCCTGGTGGTCAGTCAGTTCACGCTCTACGGCAACACCGCGAAGGGCCGTCGCCCGACGTGGAACGCCGCGGCGCCGGGGGCGGTCGCCGAACCGTTGGTCGGTGAGTTCGTCGACGCGCTGACGGTGCTGGGCGCCCCGGTGCAGACCGGGGTGTTCGGTGCGGACATGCAGGTCGAGCTCGTCAACGACGGGCCGGTGACCGTGCTGCTCGAGCTGTGACCTACTACTGCGCCGCCGTGATCTGGAACCCCTCCGAGGGCTGCACGATGACAAATCCGTTGCCGTAGAACGACACCTGCACGGCCTCGCCGGAGCCGCGGCCGATGAGGGCGCCTGCCTTGAAGCTCGTTTTCAGCTGCGTCTGCAGGTTCGCCGACCACGCCACCACCGCCTGGGTGTCGGCGAACGTCGGGGCCTCGGCCGCGTTGAGCACGACGGGTGGGCCGTCGGTGGTCAGCGCGACCCAACCGCTGCCGCGCAGCGTGGTGTTGAACAGTCCGCCCGTCGCGATGCTGCCGCCCTTGACCCTCTCGATGTTCCAGTCGAGGCTCGTGGAGAAGGCCAGGACGTTCTTTCCGCTGATCGACAGGCCCGTGTTCGTCAGATTCAGCAGGTGCACGTGGTAGGACCGCTCGGCGAGGAAGACGTCGCCCTGGCCGGAGCAGCGCATCAAGGGCAGTCCCTCACCGGTGAGGGCCTTCTTGATGAACTTCGACGCCCCGCCGCCCTCGAAGGCGAAATCCACGTTGCCCTGGTAGGCCACCATCGATCCCTGCCTGGCCATGAACGGCTCGCCCAGCCGGACCCGGAGCAGCCTCGAGTTCTGGTTGGCGATCGCCTTGGATTCCTTCTCGCTGAACCGGCCGTCGACCAGGTCACCGCTGATGCCGGCGAATCCGTCGGCTCCGCCGAGCACGGGCTGCGCCTGGCCGCCCTGGTGCTGGGCCTGGTGCTGGCCGTATCTGCCCGGGTCTGTCGCCGATTCCGTCTGGGGCGCGCCGCCCAGCGGGGCCCTACTCACCTGACCTTGGACAGAGACCTGATCGGTCCACTGCTGTCCGTCGAACCACCGGTACTCGTAACGACCCTCGGGGTCGGGCTGCCAACTGCCTTGTCCAGGTCCTGTCATCGCTGCCTCCTTCGACTTGCACCGGATTCACACACTATGCCGCCCAGCGCCCGCGGGCTGGCATCCTTGGGAGATGGCAAAGGAAATGGATCGCCAGCGCGCGCAGGGCGCCGTCGCGGTCATCAAACAGCATCCCGGCATGGTGCTGTCCGTGCTGTCGCCCGCCGTCGTTGCGCTCGGCGTGGTCTGGTGGTTGTTCGGCGCGGGCTGGGCGTTCGTGTTGCTGGTCGCCGGGGTTCTGGGCGCCGGCGCGGCAGTGCTGCTCAAGCGCCGCTGACGGTTCGCCACTCGAACAGTTTCGCCGGCGGTGAACGCATGCCCACCAGCGCTGCAACGGTGTAATCATGTAATCATGAGACACCATCCGCACAGCCGTAGGTCGGGCCGCTCCGGCGGCTGGCAGCAAGCCGACCAACCCGATGCCACAGATGCCGCCGACTGGTTCGCCGGCCGGCTGCCCGAAGGCTGGTTCGCCGGTGACCCCGAGGTCGTCGTCGACCGGGAGGAGATCACCGTGATCGGCCGACTGCCCGAACCCGAGAGCGCCGAGAGCGACGCTCGCGCATCGGGTCGGGCGGCGCGGTTCCGGGAGCAGACCCGCGCCGACCGGATGCGCATTGCCGACGAGGCCGAGGCGCGCTACGACCGCAAGGTCGCCTGGGGCGTAGAAATTCCAGCGATCGATTCCGACTCTCCGCCCGAGCGAATTCTGTTCACCCACATCGCGGTACCGGTGATGACCCGGCTGCGGCAGCCGGAGCGCCAGGTCCTCGACACGCTGGTCGATGCGGGCGTGGCGCGGTCGCGCTCCGATGCGCTGGCGTGGTCGGTCCGGCTGGTCGGCGAGCACACAGACGAGTGGCTCGGCAAGCTTCGGGACGCCATGCGCAACGTCGACGACCTGAGGGCCGAGGGCCCGCAGGTCTGACTGCGGGGTGGTTGTCAGCCCACGCGTCGGACGCCGACGTAGGACGAGTTCAGCGCCGAGGTCTGCGACAGTGGGTCCACCGGCCCGCCGTCGACCAGCAGGTTGCGGTTGACCCCGAACGACTCGGGGGCCGCGCCGCCGCGTGGGTCGAAAACTCTTGAGCCCCAGCCATGGTCGATGATCACCACGCCGGGCCGGGGTCGCTCGCTCAGCGCGGCATCGAGGTCGATCGCGCCCACCGCCGAGAACACCGAAACCCGATCGCCGTTGCTGATGCCCAGCGCGGCGGCGTCCTCGGGGTGGATGAGCACCTCGGTGCCCTTGCCCGCCGGGTGCAGCCCGGGTATCTCGTTGAGCCAGGAGTTCATCGAGTGCCGGTGCCGCCGGTTGGCCAGCTGGAACGGATAGCCTGCGGGGGCCTCGACAGGAGGTTCGGCCAGGAGTTCGGTTGTCCGCGCGACGAATTCGGGCGGCGCCACGTGTACCTTCTTGTCGGGCGTGCGCAGCGCTTCCTTGAAGTGCCCGAATTCCCGCGGGCCCAGCACCCAGCCGTGCGGATGCGCGAGCACATCGCGCCATCTGATCCTGCGGCCGTTGAACTTCCGGCCGGTGGCGAGCACAAGGCGGTCGATCCAGTGCGGAGTGAACTCCAGTCGCGGTGTGCCCGTCAGAGCGGCGGCCCGACGGGTGGCGGTGATGAAGCTGTTGAAACCCTTGGCGCGGAACAGCGGTTTGCCCATCGCGATCGCGAGGTCGACGAAGATCCGCCACTCCTGGCGTGCGCCCGGGGGTGGCTCGACGGCTTTGGCGCCGTACTGCAGATAGGGCTCGTCGTGCATGTTGCTGGTGAACGCCAGCAGATCATCGCGTTCGAGCCAGTGCACCGCGGGCAGCAACCAGTGCGCGTGGCGATGGCTTTCGCGTTGCACGAAGTCGATCACCACCAGCAGGTCCAGTTGCGACAGCGCCTCGTCGAGCCTGGCCCCATCGGGTCCGGACACCACGGGATTGCCACAGTTGATCAGCATCGCCCGGATCTGGCCTGGTCCGGGTGTGGTGATCTCGTCGGGGAGTTCGGACAGCGCGTGGGCTCCGGCCACCATCTCGCGACCCGACAGTCGGTTGCGGTGCGGGCTCGTCTTGACCATGCCGGACATCCGGATCGCGTCGACGTAACCGGGCTCGTACCGTCGGCCACCGGGGCGGTCCATCCGTCCGGTGATCACATTGAGCACGTGGCCGAGCCATTCCGCGACGGTGCCGGTCAGGTGCATCGACACTCCCGTGCGGGTCACTACCATCGCGCGTTCGGCAGATGCGAACTCCCTTGCCACGTCGACGATCTGAGCGCTGTCGAGGTCGCACCGCCGCGCAAGGTCGTTGATGTCGGCGTCGGCGACGAGGGTCCGCAGCTCCGCCACGCCGGTGGCGAGTTCGGCGCAGTCCTGCCGGTGCTCGAGGCCCTCGTCGAGGATCACCTTGACCATCGCGAGCAGCAGGGCCCAGTCCTGGCCCGGCCGCACCGCCAGGTGACGGTCGGCCTTCTCTGCGGATTCGGTGAGCAGTGGGTCGACGACGACGATCGTGGCGCCCTGCCCCTGGCGAGCCAGTGCGCGTCGCCACCCACCGGGCACAGTCTCCAGCCAGTTCCACGCGCTGACTGCGGGGTTGGTGCCGATGAGCAGGAAGTAGTCGCAGTTGTCGATATCGGAGACCGGTGCCATCAGAATCGACCCGTACATGGCCGCCGCCACCACGTGCATCGCGTTCTGGTCGATCGAGCCGACGAAGTACCGACTGTGGGTGCCGATCGCGTCCAGCCAGCCGTTCATGAAGATGATGTTGGACGACGAGAAGCCGGACGGATTTCCGTAGTACACGCCGACAGCGTCCGGGCAGTCGGCGTCGATGACGGCGTTCATCCGGGCCGCGATGTCGGCGATCGCCTCCTCCCACGTCGCTTCGACGTAGGACTCGCCCACCCGGCGCATCGGATTGAGGATCCGCCTCGGATGCTCGACGAGTCGACCGGCGGTGCGACCCTTGGCGCAGAAGTCGTGCCAGGTGTGCGGGTTCTGCTTGTCGGCGGAGATCTTCACCACCCGGTTGTTCTGCACCGTCACGTCGACACCGCACGAGGCCAGGCAGTACCTGCAGAACGTGTGAACCGTCCTCGGGTCCGACTCGGGGCTCATGACGCCATCCTGCCCGACACCGTCGGCGAGATCCGCCGATCGTCATTGAGCACAACGCTTATGGACTCACGCCTGCGTCATGGTCCAGTATTCGCCGCGGCGGGCGAGCAGTTCGGCGTGACTGCCGCGTTCGACGATCCTGCCTGCCTCCAGGACGAGGATCAGGTCGGCATCGCGGATCGTCGAAAGCCGGTGCGCGATGATGAAACTGGTGCGGTCGCGACGCAGTCGGCTCATCGCGTGCTGGATCAGGACCTCGGTGCGGGTGTCCACCGAACTCGTCGCTTCGTCGAGGATCAGCAGCTGAGGTCGGGCCAGCACCGCGCGCGCGATCGTGATGAGTTGCTTCTCACCCGCGCTGATGTTGGTACCGCCGTCGTTGATCCGGGTCTGATACCCGTCGGGCAGCGTGTGCACGAAGCGGTCCACATAGGCCGCCGTGGCAGCCTCGAGCACTTCCTCCTCGGTGGCATCGGGCCGGCCGTAGGCGATGTTGTCGTACACCGTGCCGGCGAACAGCCAGGTGTCCTGCAGCACCATCCCGATGCGCGATCGCAGTGAACCACGGCTCACCGAGGCGATGTCCACACCGTCGAGCAGGATCCGTCCCGCCTCGACGTCGTAGAACCGCATCAGCAGATTCACCAGCGTCGTCTTGCCCGCACCGGTCGGGCCGACGATGGCCACGGTCGTGCCCGGCTCGGCGACCAGTGACAGATCCTCGATGACCGGGGTGTCGGGCAGGTAGCCGAACCACACGTGGTCGAACTCCACCCGGCCACGACGCTGATGATCGGGGTCGGGTAGTGCCTCCGACGGATCGGGCGGCTCCTCCTCGGCGTCGAGCAGATCGAAGACCCGTTCGGCGCTCGCGATGCCGGACTGCAGAGTGTTGTACATGCCGGCGATCTGAGTCAGCGGCTGGTTGAACTGCCGCACGTACTGGATGAACGCCTGGATGCTGCCGAGCGTGATCTGGCCGGTGGCGACCTGCAGACCGCCCACCACGGCCACCGCCACGTAGCTCAGGTTGCCGACGAAGATCGTCGCCGGTGACACCAACCCCGACAGGAACTGGGCGCCGAAGCTGGCACGGTAGACGTCGTCGTTGAGCTCGCGGAACTGTTCCTCGGCATGGGCCCGGTGTCCGAAGGTCTTGACGACGGTGAAGCCGCTGTAGGTCTCCTCGATGTGGGCGTTGAGCCTTCCGGTGTCACGCCACTGCGCGACGAACAGTTTGGCCGATCTGCGTGCGATCGAGCGGGTGACCCACAGCGACAACGGCACCGTCACCACGGTGAGCAGCGTCAGCAGCGGGGAGATCGTCAACATCATCACCAGCACCGCGAACACGGTCAGCACCGAGGTCAGCAACTGGGTGATCGACATGGACAGGGACGTCTGCACGTTGTCGACGTCGTTGGTCAGCCGGCTGAGTACCTCGCCGCGCTGGCGCGAGTCGAAGTACCGCAGCGGAAGCCGGTGCACCTTGTCCTCGACATCGGACCGCAGCGCGACCATCGTTCGCTGGACGACGACGTTGAGCAGCCGCGCCTGCATCCAGACCAACAGCGCGGCAACCAGATACAGGGCCAGCGCCAGCGCCAGCGTCCGTGCCACGCCGCCGAAGTCGACTCCCTGCCCGGGCACCACGTTCATCCCGGACAGCAGGTCGGCGAAACTGTCGTCGCCGCGGGCGCGCGCCGCCTCGACCGCCTGCTCCTTGGTCAGGCCGTCGGGCAACTGGCGGCCGATGACGCCGTTGAACAGCAGATCCGTGGCGTGACCGAGAATTCGTGGTCCTATCACCCCGATCGTGATGCCGCCGACCCCGAGCAGCATCACCGCGACGGTCATGCCCCGCTGCGGGGTGAGACGAGCGAGAAGCCGGAGCGCCGTGCCCTTGAAGTCGCGCGACCGCACCTCGGGCGGTTCCGTCCCGCGCATGGCACGCCCCATCGGCCCGGTCATGCCTCGCCGGCCTTCACCGATTGGGACTCCGCGAACTCCTGGTAGGCGTCACAGGTCTGCAGGAGGTGCTCGTGGGTTCCGGTGCCCACCACTCGGCCGTCGTCGATCACGACGATCTGGTCGGCGCCTGCGACGGTCGAGATGCGCTGCGAGACAATCATCACCGTCGACTGCGAGGAGATCCCGCGAAGGCCGGCGCGGACGCGGGCATCGGTGTGCACGTCGAGCGCGGAGAACGCGTCGTCGAACAGATAGATCGCGGGCCGGCGGATGACGGCGCGGGCGATCGCCAACCGCTGGCGTTGTCCGCCGGAGAAGTTCATGCCCGCCTGTGACACCCGCATCTGCAGGCCGTCGGGGTGGGCTTCGACGAAGTCGTCGGCCGCAGCGATCCGTAGCGCGGACCACATCTCCTCGTCCGTTGCGTCCCCTTTGCCGTAGCGCAGGTTGTCGGCCACCGTGCCCGAGAACAGGTACCCGCGCTGCGGGACCAGGCCGATGATCGACCAGAGGCGCTCGACGTCGAGTTCCCGCACCTCGATCCCGTCCACACTGACCGAGCCGTCCGTCACGTCGTACATGCGGCAGATCAGCGACAGCAGCGTCGACTTGCCCGACCCCGTCGAGCCGACGATGGCGGTGGTGGAGCCGGGTCGCGCGGTCAGCGAGACCTCCTGCAGCACCGGACGGTCCGCGCCCGGATAGCTGAAGGTGGCCCCGTCCAACCGCACCTCGCCGGTCAGCGTTGCCGGGCTCAGTGCCTGCGGCGAGCTGCTGATCGCCGGCTGCGTCGACAGCACCTCGGTGATCCGCTCCGCGCAGACCGACGCCCGCGGGATGATCACCAGGATGAACGTCGCCATCAGCACCGCCATCAGGATCTGCATGAAGTAGGACAGGAAGGCGATCAGCGATCCCACCTGCATCTCGCCGGCGTCGATGCGCATCCCACCGAACCAGATCAACGCCACGCTGGACACGTTGATCACCAGGGTGGTCACCGGCAGCATCAGCGCCTGCCATCGCCCGGCTTCCAGCGCGGTGTCGGCCAGCGCGCGGTTGGTCTCGGCGAATCGCTTGCGTTCGAACGACTCCCGCGCGAACGCCCGGACCACCCGTAGTCCGGTGAGCTGCTCACGCATCACCCGGTTGATGGCGTCGATCTGGTGCTGCAGGCGTCGGAAGATCGGCAGCAGATGCGAGACGATCCAGTAGTTGGCGATGGCCAGCAGCGGCACGCTGACCACCAGCAGCCACGACAGACCGGCGTCCTGGTGGATGGCCATGAAGATGCCGCCCACACACATGATCGGCGCGGTGATCAGCATCGTGCAGGTCAGCTGCACGAGCAACTGGATCTGCTGGACGTCGTTGGTGGTCCGGGTCAGCAGCGACGGCGCGCCGAAGCGTGCGGTCTCCTCGGCGGAGAACCCTGTGACGTGGTGAAAGATCACCGAGCGCAGGTCCCGGCCGACACCCATGCTGGCCCGGGATCCGAAGTAGACCGCACCGACGGCGCACACCACCTGCAGTGCGGTCACGGCGAGCATCACCGCACCCAGCTCGACGATCCGCCGCAGGTCGCCCCGCGCGACGCCGTCGTCGATGATCGCGGCGTTGACCGTCGGAAGGTAGAGCGTCGCGAGAGTGCTGATGACCTGGAGTGCTGCCACCACCGAGAGCGGCTTCCGGTACGGCTGCACGTGCCGTCGGAGCAGCACCCAGAGCATCCCGCTACTGTCGCACACCGGCCCGGCGGGACGCGTGTTCGGCTGGCCCACCTGAGAATTGCTTAAATAAGCAGGTCAGTCGGCATGTCGGTGGTTCACGCCGAACGCTGCCGCTACAGTGCATGGCGTGACATCCAGCAAGTCGGCACGCGCTGCCTCGTCCCCCCGCGTGCGCGGGGCGCTGGCCGTGGCCGCCGCGGCCATGCTCACGGTGGTCGCCGGGTGCTCGGATTCGGACCCGGCATCCCCGGAAGTGCCCGCCACCGACGCTCCGCAGCAGGAGATCGCGCACGGACCGTTCTTCCCCCAATGCGGCGGCATCAGCGACGAGGAGATCATCAAGCAGACCCAGGTGCCCGGTCTGGTGAACACCGCCCAGACGTCGGTGGGCTGCCAGTGGCTGGCCGGCGGCAGCATCCTCGGTCCGCACTTCTCCTTCACCTGGTTCCGCGGCAGCCCGATCGGCCGTGAGCGCAAGACCATCGAGTTGTCCCGCACCAGCGTCGAAGACATCAGCATCGAAGGCCACGATGGCTTCATGGGGGTCAACGAAGACCTCACCACGGGTGCGGTGAACCTCTGCGAAATCGGTATCCAGTTCGACGACGACTTCATCGAGTGGTCCATCAGCTACGCCCAGCCGCCGTTCCCGGACGCGTGCGACGTCGCGACCGAACTCACCCGCCAGTCGATCGTGAACTCCCGGTGAGCGCCCGTCGGGCCCTGGCCGGGGCGTTGGCCGGCCTGGTCGTGCTGACCGGGTGCACGCAGACCGTCGAGGGCACGGCGGCACAGGCGGGCAGCGGAAACGTGCCCCGCAACAACGACTCGGAGCGCCAGTACCCGAACCTGCTGAAGGAATGCGACGTGCTCACCGAGGACATCCTCGCCGAGACCGTCGGGGCCGATCCGTTGGACATCCAGAGCACGTTCGTCGGTGCGGTCTGTCGGTGGCAGGCGGCCAATCCCGCCGGCCTGGTCGACATCACCCGCTTCTGGTTCGAACTGGGCGACCTGGACAACGAACGCTCCACCGCCGAACAGTTGGAGTATCAGATCGAGAGCCGGTCGATCGCCGGCATCCAGTCGATCGTGATGCGGCCCAACGACCCCAACGGGGCGTGCGGGGTCGCCAGCGACGCCGCCGGCGTCGTCGGCTGGTGGGTCAACCCTCAGTCGCCCGGCATCGACGCCTGCGGAATGGCGATCAAGCTGATGGAGTTGACGCTGGCCACCCGCGCTTAGCGCGCCCTGCCGTCTTGCGCGCTCAGCGCGCGATGTGGAAGTCGACGAGTTCGGCGCTGCCGAGCGCGAGCTGATCCCACGGTGCGGCAGTACGCAGCACCGCGATCGACGACGTGGGGAACTTCGCCGAGATCTCCTGGGCGACAGCACTGTCGGCCGTCTGCTCGTTCGCCAGATTGAGTGCCAGACCCGACATCACCGGTTCGTGTCCGACGACGAGCAGTGTGGCGAGCTCGCCGTGATCGCCGATATCGCCGGCGAACCGGGACCGGACGCCGTTGATCTCGTCGATGACCACCCCGGGCGTCGAGTTGTAGAGTCGATCCACGTACTGCACGGGGGCGGTGATGCCCGTCCGCTCCAGTGTCTGTCGGGTGCGCGTCGCCGTCGAGCACAGAACCGCGTCCACCTCGGAGTTGTCGCCCAGATAGGCCCGGATCCAATCGCCGGCCACCGCGGCCTCCCGGACACCCCGCTCCGCCAGCGGGCGGTCGTGGTCGTCGACGCCGGACGGATAGTCCGATTTGGCGTGTCGGAGCAGAAGCAGCGTGCGAATGGTCGTCGTCATCCGGATAACGGTAGGCCATGCCGGTGCGCGTCCCGGGACTTGTCGGCGGCCCGCCCTAGACTCGCGTTGCCCGATCACGAACTGATGGAGAGGAGGGTTTGAGATGCGGTTTCTGCACACTGCCGACTGGCAACTCGGCATGACCCGTCACTTCCTCAGCGAGGAGGCGCAGCCCCGTTATTCGGCCGCCCGCCGGGCCGCGGTCACCGCGCTCGGTCCGCTCGCCGAAGAGGTGGCCGCCGAGTTCGTCGTGGTGGCCGGAGATGTGTTCGAGCACAACCAGTTGGCGCCGCGCGACGTGAGCCAGTCGTTGGAGGCGATGCGCGGTGTCAAGGTGCCCGTCTACCTGCTTCCCGGGAATCACGACCCGCTGGACGCGGGGTCGGTATACACCAGTGCGCTGTTCACCGCGGAACGACCCGACAACGTGATCGTGCTGGACCGTCCCGGCGTCCACGAGGTGCGCCCGGGGCTCGAATTGGTCGCCGCGCCGTGGCATTCGAAGGCGCCGACCACGGATCTGGTCGCTGAGGTGCTCGACGCGCTGCCCGCCGACGGGGTCACCCGCATCGTCGTCGGACACGGAGCGGTCGACATCCTGGTTCCCGACAAGGACAGGGCGTCGTTGATCGGGCTGGCAGCGCTCGAGGCGGCCATCAACCGAGGTGCGGTGCACTATGTGGCGTTGGGGGACAAGCACTCCCGGATGAACGTCGGCTCGACCGGCCGGATCTGGTACTCCGGCTCGCCCGAGGTGACGAACTACGACGACATCGAACCCGACCCGGGGCAGGTGCTCGTCGTCGACATCGACGAGGCCGATCCAGTGCGGTCGGTCGAGGTCGACGCCCGCCGGATCGGCGCCTGGCGGTTCGTCTCGCTGCGCCGTGCCGTGGACACCAGTCGCGACATCGCGGACCTGGACATCAATCTCGACCTGATGCCCGACAAGGAGCGCACGGTGATCCGGCTGGGTCTCACCGGGTCGCTGACAGTCACCGACCGGGCGGCGCTGGATGCCTGCCTGGACCGGTATGCACGGTTGTTCGCCGCGCTCGTGCCGTGGGACAAGCAGACCGACATCGCCGTGATGCCCGCCGACGGCGAGTTCGACGACCTCGGCATCGGCGGTTTTGCGGTCGCGGCGGTCGACGAGCTGGTGGCCACCGCACGCTCCGCCGGTGAGGACGCCGAGGACGCGAGGGCCGCACTGGCGTTGCTGCTGCGTCTTGCCGAGGGAGGTGCGGCGTGAAGTTGCATCGTCTGACCCTGACGAACTACCGCGGAATCACCCACCGCGACATCGAGTTTCCGGATCACGGCGTCGTCATCGTCAGCGGCGCCAACGAGATCGGTAAGACGTCGATGCTCGAGGCGCTCGATCTGCTGCTGGAGGCCAAGGACCGCTCGACCAAGAAGGAAGTCAAGCAGGTCAAGCCGACCCACGCCGACGTCGGCGCCGAGGTCACCGCCGAGATCTCCACCGGTCCCTATCGATTCGTGTACCGCAAGCGTTTCCACAAGCGCGCCGAGACGGAGTTGACGTTGCTGGCGCCGCGGCGCGCCCAACTCACCGGGGACGAAGCGCACGAGAAGGTGCGCGCGATGCTCGCCGAGACCGTCGACCTGGACCTGTGGCAGGCGCAACGGGTGCTGCAGTCGGCGCCGACCTCGGCAGCGGATCTGTCCGGGTGCAACGCGCTGTCCCGTGCGCTCGACGTGGTCGCCGGCGAGGTGGACGACCCGGACTCCGCGGCGGCGAATCGCGGCGACGTGGACACCCTGCTGATCGACCGGATCGACGAGGAGTTCCGCCGCTACTTCACGGCCACGGGACGCCCCACCGGAGAATGGGCCGCTGCAGCCAACAGGTTGCGGGCTGCCGACGAGGACGTCGCCAGGTGCGCCGCGTCGATCGCCGAGGTCGACGACGCAGTGCGCCGGCACACGAACCTGACCGGTGAGTTGGCGGCACTGTCCGTCGAAAGCACCTGTGCCGCAGAGCGACTGGTGCGTGCCCGGGCCGCAGCCGAGGCGGTCGCGACGTTGCGCGGCGAGTTCGACAGGGCCACCGTCCTGGCCGATGCGGCGAAGTCGACGCACGCAGCGTCGCTCGCGGCTCTGACCGAACGGCGCCGCGCCCGCGCCGACCTCGACGAGCGCATGGCGACGATCGTGGTGCTGCAAGCGGCGTCGCAGACCGCCGCCGACGAGTTGGCAACCGCAACCGAGGTTCAGGCGGCTGCCGACGAGGTGGCGGTCCGATCGAGGGCGGAGCTGGAAACCAGCCAGGCCCGCGTCGACGCCGCCCGCAGCGCCGCGCAGCGATTGGCCGATCGCGAACAGGTCGACCATCTTGTCGGCCGGATCAGCACCATCGAGACACACCAACACGAACTCGACTCCGTGCAGTCCCAGCACGCAACGATCACCCTCACCGATCAGCTGATGCAGACCATCGAGTCCGCCGCACGCGACGTCGACCGCGCCGCCGCCGCCGCCGAACAGGCGTCAGCCCACGTCGAAGTGCTCGCCGCGACCGATCTCGAGGTGCACATCGGCGACGAACCGGTCACGCTGGCCGCGGGCGGCACCTGGTCCGCCGCGCTCAGCGGACCGACGGGTCTGGACGTCCCCGGCGTGCTGACCGTCCGGGTCACCCCGGGCGCTCCCGCGGCCGCCACCCGTTCGGCGCTCGACACCGCCGAGGCCGCGCTGGCCGCCGCCCTGCAGCAGGCCGGTGTCGCCGACGTCGCCGCCGCGCGCGCGCTCGACGAGCGCCGCCGCGCCCTTCTCACTCAAGCCGAGCGAGCCCGGTCCGTGCTCTGCGCGGTGACCGGGGCCGACACCGTGGAAAACCTGCGGCTGCGGCTGTCGGCGCTGCAGGCCGCACTGCCCGCCGAGGACGGGCTGTGGGACCCCGCCGCGGACGGCCCGCAGGATTCCGCCACGCTGCGCGCTGAACTCGACGGAGCGACCGCGGCACACCAGCAGGCCGTTCGGGACTGCGAGACGCATCGGAAGGTGGCCGAAGAGGCCGCCAAGCTGCTTGCTCAGCGGGGGCTCCATGCCGCCCGCGCCAAGGAGAAGCTCGAAGCGGCACAGACGGAGCTGGACGTCGCGGGACAGCGCCTCGCCGCCCAGCGCGGAGCCGTCGGAGACGATCAGCTCGCCGTCAAGGCCGAGACGGACGGCGAGATGCTGGCCAAGGCGCAGGCCTTGGTGGCCGAACTCGGCGACGAACTGGCCCAGCACCAGCCCGCCGCGGTCACCGCTGAACTCGAGAACGCCGAGCGCGACGCCGCGGGGGTTCAGGTGCGGTACGACCAGGCTGCCGAGGCGCTGCGCGAGGTCGCCACCCAGCTGAAGGTGTACGGCACCGAGGGTCGCAAGGGCAGGTTGGACGTCGCCGAAACCGAACGTGAACACGCCGAAGGTGAATACCGCAGGGTGCAGCGCCGGGCCCGTGCCGCAGAGCTGCTCAGGTCGGTGATGGGCCGGCACCGCGACACCATGCGGCTGCGCTATGTCGACCCGTTTCGCGGTGAGGTCGAACGGTTGGGCCGTCTGGTGTTCGGCGAGACCTTCGAGGTGGACGTCGACAGCGAGTTGCGCATCGGGCACCGCACCCTGTCGGGACGGACGGTGCCGTATGAGTCGCTGTCCGGCGGCGCCAAGGAGCAGTTGGGCATCGTCGCGCGGCTGGCCGGTGCCGCGCTGGTGGCCAAGGAGGACAGTGTGCCCGTGGTGATCGACGATGCGCTCGGCTTCACCGACGCCGATCGGCTGACGAAGATGGCCGAGGTGTTCGACGCGGTCGCCGGCGACAGCCAGGTCATCATCCTGACGTGCAGTCCACAGCGTTACGGCGGCATCCGCTGTGCACAGCACATCGAGTTGAGCGCCTAGATCGACCGATTCGCCGCTGCCTGCTGTTTAGACTCCGGGACGTGGACGCCGATTACGTCATCGTGGGAACGGGCTCTGCCGGGGCTGTCCTGGCCAACCGACTCAGCGCGGATCCCTCCGTGCGGGTCGTCGTGCTCGAAGCGGGCATGCGCGACAAGGACAAGTTCGTCCACATCCCGGCCGGCTTCGCCCAGTTGATGCGCGGTCCGCTCGACTGGAACTACATGACCGAGCCGCAGCTGGGTCTTGCGGGACGACAGATCTACTGGCCCCGCGGCAAGATGCTCGGCGGCTCGTCGTCGATGAACGCGATGATGTGGGTGCGGGGGTTCGCCGCCGATTACGACGAATGGGGCGAGCACGCGGGCGAGGAATGGGACCATGCCCACCTCGAGCCGTACCTGCGGCGCATCGAGTCGGGGCCGCTTGTCATCTCGCGCCAGCGCAGCCCGCGGGCGTCGACCGCAGCGTGGCTGACCGCCGCGCAGGAATGCGGGTATCGGGTCGAGGAACCGAATCAAGCTCAGCCGCAAGGGTTCTGCGAGACGCGCGTCACCCAGCGTCGGGGCTCCCGATGGAGCACCGCCGACGCCTACCTGAAGCCGATCCGTAAACGCAAGAACCTGAAGGTAATCACCGAGGCCACGGCAACCCGGGTGGTGTTCGCCGGCGACCGGGCCATCGGTGTCGAGTTCGACGGCACGCGCGGCCGTACGGTGGCCACCGCGCGACGCGAGGTGGTGCTGTGCGCAGGAGCGATCAACACCCCCCAGTTGCTGATGCTCTCCGGTATCGGGGACCACGACCAACTCGGCGGGCACGGCATCGTCAGCGTTGCGCACTCGCCGGAAGTGGGCGCCAACCTGCTCGACCACCTCGTCATACCACTGGGTTTCGACGTCCCCCATGACTCGCTGTTCGCGGCGCAGAAGCCGCTGGAACTGCTCAACTACTTCGTGCGTCGTCGCGGCATGCTCACCTCGAACATCGGTGAGGCCTACGGCTTCATCAAGAGCCGACCGGATCTGGCGCTACCGGATCTGGAGCTGATCTTCGCGCCCGCACCGTATTTTGACGAGGGAATCGGCGACCCCTACGTCGGCCACGCCGTGGTGATGGGTCCGATCCTGCTCAAGCCGCAGAGCCGGGGAACCATCACCCTGCGCAGCGCCGACCCCCATGACAAGCCGCTGGTCGACCCTCGGTATCTGACCGACGACGCCGGGGCGGACCGGGAAGCGTTGATGGCCGGACTGCGCGTGTGCGCCGACATCGCCCGGGCCCCTGCGCTGCGGGGCACCATCGGAAGGATCGCCCGTCCGCTGGACGCCACTGATCTTGACGATGAAACGCTGGTCAGGGCAATGGAATCGCTGTCCCACACGCTGTACCACCCGGTCGGCACCTGCCGGATGGGCAGCGATGACGCCAGCGTCGTCGATCCCCAGCTACGGGTCCGCGGCGTCAAGGCGCTGCGGGTGGCCGATGCATCGGTGATGCCGACGATCATCCGCGGCCACACCCACGCACCCAGCGTCCTGATCGGCGAGAAGGCCGCCGACCTCATCCGCGCCACCTAGAGATCCCTTCTTCCGCGAGTGCGCGTGTCTGCACGCCCTCGCTCGGCGTGTTGCGTACAAACGAGCGCGCTCGCCGCCGTCGAGAGCGCGCACCCTGCCGGCATGCACAATGAACGAGATGACGATGAACGCCTCACGGCGCCGGGCACATGACAAGCTGGCCTCGCTGGCCGGTGTGCGCCCGATCCGCAGGCCGATCCGCCGCGGCAGTGACGAGGAGTTCGATCTCTACTACGTGCGGACCGGTCGCAAATCCGCCCATCCACTGGTGGTCATCCCCGGCGGCCCAGGTGCGGCATCGATCGCGCTGTATCGGTCGCTGCGGCGGCACGCGGCCATCGACGGTCTCGACGTCATCATGGTCGAGCACCGTGGGGTGGGTCTGTCCCGTCACGACGATGCGGGCCACGACCTGCCCCCGGAAGCGCTTTGTGTCGACATGGTCGTCGACGACGTCGCGGCAGTGCTCGACGACGCCCGGGTCGATCAGGCCGTCGTCTACGGAGCGTCGTACGGCACCTATCTGGCCGCGGGCCTCGGCGTACGACACCCGGCACGGATCCACACGATGGTGCTCGATTCACCGCTGCTCTCGGCTGACGACATCAACGAGGTCCGGGCGCAGATCCGCCGGGTGCTCTGGGAGGGCGTGGTGCCTGAGGACGCCGACCTCGCAGCCAAGGTGCGCCGACTGGTCTCCGACGGCGTTCTCGATCCGACGGCCGTGCTGCGGGCCGCGGACATGTACGGCATCGCCGGGCCGGAGGTGCTGCGCCGGCAGCTGGATCTGCTGCTGGCGGGCCACGACTGGCTCTGGGCCGCAGTGGGTCTGGGCACCAGACTGCTGCTGGAACGCCAAACTCCGTACCATCACGAGCCCGACCTCGTCGAGCGCATCGCCTACCGGGAACTGAACTACGGCGCCGTGCCCGACGGCGGACCGCTGGATCCCGCGGTCGCCTTTCGGCAGATCGCAACCGGAGACGTCGATTTCATCGCCGAACCCTACGATCTGGTGTCGGCCATGCCCGGCTTCTCCTGGCCCACCGCGGTGATCTCCGGGGGCCGCGACCTGACCACACCGCCCGCCGTGGCGCGCCGCGTCGCCGAGCTGATTCCGGATTCGGTGCTCGTCGAACTCCCCACTGCCGGTCACAGCATCCTCGACACCCGCGAGCAGGCCGCGCTGCGGGTCTGCCTGGCGGCCAGTGGCGGCAACGTGCATGAACTCGGTTCCCGCTCGGCAGAATTGGACGCGCTATCGGCAAACCTGACGATTCGGCTCCTGGTCCGCGGCATCAGTTTCGCGGCAAGAGCCGAATCGGTGGTACCCGATGCGGTGCCGAGGGTGATGCGTCAGGCCCCTACTTCATGAAGCCGATCGCGCTGTAGTTCAGATCCCCGATGCCGGCGGGGCCGTAGTTGGCGAGACTGCTGCGCACGGCGACGTTGCCCGGCGACTGGAACAGCGGCAGGCTGAACCCGACATCCCAGATCATCTCGTCGAGCTCGTTGGCGAGGGTGCGGGCCTTCTCCGGGTCGAGCTCCGACAGCGTCTGCTCGATCTTCGCATCGATCTCGGGGCTGCCGATCTTGCCGTAGTTGCTCTCACCGTTGGAGGCGTAGATCTGGGTGAGACTCGCGAGCGGGAACGCGTCACCGCCCCAGGCGAATTGGGCGACGTCGAAGTTGCCGGGTGTCACGTAGTCGCTGAACAGGGTGCCGCCGGCGACGGGGATCAACTCGAGTTCGACGCCGACCTGGGCCAGATTGTTCTGGGCGATCTGCGCGATCTGGCGAGTGCTCTGGGCGTCGTAGAACACGTCGCGAATCGTGAGTCGCCGGCCGTCCTTCTCGCGGAACTGGCCGTTGAGTTGCCAGCCCAGCGCGTCCAGTTCGCGCTTGGCCGCCTCGGCGTCGAAACCGATGCTGTTGTCCTGGTAGCCCTCCTGGCCGGCCAGGTAGATGTGGTTGTTCAGCGGCGCCGGGTTGTCGGTCAGACCACGCTGGGTGATCGCTGCGATCGCCTGCCGGTCGATGCCCTTGGTGACTGCGGCCCGGAGCGCGGGATCGGACAGGATGGAGCCCTCCGCGCCGTTGAACGTGAAGTGATACCAGTTCGGTGCCGGCGCACGCCGGATCGAGACCCCGTCGGTGCGGCGGGCGATTGCCAGGTCGTCCAAGGATGCCAGCCCTACCGCGTCGAGCGCGTTGTTCTGCAGGGCGGGGATCTTGGCCGCGTCGTCGAGCACGGTGTAGGTGATCGAGTCCAGCAGCGGCGGTGTGCCCCACCAGTCCGGGTTGCGGGTCAACGTGATTCGCTGGGCGCCGCGGTCGACCGAGGTGATCATGAAAGGACCGGCCGAGGGCCCCGGACCGTTGAGGAAACCGCGGTTGAAGGCCTCGGGATCGGCTGTCATCGCCTTGGGGGCGAGCATGCTGTTGCCGGCGAACATGCCCCGCCAGTCGGCGAAGTGGCTGGCGAACGTGATGACCGCCTGCCGGTCGTCGACGCCCTTGGTCACCGACGCGACACGCTCGCTGCCGTTGGGGGAGGCGAACAGGTAGGCGTCGTCCTCGCCGCTGGTGGCGTTGATCTGGGCGGCGAAGTCCTCCCAGGTGATCGGCGTGCCGTCGGACCATGTCGCTTGCGGGTTGATCGTGTACGTGACGACCTGCGGCTCGGTGCTGGTCAGCTCGACGCTGGTGAAGTAGTCGCTGTTGACGGTCATCTCCCCGTCCGGCTTGATGAAGAACGCGCGCGGCAGCGTGGTCCGCAGCAGCGCCCCGAGTTCACCGAGGTTGCCGTCGACGTGCAGGTAGTTGAAGTTGGGCGGGAAGCCCGACAACGCGAGCCGCAGGTTGCCGCCCTGGCGCAGCGTGCTCGGGTCCTGCGGGTTGATGTCGGCGGTGGCGCCGATCTCGGCGTTGCCGCCCGCGGACGGAACTTCGGTGTCGCCGCTGGAGCAACCGGCCAGCACCAGGGTGGCCGCCATCGTGATGCCGAGCAGTCGCAGGGTCACACGCCTGAGCGATGGATCGTGCGATCGTGCGTCTGCTCGCGGCCTCAGGTAGGTCATGCCGACCGACTTTAACTGTGATCGGCCAGTGGCTGCGGAACTGCCGCCAGCAACGTGCGGGTGTACTGGTGGCGCGGGTCGGCGAAGACCTGCTCACTGTCACCCTGCTCGACGATCTTGCCCTTCTGCATCACCGCCACTCGATGGGCGAGATGCTTGACGACCGACAGGTCGTGGGACGCGAACAGATACGCCAATCCGAACCGCTCCTGCAGGTCCAGCAGCAGGTTGATGATTCCTGCCTGGATGGACACGTCGAGCGCCGACACCGGTTCGTCGAGCGCCAGGATCTTCGGCTGCAGCGCCAGCGCCCGGGCGATGCCGATGCGCTGCTTCTGCCCTCCGGAGAACTCGGCCGGGTACCTGCCGGCGTCCTCGCGGCGCAATCCCACCACGGTGAGAAGCTCGCCGACCCGATCTTCGGTGTCGAGTTTGTCGAAGCCGTTGGCGTGCAACGGCTCTGCGAGGACGTCGAAGACCGGGAGCCGAGGGTCGAGTGAGGCCACGGGATCCTGGAACACCACCTGCAGGTCGCCCCGGAGTGCTTTGCGGGCGCGTCGGTCCAACGTCGCGACGTCGACGCCGAGCACCTCGATGGTCCCGTCCTGCGGGGCGGTGAGTTCGAGGATCTGGTGCAGCGTCGTCGACTTGCCGGACCCCGATTCGCCGACGATGCCCAGCGTGCGGCCCTGTCGCAGCTCGAAGCCGACGCCGTCGACCGCCCGCACTTCGCCGATGCGGCGGCGCAGCACCACTCCCTTGGTCAGCGGGTATGTCTTGACCAGACCGTCGACACGCAGCACCACCGCCTCGTCGGCGAGGGCATCGGTCTCCGGTGTCGGAGCTGCGGACACGCCGTAGATATCGGCCGCACTGCGATCAGCGACCTGCTCGTTCCTGATGCACGCCACCTGATGGCCGGGTGCGACTGTATCCAGGTCCGGCTCGGCCTCCCGGCACGCGTCGACGGCGAGCGGGCACCGCGGGGCGAACGGGCAGCCCGGGGGCAGTGCCACCAGCGACGGGGGAGCGCCCGGGATCGGCACCAGGCGGGTGCCCTGGGGTGCGTTCAGGCGGGGGACCGAGCCCAGCAGTCCCGCCGTGTAGGGCATCCGGCGGCTGCGGTAGAGATCGGCGACCGGAGCCGTCTCCACGGCCCGGCCCGCGTACATCACCAGTGCGCGGTCGGCGAATTCGGCGACGACGCCGAGATCGTGGGTGATGATCAGCACCCCCGCGCCGGTCACGTCGCGCGCAGTACGCAGCACGTCGAGGATCTGCGCCTGCACTGTGACGTCCAACGCGGTGGTGGGCTCGTCACAGATCAGCAGATCGGGGTCGTTGGCGATCGCGATCGCGATGACGACGCGCTGGCGTTCGCCGCCGGACAATTCGTGCGGGAAGGCGCGGGCCCGCCGCTCCGGCTGGGCGATGCCGACGAGTTCGAGCAGTTCGATCGCGCGGGTGCGCGCTGCCCGCTTGCCGGTGTCGCGGTGGTGGATCTGGATCGCCTCGGCGATCTGGTCACCCACGGTGTAGACCGGCGTCAGCGCCGACATGGGGTCCTGGAACACGGTCCCGATCCTGTTTCCCCGGATGCGCGACATCCGCTGATCGGACAGTCCCAGCAGTTCGTCGCCGTGCAACCGGACCGAGCCGGCCACCTCGGCGTACTCGGGCAGCAGTCCGACGACGGCCATCGCGCCCGCTGATTTCCCGGCGCCGGATTCACCCACCAGGGCCACGACCTCGCCGGCGTCGACGTGGTAGTCCAGCCCGCGCACGGCGGCGACGCGTTCGGCGTCGGTGGGGAACGTCACCGTCAGGCCGCGCACCTCCAGCAGGCTCACTGGTGTCCTCTGCTCTTCGCGCGAGCGCTCATCGCCCGCCCCTTTCGGGTACGACGCGGCGCGGGCCGCGCGCCGGGATCCAGCGCGTCCCGCAGCCCGTCGCCGATCAGGTTGGCGCACAACACGATCAGCACCAGCACCCCGGCCGGGAACAGGAACACCCACGGGAAGGTCGTCACCGACCGGGTGCCGTCGGCGATCAGCGTCCCCAGCGACACATCGGGAGGCTGCACCCCGAAGCCCAGGAAGCTCAGACCGGTCTCCGCCAGAATCGCGATGCCGACGTTGAGCGCGGTGTCGATGATCAGGATCGACGCCACGTTGGGCAGGATGTGGCGGACGATGATGCGCCAGTGACTGACGCCCATATACCGTGCAGCGACCACGAATTCGCGTTCACGCAGGCTCATCGCCATGCCCCGGACCATGCGTGAGCTGATCATCCAACTGAACGCCGCCAGCAGCAGGATCAGCCACAGGATGGTGCCGGACTCCCGGGTGCGGGGGGTGACGATCGCGATCAGGATGAAGCTCGGGATGACGAGCAGCAGGTCGACGATCCACATCGCGGTCCGGTCCCGCCAGCCGCCGAAGTAGCCGGCGATCGCACCGACAGTGGCCGCGATGATCGTCGAGATGAACGCCACGCACACACCGATCAGCAGTGACTTCTGCATCCCGCGCAACGTCTGCGCCAGTAGATCCTGGCCCAGCGCGTTGGTGCCGAACCAGTGCGTGGTGGTGGGGGGCTGCTGCAGCGCGTAGTAGTCCAGATCGCTGTAGGAGTAGGGCAGCAGCGGTGGGATCGCGTAGCAGCCGATGAACAGCACCGCCAACACGATCAGCGACACCACCGCGGGCCTGTTGCGTACGAACCGGCGCAGCACGAGGGTGCGCCGCGACACGAACTGGTACTCGGGCGCGCTCACGAGACACGGACCCTGGGGTCGAGAACCGCGTAGAACACATCCGAGAGCAGTCCCGCGAGCAGGATCGTCGCCCCGGTGAACACCGTGATCGCGGCGATGATGTTGGTGTCCTGGGTCGCGACGCCCTGGATCACCCATTCACCCATGCCGTGCCAGCCGAAGATCTTCTCGACGAACACCGCACCGGTGACCAGGGCGCTGACGCCGTAGGCGAACAGCGTGGCCATCGGGATCAGCGCGGTGCGCAGGCCGTGTTTGAACAGCGCGCGGCGCCGGGTCAGCCCCTTGGCCCGCGCCGTCCGGATGAAGTCCTGGCCCAGCACGTCGAGCATCGCGTTGCGCTGATAGCGGCTGAACCCGGCGATGGACGCCAGCGCGAGGGTAAAGGTGGGCAGCACCAGATGCTGCAGACGGTCGACGAACTGCGGCCAGGCGCCGCCGACCGCATCGGGGGATGTCTCGCCGGTGTACTCGAACACCTGCATGCCGAGGATCGAGTTCACCTTCAGCGCGCCCAGGATCAGCAGGTTGGCGATCACGAAGGTGGGCGTGCTGAGGATCAGCAGCGACGTCACGGTGATCACCCGGTCCGACACCCGGTACTGGCGGATCGCGCCCCACGCGCCCACCACGACCCCGATGACTGTTCCCACCACCGATCCGATGAGCACCAGCCGCAGGCTGACCCCGATGCGTCGCCACAGTTCCTCGGTGACCGGTTGGCCGGTGACCGTGGTGCCGAAGTCCCCCTGAACAGCCCCCGACACCCAGTTCGCGTAACGCAGCGGAATCGGTTTGTCGAGGTCCAGTTCGGCGGCCTTGGCGTCGATGACGGCCTGCGGAGGTCGCGGGTTGCGTTCGAGCAGGCTGTCGAGCGGCTCGAACGTCAGCGAGGTCAGACAGAACGTGAGGAACGACGCCAGACCCAGCAGCACCACGTAGTTGAGGAGCCGACGCGCGAGAAAACGGGTCACCCGGTGACTCCGCCGATGCGCCGCATCCGGACAGGTTATGAGAAATGTGTTGATACAGCCCGTCAGGGTGGCCCCGGCGTGGCTGACCAGCTATCGCGGCGGCGGGGTCCCGGGGTCAGCCGGTCCCGGCGCGCACGGCGGGCCGCCCGGCTGTGGGGCGCCCGGCGCTGGAAACGCCTGATGTGCGGCGGGGCCCAGGTGCGGTGAGGACTGGCCGGTTGCCGCATAGATCGCGGCACCGCCCAGTCCGGCGATGACAGCCGCGATTCCCACAGCAGCGGCCGTCTCGCGCCTGCCCCATCGTCGCGGCGCCTCCGCAGGGCTGCCCCACGCCGGGTCGTCGGACGTCATGTGCTCGGTGCTCATGGAACACCACACTGGCCTCGCTCGATGTGGAGCAGCTGTGAGCCGACCCAGCATCGGATGTGCCCGGATCTTCACAGCCTGCACATAGCTACGGCATAGAGAACCCCTAGGCCGCGGACACATAATGGGTCGGTGGCTGACAACCCTGCACCCGCGGTCGACGACCGCGTCGTGATGCGCCGTGCCGATGGCAGCCCGATCCACGTACTCGTCGTCGACGACGAACCGGTGCTGGCCGAGCTGGTGTCGATGGCGCTGCGATACGAAGGATGGGAGATCACCACCGCAGCCGATGGTGCGTCCGCCGTCGCGCTGGCCCGTGAGACCCCGCCCGATGTGGTGGTGCTCGACGTGATGCTGCCCGACATGAGCGGGCTGGAGGTGCTGCGCAGACTGCGCGAGCAGAAGCCGGGTCTGCCCTTGCTTCTGCTCACCGCGAAGGACTCGGTGGAAGACCGCATCGCCGGCCTGACCGCCGGCGGTGACGACTACGTGACGAAGCCGTTCAGCCTCGAGGAGGTCGTGCTGCGGCTGCGGGCGCTGCTGCGGCGTACCGGGGTGACCACCGAGACGGGCGGCGCCAAGATCGTCGTCGGAGACCTGGTGCTCGACGAGGACAGTCACGAGGTGACGCGTGCCGGCGATCTGATCTCGCTGACCGCCACCGAGTTCGAGCTGCTGCGTTTCATGATGCGCAACGCCAAACGGGTGTTGAGCAAGGCTCAGATCCTGGATCGGGTGTGGAGCTACGACTTCGGCGGCCGATCCAACATCGTCGAGTTGTATGTGTCCTACCTGCGCAAGAAGATCGACAGCGGGCGAGAGCCGATGATCCACACGTTGCGCGGTGCGGGATATGTCCTCAAGCCCGCGCGCTGACCACAGCCGGGCCCTGCTGCGTGATCCACGAAGCTGGACGCTGCGGACGCGCCTGCTGGTCACCCAGGTCCTGCTCCTGGCGGTGGTGTGCGCCGGGATCGGAATCGCGACGGAGTTCGCGCTGCAACGCTTCCTGATGAATCAGCTCGACGAGCAGGTCGTCGAAGCGGGCCAGCGATCGGCGGTGATCTTCGACTTCGGGCCGCCGCCACCGCCGGGCATGGCGCCGCCCATGATGGGGCCGCGCGATCGACGGGCCGGGCCCCGGCCGCCCGTTCCCGGTCGACCCCCGGTCATCGGTGAGATCGACGACGGACCCGGGCCGGAGTTCCTGAACGCACCGGGGCAGGCGATCCGCACCGTCGGTGCCGTCGTCGTCGAAGGCACCGCTGCGCAGGCAGGTGTCATCACGGCCGACGGTGCCCGCGCCGAGATCTCCAGCGCCGCAGCCGAACAGCTCGCCGAACAACCCGCCGACATGCGGCCCAGGACAGTCGATCTCGACGGGCTCGGCCGCTATCGCGTGGTGAGCTCGGTGGTTCATCACCCGGGCCAGACCATCGTCACGGGCCTGCCCACCGCCGACGTCGACGACACCTTGCTGTGGGTGTTCGTCATCTTCTGCGTCGTCGGGGCCATTGCTCTGGTCGCTGCGGGCGCGGCGGGGGTTGTCATCGTCCGTCGCCAACTCGAGCCGCTGGCAAGGGTTTCCGCTGCCGCCCAACAGGTCGCCGATCTGGAGCTCGACCGCGGCGAGGTGCGGCTGCCCACTCCGATCGTCAAGGTCGATCCGGCCGCCGCCCACACCGAGATCGGACAGCTGTCCGCCGCGCTGAACCGGATGCTCGACCGCATCGCCGCGGCGCTGTCGGCGCGGCATGCCAGCGAGACGCGGGTGCGGCAGTTCGTCGCCGACGCCAGCCACGAGTTACGTACCCCGTTGGCGGCCATCCGCGGATATACCGAACTGGCACAACGGAAACAGCGGGAGCTTCCCGACGACGTCGCCCACGCGATGAACCGTGTCGAGTCCGAAACCGAACGGATGACCCAACTCGTCGAGGATCTGCTGCTGCTGGCCCGCCTGGACGCCGGGCGGCCACTGCAACAGGAAGCGGTCGACCTGACCAGGCTCGTCGTGGATGCGGTCAGCGACGCGCACATCGCCGGGCCCGACCATGTGTGGGAACTGGATCTGCCCGACGAACCCGTCGTTGTCGCAGGAGATGAAGCGCGCCTGCACCAGGTGCTGGCCAACCTGCTGGCCAATGCGCGCACCCACACACCGCCGGGCACGTCGGTGACGACATCGCTCGCCGTCGGCGACAGGGCCGAGGTGGTCCTGACGGTCCTCGACGACGGGCCCGGCATCCCGGCCTGGCTGCAACCCGATGTCTTCGAGCGCTTCGCCCGGGGCGACTCGTCGCGCTCCCGGCGCGGTGGCAGCACCGGCCTGGGGCTGGCGATCGTCGACGCGGTGGTGCGGGCACACGCCGGCACGATCGAGGTGCAGAGCGTGCCGGGTAGAACACAATTTGTCGTGAGGTTGTCCGGCGATCCACAGTCGACTCACAGCGGAGACCAATCGGGCACCTAGCGCGGCCTTCGATGCTCGACTGGTGACCCTTCTCCTTTCTGCCGACCGGACACAGAATCGCGCAGAAAGCACACCCCGCAGGCATTTTCCCGTCTCTCCTGCACGGGTCGGGTTCGTCCTGCTGCTGCTCGGTACGGGGCTTCTCTACCTGTGGAATCTCGGTGCCGGCGGATGGGCCAACGCCTACTACTCGGCTGCCGTGCAGGCCGGCGCGAGCGACGGTACAGCGATGCTGTTCGGCTCCAGCGACGCCGCCAACGCCATCACCGTGGACAAGACGCCGGCCGCGTTGTGGGTGATGGATGCCTCAGTGCGCCTGTTCGGACTCAACCCGTGGGCCGTGCTGGCGCCGCAGGCCGTGATGGGGGTGGCCGCGGTCGCGGTGCTCTACGCCGCGGTGCGGCGCGCCAGTGGAACCTCCGCGGCGCTTCTGGCGGGTGTGGTCTTCGCGCTGACGCCTGTGGCGGCGTTGATATTCCGCTTCAACAACCCGGATGCGCTGCTGGTTCTACTGCTCGTCGTGGCTGCGTACTGCACCCAGCGCGCGTGCGAGGAGAATGCGAGCCGATGGTGGTTGATCGCTGCGGGGGCGGCGGTCGGTGTCGGCTTCCTGGCCAAGATGCTGCAGGCGCTGCTGGTGCTGCCCGCACTCGCCGCGGCCTATGTGGTGGCCGGCCCCGCGCAGCTGGGTCGACGGATCATCGACACCGCGGCCGCCGGCGCTGCCGTTGTGGTGTCCGCCGGGTGGTACCTGCTGCTGGTGGAGCTGTGGCCGACGTCGTCGCGGCCGTACATCGGTGGGTCGCAGCACAACAGCATCATCGAACTCACGCTGGGCTACAACGGATTCGGCCGTCTGACCGGTGACGAGCCGGGTGGTCTGGGCAACCTCAACCACGACGTCGGCTGGGGGAGGCTGTTCGGTTCGAGCATGGGCGCGGACATCGCGTGGCTCCTGCCCGCCGCGGTGATCTGCATCGCCGCCGGATTCGTCATCACCCGCCGCGGACCGCGCACCGACCTCACCCGGGCAGCCCTGATCATCTGGGCGGGCTGGCTCGCCGTGACCGCGCTGGTGTTCAGCTACATGAACGGCATCGTCCACCCGTACTACACGGTGGCACTCGCGCCTGCCATCGCCGCCGGAATCGGCATCGGTGCCACCCTGCTGTGGCAGCGCCGTGACGACATCCGTGCCAGAACCGCACTGTCGGGAGCTGTGCTCGTCACCACGATCCTGGCGGCGGTGCTGCTGTCGCGCCACAGCGAGTGGATGCCGTGGCTTCGGGCGGCCATCGGCGTCGCCGGGGTGGGCGCGGCCGCACTGATACTGGTGGCGGGCAGGTTGAGCGAAGCGCTCACCCGATCGGTCGCCGGTCTCGCGGTGGTGGCGTGCCTCGCCGCTCCGGCCGCGTACTCGCTTGCCACCGCGTCGACACCACACAGCGGAGCGATCCCCTCGGTCGGGCCGTCGCGAGGACTCGGCCCCGGCGGCGGTTTCGGCGGCGGGCTGCTCAGTGCACCGACTCCGCACCCTGATCTGGCGCGGCTGCTGTCCACCGATGCAGACCGATTCACCTGGGCCGCAGCGGTCATCGGGTCCAACAACGCCGCGGGATACCAACTGTCCGCCGGAGTGCCGGTGATGGCCGTCGGCGGGTTCAACGGCACCGATCCGTCGCCGACCCTCGACCAGTTCGTCCGCTTGGTCGACGAGGGTCAGATCCACTACTTCATCGAAGGCCGGATGATGATGGCACGGGGGAGCGCCGAGGGCGCAACCGCCTCGGCGGCGATCCGCGAGTGGGTCCAGGCACGCTACCCGGCGCAGACCGTGAACGGTGCAGTGGTCTACGACCTCACCGAACCCGGTGTCATCTCACAGCCGGTGCATAGCTCGGGCCAACGGTGAGCACACCTGCCCGACCGACCATTGACGACATGACACACTCCGCCCTCGAGTTGAACTGCGTTCGACGCCCTTTCGGCCCACGGCCGAACGCCGCCCGCGCGCCGCGCGCCGCCGGTGCGCCCGTCCTGGATGTCGTCGTCCCCGTCTACAACGAGCAGGCCGCGCTGGCGGATTCGGTGCACCGCCTGCATCGCTACCTGCGGGATGCGATCCCCTTCCCGGCCCGGATCACCATCGCCGACAACGCGAGCGTCGACGACACCCCGCGGATCGCCGCCGAACTCGCCACCGAGTTGACCGACGTGCGCGTGGTGCGACTGGAACAGAAAGGGCGCGGGCGGGCACTGCATCAGGTGTGGTCGCAGTCCGATGCAGCCGTGCTGGTGTACATGGACGTCGACCTGTCCACCGACCTCGCGGCGCTCGCCCCGCTGGTGGCGCCGCTGATCTCCGGTCATTCGGACCTCGCGATCGGCACCCGACTCGGCCGCGGAGCGCGCGTCCGCCGCGGACCCAAGCGCGAATTCATCTCCCGCTGCTACAACCTGATCCTGAAATCCACACTGTCCACCGGATTCTCGGACGCACAGTGTGGTTTCAAGGCGATCCGCGCCGATGTCGCCGCCCGACTGCTGCCGTTCGTCGAGGACACCGGCTGGTTCTTCGACACCGAGCTGTTGGTGGTCGCGGAGCGCAGCGGGCTGCGGATTCACGAGGTCCCTGTGGACTGGGTGGACGATCCCGACAGCCGCGTCGACATCGTCGCGACCGCGGCGGCCGACCTCCGCGGCATCGGGCGGCTGCTGCGCGGCTTCACCACCGGTACGATCCCCGTCAACACCATCGCCGCCCAGCTCGGCCTGTCCAGCGGTGCGGCCGCGCCCGGCTCATTACTGCGGCAGGTGGTCCGGTTCGGCGCAGTCGGGGTGGCATCCACCGCCGCGTATGTGCTGCTGTTCATCCTGATGCAGGGCTGGGCCGGCGCACAGTTGGCGAACCTGATCGCGCTGTTGCTCACCGCGATCGCCAACACCGCGGCCAACAGGCGCTTCACCTTCGGCGTCGCGGGCAGCCCTCACCTGGCACGCCACCATATGGAGGGCCTGATCGTCTTCGGTATCGCGCTGTCGATCACCAGTGGTGCACTGGGTCTGCTGCATGCCACCACACCGGCGCCGCATCACATGGTCGAGCTCGCGGTGCTGGTCGCCGCGAACCTGCTCGCCACCGCCGTGCGCTTTGTTCTCCTGCGCGGCTGGGTGTTTCACCCCCGCCGCACCAACACAGAAGGAAACCGCCGATGACACTCACCGCTGACGCAGCTGTGCGTACCCGCGCAGATTCACCTCCGAGAGCAGGTCTTCCCGGCCGGATCTTCTTCGGGGACGGCACGCAACCGCGCTGGGTACGACCCGCTCTGCTTGTTCTGCTGGCCGCCACAGCGGTGCTCTATCTGTGGGATCTGGGCTCCTCGGGCTGGGCCAACGAGTACTACGCGGCGGCCGCGCAGGCGGGCACGCAGGACTGGAAAGCCTGGCTGTTCGGATCACTGGACTCCGGCAACGCGATCACGGTCGACAAGCCGCCCGCCGCCCTGTGGCTGATGGCGTTGTCGGGCAGGTTGTTCGGGTTCAGTCCGTTCACGATGCTGTTGCCGCAGGCGTTGATGGGGGTGGCCGCCGCCGGTGTCCTGTATGCCGCCGTGCGCCGGGTCAGCGGACCCGGTGCCGGACTCGTCGCCGGCGTCGTTCTGGCCGCTACTCCGGTGGCCGCCCTGATGTTCCGCTACAACAATCCGGACGCGTTGCTGGTGCTGCTGCTGGTGATCGCCGGCTACTTCATGGTGCGTGCCATCGAAACGGCGGGCACCCGCTGGCTGGTCCTGGTGGGGGTGGTTCTGGGGTTCGCGTTCCTGACCAAGATGCTGCAGGCCGTTCTCGTCGTTCCGGGATTCGCGCTGGCGTTCCTGGTGGCGGCGCCGGTTGCCCTGTGGCCGCGCATCCGCAAGCTGCTGTTGGCGGCCGGTGCGATGATCGCCACCGCGGGGTCGTTCCTGGCGATGGTCAGCTTCTGGCCAGCCGATTCCCGGCCGTACATCGGTGGTTCGACAGACAACAGCCTGGTGCAGCTGGCATTGGGCTACAACGGAATCCAGCGAGTGACCGGCGGTGGAGGCGGCCCGGGCGGCGGTCCCGGCGGTGGAGGCGGGCCCAGTGGCCCCGGTGGGGCGGGCAACCTGTTCTTCGGCGGCGACCCCGGAATCGGAAGGCTCTTCGGCGCATCGATGGGTGCGGAGGCGTCCTGGCTGTTGCCGGCCGCGCTGATCGGGCTGGTGGCGGGACTGTGGTTCACCCGCCGCGCCGTGCGGACCTCTGCCGTGCGGGCCAACCTGCTGCTCTGGGGTGGTTGGCTGCTGGTGACCGGTGCTGTCTTCAGCTTCATGGACGGCATCATCCACCCGTATTACACGGTGGCGTTGGCACCCGCGATCGCCGCGCTGGTCGGAATCTCGGTGATCGAACTCTGGCGGGGCAGAACCCATCTGGCGCCCCGACTGGTGCTGGCGGCGATGTCCGCGGCGACCGGCGTGTGGGCGTTCATCCTTCTGGACCGCACCCCCGAGTGGCTGCCGTGGCTGCGATGGGTGGTGCTGATCGGTGCCGTGCTGGTGGCGGCGGTGACCGCGGCCGGGGTGCACAAGCTCGGTCGTGCCGCCGCGGTGGTGGCCACCGCGGCGATCCTCTTCGGAGCTGCGGCACCCGCGGCGTTCGCGATCGAGACCGCCCTGCAATCCCACAACGGGCCGATGGCGATGTCGGGCCCTGCGACGACCGATGGCGGTCCGGGCTTCCCCGGAGGACCCGAAGGACCCGGAGGACCCGGAGGACCCGGTGGTCGTGTGCCCGGTGAGTCGGTGTCGGACAACGCAGAGTTACAGGAACTCGTGAACGCGGCTGACAACCGCTGGGCGGCAGCAACCGTCGGGTCGATGTCGGCAGGGAGTCTCGAACTGGCGACGGGCGCGTCGGTGATGGCGATCGGCGGGTTCACCGGCGGCGACGACTCGCCGACCCTCGAGCAGTTCCAGGCTTATGTGGCCGACGGCGAGGTGGGCTACTTCGTCGCCGGCGGCCATGGTGGGCCCGGGGGTGGTTCCGGTTCGTCGAGCGAGATCACCTCGTGGGTCGAGCAGAGCTTCACCCCGATCGATGTCGGCGGGAGCACTGTCTACGACCTGCAGGACTGAGCGACCCGGCCGGATCGGGTCGAAAGGATCTGGGTGATTCGCACTCGTGACTTCTCCTGATCACGCTGCTAACTTGCGGCCATGACGGTCACAGACGAGTACCTGAAGAACAACGAGGAGTACGCCAAGTCGTTCGAGGGGCCATTGCCGCTGCCACCGAGCAAGCATGTGGCGGTGATCGCGTGCATGGACGCCCGCCTGGATGTCTACCGAATACTGGGTCTTCACGATGGTGAGGCACACGTCATCCGCAATGCCGGAGGCGTCGTCACCGACGACGAGATCCGCTCGCTGGCGATCAGCCAGCGACTGCTCGGGACCAGGGAGATCATCCTCATCCACCACACCGATTGCGGAATGCTGACTTTCACCGACGACGAGTTCAAGCGGGCCATCCAGGAAGAGACCGGCCTCAAGCCCGAGTGGGCGGCCGAGTCCTTCCCGGATGTCGAGGAGGATGTGCGCCAGTCACTGCGCCGCATCGAGGCCAGCCCGTTTGTCACCAAGCACGAATCGCTGCGGGGTTTCGTCTTCGACGTCGCCACCGGACAGTTGAACGAAGTCGCTGCTTAGGCAGGCCTCCGCCACGTTCGGCGCGCCTGCGGCGCCGGAATCGGGCCGACGTTGACACGACCACCAACGCTCGCTAAATTGCAGGGCATGATTGCTAACTTGGTCATTTCTACCAACTTTACGGAGAAATGATGACGGTGACCGAGGAGCTCGTCCAGAACGCGGGCCGCTACGAGTTGAGCCACCTGCGCGCGTTGGAGGCCGAGGCCATCCACATCATCCGGGAGGTGGCCGCGGAGTTCGAGAAGCCGGTGCTGCTGTTCTCCGGTGGCAAGGACTCGATCGTCATGCTGCACCTGGCCATCAAGGCGTTCCGGCCTGGCCGACTGCCGTTCCCGGTGATGCACGTCGATACCGGTCACAACTTCGAGGAGGTGCTCGCAGTCCGTGACGAACTCGTCGCCGAGAGCGGCGTGCGCCTCGTTGTCGCCAAGGTGCAGGACGACATCGACGCCGGTCGCGTCGTCGAGACCATCCCGTCGCGCAACCCGATGCAGACGTTCACGCTGCTGCGCGCCATCCGGGAGAACAAGTTCGACGCCGCCTTCGGGGGCGCGCGTCGCGACGAGGAGAAGGCCCGCGCCAAGGAACGGGTTTTCAGCTTCCGCGACGAGTTCGGCCAGTGGGATCCGAAGGCGCAGCGCCCCGAACTGTGGAACCTCTACAACGGGCGCCACCACAAGGGCGAGCACATCCGGGCCTTCCCGATCTCGAACTGGACCGAGTTCGACATCTGGTCCTACATCGGCGCCGAGAAGATCAAGCTCCCGTCGATCTACTACGCGCACACGCGCAAGGTGTTCGAGCGTGACGGCATGCTGTTGGCCGTCGACAAGCACCTGCAGCCGCGCCCTGACGAGCCGATCATCGAGAAGACGGTGCGGTTCCGCACCGTCGGAGACGTCACCTGCACCGGATGTGTCGAGTCCACGGCGGCCACCGTCGCGGAGGTCATTGCCGAGACCGCTATCTCGCGGCTGACCGAACGTGGTGCGACCCGTGCCGACGACCGGATCTCCGAGGCCGGTATGGAAGACCGCAAACGAGAGGGCTACTTCTGATGTCGGGGCGAGCGAAGCGACGGGGGAAATAACATGGCAACGCTTCTGAGGATCGCGACCGCCGGTTCGGTCGACGACGGGAAGTCCACGCTCATCGGGCGGTTGCTCTTCGACTCCAAGGCCGTCATGGAGGATCAACTGGCGGCCGTCGAGCGCACTTCGAAGGAACGTGGCAACGAGTACACCGACCTGGCTCTGGTGACCGACGGGTTGCGCGCCGAACGCGAGCAGGGCATCACCATCGATGTCGCCTATCGCTACTTCGCCACGGCCAAGCGGAAATTCATCATCGCCGACACTCCCGGCCACATCCAGTACACGCGCAACATGGTCACCGGGACATCGACCGCGCAACTGGCGATCGTGCTGGTGGATGCGCGCCACGGCCTGCTCGAGCAGTCCCGCCGGCACGCGTTCCTGGCGTCGCTGCTCGGTATCCAGCACATCGTGTTGGCGGTCAACAAGATGGACCTGGTCGACTGGGATCAGGAGCGTTTCGACAAGATCCGGGACGACTTCCATGACTTCGCCGCGCGGTTGGACGTCCACGACGTCACGACCATCCCGCTGTCGGCGCTCACGGGTGACAACGTCGTCACGAAATCCGACAAGACGCCGTGGTACGAGGGACCGCCGCTGCTGGCCCACCTCGAAGAGGTCTACGTCGCGGGCGACCGCAACTTGACCGACGTGCGGTTCCCGGTTCAGTACGTGATCCGTCCGCAGAGCCTGGAGCACCACGATCACCGCAGCTACGCCGGCACGGTTGCCGGCGGTGTGATGAAGGTGGGCGACGACGTCGTCGTGCTGCCCAGCGGGTTGTCGTCGCGGATCGCGGCGATCGAGGGGCCCGGCGGACCGGTGGAGGAGGCTTTCCCACCGATGGCCGTGTCGGTCAGCTTGGCTGACGACATCGACATCTCCCGCGGTGACATGATCGCGCGCCCCAACAATCGGCCAAGGGTCGCTCAGGAATTCGACGCCACCGTCTGCTGGATGGCCGACGGTTCGTCGCTGGAGCCCGGCCGCGACTACCTGATCAAGCACACCACCCGTACGACGCGGGCCAAGGTGACAGGTCTGGACTACCGGCTCGACGTCAACTCGCTTCACCGCGACAAGGAAGCCACGGCGCTCAAACTCAATGAGCTCGGCCGTATCTCGCTGCGTACCCAGGTGCCCCTGCTACTCGATGAATACAGCCGCAACGCGGCCACGGGTTCGTTCATCCTTATCGACCCGAACACCAACGGCACTGTCGGCGCCGGCATGATCCTTCCGCAGGTTTCGTCACGTACCTCGAGCCCGAACACGGTGCGCCATGAGTCTCTGTGCAAGTCCGAGGATCGGCTGAGCACAGGTCGGATGATCTGGTTCACGGGCCTTTCCGGCTCGGGCAAGTCATCGGTCGCGATGCTGGTCGAGCAGAAGCTACTCGAAAAGGGCGTCCCAGCCTACGTTCTCGACGGTGACAACTTGCGTCACGGCCTCAACGCCGACCTCGGCTTCTCGATGGCCGACCGGTCGGAGAACCTGCGCAGGCTCGCCCACGTGGCATCGATCCTGGCCGATTCGGGGCAGGTGGTCCTGGTCCCGGCGATCAGCCCGCTGGCCGAGCATCGTGAATTGGCCCGCAAGGTCGCCGCGGAGGCCGGTGTCGAGTTCATGGAGGTGTTCTGTGACACCCCGCTGGATGATTGCGAGCGCCGGGATCCGAAGGGTTTGTACGCGAAGGCGCGTGCCGGCGAGATCACTCACTTCACCGGCATCGACAGTCCGTATCAGCGGCCCAAGAATCCGGATGTGCGATTGACCCCGGAGCGGACGCCGGATGAGCACGCCGACGCCGTGATCGCGTTGCTCGAAAGCCGGGAGAGGTGAGCGACGAGCACGAGCTCGCCGCCCGGTTGGCGACCGAGGCGGGCGACCTGCTGCTCGATGTCCGGGAAGAACTCGCCGAGGCGACCGCCGAGGAGAGAAAAGCCGCGGGGGACAAGCGCTCCCACGACTTCCTGATGGCGGCGCTGAGCGCGGAACGCCCGGATGACGCGGTGCTTTCCGAAGAAGGTGTCGACGATCCGGTGCGGTTGGCCGCGCACCGGGTCTGGATCGTCGATCCGCTCGACGGCACGCGGGAGTTCTCCGAGTTGGGCCGGGCGGACTGGGCGGTGCATGTGGCGCTGTGGGAGCGCAACGGCACTGGCGGCGAGTTGATCGCCGGCGCCGTCGCCCTACCGGCGCAGGGGATGACCCTGGCCACGCCGACGGTTGCCGCCCCGCCCGCCGCGCCCGAGGCTCCGCGGATCGTGGTGTCGCGGACCCGTCCGCCCGCCGTGGCGCTGGAGGTTCGTGACGCGCTCAACGGAGTTCTTGTCGAAATGGGTTCCGCGGGAGCCAAAGTCGCCTCGGTCGTGCAGGGACTCTCGGATGTGTACGTGCACGCCGGCGGCCAGTACGAATGGGACTCCGCGGCCCCTGTCGCGGTCGCCCGGGCGGCCGGGCTGCACACCTCCCGCATCGACGGGTCTCCGCTGATCTACAACCAGCGCGACTCGAAGTTGCCCGACCTGATCGTCTGCCGTCCCGAGTACGCCGATGCCGTTCTGGCGGTCACCGCGCGCTGATCCGGTCGGCGACCGCGCGCCAGGATCCTGACGACGACTGTCATCACCCGCAGTAGGCTTCGGGTGTGTCTGATCTCAATACGTTGCGTGCGATGTCCGGCCTTCCCCTCGAACCGGTGGGCCTGGCCGATTCTGCCCTTGTGCTGATCGACTGCCAGAACACCTACACCCGAGGGGTGATGGAACTCGAGGGTGTGCAGGCGGCCCTCGACGAGGCCGCGGCCCTGCTCGACCGGGCGCGAACAGCGGGTATCCCCGTCATCCACATCCAGCACGATGACGGCGGCGGGCTCTATGACATCGCAGGAGAGAGCGGAGCGATCGTCGCGCAGGTCGCCCCGCGTGATGCCGAGCCGGTCGTCGTCAAGAACTATCCGAACTCGTTTGTGAAGACCGAGCTCGACGGGCTCCTCAAGACCGTCGATGCCTCGAACCTGGTGCTGGCTGGGTTCATGACACACATGTGTGTGAACTCCACCGCCCGCGGCGCCTTCAACCTGGGGTATTCGCCCACGGTGGTGGCGGCGGCGACGGCGACCCGCGCCCTGCCGGGCGTGGGGGAGGACGCGGTCCCGGCCGCGGCCATGCAGAGCGCCAGCCTCGCGGCCATGGCCGACCTGTTTGCCGTGGTGGTTGCGGGCTCGGCGGACATACCCGACTAGCCTGGGCGTATGCGGATGTCGGCCAAGGCGGAGTATGCCGTCCGGGCGATGGTCCAGCTGGCCACGGTCGACGACGGCACCGTCGTCAAGACCGACGATCTGGCGAAGGCCCAGGGCATCCCAGCGCAGTTCCTCGTCGACATCCTTTCCGACCTGCGCACCGACCGTCTGGTGCGCAGCCACCGCGGCCGCGAGGGCGGCTACGAGCTGGCGAGAGCCGCGGCCGAGATCAGCATCGCCGATGTATTGCGTTGCATCGACGGGCCGCTGGCCAGCGTTCGCGACATCGGTCTGGGCGACCTGCCGTACGCGGGTCCCACGGCGGCGTTGACCGACGTGTGGCGGGCGCTAAGGGCCAGCATGCGGTCGGTGCTCGAGCAGACCACCCTCGCCGACGTCGCTGCCGGTGCGCTCCCCGAGCACGTGTGCGTCCTGGCCGACGACTACCGCGGTCAGGAGGAAGCGCGCGGGCATTCGATCGGTTAGATGTGGGTCCAGGGAGGTAGTGGTGTTCGACTTTCGAGATCTGGCAGTTCCGGTCCTCGTCGCGCCGATGGCAGGTGGGCCGTCCACCCCTGAGTTGGTGGCTGCGGCCGCCGACGCGGGTGGCATGGGGTTCGTGCCGGCCGGTTATCTCACCGCCGAGGTGTTCGCCGAGCGGGTGCAGGCGGCGCAGCGCCTGACCACCGGACCGGTCGGTGCCAATCTTTTTGCGCCACAACCCAGTGCGGCCACCGCCGCCGCCATCACGGCTTACGCCGAGGCGCTGGCCCCGGAGGCGCACCGCTACGACGTCGCCCTCGGGGAGCCCCGCTTCGACGATGACGACTGGGAGGCCAAGCTCGAGGTGCTGCTGGACCTGCGGCCTGCAGTCGCGTCGTTCACGTTCGGTCTGCCGAGTGCCGACGAACGGCGTCGGCTCACCGACGCGGGGATCACCACCGTCGGCACGGTGACGTCGGTGGCCGAGGCCGAACTCGCGGTCGGGTGCGGCGTCGACGTCGTGGTCGCGCAGGGCCCGTCGGCGGGTGGGCACCGCGGCACGTTCGACCCGACCGCATCCCCCGCAGAGGAACCGTTGGACGACCTGCTGGCCTCGATCGTCGCAGGCTTCGACATCCCCGTCATCGCTGCGGGCGGATTGATGAACGCCGGTGATGTGCGACGGGTGTTGGATGCGGGGGCGGTTGCCGCACAACTCGGGACAGCGTTTTTACTCGCCGACGAGGCCGGCAGCAGCGTGGTGCATCGCAGCGCACTGCAGGATCCGCGTTTCACCGAAACCGCTGTCACCCGGTCATTCTCGGGTCGGTACGCGCGCGGACTCCGCAACCGGTTCATCGACGACCACGACGCCGAGGCGCCGTTCGGTTATCCCGAGCTGCACTACCTGACCAGCCCGGTGCGCGCCGCCTCGGTACGGGCCGGTGATCCGCAGGCCGTCAACGTCTGGGCGGGCACGGGGTTTCGGCAGGCCGAGGCCGCCCCGGTGGCGGCGATCATCGAGAAGCTGACAAAGCGCAGTCGATGATCAGGCTGACCCGGCGGGAGTTCACGCTGGGTCTCGGCGCGACCGTGATGGTGCCGCTGCTTGGTTCCTGCAGCGAACCACGGCCACCCTCGGCGCAGAGTGTGGTGGTTGTCGGAGCGGGAATGGCGGGGCTGGCTGCAGCGCGTCGGCTGACCGACGCCGGAGTCGCGGTGACGGTGCTGGAGGCTCGCAGCCGGATCGGCGGTCGGACCTGGACCGATACCTCGCTCGGTGTGCCCGTCGACCTCGGTGCGGCGTGGCTGCACGGCACCGACGGCAACCCGCTGATGGCGCTAGCCGACGAGATCGGGGCCCGGACCGTGGAGACCGACTTCGAGAATGCCGTGGTGTTCGCCGACGGAACTCCGGTGGCCCCCGCCGTCGTCGAAGCAGCATTGGGCGGCTGGCCGAAGATCATGGACGAGATCTACGATGCGGCCGGGGATGCCGGACCCACCGAGACGGTGGCCGACGCTTTGGCGTCGCGAGTGGATCTCGACGATCCGCTCATGCAGTGGTGTGTGGCGTCCACCATCGAAGCCGAGTATGCCGCCGGCCCCGCCGAACTCTCGCTCCGATGGTTCGGCAGCGAAGGCCAACTCGGTGGTCCAGACGTGATCCTGCCCGGAGGTTATGTACAGCTGGTCGATCATCTTGCACGCGGACTGAAGGTCACGCTGAATGCCGATGTCACCCGAATCGCGTATGGCGACACAGGGGTTCGCGTGGACACCTCACAGGGTGTCTTCGAGGGCGATCGGGTGATCGTCACCGTCCCGCTGGGGGTGCTCAAGGCCGACGTCATCGCCTTCGACCCGCCGCTGCCGGGCGCCAAGCGCCAGGCGATACAGCGGCTCGGGTTCGGGCTTCTCGACAAGGTCGTGCTCAGCTTCGACGAGTCCTTCTGGCCGACCGATCGGGACATGATCGGCATCTCCGGCCGCGATCAACCGGTATCAGACTTGGTCAACGGCCTGCGTTTCACCGACTCCCCGCTGTTGGTGGGCCTGCGGGGAGGGGCGAATGCGCGGGTGCGCGAGGCGCAGTCGGATGAGGAAACGGTCGGGCAGGTGCTCGCGACATTGCGCGCCCCTCAGCCCACCGGCGCGCTCGTCACCCGGTGGGCGGCCGATCCGTTCGCAAGGGGGTCGTACAGCTTCCTCGCCGTCGGGTCGAGTCCGGACGACCAGCGAGCGCTCGCTGAACCGGTGGGTGACCAGCTCGGGTTCGCGGGCGAGGCGACGCACGAAAGTTCTCCGCCACCGTGCACGGCGCCTACCTGAGCGGTCTGCGGGAGGCAGAGCGGATTCTCGGCGCAAATTAGGTAGTGCACTACTGCATTCGGATAGGCCGGCGCCGTCCCACCATTAGCCCATGACGAAGCTGGGGGAGCGTGCGGTCGTTCTGGGAGCGAGCATGGCGGGGCTGTTCGCGGCGAGAGTGCTGGCCGATCGGTTCGAGACGGTCACAGTGGTCGAGCGTGACGTGTTGCTCGACGAACCCGCCAATCGGCGCGGAGTACCGCAGGGCAGGCACGTCCATGTGCTGCTGGCCCGCGGCGCCCAGACCCTGGAGGAGTTCTTCCCGTCCATCCTCGACGAATTGGTCGCCGACGGCGCACCTGTGTGGAACGACGGGAAACTCTCGAGGTTCTATCTGTCCTACAGCGGCCACGTCACCGACCGCACCGGTACGTTCGTCGGCGATCACAAGGCCGTGGCGATGTACATGGCCAGCAGGCCGTTCCTGGAGTGCCACGTCCGACGGCGCCTGACGGAGCTGGACAACGTGACGATCGTGGACGGTCACGATGTGGTCGGACTGACTGCGACGCCGGATCGTGGCCGCGTCAACGGCGTTCGCGTGACTGACCGCGGCGACGGGGCGGAACGGGAGTTGACGGCCGATCTGGTCATGGATGCGATGGGGCGCGCCGCGCATACCCCCGCGTTCCTGGAGAACCTCGGATACGGGCGCCCCACCGAGGACCACGTCGTCATGCACATGAGCTACGTCAGCCAAGCTCTGCGGATCCCGCCTGGCACCTTGGACGAGATGATGGCCATCATCGGCCCCGCCGCGGGCCGACCGACCGGGATGTTCCTCTTCGGCTACGAGAACGACACGTGGATCTTCACGGTCTTCGGGATGGTCGGCCACGAGCCGCCCCGCGATCTGGACGGCATGCTGTCCTTCGCTCAGGACTACAGCCCTCCGCATCTGCTGGCTGCGGTACGCGCCGGCGAACCACTCGCTGCACCGGTGCAGCACCGGATGCCGTCCAGTCAGTGGCGACGCTACGACACGATGCGACGGTTCCCTGACGGCCTGCTCGTCACCGGCGACGCCATCTGCAGTTTCGACCCGATCTACGGGCAGGGGATGTCGGTGGCGGCATTGGATGCGTTGGCTCTACGTGACTGTCTCCGGCGCGGTGTGACCGACCTGCCCCGCCGCTACTTCCGCACCGCTGCGAAGTCGATCGCTGTGCCGTGGCAGCTGGCGGCGGCATCTGATCTGGAGTTTCCGCAGGTGCAGGGTCGCCGTACACCGGTGATGCGCGTGACGAACCGATTCGCCAACTGGGTGCTCACCGCCGCCGAAACCGATTCCCTTGTCGGCGGCCAGTTCTTCAGGGTCACCGGCCTGCTCGATCCCCCGACACGTCTGCTCAACCCGTCGTTCCTTTGGCGGGTCGCTAGGGCCAATCGCCGGTGTGCGTCGGCGAGTCACGCCGACGATTCGACACCGATAGCGGAGATGTTGTCGGATTGACGGCTAACCATGACGGTCGTTCTGGTGCATGGCAATCCGGAGACTGAGGCGTTGTGAACCGCGCCGCTGAACCACTTCTGGGAAACGCTCGGCTAATCCAGCGTTTCGACGATCACGTCGCCGGTCTCCGACCGTGCGTTGACCACTGATGCGGCGTCCTCACTCTCGCGGGTCTGCGGCACCCGCACGACCGTCGTGCCCCACTCCTGCCCGGTGGTGGCATTGACGACGAACGGGCCCGGTGCGGGCAGCGCGAGCTCGATGTCACCGTTGCCCGTCTGCGCGTCCACCGTCGGCGGGGCCTGCGTGAACTCGACATCGACATCTCCTGTGGTGGTGACCGCGCGGAACGACTCGGACACCGCGACGGGTCTGCGGGATGTGACGTCGCCGTGCTCAGTGGTGATGTCGACGTGGCGCGCCGCGCCGTTCAGCACGACGGTGCCGTCGACCGATCGCGCGATCAGTTGGTCGATATCGGCCTGGGCGATCACCACACCCATCTGTTGCTGGGTGGTCACCGTCAATCGGCGTGCCAGCTCCGGAGGGAGCACCAGCGTGACCTCCGAGGCCCGGCCCCAATCCAGGAACGGAGAGGTTTCGGCGTCGATCGTCACCCGCGCCGTCATGTCGTCGGTGCTGACCGACAGCGGGTCTGAGCCGGCGCGGGTGGAGTTGACCATCCGCATGTCCACCCGGGGTTCGCGAACGTCGCGATCGCTGGTGATGCGGATGGCCACCGGAACCGAACCGGTGTCGACCGCGACCGAGCGCAGGGTGCTCGGCAGTGTCTGCGAGTCGGTGACGACCCGGAAGGAGCTGACACCCCACGCGAGCGTCGTCAGCGACACGACGACCCCGGTGATCAGGACAGCGGCGGCGACGACCAGCATCACGCGGACGGCGGTTCGTCCGCCCGGCGACAACGGGGGCGGCGGTGCCGGTGGTGATGGGGGAGCCGGGGGTGGGGCGATGATCGTCACGTCAGAGTCCTTTCAGTACTTCAGGATTCGAGGTACCGCAGCACGGCGAGGACCCGGCGGTTCTCGCTCTCGTCCGGTGCGAGGTTCAGTTTGGTGAAGATGGATGCGATGTGTTTCTCGGCGGACCCGACCGACATGTGCAGAGCTACGGCGATGGCGGAATTGGTCTTGCCTTCGGCCATCAGTTGGAGCACGTCGTGTTCGCGTATGGTCAGCGCGTCGAGGGTGTTGCGTCGATGGGAGCGGGCGAGGATCTGGGACACCACCTCGGGGTCGAGGACGGTACCGCCCGCCCCGACCACACCCACGGCATCGAGGAACGCGGGGACGTCGGCGACCCGGTCCTTCAGCAGATAGCCGAAACCTCTTGTGTCCGAGGCGATCAGATCGGCTGCGTACCGCTCTTCGACGTAGTGGGACAGCACCAGCACGGGTGACTCCGGGTTCTGGCTGCGCAGTAGTGCCGCTGCCCTGATGCCCTCGTCGGTGAAGGTCGGTGGCATCCGCACGTCCAGGATCGCCAGATCGGGTTGCTTGTCGTTGACCAGGCGCAACAGGTTCGTGGCATCGGGTACGCCGGCGACCACCTCGTGGCCGGCGTCGGTGAGGATGCGCTCGATCCCGGCACGCAGCAGCGCCGAATCCTCGGCGATCACTATCCGCATGGCAGCACCGCGGTGACGATGGTGGGTCCGGTGGCCGGGCTGGAAACCGCGAACGTGCCCCGGGCGGCGCGCACCCGTTCGTCGAGGCCGCGCAGTCCGGTGGCATCGACGTTGGTGTCGTCCACGATCCATGCACCTCCGTGGCCGTCGTCGAACACCGTGACGTGCAACTGATTCGCGGGTTCCTCGAGTCGTACGGTGACCGCGGCGTGCGAGGCGCCGGCGTGGCGCGTGACGTTCGTCAGCGCCTCGGCGACAACAAAGTACGCGCATGCCTCGACTTCGTCGGGCAGTCGGCGCGGCAGGTGCACACTCAGCGTCGTCGGCACCCCGGAGTTCACCGCGCGCTGCACCACCGAGGACAGTGCGGCGTCGAGGCCGCGGTCCGACAGGATGGTCGGCGCGATGCCGCGCACCACATTTCGGAGCTCCACCAGGGCACTCTTGGCGTCCTCGTGGGCCTCGGTGATCAAGGCTTTCGCGGCAGGCAGGTCGGTGTCGAGCTTGGTCTGAGCCAGGCCGATCGTCATCGCCAACGACACCAGCCTCGGCTGGACGCTGTCGTGCAGGTCGCGTTCGATGCGGTGCCGTTCGGTCTGCGCGGACGTCACCGCACCCTGACGGGCATCGGCGAGTGCACTGACCTGATATTGCAGTTCGGCGGTCGGCGACGGGGACAACAGCCAGCGGTCGATGGTCGCGTCGAGCGCGGGTGCGAAGACCAGCAACGCGGCGGCCGCGGCCAGCGCCACCGCAGCCAACAGCCAGGCCACCGGCGTGGGCAGGAACGACAGCCCGGCCTCGGCGTCACTGTTGCCGATGGCGATCGCCGCCGCCGGTGCCAGGAACCCGAACGCGAGTAGCGCCAGAGCCAGACCGGTGACCAGGACGTCGTAGGTCATCCGGAGGTAGTGGTGGGCCACCGACTTCCAGAACCGGGCGCTGCTGACGTCCAGCCAGAGCTGATGGGCCCAGCGCTGAAAGCCGGTGTAGTGCGAAAGCTTCCGCGGCGGGCTGCCGATGCCCATGCCGAACACCGCTTCGCTGCGTACCCGCTCGATGCGGTCGACCCCGCGGATCAGGTAGATGAAGACCACCCCGGCCACCAGGAAGCCGACGATGCTCGGGATCGACGAGATGCCGATGATCAGGATTGCCAACGGGATCCAGAACCACACCGTCGCCAGAGCACCGCCGGTGATCATGGACGCGCTCGGCACGAGCCCGATCGCGCGGGTGCGCGGCGGCGGATCGGTGGGTGGCTGCGCGACGCCGGAACCCGGATCGGTCACGGCATCCATGTCGGTCACTGCGGTCATGGACTCCAACCTAGGGACCTGCGCGGGCGCGCGACACAGCGTTTTCCCCAGATTCCAGCGGGGGATAACCCCCGGACGAGTCGCGGTGGCCATACTGACTCCATGACCGGCGACCGGCCCAACCCTCTCGGTTACCTCGGGCCCAATTGGTTCGCCTCGGTGATGGGCACGGGCATCGTCGCCACGGCCGGCGCGACGCTGCCGGTACACGTCCCGGGATTGCGGACGTTCGCACTGGTGGTCTGGGTGGCCTCGGCGGTCTGGTTGGTGCTGCTCATCGTCGCGATGATCGCCCACTGGGTGCGTAACCCCACGGTGGCCCGCAGTCACGCCCGCAACCCGCAGATGGCGCACTTCTACGGGGCCGCTCCGATGGCCCTGCTGACCGTCGGTGCCGGGGCACTGCTGGTCGGTCACGACCTGATCGGCGACCGTGCCGCGGTGAACCTGGCCTGGGTGTTGTGGACCGCAGGGACCGTCGGCGGCCTGTTCACCGCGATGAGCATCCCTTTCATGATGTTCACCCAGTACCGCGTTGAACCCGACGCCGCGTTCGGCGGGTGGCTGATGCCGGTGGTGCCGCCGATGGTATCGGCCGCGACGGGCGCGATGCTGATCCCGCACATGGCGCCGGGAACCGGCCGCACCACGATGTTCTACGGCTGCTTCGCGATGTTCGGGCTGTCGCTGATCGCGTCATTGATCATCATCACCATCATCTGGAGTCGGTTGGCGCACTTCGGCACATCAGGAACCGCGCGGGTGCCCACACTGTGGATCGTTCTCGGGCCGCTGGGCCAATCGATCACCGTCGCAGGTCTTCTCGCCACCGATGCGGCCCTCGCCGTCGACCAGCAGCTCGCCGACGGGATGAGCATCTTCGCGATTCTGTACGGGGTTCCGGTGTGGGGATTCGCCGTGCTGTGGATCGGGTTGGCCACCGCGTTGACCGTGCGGACCCTGCGCCGCGGGATGCCGTTCGCGCTGACCTGGTGGAGCCTGACGTTCCCGGTCGGCACGTTCGTCACCGGGACGACGCAGTTGGCTGTGCACACCGGTCTGCCGGCATTCCGGATCGCCGCGGCGATCGCTTACGTCGGGTTGCTGGGTACCTGGTGTCTGGTCGGGGTGCGTACCTTCGGCGGTGGCATGAGGGGCGGCCTGTTCGCGCCACCGGCAGCCGATCCGATCCGGGCGCAGAAGGACCCGCCCGCCGCGGATCCGGCGCGCTGATGCCCCACTGCGGTCGGTAGCCGCGCCCTGTTCGCCCGGCGTGCCAGAATCGCCGACGTGGATATCGGAATGACGATGCCGGTGATGGAGCCCAACCTCGACGCCGCAATGCTGAAGTCGTGGGCGCTGCTCGTCGACAGCGGCCCGTTCTCCTCGCTGTGCTGGGGCGAGCGGATGGCGTTCGACAACCCCGAGAGCCTGACGCTTCTCGGGGCCTTGGGCGCCTGGACCGACCGGGTCCAGCTGGTGACCACGGTGATCATCCCGCAGTTGCACGACCCGGTGATGCTGGCCAAGGCGCTGGCCACCGGCGACATGCTCAGCGGCGGCCGGCTCACCGTCGGGGTCGGCGTGGGTGGGCGCCACGAGGACTACGTCGCCGCCGGCGCGGATCCCGCAACCCAGACGATGCGCGAGATGGCCGAGCGGGTGGCCGTGATGAAACGTGTATGGGCCGGTGAGAAGGTGACCGACTCGACGCTGCCGGTGGGCCCACCGCCGGTACAGACGGGTGGTCCGAAGCTGATGGTGGGCACGCTGGGGCCCAAGACGACGCGCCATGCCGCCGCGTGGGCCGACGGGCTCGCCGGCACCACCCTGGATCTGGACACCGACCAACAGAACGAACTGTTCGACATCGCCCGGGATGCCTGGCGGCAGGCGGGTAAGGGCGCACCGCACCTGGCGACATCGTTCTGGTTCGCGATCGGCGACGGCGACGAACCACGCGCACAGGTGCATCGCCACCTCCGTCGCTATATGAACTGGATTCCCGCGGAGTTCGTCGATGCGATGGCGCCGACCACCGGCTGGGCCGGCACCGAAGACGAACTGCACGCGGTGCTGCAAAGCTTCGCCGACATCGGCACCGACGAGGTACACCTGATCCCGACGAGTTCGGACATCGACCAGGTGCGCCGGGTCGCCGACGTGGTTCGAGACTTCGGCTGAGTCGCGGTGGCATGCTCTGGGTATGGGGACTGACAGAGCCTTGCCGCCGATCGTTTCGCGCGCCGAATGGGAGAGCGCCCGCGCCGACTTGCTGGTCCGTGAGAAGGAACTCTTCCGGCTGAAAGACTCGGTCAGTGCTGCCCGTCGCCGGCTACCGATGGTGCAGATCGAGACGCCGTACCTGTTCGACACCGAGTCGGGCCCGGTGACGCTGCCGGATCTCTTCGACGGCCGCAGTCAGCTGATCATGCAGCACTTCATGTTCGGGTCCGACTGGGATGAAGGCTGCTCGGGCTGTTCGATGATGGCCGACCACATCGGCCCGCTGGCTCACCTGCACGCCAAAGACACCTCGTTCGTGATGGTGTCGCACGCCCCGGTGGGCAAGCTGATCGCGTTCAAGGACCGGATGGGCTGGGACCTGCCGTGGGTGTCGTCGGGGCGCACGACGTTCAACGAGGACTTCCACGCCACGGTCGACGGCGAGGAACACCATTCGATCAGCGTTTTCCTACGAGACGGTGACCGGGTGTTCCACACCTGGCAGACGTTCAACCGCGGCGAGGAACCGTTCATGCTGGTGTTCGACCTGCTCGACCTGACCCCGTATGGCCGTCAGGAGACCTGGGAGAACTCGCCCGAGGGTTGGCCGCAGCAGCCGCCCTACGAGTGGATGCGGTTGCACGACGCCTACTGAATGCGACCGCCGTCCGAGGGATGTCTGCGCGGCTTCCGCACCACGAAGGTGCCCCCGGCCAGCCGGTCGTGGAACCCTTGACGGGTGGGGCTGTTGCTGATCGACACACCGATGGCGATGTAGCCGCCGAGCGTGATCACGGCCAACACCGCGTCAACGGCGGCGATGCCGGTCAGCGAACCGAAATAGAGCAATGTCTGCGGGCAATTGCGGATCACCGCTGCCCGGAAGGAAGGTCGACTCCGCCCGTTGGGGTCGACAACACGAAGTTTGCACAGCAGCATGCCAGGCGAGGCGCCGAGCCCGGACTGCCAAGCACCAAACCAGAGGAGCAAGATCGCGCTGCCCACCACATAGATGGCCCATCCCGTCCATCCCGCGTCCACCGCGTCGTACGAGGTCGTCCAATCACCGATGGTGCCCGGAGAAAAGACTTCCAAGACGAAAGCGACGGGCACGCTGACAAGAAACGAGACGATGGTCAAACAGAGGCCGTCGAGGAGGAACGCGAGCAGTCGAACAGCCGGCCCGGCGTACGGGCGCTCCTCAGCCTCTGATTCGTCTCGATCGAAGACGGGCGTGGGTTCCGTCGTCATGGCAATGCGTCCTTTGCTCAGCTGTCACGGCTGAGCAAAGGATGGCCCACTGCGGCGTACGGGTCTTCAGTAGCGCGCTACGTAACTCGTGACGACGCCTACGGCGCTACTTGAGCCACTTCCACGGCTTGTCCCAATGACCTGGCGGGACACCGACCCAATGTGCGATGTGACCGGGCGGAACGCCCACGATGTGGCCAACGTGGCCAGGCGGCGGCGGTGGCGGTGGGTGCGGTCCCCACCCGTGCGGGCCCGCACCGGCCTGGCCGGCGCCGAACCCCAGGGCAGTTGCCCCGAGACCTGCGAAGATCGCGGTGGTGGCGAAATACTTCTTCACCTGCATCGTGCACTCCTTTGCCTGGATGGATGCGTCGTTCAGGTTTCTACCCAAGGTATATCGCATCGGAGGCAGCAGACATTTCACCCGTGACGAAGACGCAGGTCAGACGGTGACGACCTCGTAGCCGCCGAGCTGGTTCATCAGCACGTGCAGCTGGTCCTGGGACGAACCGAGAGTGTGCTCGATCGCGGTCAGCCGCGCCGCGTAGTGCCCGACGGGGTATTCGGCGGTCACGCCGATGCCGCCGTGCAATTGGATCGCTTCTTCGCTGATGTGCTTGCCGGAACGGCCGATCTGTAGCTTGGCCCGCGCGGCGATGGTCGGATCGAGGTTGCCGTCGGCGATCGACATCGCCGCGTAGAGCGTCATGCTGCGCGCGAGTTCGAGCGAGACGTACATGTCGGCGGCGCGCTGGGTGAGGGTCTGGAACTTGCTCAGGGTTACGCCGAACTGCTTGCGCTGGGTGAGGTACTCGGTTGTCAGCCGCAGCGCCTCCTCCATCGCGCCGAGCGCTTCGGCGCACAGCGCCGAGGAGATCCGTACCAGCGTGCGCTCGATTGCCTCCGACGCGTCGCCGCCCTCGCCCAACGGTTCGGCGGCCACCTTGTCGAGGTCGATCTGCGCGCCGCGTTGACCGTCGAAGGTCCGGTACGGCTGCCTGTTCACCGCCGACGCGTCGACGACGAACAGTCCGCTTCCGCCGTCGGGCAGCGCTGCACTGACCACCAGGGTGTCTGCGCAGTCACCGGCCAGCACCGGGTTCTTCTGTCCGCTGAGAACCCACGAATCACCCTCGCGCGCCGCGGTTGTCGTGACCGCGCCATTGGGTAGCCGCATCCCGGGCTCGAGGTGGGCGAATGCGAGCAGCCGCTCGCCAGCGGCGACCTCGTCGAGCAGCGCGCGCTGTTCGACGGTGCCTGCTTCGGCGATCAGCGTGCCCGGGCCGAGCGCGGCGTGCACGACGGGCTCCGGTGCCAGACGTCGGCCGATCTCGGTTGCCACCACCTGCAGTTCGATCTGACCGCCCGAATCCTCGTCCAATCCCAGCCCGAGGATGCCGATTTCGGCGAGTTGACGCCACACGTCGCGGCTCCACCCGAGGTCGGTGTCGATGACCTTGAGCCTGGTTTCGGTGTCGTAGGTCCGCGACAGCACATCGCGGGTGGTGTCGCGGAGCAGAACCTGCTCTTCGCTCAGCTGAAAGTCCATGGCTTAGCTCACAATCCGAGGATGGTCGAGGCGATGATGGTGCGCTGCACCTCGTTGCTGCCGCCGTAGATGGATGTCTTGCGGTAGTTGAGGTATCGAGGGGCGCTGCGCTGCGCCCACTGGGGGGACACGATGCCGTCGCCGGCGTCGAACGGCAGGATGTCGGGCCCGGCGACTTCCACGAGCAGTTCGGTGGCCAGCTGCTGCAATTGGCTACCGCGCAGCTTCAGCACCGACGAGGCCGGGTTCGGCTTACCGCCCTTCGACCCGGAAGCGACCCGCATCTGGGTCAATTCCAATGCCAGGACGTCGTTTTCGGCTTCGGCGAGCCGCGCCGCGAACAGCGGATCGTCGAGCAGGCCGCTCTCTTTCGCGCGCTCTTTGACCTCGGAGAGCCGGAGCTTGGTGCGGCCGACCTGGGCGATGCCGTTGCGTTCGTTGCCCAGTAGGAACTTCGCGTAGGACCAGCCCTGGTTCTCCTCGCCGACGAGCTGGTCGGCGGGCACCCGGACGTCTTCGAAGAACACCTCGTTGACCTCGTAGCTGCCGTCGACCAGTTTGATCGGTCGCAGTGTGATGCCCGGGGTGTTCATGTCGATGAGCAGGAAGGAGATCCCCGCCTGCTTCTTCGGCGCGTCGGGGTCGGTGCGGACCAGGCAGAAGATCCAGTCGGCGAACTGGCCGAGTGTCGTCCACGTTTTCTGGCCGTTGACCACGTAGCTGTCCCCGTCGCGCAGTGCGGTGGTGCGCAGCGACGCGAGGTCCGAACCGGCCTCGGGTTCGGAGAAGCCCTGGCACCACCAGATGTCCAGCGCGGCGGTGGGCGGCAGGAAGCGTTCCTTGATCTCCTGGGATCCGAACTCGGCGATCACCGGGCCGACCATGTTGGCGTTGAACGTCAGTGGCTCGGGCACGCTGGCCAGTTGCATCTCGTCGAGCCAGATCTGCTGCTGGGTGGGCGTCCAGTCCTGGCCGCCCCATTCGGCCGGCCAGTTGGGTACCGCGAGCCCGTTGTCGTTGAGGATCTTGTGGGTGGTGACGATGTCCTCACGACTGACCTCCGCGCCGATGCGGGAGCGCTCGCGGATGTCGGCGGGGATCTTCGTCCGGTAGAAGCTGCGAAGCTCGTCGCGGAACGCGGCTTCCTCGGGTGTCAGTGCCAGTTGCATTCCGGCCTCCTGGGTCCATCGTCGGATCTCCATGCAGACTAACCACTTGGTTGGGCGCTGAGTGTGACGGGCGGCTTACGGGCGCCCGCGCACCGCGGCCCGCACTCAATTGCGCAGTGTGAACCCCGCGTCGAGCGGCCACGAAGTGCCGGTGATGAACCTGCCCTCCTCGGAGACCAGCCACGCCACGGCGGTCGCGATGTCGTCGGGTTCGACGAGCGCGATCGGCAGGGCGTTCTGCTGGGCCATCAGCCACGGATCGCCGGCCGCGGCCAGGGTCATCGTCGCGTCGTTGATGATCATGTCGGTGTTCACCCCGCTGGGGTGGATGGTGTTGACGCGGATCGAGTGGGGTGCGAGGTTGCTGGCCCATCCCTGCATGAGGGCCACCAGCGCGCGCTTGGATGCCGCGTAGGCCTGTAGTCCCGCCCGGTCGGTGTCGGAGGCCTTGAGCCCCTGGGTGGAGCTGGTCAGCACGATCGAGCCGCCACGGCCGCCGGCGATGAGGGCGGGTATCGCGGCATCGACGGTGTTCCAGGCCCCGATGAGGTTGACCTCGACGATCTCGCGGAAGTCCCGACGTCGCCGGTCACTGTCGGTGACGCGGATGACGCCGGCGTTCGCGACGACGATGTCGATCCGGCCGAACGCTTCGAGCCCGTCCGAAACGACGGCGTCCACCGCGTCGGCGTCGCGCACGTCGGCCTGCCGGGCGAGGATCCGGCGGCCCTGGGCCTCGACCAGCCTCACGGTTTCGTCCAGATCGTCGGCGGTCGCTCCCGGGTAGTCGGTGAAGTCGAACTCCGAGCAGACGTCGAGGGCGATGATGTCTGCGCCTTGGCCGGCCAGTCGGACCGCATGCGCGCGGCCCATGCCGCGTGCGGCACCGGTGATGAAGGCGACGTGGCCGTCGAGTGTCGTCACGGTCAACCTCCGGTACTTTCGCTCCTCGCGTCCGCGGGCGGAAAGTTGACGTTCTTGGTGACCGCTTCCCATTCGTCGATCGAGGCAGAGAACGCGGCCAGCTTGTCGCGCACCGCATACAACACGTCGCGGCCGAGCAGCAGTCGCAAGGGTGGTTCGTCGAGCTTCGTCACCATCAGCACCGCTTCGGCGACTTTGCGGGGGTCACCCGGTAGATGGTTGGCGAATTCCTTGATCAGCGTCTTGCGGGATCCGACGTTGTCGTCGTAATCGCCGATGGGGGTGGCGGATTCCCACATCGACCGCGCGGCCCAGTCGGTCCGGAACGCGCCGGGTTCGATCGCGGAGACCTTGATGCCGAATGGTTTGACCTCCTGGGCCAGCGCTTCGGTCAGCGCCTCGAGCGCGAACTTCGTCGACGAGTAGTACGCGTTGGGCGGGTTGGCGACCAGTCCGGTCATCGACGAGATGTTGACGATGTGCCCCGAGCCGCGGGCACGCATCCCGGGAAGGATTGCCTTGATGGTGTCGACGACGCCGAAGTAGTTGGTGTCGAACAGTTTACGTACCTGCTCGTCCTCGCCTTCCTCGATGGCCGACAGGTAGCCGTTGCCCGCGTTGTTGACCAGGATGTCGGTGCCGCCGAACGCCTCGTCTGCGGCCCGGACCGCGGCACCGATCTGATCCTTGTCGGTGACATCGAGTGCGACGGTCACCGCACGGTCGCCGAACTCGTCGGCGAAATCGGCCACCGACTCGGTGCGACGTGCGGTCACCACCACCGAATGTCCCTCTTCCAATGCGGCGCGCGCGATTTCGCGTCCGATGCCGGTGGAACATCCGGTGATCAGCCAGCGTGCCATGTCAGTTGGTCCCTTCGGGTAGCCGACGCAGATAGGCGGTGCGCCGGTCGGCCAACTCGGTGGCCCGCTCCTGCGCCGATATTCGCCGTAGCGCAGGGACCTCGGCGTCCAGGTCGTCGAGGTTGATCACCCGCCCGCGAGCGCCGAGGTCCTCCTTCGGCCCGTCGCCGCCGAACTCGGCCATCCGCAGGGTCAGGATCCCCTCGGTGAGTCCGTCGGAGTCGATCCAGTTCACCACTCCGGGATCGGTGGGCGAGATGACGTAGGTGTAGGTGCCGTCCTCGTTCGGTACCGACTGGGCCTTGTTGAGGCTTCCGGTGCGGTCGACGATGTCGAGTGTGGTGCCCCAGATGTTGCTCAGCGGGACGGTGAAGTACTCGGCGCCGCCGTCGCTCACGTCGACCACAAACGCTTCCCCGGGGTTCAGGTCGAAGCGCCCCATGACGTACACCTGGTTGCGCATCGCGCCGACCTTGTCGGCGGACCACGCGAGGTTGAAGTTGTTGGGCGCCATCTTGTAGACGCCGTGGCTGAGCTTGCCGGTGAAGTTCGCGAAGTACGCCATCATCTCCACCGTCGCGTCGGCCTGCTCGTCGAGCGTGCGCGCCGGCACCGAGGGCATCCCGCCGAGACGCTGCACCGCAAGGTGATTCGGATCATCACGGTCCCAGTTGAGCAGCACGTCACGGATGTAGAACTCGTGAGCGGCCGGCGTGGTCTGCACATGGTTGGGCCGACCACCGGCAGGGTCGGCGTCGACGGTGATCGTGAAGGATCCGTCGGCGCCGACGTCCATCGTGCGGCCGTTGAGCACGGCGACGGTGCCCATGTTGGCGTCCCACAGGGTGAAGTAGTTCTCCGTCATCCGGTTCGCGCCGACGCGCCCGGTGATCTCGTAGCGCTCGTCACCGGAGATCGGAATGACCCGGTACACGCTGTCGGGATTGTCGATGCCCCAACGTGATCCGGGCACCGCGCGGCCGGCGACGGGGTGCCCGATCCGGGTGATGCAGCTGACTTTCGGCCGCAGCTTGTCCTGATTGGACGACCACACCGCCGCGGAGAACATCACCTCGGCGAAGGCGGCGTCGAAGCGTTCCCGCATCGCCTCTGATGCTTTCGCGCGACCCAGCCAGGTGTCGGCCACACTGCGATACGCCGCTTTCACCGTCGGGTGGCTGGTGAGTTCCAGTGCGGCAAGCTCCTGCTCGTGTTGTGAGTCGGTCGCTACCGGATCACCGGTGAACTGGGTCATCTTGTCCTCCTCGAACAGGGCGGAATAGAGAGTTGTAGGCCGAGAACCGCTCGGCGATCTGGTCGTCGCTCAACCCGAAGTCGGCCGCACAGTAGGGCGTCCGCGCGGGCTCGCGCGGACGCTGCGCCAGCCAGCGCCGCATCGCCGATTCGGCCTCGGAGGTCAACGGCACGTCGATCGCGTCGTACACCCGGGCCACCTGGCCGATCGGGTCGGCGACGGCATCGGCGAACTCGATGTCGGTGCACCGGACGCGCTCGTCGTCCCAGCCCCGCCGGGTGGTCATCGCGCGGTCGTTGGTCCAGCCCATCCGGGCCAGCCACTCGGCCCCGACGCGGTGGCGGTCGACCTCGTCGGCGTGCATGGCGTGCAGGGTGGCGTTCAGGCCGGCGCCGGACGGAATCGTCTCCCGCGGGTCACGGTGCATGTGCACGAGGTGCAGATCGGGAAACCGGGCACGAAGGGTGTCGAGGTACCCCAGGTGTGCAGGGGATTTCAGCACCCACCGCTGCGCAGTGCGACCCTGCCTTCGCTTCTGCCACTGCACGAACTGCAGCATCCGGTGCAGGTAGGCGTACGCCGGTGCGAAGTCCTGTCCGTCGATCCACGACCGGTAGTCCGGCACGTGGGCGCCGGACTCCGGGACGTGTGACAGGAACGCGTCGGACAGGAAGACGATCTCCTCCTCGGGCTCCCGGGCGTACATCGGGTGGATGGCGAACAACTCCGGTGCCAGTTCGCGCGAAGTCGCCTCGCGCTTCTCGCTGATGGCGATCCGCGGATCCTGCGCAGCCGCCCAGTCGTAGTCGAGTCGGGGAGCGACCTCGACCACCTCCCAGCCGTAGCAGCAGTGAAAGCGGTTGTCGGCAGCCAGGAGTCGCTGGAGCAGGGTGGTTCCGCTCCGCATCATGCCGACGACGACGATCGGCGCGGCGATGACCTCCTCGGTGATCTCCGGGTGGCGGCGGATCCACTCCTGGGCGCGCAGCCGCATCCGCAGGCTGTGCACCAGGCCCGAACGCAGGATATGCACGCCGATGTCGTTGAGGTCGGCGCGACGGTAGCTGTCGACCAGAACCTGCAGCGGCTCCTCGAACGGCAGGGGACCCCAGTCGGAGAGGTTCTCCTTCTGCTGGGCGCGGGCCATCAGCGCAGCCGCGTCGAAGGAGGATGCCACCGCGGTCAGAACTTCAGATGATGGCTCGTGTCGCCCACCTGATCGATGAACATGGTCCGGTGTCGAACCACCAGGCGCCGTCGATGCGGTGGAAGGTGTCGCGGTAGTGGCCGGTCACGATGATCTGCAGGGGCAGATCCGGGGTGGCCTGGGTGACGCAGTAGTAGGCACCACCGCTCGCGGTACCGGAGTCCTCGTCGACATGCAGTCGCACGTTGGTGGTGAAGTGCCTGGTCTTGGGTGTGCCGTCGTCGTAGAGGCGCGTCGCCATCTCGTAGAGTTGCCGGACCCTGGCGGTGCCTTCGAAGACTGTTTCCGGGGGGCCGTTCTCCACGCCGCAGATCCGGCCGTGGGCGAACAGCGCGGCGACGCCGTCCAGATCACCCGCGTCGATCCGCTCGGCGTAGGTGTACACCAGGTTCTCGATCTCGCGGGCGGCATCGCTCATCGGCGGTAGACAACCAGCCAGAAACTGTCATGTCAACGTTTTGCGCCCAGTTGGGCACCGCTAACCTCACACGATGACTTCACAATGGTCGCCGGCCCGCCTCGGAGACATGACCGGCAAACGCATCATCGTCACCGGCGCCACCAACGGCGTCGGCCTCGCGACGGCGAGCGCGCTCGCCCGGGCAGGGGCGCACGTGATCCTGGCGGTCCGCAATCTGGAACTGGGCGCGCAGCGTGCGGCCGAGATGGGCGGCGACACGTCGATCGTCAAACTGGACCTCGCGGATCAGTCCTCGGTCAAGGCGTTCCCCGGGCTGGTCGACGGGGACGTCGACGTCCTGATCAACAACGCCGGGCTGGTCGCCCAGCACCGCAGCGACACCGTCGACGGCTTCGAGATGACGATGGGCACGAACTTCCTCGGTCCGTTCGCGCTGACCAATCTGATGTTCGGTCGGGTCCGCTCGAAGATCGTCAACGTCGGTTCGGATGCCCACAAGTCGGCGTCGATCGCGTTCGACGATCCCCATCTGCGCACCCGCAAGTGGTCCTCGTTTCCGGCGTACGCCCGCTCGAAGCTGGCGGTGATGCTGTGGGGCCTGGAACTGGATCGCCGCCTGCGCGAGGCCGGTTCGCCGGTGACCACCTACCTGACCCACCCGGGCTGGGTGGCCTCGAACCTGCCGAACCTGTCCGACACCCGGATGATGTCGGCGTTCCACTCGGTGGTGACGTCGGTGGCCAACGTCATCGGCAACGACCTCGACGCCGGCGCCGCGCCCACGCTGTACTGCCTCACCGAGCCGATCCCGCCGGGCAGTTACGTCGGCATCGACGGCAGGCTCGGTTTCAAGGGCGGCCCGACGCTGAGCGGCCGCGCGCCCGTGGCCTGTGACTACGAGGACGCCCGCACGCTCTGGGAGTTCGCCGAGCGTGAGACCGGCACGACGTTGGGCATCTAGCCGCGTCGGCACGATCACTGCGGGTTGTCGGCCAGGTACTCCTCGACGGGAATGCGGGTGTCTGCGGTGTACCCGACGGGCAGTACGACGTCGCCGGCGGTGGTTCTGTAGTACACGTCCCACAGGTGGTACGCGGTGAATGCTTCTGGGGCGGAAGCGATCACCGCCGCATAGTCCTTGATCGCACGGACGTACTGCTGTGAGTTGTTGTAGCGGTACAGGGCGAAGTCCGGGTCGCCGACGAAGCCGTTGGCGGCGAGGTAGCGGCCCGCCGCCATGATGCTGTCGCGGGGCGAAAGAATATCGCCGCCGTTGCCGAACGCGGCGAACGTCGACGGCATGAACTGCATCGGTCCTTGCGCCCCGGCGGTGCTGACGCCCTCGATGCGGCCGAACGCGGTCTCGACCAGGTTGATCGCCGCCAGATAGTTCCACCCGACACCAGTCGCCGACTCGGTGTGTCGATAGTGCTCGAGAAGCTCGTGCGCCGGTGGCGGCGGATTGATCCGCCACGCAGGCACGGTGGACGGTGGTTGCTTCATCATCGACGCGAGTTGCCTGCGGGCCTCGACGTTGCGGTCGTAGACCTCGAGCAGCGCCGGGGGGATGCGCGGGCGGGCGATCGGATCCCATTCGGGGTGCCGTCCGATGGCGCGATAGGCGACCTGCTGACGGCGCGCGGCCGTGCGCACCACCTCCGGTGACGACGACGGGTCGCGCAGCGCCGTCTCGTCGGCGACGAGGTCGTCGACCAACTGCGCGGGGTCGGACGCCAGCCGCGGCTGCGCGGGTTCGGGTGATGGCGGCACCGTGCTGAGCGGTGGAGGAGCGGGCGCTTGGGCACCGGCGCTGGACGGGGTCGGGGCGGTCGACGGCTCGGTCGTATCCGAGCAGCCTGCCAGCGTCAGCGCGACGGCGACGAGCAGCGCCGCACCTGTCGGGCTCATAGCCGCCTCTCCTGACGCGATGGCGTCTCCGGCCGTCCGGATCTCCGGCCAGAGTGAACAGATTCTACAAACCCGGAAACCCCATCGGACCCTGGAACACACCGGCTGAATCCACTGGGGCCGCTCGGCGCTTCCGGCGACTACGCTGAGCTGCATGGCTGAGTCGATGTCCGCGAAGCGCAGTGCCAGTGCTGTCGCGAATTTCCTTGCTGCTCAGCGGTATACGCGTGACGAGATATTCGCCGACCCTTCTCCGGTGCCCGACGAAGCCGGCGCGCACGGCTGGTGGTTCAAAGACATCCCAGGCGATATCGACACCTCGGGCTGCGAACACCGCGACGGTTGGACGCTGCTGTATGTCGGAATCAGCCCCGGTCCACCGCGGGCCGACGGCAAGCCACAGACACCGCAGGACCTGCGTAAGCGCATCCGGTACCACTTCGGTGCCGGCAATGCGAATGCGGACGGCTCACCGCTGCGCAAGTCACTCGGGGTCCTGCTCGGTGATCAGCTGGGGTTCGCGCTGCGCCGGATCGGCTCGGGCAAGCGGCAGACCTTCGCCGGCGGCGAAGCCGTCCTGACCGAGTGGATGGCCCAGAACGCCGCGGTGTCCTGGGTGCTGCACCCCGAGCCGTGGCATCTTGAGGCCAAGCTGATCAAGGCGCTGGATCTGCCGCTGAATTTCCAGGACAACGAACGCAACCCCTTCGCCCCGGAGCTGAAGAAGCTGCGGCGGCAGGCGGCGGTGAAGGCCGGCAAGATGCGCGTACTCGCGGAGTGGTCCTAGCCGTCTCAGGGATGGTCCGGTGGAGAGGAGCAGTCGCGACATGCGTGTAGTCGTCATCGGAGGGGGACCCGCAGGCGTGTCCGCCGCCCTGCATGCAGCCGGGTTGGGTGCAGAAGTCACCCTCATCGAACGGGGGAGGGTCGGCGGCACCGCCCTCAACCGGGGTCCGGCGCCCGTGCGCACGTTGGCGCGCGCCGCACGTCTGGTCAGGGACTGGAGTTCGTGGGAGGCATTCGGCCTGCGCGGGACACGGCCCGAAGTCGACGTTGTGGCCACGTTGGCCAACGCCCAACGGGTGGCCGCCTACCTCTACGAACGTAAACGGATGGCCGACCATATCGGTTCGGAGGGGGTTGATCTCGTCGAGGAGGCGGGTGATGCCCGGTTCGTCGACGCCAATACGGTGTCCGTTCCCGACGGCCGTACGTGGACGGGAGATCGGATCATCATCGCCGCCGGCGGTAAGCCCGGACGGTTGCCGATACCCGGAGCCGAGCTCGGCCTGACCTACGAGGATCTGCGCGGCCTGACGTCACTGCCGGAGCGGGTCTGTGTCGTCGGAGCGGCCGACACCGGGTGCCAGCTGTCGTCGATCCTGGCCGACTTCGGTTGCGAGGTAACGCTTGTCGAGTATGCGCCGCGGATCGTGGCGCGGTCCGACGTGGATGTCTCGATCGCGCTCGAACACGCTTTTCGTAAGCGCGGCATCTCGGTCGTCACCAGTGCCGCGGTCCACGAGCTGCAGGCACAGCAACCCGGGGTGCGCGTGCTGTATCGAGTCGACGACGAGGCCAGATCACTCGATGTGGACGCGGTGTTCTTCGCGGTCGGCTGGCCCGGCAACGCCGACCTCATCGACTGCGCCGCCGCCGGCGTCGTCACCGACCGCAGTTATGTCACGGTGGACGCGTTCACGGCCACGAACGTGCCGCACATCTTCGCCGCCGGGGACGTCGACGGGAACAGCATGCTCGTCAGTAGCGCGACCCTCGAAGGCCGGGTCGCCGCCGAGAACGCGGTGCTCGGCCGGCGTCGCCGCGTCGTCCACGAGATCGTCCCCGCCGGCAGCTTCACCGACCCCGAATACGGCAGCGTCGGGCTCACCGAGGAGCAGGCCCGCGCGCGTTACGACTGCGCTGTCGCGGTGGCGCGCTACGAGGACATCCTGCGGCCCGTCGCGGACGGACAGCCGGAAGGCTTCTGCAAGCTGATCGTGGAGACCACACGCCGCCACATCGTGGGCGCTCACGTGCTCGGCGAGTACTCCGCCGAGGTGATTCAGATGGTGGCCACCTGCATGGCGGCGGGGATGCGTATCGAGGATGTCGCCGAACTCCAGTTCGCCTTCCCCACGTTCACCGAGGGCGTCAACCAAGCCGCACAGATGGTGGTCAACCAGCTCGGTGTCCGCCCGATGCCACAACTCTGGAGCAGTCTCAGATCCACGCCGTCAGTATTGGAATGACGCGGCTTCACCTCGACGAGTGCGTCATCCTCGAGGTAATGAGTGTCGCCACGCGAAGGTCACGTTAACGGCTGATTGCGGATCTCGTGATATCGATTCACCCGAGCCGAATAGTGGCTACCGTGCAGTTCGGCCTGTGGCAGACCTGGCCATTACCTGAAAATGCGCCGGAGGCAGGCATGGCTGAGCCGTGGGAACTGGTCCTGCACCACACGTACGCCGGAATGCCGGGGGTGATCTTCGATCATTCGCCGAGTCGGCGTAGCCACGGCCAATCCGTGGGGCTGGCCGACGACGACTTTCGGGCCGACGGTGCGACACCCGGGTCCGGGGCAGTCCATCTACGCTCCGGCACGATGATTCGGGTGCCGCCGTCGGCGAGTTGGCGGCCGCTGGGTGGCATCCGGATCGAAATGGTCTGCGAGACGGAGATGATCCGCAGCGGCGGCACGTTGGCAGCCGGAGACAGCTTCTCGTTCACCACGGGGGGTGGCTATTTCGGCGGTGAATTCGTCCAGACCAGTGGCGCCTCGGCAGTGGGCAGGGGTGGTTCTGAGCCGCGTCCGCTGCCGTCCGATCAGTGGATGACGTTGGCGCTGCAGTACGACCCGGCTGGAGTGCAGGTTGAGATCAACGGGGACCTCGTCAGTCGTTGGGACGGGTGGAACGGCTTCCTCGCCGGCACGTCGGGACTTGTCATCGGCAATGACCCTTCCGGCCAGAGCGGTCTTGTCGGCCGCCTCGACGACCTCAAGATCTGGCGCCTCACCCCGCACTTGATCGGAACCGTCTTCGTCGAGCGACCCGTGGAAACGCCGGTCGGCCGCTGCTGGGCCGAGTGGTCACAGAAGCTGGATCAATTGGTCAGGGACGATCCGCAGTGTTGGAACAAGGTCGGTGACCTGCTGCCGCGCGCGATGTTCAGCGTGTTGAACCAGATCGACCAGATGCCGCAAGTGCAAACTCAATTCGCTGAGCTTTCGCGCCGCTACAACGAACTCTGGTCGCAGGGGCGACTCGCCGAGATCCCCGCAGTGCTCGCAGACATCATCGCGCTGCTGCGCGGCGCGGGATTCAACCCCGCGACGATCGCTGATCTGCAGGCGCTGCTGAACGACAACTGCTTCGCGTCCATGGTCGAACAACTGCCGATGGACTGCGACGGCGCATTCACCAACATGTTCTCCGTCACCGAGTCGTTCTGACTCGTCACCGGCTCATCCCGAAGGACTTCGATGGCTAGACGAAACTTGGCGTCAGGCAGTACAACCGGCGACGGATCCGCTTTCGAGACCGAATCGTTTCGGCCCGGTTCCAACACGTTGGTGCTGTTGTTCGTCACCAGCGCGAGACCGGTGTTCGGTGGCGGAATTCCTACCACGCCTGCTGTGACCGGCAATGGCCTGCAGTGGGTGGTGGTGCGGTCGTTGACTTACGGCGCCAATGACGACCGGCGGTTGACCTGCTTCCGCGCCTCGGGTCCTGCACCCGTGGATGCCAGTGCTGTCATCGACTTCGGTCTCGAGACGCAGGATTTCTGCGCGTGGTCGATCTTCGAGTACACCGACGTGGATGTCAGTACCGCCAATGGCCGATCGGCGATCGTGCAGTCCTTCGCGGTGCCGGCTTCAGGCCAGTCGCTGACCGCACCGCTGTCCGCATCGGCCGATCCGGATCGAAATGTCGCGGTCGGCGCGATCGCAGTCGACTCGGCCGGAGGGGCGGCGATCGACGTGACGCAGGGCGCGGGTTACCGCGAGATCGACGAGCAATCTCTCACTCAATTCCTCGGCAAGGCAGGCACTCTGCAGACTCAGGACGCCGAGGCGTCCACCGCGACGATCAGTTGGACGTGGAGTTCCCCGCAGTCGGCCGCCGCGATCGTGCTGGAGGTGAAGGCCGCCCCGCCCGCTGAAGGCGGGGGCGGTTCGGAACGCCCACCCGACGACGATCGGGCCTTGATCGAGCGATTCGAACCGATCCTGTTCTTCCACCCTTCGGAGAAGTTCTTTCCCAGCGACGCCAAGCGTTTTGTCGAACATGCGGCGCTGTGGACCGCGCAGAACCCCGGAGATGACAAAGCGGGTTGGGGAGGAAAGGCGGGCGATCCCTTCCCTCGCAAGCCGACGGTGACGGCGAAGGCACTGGCGGCACTTCCGAACGAGCCCGGAGAGTTCCGCTTCGGTGACCAGATCGGCGCGGGCAACGATCGCCGATTCCTCGAACTCGGCGGCTGGAAGGACGCCACGGAAGCCCACGAAGGCGAGGTGACGGCCTCGAGTAGCAACCGGTACAGCGATCGCAGCACGATCGAGAGCCTGTATGACGGTGTGCTCGAGCCGAGCCGATTCTGGTATCACGCTGAGGTTTTTCACCAGGAGCAGCTGCGTCTGATCGGGAGTAGGGCGCCGGGTGTGAACCTCGGTCCGATGGTGAGCAAGCTGCGCACTCCCACCCTGATCTGTTACTACTTCTTCTTTCCCGCGCACGACCAGAGGGTCAGCAGCGCCGGCTGCGACGGTGTCGAGGCCAGGGAGGTGTCCTCGCACGCGGGGGATTGGCAGTGCCTTGCCATCCTCGGTGAGGGTGTCGGCGCAGCTTTCACTCCGAAGTTTGTGGGAAGAACGGGGTCTCGTTCCAGTGGCGTGAACGGTTTTCCGCCGTATCAGTTCGACGACGACCAGAACACAGTGATGACCGTCGGAGCCTGGACCGGCGCTGAACCTGTACTGACCGCGGGCCACCCGCGGTTGTACGTCGCCGCGGGCACACACAGCCTCTACACGACTCCCGGCGAACAACGCGTCGATCCCTACACGTCGGATCGGCGACCGCAATGGTGCGGAACGGTAGACACGCCGAGCCCGGCCGGCTCCGACGCCGATGAGGACTCCGGGGTGACCGCCGTCAAGGACATCGCGGTGTTGTTGGCGAAGATGATCGCGGCCGGCCCTTTTGGCTTCCTCGGCGCCACCGCGGCGCTCGTGTCGTGTGTCGTCGAGGTCGGGCACTACAAATCACCTCTTGCGTCCTTCGGGGTGGACCCCGCGAGCACGGCCGACCCTGATGAGCCGCCCGCGGGTCCGGGAGTCGGTAAGACAGTGAAACCCGACGCACTCGATGTCCCCGACGCCGGCGCGGACGTCATCGTGTGGCGGTCACGCCCACGCGAACCGCTGACTCTCGATGGCCGCATCTACGACTGCATCGTGGACCGCACCACGCAGCCGTGGTGGCCCAACCCCGATACGAAAAGCGGATTCAACGGCCGATGGGGTCAGCATGTGACGGCCGACAGCCTCGCCCGGCGCGCCGGGCCCCGGTTTCCGAACTATCCGCTGATGTTCCTGCTCGCTCTGGCCGATGGTCTCGGGCGCAATCCCCCGCTGTTGCAGCTGGACGGATAGTTCGACCCTGGTCAGTCGGTGCGTCGCTCACGGCGGGGCTTTGGGGAATCCGGAGGACCGGGGCGGACGTGAGGGGGCACGATTCGTGTGTTGCGCACCGTCTTTCCGTAGCCGGCGACGGCGCTGAGTCCCCGGTAGCAGCCGGGGCAGATCGGTTTGCCGTCCTTGTTCACCGACCAGTTCTTGCCTGCGCCCGTGCACGGCTTCGCCTTCATGGGTGCATCATCCTCTGGCATGATCGCGCCGTCATCGTCGAGGGGTGGTGCCGCCCACCGGGCCCTTCAGGATGAGAACCACCAAAGAGGCGGGAAGCTTGCGCCCCTGAGGGCCAAGATGGTGCCCCCGGCAGGATTCGAACCTGCGGCCTTCCGCTCCGGAGGCGGACGCTCTATCCCCTGAGCTACGGGGGCGCATGCTGAGTCACCTGCGCCGAACGGGCCTGCACAGACTAACGCATCCCGCGGGCCGTCCCGTCAACGGAACAGATCCCTGCCCACGTCGCGGTGCTCAGCGTGGGCCACACCGCAGGACGACGGCTTAATGGATTCGGGGAGCGACCACCCCAGACCATAGGATGGACACCCGTGACCCCCGCCGACCTGGCTGAGCTGCTCAAGACCACCGCTGCCGCGGTGCTCGCCGAGCACGACCTGGACCCTGCCGCGCTGCCCGCGACCGTCACCGTCGAGCGCCCCCGCAACCCTGAGCACGGCGACTACGCCACCAACCTGGCCTTACAGCTGGGCAAGAAGGTCGGCGCCAACCCGCGCGACCTGGCCGGCTGGCTGGCAGCAGCACTCGTCGACCAGGACGGCATCTCGGCCGCCGAGGTGGCGGGCCCCGGCTTCGTCAACCTGCGCATCGAGGCGTCGGCGCAGAACGTCATCGTCGGGAATGTCATCGCCGCGGGCAATGGGTACGGGAACTCGGCCGCGCTGGCGGGCAAGAAGGTCAACCTCGAGTTCGTCTCCGCCAACCCGACCGGGCCGATCCACATCGGCGGCACCCGGTGGGCGGCTGTCGGCGACGCCCTGGGCCGGCTGCTGAGCACCCAGGGTGCCACGGTGGTGCGCGAGTACTACTTCAACGACCACGGCGCGCAGATCGACCGGTTCACCAACTCGCTGATCGCCGCGGCCAAGGGTGAACCCGCGCCCGAGGACGGCTACGCCGGTGCCTACATCGCCGACATCGCCGCGCAGGTGCTCGCCAAGGATCCGGACGCACTGAGCCTGCCTGAGGACGAGATGCGGGAGGCGTTCCGCTCCATCGGCGTGCACCTGATGTTCGACCACATCAAGGAATCGCTGCACGAATTCGGCACCGACTTCGACGTCTACACACACGAAGACTCGATGCACACCTCAGGTCGTGTCGACCAGGCCATCACCAAGCTCCGCGAGACCGGCAGCATCTACGAGTCCGACGGTGCAACATGGTTGCGTACCACCGACTTCGGTGACGACAAAGACCGCGTGGTGATCAAGAGCGACGGTCAGCCCGCCTACATCGCCGGCGACCTCGCCTACTTCCTCGACAAGCGTCAGCGTGGCTTCGATCTGTGCATCTACATGCTCGGCGCCGACCACCACGGCTACATCGCGCGACTGAAGGCCGCCGCCGCGGCGCTCGGTGACGACCCCGACACCGTCGAGGTGCTCATCGGCCAGATGGTCAACCTGGTGCGCGACGGGCAACCGGTGCGGATGAGCAAGCGGGCGGGAACGGTCATCACCCTCGACGACCTCGTCGACGCCATCGGGGTGGACGCGGCACGCTACGTGCTGATCCGCAGTTCGGTCGACAGCCCGATCGACATCGACCTCCAGTTGTGGTCCTCGGCATCGGCCGAGAACCCGGTCTACTACGTGCAATACGCGCACGCCCGGCTGTCGGCCCTGATGCGCAATGCCGCCGATCTGGGGATCGTGCCCGACACCGCACATCTTGATCTGCTGACCCACGACAAGGAGGGCACGCTGATCCGCAACATCGGCGAGTTCTCCCGGGTCTTGAAGACCGCCGCCGACCTGCGCGAGCCCCACCGGGTGTCGCGTTACCTCGAAGACCTGGCCGGCGACTATCACCGCTTCTACGACTCCTGCCGGGTGCTCCCACAGGGTGACGAGACCCCCGGTGACCTGCACGCCGCGCGTCTCGCGCTGTGCCAGGCCACTCGCCAGGTCATCGCCAACGGGCTGGGGATCCTCGGCGTCAGCGCTCCGGAGCGGATGTGAACGCGCATCCGGCCGGGCCCCGGCACGCCGAGGAGGTCCATCACGGCGGTGTGCCGGACCGGCCGCTGGCCGCCGCCGACGTCCTCGAACTGGCGCCCAATGTGTGGCCGCACAACGCTGTTCGTGGTGACGACGGCGTCGTCACCATCGCCGGGGTTCCGGTGACCGAGATCGCCGCGGAGTTCGGCACTCCCGCATTCGTGATCGACGAGGACGACTTCCGGGCGCGCTGCCGCGAGATCTCGACGGCCTTCGGCGGAGGAGAGTACGTCCGCTATGCCGCCAAGGCGTTCCTGTGTACCGAGGTCGCCCGCTGGGTCGACGAAGAGGGACTGTCCCTCGACGTCGCGAGCGGGGGAGAGTTGGCGGTGGCGCTGCACGCGGGCTTCCCGGCAGAACGAATCGCCCTGCACGGCAACAACAAATCGATCGCCGAGCTGACCGCGGCGGTGAAGAACGGCGTCGGGCACGTGGTGCTCGACTCGATGACCGAGATCGAGCGACTCGACCGGATCGCCGGTGAGACCGGTGTCGTCCAGGATGTGCTCGTGCGGGTCACCGTCGGGGTCGAGGCGCACACCCACGAGTTCATCTCCACCGCCCATGAGGACCAGAAGTTCGGGCTGTCGCTGGCCAGCGGCGCCGCGATGACCGCCGTGCGCAGGGTTTTCGAGACCGACCACCTGCGCCTTGTCGGTCTGCACAGCCATATCGGATCGCAGATCTTCGACGTGGCGGGCTTCGAACTGGCGGCCCACCGGGTCATCGGACTGCTCAGGGACGTCGTGGCGGAGTTCGGTGTCGACAAAACGGCGCAGATCTCGATCGTCGATCTCGGTGGGGGACTCGGGATTTCGTACCTGCCACAGGACAATCCGCCGCCGATCGGCGAACTGGCCGACAAGCTCCAGACCATCGTGCGCAACGAGTCCGCAGCCGTGGGGTTGCCCACGCCCAAGCTGGTGGTCGAACCGGGGCGCGCCATCGCGGGGCCGGGCACCATCACGCTCTATGAGGTCGGCACCGTCAAAGACGTCGCAGTCGCGTCCGACAGGCACCGACGGTATGTCAGCGTCGACGGCGGGATGAGCGACAACATCCGGACATCGCTGTACGGCGCCGAGTACGACGTGCGGATGCTGTCGCGGATCAGTGATGCCGCTCCGGCGTTGTCTCGTGTCGTCGGGAAGCACTGCGAGAGCGGCGACATCGTCGTACGTGACGCATGGATGCCCGACGACGTCGCACCGGGAGACCTACTGGGCGTCGCAGCAACCGGCGCATACTGCTATTCGATGTCGAGCCGCTACAACCTGATCGGCCGGCCGGCCGTGGTGGCCGTGCGCGACGGGCGGGCACGCCTGATCCTGCGCCGGGAAACGGTCGACGATCTGTTGAGTCTGGAGGTGAGGTGAGCTGTGACCAAGGCAATCGGGGTAGCCGTCCTGGGGTTGGGCAATGTCGGCAGCCAGGTGGTGCGCATCATCGAGGAGAGTGCGGACGATCTGACCGCCCGCATCGGTGCGCCTCTGGTGGTGCGTGGCATCGGGGTCCGGAGGGTGGCCGACGACCGCGGTGTTCCGTCGGAGTTGCTGACGGACAACATCGAAGAGTTGGTCTCACGCGAGGACGTCGACATCGTCGTCGAGCTGATGGGCCCCGTCGAACCCGCCCGCAAGGCGATCCTGTCCGCGCTCGAGCAGGGCAAGTCGGTGATCACCGCCAACAAGGCGTTGATGGCGGTCTCTGCCGGAGAACTCGCCCAGGCCGCCGAGAATGCCCGTGTGGACCTGTATTTCGAGGCCGCGGTCGCGGGGGCGATACCCGTCATCCGTCCTCTGACCCAGTCGCTGGCCGGTGACACCGTGCTGCGGGTGGCCGGAATCGTCAACGGCACCACCAACTACATCCTCTCCGAGATGGACAGCACCGGCGCCGACTACGCCTCGGCTCTCGCCGACGCCAGCGCACTGGGGTACGCCGAGGCGGACCCGACCGCCGACGTGGAGGGATACGACGCCGCTGCAAAGGCGGCCATTCTGGCCTCGATCGCGTTCCACACCCGGATCACCGCCGACGACGTCTACCGCGAGGGCATCACCAAGGTGACGTCCGCCGACTTCGTGTCCGCACGTGCGCTCGGGTGCACGATCAAGTTGCTGGCGATCTGCGAACGGCTCACCAACGGCGAAGGTCAGCAGCGGGTTTCGGCTCGTGTCTACCCGGCGCTGGTGCCCCTGGATCATCCGTTGGCGTCGGTGAACGGCGCCTTCAACGCGGTGGTGGTCGAGGCCGAGGCGGCCGGACGACTGATGTTCTACGGGCAGGGTGCCGGAGGTGCGCCGACGGCGTCGGCGGTGTTGGGGGATCTGGTGATGGCCGCGCGCAACCGCGTGCAGGGTGGCCGGGGACCCCGCGAATCCAAGTACGCGAAGTTGCCCGTCGCGCCGATCGGCTTCATCCCCACCCGCTACTACGTCAACATGAACGTCGCGGATCGCCCGGGCGTACTGTCCGCGGTCGCAGCGGAGTTCAGCAAGCGTGAGGTCAGCATCGCCGAGGTGCGACAGGAAGGCATGGTCGACGAGGGCGGGCAACGGTGCGGCGCCCGCATCGTCGTCGTGACCCACCGGGCGACCGATGCTGCCCTTTCGGAAACCGTTGCGGCTCTGGCTGATCTCGAGGTCGTCCAGAGCATCAACAGCGTCCTTCGGATGGAAGGAACCACCGAATGAGTACCACCACCCCCCGCGCCGTGCATCAGCCCTGGCCGGGGCTCATCGAGGCCTACCGCGACCGACTGCCGGTCGAGGACAGTTGGACACCCATCACATTGCGTGAGGGCGCCACCCCGCTGCTTCCGGCCCCGCGGTTGTCCGAATACACCGGGTGTGACGTGCATCTGAAGGTCGAGGGACTGAACCCGACCGGCTCGTTCAAGGATCGCGGCATGACCATGGCGGTCACCGAAGCGGTGGCCCGCGGCCAGCAGGCGGTGCTGTGTGCCTCCACGGGAAACACCTCGGCGTCGGCGGCCGCGTACGCGGCGCGCGCCGGAATCACCTGCGCTGTGCTGGTGCCCCAGGGCAAGATCGCGTTGGGCAAATTGGCGCAGGCCGTCATGCACGGTGCCAAGATCATCCAGATCGACGGCAACTTCGATGACTGCCTCGAACTCGCGCGCAAGTTGACCTCGGACTTCCCGAGCGTGTCACTTGTCAACTCGGTCAATCCTTTCCGCATCGAAGGGCAGAAGACCGCGGCATTCGAGATCGTCGACGCGCTCGGAGATGCACCCGACGTCCATGCGCTACCCGTAGGCAACGCCGGCAACATCACGGCCTACTGGAAGGGTTACACCGAGTACCACCGGGACGGTCTTGCCGACCGGTTGCCGCGCATGCTGGGCACCCAGGCCGCCGGTGCCGCACCGCTGGTGCTCGGCGAGCCGGTGAGTGACCCCGAGACCATCGCCACCGCCATCCGGATCGGCTCGCCCGCGTCCTGGAGTTCGGCGGTCGAAGCCCAGCAGCAGTCCAAAGGTCGCTTCCTGGCCGCAACCGACGAGGAGATCCTCGCCGCCTATCACCTGGTGGCCCGCACCGAGGGGGTGTTCGTGGAGCCGGCGTCGGCTGCGAGCATCGCCGGGTTGTTGAAATCGATCGAAGACGGTTGGGTCAGCAAGGGTTCCACCGTGGTGTGCACCGTCACCGGCAACGGGCTCAAGGATCCCGACACCGCGCTGAAGGGCATGCCTGCGGTCATCCCGGTGCCCGTCGACCCTGTCGCCGTCGTGGCCAAGCTCGGCCTGGTCTAGATCGGACGTCGGTGACCAGAACCCTGCCCCCGGGCCTGACGGCCACCGCGGTTGTTGCTGCCTCGAGCGCGAATCTGGGCCCCGGCTTCGACAGCATGGGGCTGGCGGTCAGCCTCTATGACGAGATCGTGGTCGAGACAACCGAATCCGGCCTCATCGTCGAGGTCGACGGCGAGGGCGCCGGTCAGGTCCCTCTGGATGATTCCCACCTGGTGGTGCGGGCGATCGAGCGAGGCTTGCGGGAAACCGGAGTGCGCGCGGCCGGCCTGACCGTCCGTTGTCGCAACGACATCCCCCACTCACGGGGTCTGGGCTCTTCGGCCGCAGCCGTTGTCGGTGGACTTGCTGCCGCCAACGGGCTTGCCTCACAAAGCGGTTCGACCCCGATGTCACTGGAACAGCTGATACAGGTGTCCTCGGAATTCGAGGGTCATCCCGACAACGCATCGGCCGCTGTGCTCGGCGGCGCGGTGGTGTCGTGGACCGAAGGTGACGTGGCGGCGCCGCGTTACGGGGCCGCGCCGATCCGGTTGCATCCCGACATCAACATCTTCGCTGCCGTCCCGCAGGTCCGTTCGTCGACAGCCGAGACCCGAGTGCTGCTGCCGCAGCAGGTCAGCCACGCCGATGCGCGCTTCAATCTGAGCCGGGCGGCGCTGCTGGTGGCCGCCCTGACCGAACGCCCCGACCTGCTCATGTCGGCGACCGAGGATGTGTTGCATCAACCGCAACGGGCGGCCGCCATGCCCGCCTCTGCGGAATACCTGGCGGTGCTCCGGCGTTCTGGCGTGGCAGCGGTGCTGTCAGGGGCTGGACCTGCGATTCTGGCCTTGAGCACCAGGACTGATCTGCCGGCCGAGGTTCTGCAGTATGGCCGCGACAACGGCTTCGCGGTGACCAGGATGTCGGTGGGGGATGGCGTCAAATGGATGTCCGGCGTCGCTGCCCGACCCTAGCCCGGCGCCGGCAGGCGGCGTAACACGCGTAACATGTGAATCACGGCGTTTCTTGCTTCCGGCTCGGATGCGGGTTATTCTCGCTCACGTCCAGCAATCGCAGCGTCTGAACTGCGCCGACACTAGGACGACCACTCTTCTTTCAGGTGCTCAAATTTGTGGACTGACGGTTTGCCGTTTTGGCGAAACCCCGGCGATCACCGTTGCGGTGGCAATGGTGTGACCCTCACGTTCAGCGGATTGGCTGAACGTACTGAACCCCCGCGTCACTTGGTTCGCGAGGGAAGAAAGGAAATCCGTGACTGATACGGACCTCATCACGGCTGGCGGCAGCACTGAAAGCAGTGAGCTGCCGAACACCGTGACCTCGGACTCCACTCCATCGGCTGAGCGCAGCGCGCCCGCCGCGGAGGATGCTCCGAAGACAGCTGCCGAGGGCTCGGCCGGAGGCGCTTCGCGTGATCGGCGGGGTGCTCTGACCAGCATGGTTCTGCCCGAGCTTCGCGCCATGGCCAAGGAGATCGGCGTCGAAGGCGCCTCCGGGATGCGCAAGGGCGAGTTGATCGCCGCCATCCGTGAGCGCCGTGGCGAATCCACCGGCCGCACCGGAAGCGCAGCGAAAAAAGACACCCCCGCCGAGACGGCGACTACTTCTTCCGGACCTGCCGACAACGCCGGTCAGGATGCCCCCGCCGGCAACGCCGGTGATGGCGCGCCGCCGTCGCAGGCCGGCGCCGAGCAGGCCGATTCCGGCGCGCAGGCCCCCCAGCAGCGACGCGAACGTCGTTCCGCATCCCGTGGTGCGGGCGGCCCCGGCGGTGCCGAGCAGAACAAGGATCAGAACAAGCGGGGCCAGGCTCAGTCGGGCGAGGCCGGTGACAACGCCGGCGACGCCAAGGCCGAGAAGAACGACAGGTCGGACAACCGGAACGAGCGTGCCGACCGTTCCGATCGATCCGACAGGGACAACGACAACCGCGGCGACAATCGCAACGAGAATCGTGGCGACAATCGCAACGAGAATCGAAACGAAAATCGCGGGGACAACCGCAACGACAATCGTGGCGACAACCGCAACGACAACTCCGATCAGCAGGGTGGTCAGAACCGCGGCGGCAACGCCGACGACGACGGGGAGGGCCGACAAGGCCGTCGCGGTCGCCGGTTCCGCGACCGCAAGCGTCGAGATCGTGGCGGCGACGGCGGAGGCGGCGGTGGCGGAGTCGATCGCGAGACCGAACTCCGTGAAGACGACGTGGTCCAGCCGGTTGCCGGCATCCTCGACGTGCTCGACAACTACGCGTTCGTGCGTACCTCGGGTTACCTGGCGGGGCCGAACGACGTCTACGTCTCGATGAACATGGTGCGGAAGAACGGCCTGCGCCGCGGTGACGCGGTCACCGGCGCCGTCCGCGTCCCGCGCGAAGGGGACAGTAGTGGCGGACAGAACGCCCGGCAGAAGTTCAATCCGCTGGTGCGCCTGGACACCGTCAACGGCAAGCCGGTCGACGAGGCCAGGAAGCGGCCCGAGTTCCAGAAACTCACGCCGCTGTACCCGAACACCCGGTTGCGCCTGGAGACCACTCCGGACAAGCTGACCACCCGCGTCATCGACCTGATCATGCCGATCGGCAAGGGGCAGCGCGCCCTGATCGTGTCACCGCCCAAGGCCGGTAAGACCACGATCATGCAGGACATCGCCAACGCGATCACCAGGAACAACCCGGAATGCCATCTGATGGTGGTGCTCGTCGACGAGCGCCCCGAAGAGGTCACCGACATGCAGCGTTCGGTCAAGGGTGAGGTCATCGCATCCACCTTCGACCGGCCGCCGTCAGATCACACCCAGGCCGCCGAGCTCGCGATCGAACGGGCCAAGCGCCTGGTCGAGCAGGGCAAGGACGTCGTCGTGCTGTTGGACTCGATCACCCGTCTCGGGCGTGCGTACAACAACGCCTCGCCGGCCTCGGGTCGCATCCTCTCCGGTGGTGTCGACTCGACCGCCCTGTACCCGCCGAAGCGGTTCCTGGGCGCGGCGCGCAACATCGAAGAAGGTGGCTCGCTGACGATCATCGCCACGGCGATGGTCGAGACCGGTTCCACCGGCGACACGGTGATCTTCGAGGAGTTCAAGGGCACCGGTAACGCGGAGCTCAAGCTGGACCGCAAGATCTCCGAGCGCCGGGTGTTCCCGGCCGTCGACGTCAACCCATCGGGCACCCGCAAGGACGAGTTGCTGCTGTCTACCGACGAGTTCGCCGTTGTGCACAAGCTGCGCCGCGTGCTGTCCGGCTTGGACCCGCATCAGGCCATCGACCTGCTGATGAGCCAGCTGCGCAAGACCAAGACGAACTACGAATTCCTGGTGCAGGTGTCGAAGAACACCCCCGGCGGCAACGACCACGACTGAGCGATTTGGGTGTCGCCCGTCGCGGACAACGTGACGGGCTGCACCGAGCCGCCGGTCACCGGTACGGGTCGGTGATGTTGCGCAGTGAGATCAGCGCATCACGCATTCCCTTGAAAGCTTTGTCGCCCAGGTGCTTTCGCCATTGGTCTTCGATCTGCGCCACCTCGGTGGCGGCCATTCGGCACACATCGGTGCCTCGATCGCTCAGTTTCACCAGTCGCGCCCTGCCATCGGTCGGATCCGGCCCGCGGGTGAGGTAGCCGGTGTGCTCGAGTTGGTCGACGAGCGCGCCTGCGGTCTGCTTGGTGATCCGTGCCTGATCGGCCAGATCGGTCAGGCGCATCCCGGTGGGGTCGAGGCGTTGCAGCAATCGTGATTGGGCGAGGGTGAGTTGGCCGAAGCCCGCCTCGGCGAGGGCCGCCATCACCTGGCTCTCGGCGTCGCGGTGCGCGATGTACATCAGGACGGCAGTTGCCGGTTGGGGGTCCATGCCTTGACTTTAGTACGATTCCCTGACTAAATTTGTCAGCGAAACTGACTAAATTAATCGTGGGGGTCCGGCGATGGAAGACGACATCGTGTGGCAGCACATCGACGGCCAGCGCATCGAGGTCGCCGCGCTCGTCGAGCGGATCGACCCGTCGCAGTGGTCCGCACCGTCGTTGTGCGCCGGCTGGACGGTCGGGAACGTCGCTGCCCACCTGACGCACTCGGCCATCGGCACGCCGAGGATGCTGTGGGAAGCGGCCCGCAGCGGCTTCCGGTTCAACGCCGTCGTCCATCGCATGGCCGTCACTGACACACGATCGCCCGCTCAGGTCGCTGCCCAACTGAGAGACCTCGTCGGATCGCGGCGGCACCCGCCCGGAACCACGGCGCTGGAACCGTTGACCGACGTGCTGGTGCACGCTCAGGACATCTGCATTCCGCTGGGTATCGACCGGGCGATGCCTGCCGACGCTGCGGCGGCCGCCGCCGAACGGGTGTGGACCATGGGCTTCCCGTTCCACGCGCGCCGCCGGTTCTCGGACTACCGGCTGGTCGCCACCGACACCAATTTTGCGGTGGGGGACGGCCGTGAGGTCTTCTCCCCGATCCGCGAGCTGCTCCTGTTGCTGACCGGGCGCTCTGTACACATCCCCGGACTCGGTTAGCTCAGGTTTGATCCGGGTCGCAGCGCAGTGCCGCCACGATATAGCGGCGGGTGTGCCGCAACACCGAGTCGTGGTCGTCGACGTCGAATTGTTCGCCGGGCACGGTCGCAAGGCTCATCGTGATCCTCGCGATCCACTCGGCGGCTTCCGCGCAGTCCGTGTCGGGATGGATCTCGCCGCGATCCACCGCCGCCTGGACGTAGGGCACCCAGAACGCGGCGATCTCCGGGATGAGTCCGCGAACCCCGAGGCCCACGCAGGCGGTGAATGCCTCGGGCTCTTCCTGGCGCAGCTTGAGCACGAGCGCTCCGGGCGTCTCGGACTCCCTGCGTGCCAGCGCAATTCCGCTGGTGATCTGCTGATCGAGTCCGGTCACCGCATCCAGGCGGACCCGCGACTCGGTCCAGAAGGCATCGTTGAGCCGAACGATCGCCGCGCCGAGTAGTTCGGACTTGTCCGGGAAATGACGGTAGAGCCAGCCGCGGCTGACCCCGGCCACCTCGGCCACTTCGGAGACGGTCGTCGCACGAATCCCTTTGACGGTCAGGCATTGTTCGGCGGCGTCGATCAGTCGATCCCGCACGGACCTGGTGGCGGGTTTCGCCGCGGCGTCGACAGTCACGCCCCTATCTTCGCAAATGACCGGTCTCCGGTGGGCCGATGCGCCAGGCCCGCGGTCGATCGAGTAGACACGTGGTGAAATTTGTTCACTACCGGAGGAGGGCCAAGCGGGTGGCGGAGACAGTTCAGCAGCTGCTGCGGGAGCGCGCGGACGACGACGGCGTCGCGGTCAAGTACGCCGGTCAGACCTGGACCTGGCGCGAACACCTCGGGTGCGCCGCGACCCAGGCCGCGGCCCTGATCGGCATCGCCGATCCGGGAAAGCCCCTTCATGTGGGTGTCCTACTGGACAACACGCCCGACATGCTGACCGCGATGGCTGCCGCCGGCCTCGGCGGATACGTGCTGTGCGGCATCAACAACACCCGGCGCGGCGAGGCCCTCGCTCGCGACATCCACCGCGCCGACTGCCAGATCCTGGTCACCGACGAACGTCACCGCGGGCTCCTCGACGGCGTGGATCTGGCCGGGGTGCGCGTCCTGGTGGTGGGAAGTCCCGAGTGGCAGGAGCTGCTGGCACTGGCGGGTCCGCTCACGCCGCATCACGAAGTCGGCGCGACGGACACCTACATGCTGATCTTCACTTCCGGCACCAGCGGTGATCCGAAGGCCGTCCGCGTCATGCATGCGATGGTGCTGCTCGCGGGCGCCGCCCTGGCCGGCCGCTACGAGCTGACGTCGGCGGATGTCTGCTATCTGTCGATGCCGCTGTTCCACAGCAATGCGGTTCTGGCGGGGTGGTCGGTGGCGCTCAACGCGGGAGCCGCGATGGCGCCCGCTCAGTTCACGGCGTCGCGCTTCATCGACGACGTCCGCCACTACGGCGTCACCTACATGAACTATGTCGGCAAACCGCTGGCCTACATCTTGGCCAGCCCGGAACGGCCGGACGACCTGGACAACCCACTGCGGGTGGCGTTCGGCAACGAAGCCAGCGACCGTGACATCGAGCAGTTCGCCCGCCGGTTCGGATGCGAGGTGTGGGACGGATTCGGCTCGACCGAGAACGCGGTGACCGTGACCCGCGAGGACGGCTGCCCGGCCGGTTCGATCGGCAGGGGGTTTCCCGGCGTGGCCATCTACGACTCGGAGACCCTGACCGAGTGCGCTGTCGCCGAGTTCGACGAGAACGGCGCGTTGGCCAACGGCGCCGAAGCGATCGGCGAGTTGGTCAACACCCAGGGGGCCGGGATGTTCGCGGGCTACTACAACGACCCGGGGGCCACCGACGAGCGAATGCGGCACGGCATGTTCTGGTCCGGCGACCTCGCCTACCGGGACGCCGACGGCTGGATCTATCTGGCCGGTCGCACCGCGGACTGGATGCGGGTGGACGGCGAGAACATGACCTCGGCGCCCATCGAGCGCATCCTCGTCCGTGAACCCGCGATCAGTCAGGTCGCGGTCTACCCGGTTCCCGATGAGCACGTCGGCGATCAGGTGATGGCCGCGCTCGTCCTCCAGGATGACGCGACCCTGACGCCGACCGCGTTCGGCGAGTTCCTCGCCGCCCAACCGGATCTGTCGCCGAAAGCGTGGCCGCGCCACGTGTGGATCGCCGACGAACTGCCCAGCACAGCCACCAACAAGGTGGTCAAGCGCGAACTCGTCGCCAGGGGTGTCCAACCTGACGGCCGGGTGCTGTGGACGCGTGACGGCGACACCTACCGCGTCATCGGCAGGGAATAGGGCCCTGGGTGTAGGCGTTTAGGACACTGGCGGTTGACCTGGCATAATTCATCGCCGACACCTCGGTTCCGGTTCACGCCGCAAGCCTCCCAGAACGGGAGAGGCGACCCGGGGCCCACGATCGAAGAGGAAACCATGAAATCGGGCATTCACCCTGAGTATGTCGAGACCACTGTGCTGTGCGGCTGTGGAAGCAGCTTCACCACTCGGAGCACCAAGAAGAGCGGACAGATCACCGCCGAGGTCTGCTCGCAGTGCCACCCCTTCTACACCGGTAAGCAGAAGATCCTCGACAGCGGCGGTCGCGTCGCCCGCTTCGAGAAGCGCTACGGCAAGCGTGCCGGCGCCAAGGCTGCCGACGACAAGTAGCTCCGGCGAGATCGGCGCCCGATCTGTTGCATCCGCGCAGGCCGGGCGCTGTTTCGTGGGTGGGAGTGATCAGCAGCGAGAGGAGGCCAGGTGACCGAGACGTCCCCGGCGGTCGAAGCCATGCTCGCCGAGCACGCCGATCTGGAACGTCGCCTCGCCGATCCTGAACTGCACGCCGATCCTGCGGCGGCACGCAAGGCCGGCCGGCGCTTCGCCCAGATATCGCCGGTTGTCGCCACCTACCGCAAGCTCGAAACCGCGCGCGGTGACCTGGAAGCGGCGCGCGAACTCGCCGCCGACGACGCGTCGTTCGCCGCTGAGGTCGACGAGCTCGCGGCGACGGTGCACGACCTCGACACCACCCTCACCGACCTGCTCGCGCCGCGGGACCCGCATGATGCCGACGACATCGTGTTGGAGGTCAAGTCCGGGGAGGGCGGAGAAGAGTCGGCGCTGTTCGCCGCGGACCTCGCGCGGATGTACGTCCGCTACGCCGAGCGGCACGGCTGGAACGTCACGGTTCTCGGCGAGACGTTCTCCGATCTCGGCGGCTACAAGGACGCGACGCTGTCGATCACCAGCAAGGGGGACTCCGCCGACGGAGTCTGGTCACGGATGAAGTTCGAGGGCGGCGTGCACCGGGTGCAGCGGGTGCCCGTCACCGAGTCCCAGGGCCGGGTGCACACCTCCGCGGCGGGTGTTCTCGTGTATCCCGAACCCGAAGAGGTCGGGCAGGTGCAGATCGACGACTCGGACCTGCGCGTCGACGTCTATCGGTCCTCGGGCAAGGGTGGTCAGGGCGTCAACACCACCGACTCCGCGGTGCGTATCACCCACCTGCCGACCGGCATCGTCGTCACCTGCCAGAACGAACGATCGCAGCTGCAGAACAAGGCCCGCGCGATGCAGGTGCTCGCCGCCCGGTTGCAGTTGCTCGCCGAGGAGCAGGCACAGGCCGACGCGTCGGCCGACCGTGCCAGCCAGATCCGCACCGTCGACCGCAGCGAGCGCATCCGGACGTACAACTACCCGGAGAACCGGATCGCCGACCATCGGATCAACTACAAGGCGCACAACCTCGACCAGGTGCTCGACGGGGACATGGATCCGCTGTTCGACGCGCTCGCGGCCGCCGACAGGCAGTCCAGGCTGCAGAGCACGTGACGACGCGGCGATGAGAACCGGCCGGCTGCGTGACGTGATCGATGCGGCGACCGAGACACTGGCCGCTGCCGGTGTGGGATCCCCGCGCGTTGACGCCGAACTGTTGGCCGCTCATGTGGCCGGCACCGACCGCGGCCGCTTGGCGCTGATCGAGCCCGGTGCCGACTTCGTCGAACGATACGAACTGCTTGTCGCCCGCCGCGCCGAGCGCGTGCCGCTGCAGCACCTCACCGGAACCGCGGCGTTCGGAGAGGTGACCGTCGCGGTCGGCCCCGGTGTGTTCATCCCGCGCCCGGAGACCGAGTCCCTGTTGGAATGGGCGCTTGCCCAACCGCTGTCGCCCATCCCGGTGGTGGTGGATCTGTGCACCGGCTCGGCCGCGCTGGCGATCGCACTGTGGCACCACCGGCCCGCCGCCCGGGTGATCGCGGTCGACGACTCCGACGAGGCGCTGGCGTACGCGCGCCACAATGTCGCCGACACCTCCGTCGAATTGGTGCGGGCCGACGTCAGCGCCGCGGGCCTGCTCGGTGAACTCGACGGCACCGTCGATCTGCTGGTGGCCAATCCGCCCTACATCCCCGACGGTGCCGAGCTGGAACCCGAAGTGGCCGAACATGATCCGGCGCACGCGTTGTTCGGGGGCGACGACGGTATGGTGGTGATCGCCGCGATCATCGGGCTGGCGGCGCGCCTGCTTCGGCCCGGCGGATGCTGCGCCGTCGAGCATGACGACAGCACCTCCGAACGCACCGTCGAAGCGTTCACCCGCGCAGGCGGATTCGTCGAGGTCACCGCACGACACGACCTCACCGGCCGGCCCCGCTTCGTGACCGCGGTACGTGGTGGGTGAGAGGGTCTTTACTGTGACGTCCCAGCGAGAAGCGGAGCGGATCGCGCATGAGTGAAGCGTTCGACTGCACCGACCCCGCGCAGCGTGAGACGGGCATCGCGTCGGCGATCAGCGCGCTCAAGGGCGGGCGTCTGGTCGTGATGCCCACCGACACCGTCTACGGCATCGGCGCCGACGCCTTCGACAACAATGCGGTGGCCGCGCTGCTGTCGGCCAAGGGGCGCGGCCGCGACATGCCGGTGCCGGTACTGGTGGGGTCGTGGCACACGATCCAGGGACTGGTCTATTCGGTGCCGCAGAGCGCGCGTGAGCTGATCAGAGCGTTCTGGCCGGGCGCGCTGAGCCTGGTGGTACACCAGGCGCCGTCGCTGCAGTGGGACCTCGGTGATGCGCACGGCACCGTGATGTTGCGGATGCCGCTTCACCCGGTGGCCATCGACCTGCTGCGCGAAGTGGGACCGATGGCCGTGTCGAGTGCGAACATCTCGGGGCGCCCTGCTGCGCTGACCGCCGGTGAGGCGCGCGACCAACTCGGGGATCTCGTCGAGGTCTACCTTGACGGTGGACCTGCCGAACAGCAGGCCGCGTCGACGATCGTCGACCTCACCGGCACACATCCGCGGGTGTTGCGTCAGGGCCCGGTGAGCGTCGACGCCATCGCCGGTGTCCTGGGCGTCGAGGCGGCGACTCTCACCACGCAGACGGATTGATCTGGAGTTTTGTGCACAACGGTTCGGCGATGACGACGGCGCCCATGTCGGAGAGCCTGATGGCACTCTCCGAACAGGGTGCCGGTGTCCCGTTGCGAGAGCTGGCGCTGGTCGGATTGACCGCCGCGATCATCACCTACCTGGCCACCGGTTGGGTGCGGGTGGTGGCGACGCGCTGGGGCGCGGTGGCCTACCCGCGCGAGCGTGACGTGCACCTGCAGCCGACCCCGCGCATGGGCGGCCTGGCGATGTACCTCGGAGTGGTGGCCGCGGTGCTGCTGGCCTCCCAGCTTCCGGCATTGACCCGCGGTTTCGTCTACTCCTCGGGGATGCCTGCGGTGGTGGTCGCAGGCGGGCTCATCATGCTCGTCGGCCTGATCGACGACCGGTGGGGGCTGGACGCGCTGACAAAATTCGCGGGCCAGATCACCGCGGCGAGTGTCCTCGTCACGATGGGCGTCGCGTGGAGCGTGCTCTACATACCGATCGGCGGCGTGGGCACCATCGTGCTCGACCAGGTCTCGTCGATCCTGCTGACGTTGGCGCTGACGGTGGCGATCGTCAACGCGATGAACTTCGTCGACGGTCTCGACGGCCTGGCCGCGGGGCTCGGTCTGATCACGGCGTCGGCCATCTGCATCTTCTCGGTCGGACTGCTGCGCGACCACGGCGGCGACGTGCTGTTCTACCCGCCCGCCGTCATCTCGGTCGTGCTCGCGGGCGCCTGCCTCGGTTTCCTTCCGCACAACTTCCACAAAGCCCGGATCTTCATGGGCGATTCGGGTTCGATGCTGATCGGCCTGATGCTCGCCGCTGCGTCGACGACCGCGGCAGGCCCGATCTCCCAGACGGCGTACGGGGCCCGCGACGTCTTCGCGCTGCTGTCGCCGTTCCTCCTCGTCGTGGCGGTCATGTTCGTACCGGCGTTGGACATGCTGCTGGCGATCATCCGACGGACCCGTGCGGGCCTGAGCCCGTTCAGCCCCGACAAGATGCATCTGCATCACCGGCTGCTGGAGATCGGGCATTCCCATCGGCGGGTGGTGCTGATCATCTACCTGTGGGTCGGCATCGTGGCGCTCGGCGCGGCCAGCACGATCTTCTTCGACCCGCGGTACACCGCCGGGGTCATGGCGGGGGCGATCCTGGTCGCGATCGTGGCGACCCTGATCCCGCTTCTGGGGCGTCGGAACGGGTCCTTCGACGATGTATACGACAAAAAGTAGTAGGCCCGATTTAGGCCCCTAACCATGTGTTAGGGTCTTCGCAGAACCCGAATGAACCTCGCGGGTTGCCGGCCCCCGTGCCCCTCGGTACATCGCCGATCGGCATGGAACAACGACCGACAAAGGATACTGACCCTTGGGTGATTCCAGCGTGCTCCTGGCAGTCCGATACGCTCGGACCGCCACGCACAGGAATGACGGGACAGTAGTCCTCGTGACCGCGAGATCGAGGTGAACTCAGTGACAACGCCAGCGCACGAAGCGCCGTTGGTGTTGCCCGCCGTGGCATTCAGGCCTGTGGTTCTCTCCGCGATCTGCGCAGCGATCACCGCCACCGCGGTCGCCATCGCAGCAGTGCTGGGCTACCCGATGTTCGGGGTGTTCTTCGGCGTCGGCTTGGCGCTCGGCTTGCTCAATGCGCTGCTGGTTCGACGGGCCGTCCAGGCGATCACCGCCAAGGACCATCCCCTGAAGAGTCAGATGGCGCTCAACTCCGCCACCCGGTTGCTGGTCATCACCGCTGTCGGGCTGACCATCGCGTTCGTGTTCCGGCCGCAGGGCCTCGGGGTGCTGTTCGGCTTGGCACTGTTCCAGGTCATCCTGGTGCTCACCACCTCGCTGCCGGTGCTCAAGAAGTTGCGCGCCGGCGAGGACCCCGAGGACCCACTGACAGCTCAAGCGCCTACTACATCCAACGACGGATAAGCACTGAAGGATCATCAACAGATGAGCGAACAAATCCTGGCTCTCCAGGTCGGCCACCACACCGAGCAGGAGTGGTTCGGTATGACGGTCAATGTCGACACCGTGTTGTCGACGGCGATCGCGGCCGCGGTCGTGCTGGTGCTGGCGTTCATCCTGCGGGCGAAGGTCACCTCGACCGGTGTCCCAGGTGGTGTCCAGCTGTTCTTCGAGACCGTGACCATTCAGTTCCGCAATCAGGTCGAGAGCGCGATCGGGATGAAGATCGCCCCCTTCATCCTGCCGCTGGCGGTCAGCCTGTTCACCTTCATCCTGATCGCCAACTGGATAGCAGTGCTGCCCGTGCAGTACACCGGCAGCGACGGCCTCGAGCACGAGCTCCTCAAGCCCCCGGCTGCCGACGTCAACTTCGTCTTCGCGCTGGCGGCGTTCGTGTTCATCGCCTACCACGCGGCGGGGATCTGGCGTCGTGGCTTCCTCGGCCACCCCGCGAAGCTGCTCAAGGGTCACGTGGCGTTCCTCGCGCCGATCAACCTCGTCGAGGAGATCGCGAAGCCCATCTCGTTGTCACTGCGACTTTTCGGCAACATTTTTGCCGGCAGCATCATGATCGGGCTGATCGCGATGTTCCCGGCGTGGATCCTGTGGGCGCCCAACGCGATCTGGAAGGCCTTCGACCTGTTCATTGGCCTCATCCAGGCGTTCATCTTCTCGTTGTTGACGATCCTCTACTTCGGGCAGTCAATGGAGCTCGATCACGAGGACGACCACCACTGACGAGACCGGACGACCCTCGAAGCACAGTTCAGCACAACGAATCTCGACCCGTTAGAAACGCAAAGACCCTGGTAGTCACTACTGCCAGTTATCAAGGAGGATAAGGAATGGATCCCACAATCGCTGCCGGCGCGCTCATCGGCGGTGGTCTGATCATGGCGGGCGGCGCTATCGGTGCCGGTATCGGTAACGGTGTTGCCGGTAATGCGCTGATCTCGGGCATCGCACGCCAGCCGGAAGCCCAGGGCCGACTGTTCACTCCGTTCTTCATCACCGTCGGTCTGGTCGAAGCGGCGTACTTCATCAACCTGGCGTTCATGGCTCTGTTCGTCTTCGCCACCCCGGTCAGCTAATACAGCGACATGGGTGAACTGAGCGCAACCATTCTGGCGGTGGAGGACGTCGGGGAGACAAGCAACTTCCTGCTCCCCAACGGCACGTTCTTCGTCGTGCTGTTGATCTTCCTGGTGGTGCTCGGCGTGATTGCCAAATGGGTGGTTCCGCCGGTCAGCAAGGTGTTGGCCGAACGTGAAGCCATGCTGGCCAAGACAGCCGCGGACAACAAGGAAGCGGCCAAGCAGCTCGAGGCTGCTCGCGCCGACTACCAGCAGGCGATGGCCACCGCACGAGGTGAGGCATCCAGCATCCGTGACGAGGCACGTACCGAGGGGCGCAAGGTCGTCGATGCCAAGCGTGCCGAGGCAGGAGACGAAGTCGCGCAGCAGCTGGAGAGCGCCAACAACGAGCTCTCGCAGAATGCTGAAGCGACATCGAGCCAGCTGGAGTCGTCGGTGGGGGATCTGTCCTCCACTCTGGCCAGCCGAATTCTGGGGGTTGAGGTGACAGCCTCATCGTCGCCGTCCACATCGGGTGGTGGTCGCTGATGTCGACTCTGATCGGAAACCTCGTCGGTTTCGCCATCATCGGCTTCCTGGTGTGGAAGTACGTCGTGCCGCTGGTCCGCAAGATGATGCACCAGCAGCAGGAGGCGGTGCGGGTTGCGCTCGAGGAGAGCAAGTCCGCCGAGGAGAAACTCGCCAACGCCGACCAGATGCACGCCAAGGCACTCGAGGACGCCAAGTCCGACGGCGCCAAGGTGACCGACGAAGCTCGTGCGGATTCTGCGCGCATCGTCGAGCAACTGCGTGAGCAGGCCGCGACCGACGCCGAGCGGATCAAAGCGCAAGGGGAGCAGCAGGTTCAGCTGCTTCGGCAGCAGACGATCCGTGGCCTTCGCCAGAACCTCGGTGTCGAATCCGTGCAGAAGGCCGAGGACCTCGTCCGCAACTTCGTCGCCGACCCGGCGGCCCAGTCGTCGATCGTCGACAAGTTCCTCGACGAACTCGATGACATGGCACCGTCGCCGGCAGTGCTGACGGCGGGAGCGACTCTCAACCTGCGGGCGGCGAGCCGCGACGCGCTGGCTGCGCTCGTCAAGGAATTCGAATCGGTCACCGATGGTGCCGACGCCGAGACCCTGACCGCGCTTGCAGAGAACCTGCCTGCCGTCGCGAAGTTGCTTCTCGATGAGCCGGCACTGAACAAGGCTCTTGCCCAGCCGACCGAAGAGTCGGCCGCGAAGGTGCAGATGGTGGAGCGGCTGTTCACCGACAAGGTCGACGCCAACACGCTGAAACTCCTCAACACCGCCGTCTCGCAGCGTTGGTCGAGTGAAGCGAACCTCATCGACGCTGTCGAGCATGTCGCCCGGCTCGCACTTCTGGTGCGTGCGGAGCGGGATGGCCAGGCCGAAGAGGTCGAGGAGCAGTTGTTCCGGTTCGGTCGGGTCCTCGACAACGAATCGCGGTTGAGCAGGCTGCTGTCTGACCATATGGTGCCTACCGAGCGCCGGGTCAGCCTGTTGCAGAACGTGCTCGACTCCGGCGGCGGGGTGAACGCCACCGCGGCGGCACTGTTGACGCAGACCGTCGAACTGCTTCGCGGTGAACCCGCTGAAGTCGCCGTGAACGAGCTTGCTGAGCTCGCTGTCGCACGGCGTGGCGAGGTCGTTGCCGAGGTCACCGCTGCGGCGGACCTGTCCGACGAACAAGCCACGCGTCTGACGGAGGTGCTGAGCCGGATCTACGGCCACCCGGTGTCGGTTCAGCTGAACATCGACCCCGCCGTGCTCGGTGGGCTCCTGATCGCTGTCGGTGACGAAGTCATCGACGGCTCCATCTCATCCCGGTTGGAAGCGGCCCGCACAGGGCTTCCGGACTGACCTGACTCGAACTCGAGCAGTAACAAACGTAAAGGCAGGAAGACGAAAAGCCATGGCAGAGTTGACAATCTCGGCTTCTGACATCGAGGGTGCAATCGAGGACTACGTCTCCTCCTTCACCGCCGAATCCGAACGCGAGGAAATCGGCACCGTCATCGACGCGGGCGACGGCATCGCCCACGTCGAGGGACTACCTTCGGTGATGACCCAGGAGCTCCTGGAGTTCCCCGGCGGTGTCCTCGGTGTGGCGCTGAACCTCGATGAGCACAGCGTCGGCGTCGTGATCCTCGGTGATTTCGAGAAGATCGAACAGGGACAGCAGGTCAAGCGCACCGGTGAGGTGCTCTCGGTCCCGGTCGGCGACGCGTTCCTCGGACGTGTCGTCAACCCTCTCGGTCAGCCGATCGACGGCCAGGGCGACATCGAGTCGGACACCCGCCGCGTGCTCGAATTGCAGGCACCGTCGGTGATTCAACGCCAGGGTGTCTCGGAGCCGCTGCAGACCGGCATCAAGGCCATCGACTCGCAGACCCCGATCGGTCGCGGGCAGCGCCAGCTGATCATCGGCGACCGCAAGACCGGCAAGACCGCGGTCTGCGTCGACACGATCCTCAACCAGCGGCAAGCCTGGGAGACCGGTGACCCGAAGCAGCAGGTGCGCTGCGTGTACGTCGCGATCGGTCAGAAGGGCACCACGATCGCCAGCGTGAAGCGCGCTCTCGAAGAGGGTGGCGCGATGGAGTACACCACCATCGTCGCCGCGCCGGCTTCCGACGCTGCCGGCTTCAAGTGGCTTGCGCCGTACACCGGCTCAGCCATCGGTCAGCACTGGATGTACGACGGCAAGCACGTCCTCATCGTGTTCGACGACCTGTCCAAGCAGGCCGACGCCTACCGCGCGATCTCGCTGCTGCTGCGCCGTCCGCCGGGCCGCGAAGCCTTCCCCGGTGACGTGTTCTACCTGCATTCGCGGCTCCTGGAACGTTGCGCGAAGCTGTCCGACGAACTGGGCGGTGGATCGATGACCGGGCTGCCGGTCATCGAGACCAAGGCCAGCGACATCTCGGCGTTCATCCCGACCAACGTCATCTCGATCACCGACGGCCAGTGCTTCCTGGAATCCGATCTGTTCAACCAGGGTGTGCGGCCGGCCATCAACGTCGGTGTGTCGGTGTCCCGTGTTGGTGGTGCGGCCCAGATCAAGGCCATGAAAGAGGTTGCGGGCTCGCTGCGTCTGGAGCTGTCGCAGTACCGTGAGCTCGAAGCGTTCGCCGCCTTCGCCTCAGATCTGGACGCGGCGTCGAAGGCGCAGCTGGAGCGTGGCGCCCGGCTGGTCGAGCTGCTCAAGCAGCCGCAGTACACGCCGTACTCGGTCGAGGATCAGGTTGTCGCGATCTTCCTCGGTACCAAGGGTCACCTCGATTCAGTTCCGGTGGAGGATGTTTCGCGCTTCGAGACCGAGGTTCTCGAACACGTCAAAGCATCACACGACGAGATCCTCAAGGAGATTCGGGAGTCCAAGAAGCTCTCCGAGGAGGCCGAGAAGAAGTTGACCGACGTCATCAACGAGTTCAAGAAGGGCTTCTCGGCTACCGACGGCAGTTCGGTGGTCGTGAACGAGGCCGAGACTGAGGCCATGGACGAGGAAGACGTCGAGAAGGAATCCGTCAAGGTCCGCAAGCCGGCCCCCAAAAAGTAGACCGACTTCATCTACGTGAGAGAGGTCTAGGAGAGCTAGATGGCTGCAACACTGCGCGAACTTCGCGGGCGCATCCGTTCCGCCGGGTCGATCAAGAAGATCACCAAGGCCCAGGAACTGATCGCAACCTCGCGAATCGCCAAGGCCCAGGCCCGAGTCCAGGCGGCTCGGCCCTATTCCACCGAGATCACCAGCATGCTCACCGAGCTTGCCAGTGCCAGCGCGCTCGATCATCCGTTGCTTGTGCAGCGGGAGAATCCGAAGCGGGCGGGCGTGCTCGTGGTGTCGTCGGACCGCGGGCTGTGCGGAGCCTACAACGCCAACGTGCTGCGGCAGTCCGAGGAGCTCTTCGCGCTGCTGCGCGACGAGGGCAAGAAGCCGGAGGTGTACGTCGTCGGGCGGAAAGCTCTGGGCTACTACAACTTCCGCCAGCGTGAGGTGACCGAATCCTGGACCGGGTTCTCCGAGCGGCCCACCTACGAGAACGCCCGCGAAATCGCCGACACCCTGGTGACGGCGTTCATGTCCGGCGCCGACGACGAGGGCGATGATGCCGGCGACGACGGCATCCTCGGTGTCGACGAACTGCACATCGTCTTCACCGAATTCAGGTCGATGCTTTCGCAGTCTGCGGTCGCGCGGCGGATCGCGCCGATGGTCGTCGAGTACGTCGAGGACGAACCCGAGGACGACGGGCCCCGCACGCTCTTCTCGTTCGAGCCGGACCCGGAGACGTTGTTCGACGCACTGCTCCCGCGTTACGTCGCGACCCGCGTGTACGCGGCGCTGCTGGAGTCGGCCGCGTCGGAGTCCGCATCGCGGCGCCGCGCCATGAAGTCGGCCTCGGACAACGCCGACGACCTGATCAAGGACCTGACCCTGATGGCGAACCGCGAACGTCAGGCCCAGATCACCCAGGAAATCAGTGAGATCGTCGGCGGCGCCAACGCGCTCGCCGACGCCTGACGCCCACCCAAATCGAACACAGAAGCCCCGTAGGAAGCGAAGAGGAAATGACTGCTACCGCAGAAGACACCAAGAGCGACAGCAAGAGCGGAACAGCCGGTCGCGTCGTACGTATCACCGGGCCGGTCGTCGACGTCGAGTTCCCGCGGGGTTCGGTACCCGAGCTGTTCAATGCCCTGAACACGGAGATCACCTACGGGGACCTGGCCAAGACGCTGACCCTCGAGGTCGCCCAGCACCTCGGGGACAACCTGGTCCGCACCATCTCCATGCAGCCTACCGACGGTCTGGTCCGTGGTGTCGAGGTGACCGACTCCGGTAAGTCCATCTCGGTGCCTGTCGGTGACGGGGTCAAGGGTCACGTCTTCAACGCCCTGGGTGCCTGCCTGGACGAGCCCGGCTACGGCGAGGACTTCGACCACTGGTCAATCCACCGCAAGCCGCCGCCATTCGCCGAACTCGAGCCCCGCACCGAGATGCTGGAGACCGGCCTCAAGGTCGTCGACCTGCTCACCCCGTACGTGCGTGGCGGCAAGATCGCCCTGTTCGGCGGTGCCGGCGTGGGCAAGACCGTGCTGATCCAGGAGATGATCAACCGCATCGCCCGCAACTTCGGTGGTACCTCGGTGTTCGCCGGCGTGGGCGAGCGCACCCGTGAGGGCAACGACCTCTGGGTCGAGCTCGCCGACGCCGACGTGCTCAAGGACACCGCTCTGGTGTTCGGCCAGATGGACGAGCCGCCCGGCACCCGTATGCGGGTGGCACTCTCGGCACTCACGATGGCCGAGTACTTCCGCGACGAGAAGCAGCAGGACGTGCTGCTGTTCATCGACAACATCTTCCGGTTCACCCAGGCCGGTTCCGAGGTGTCCACCCTGCTCGGCCGTATGCCGTCCGCGGTGGGCTACCAGCCCACGCTGGCCGACGAGATGGGTGAGCTGCAGGAGCGCATCACCTCGACGCGCGGTCGCTCGATCACGTCGATGCAGGCTGTGTACGTGCCCGCCGACGACTACACCGACCCGGCGCCGGCAACCACCTTCGCCCACCTGGACGCCACGACGGAACTCAGCCGAAATGTGTTCTCCAAGGGCATCTTCCCGGCAGTGGACCCGCTGGCGTCGTCCTCGACGATCCTGGATCCTGCGGTCGTCGGCGACGAGCACTACCGGGTGGCGCAGGAAGTCATCCGGATCCTGCAGCGCTACAAGGATCTCCAGGACATCATCGCCATCCTCGGTGTCGACGAGCTGTCCGAAGAGGACAAGCAGCTGGTCAACCGGGCGCGCCGGATCGAGCGCTTCCTGAGCCAGAACATGATGGCGGCCGAGCAGTTCACCGGTCAGCCCGGTTCGACGGTGCCGCTCAAGGAGACCATCGAGGCGTTCGACAAGCTGAGCAAGGGCGATTTCGACCACCTTCCCGAGCAGGCGTTCTTCCTGATCGGTGGACTGGACGATCTGGCCAAGAAGGCAGAGAGCCTCGGCGCCAAGTTGTGATGACCATCCAGCTGCGAAAGGTGGTGTGACATGGCCGAACTGAACGTCGAGATCGTCGCAGTGGAGCGCGAGCTGTGGTCGGGTGAAGCCACGTTCGTGTTCACCCGCACCACCGCCGGCGAAATCGGCATCCTGCCGCGCCACATCCCGTTGGTTGCCGAACTTGTCGACGACGCGATGGTTCGTGTGGAGCGCGAGGGTGAGGACGACCTGCGGATTGCGGTCGAAGGCGGATTCCTGTCGGTCACCGACGAAGCCGTCCGAATCCTGGTCGAGCGTGCCGAGTTCGAGTCGGAGATCAACGCCGACGATGCGAAGCAGGACTCGGAATCGGACGACGAGAGCACCGCGGCATGGGGCAGGGCGCGGCTTCGCGCTCTGGGTCAGATCGACTAGTAGGCGGGCCGATGAGCGCGTCCGTGCTGTTCATGGTCGCGCTGATCGGTGTGCTCCTGGTCGTGGTGGCAGCGCTGAGCTACCGGCTGTGGAAGCTGCGGCAAGTCGGCGGTACGGCGGCGATACTTCGCGACGTCCCCGCAGTCGGCGGCCACGGCTGGCGGCACGGCGTGATGCGATACCGCGGAGGCGAAGCCGGTTTCTATCGGCTGTCCAGCATGCGTTGGTGGCCCGATCGAACACTGAGCCGACGAGGTCTGGAAATCGTGTCGCGACGGTCTCCGCGCGGTGACGAGTTCGACATCATGACCGAAGAGATCGTCATTCTCGAGCTTCAAGATGTCGCGCCGGAAAGCGGGCGCGGCTACGAGATCGCCCTCGATCGGGGCGCGCTGACGGCTTTCACCTCGTGGTTGGAGTCGCGGCCGTCGCCGAGGGCCCGGCGCCGTACCTACTGACTCTGCCCGCCCGGGTGCCACAGGACGTCCCCCTGGGGGTTCGCCACCCGGGACAGGATGAAGAGCAGATCCGACAGCCGGTTGAGGTATTTCGCCGGCAGCACGCTGATCGAATCACCATGGGTGTCCATCGCGTGCCATGCCGATCGCTCCGCTCGCCGCGACACGGTGCGCGCTACATGGAGCAGCGCTGAGAGCGGGGTTCCGCCCGGCAGGATGAACGAGGTCAGCGCCGGCAGCGGCTCGTTGAACTCGTCGCACCACGACTCGAGGCGGTCGATGTAGCTCTGCTTGATGCGAAGGGGCGGATACTCGGGGTTCTCCACCACAGGTGTCGACAGATCGGCACCCGCGTCGAACAGATCGTTCTGAATCTGCCGCAGTACGTCGAGAACTCGCTGATCAGGGTCACCCAGTGCGACGGCGACACCGATTGCGGCGTTGGTCTCGTCACAGTCGGCGTATGCCGCCAGCCGGGCGTCGTTCTTGGAAACCCTGCTGAAGTCGCTCAGCCCGGTGGTGCCATCGTCGCCGGTCCGGGTGTAGATGCGCGTCAGGTGTACAGCCATGAGGAAACCGTACCGGTGTGGGTCCCTGCGCAGGGCGCTGCAAACTGACACGGCCGTCGGCGCTGTTTACACTGACCCGGGTGAGCGAGCGTTTCGTAGTGACCGGTGGTAGCCGGTTATCGGGCGCAGTTGCCGTCGGGGGCGCCAAGAACAGCGTGTTGAAGCTGATGGCGGCCGCGCTGCTGGCAGAGGGCACGAGCACCATCACCAACTGCCCCGACATCCTCGACGTGCCGCTGATGGCCGAGGTGCTCCGGGGACTCGGCGCCACCGTCGAACTCGACGGTGACGTCGTCATCGTCACCTCACCGGACGAGCTGAAGTACGACGCGGACTTCGCCGCGGTCCGTCAGTTCCGCGCATCGGTGTGTGTCCTCGGTCCGCTGGTCGGCCGTTGCAAGCGCGCAAAAGTTGCGTTGCCCGGCGGCGACGCCATCGGCTCCCGCCCACTCGACATGCATCAGACAGGGCTTCGCCTGCTCGGTGCGCGGTGCAACATCGAGCACGGTTGTGTGGTCGCGGAGGCCGACCACCTGCGCGGGGCCGAGATCCAGTTGGAGTTCCCCTCGGTGGGGGCGACCGAGAACATTCTGATGGCTGCGGTCCTCGCCGAGGGCGTGACCACGATCTACAACGCTGCCCGCGAACCCGATGTCGTCGACCTGTGCACGATGCTCAGTCAGATGGGCGCCCACATCACCGGCGCCGGGTCATCCACCTTGTCGATCACCGGTGTCGACCGGCTCTATCCCACCGAGCATCGGGTCATCGGCGACCGGATCGTGGCGGCGACCTGGGGCATCGCGGCGGCGATGACTCGCGGGGACATCTCGGTCACCGGTGTGGATCCGCAGCACCTGCAGTTGGTGCTTCACAAACTGCACGATGCCGGAGCCACGGTGACACAGTCCGACGACGGCTTCCGCGTGGTGCAGTACGAACGGCCCAAGGCGGTGAACGTCGCGACGCTGCCCTTCCCGGGGTTCCCGACCGACCTGCAGCCGATGGCCATCGGCCTGGCGGCGATCGCGGACGGCACGTCGATGATCACCGAGAATGTCTTCGAAGCCAGGTTCCGGTTCGTCGAGGAGATGATCAGGCTCGGGGCCGATGCCCGGACCGACGGCCACCATGCGGTCGTGCGGGGGATACCGCAGCTGTCCAGTGCCCCGGTGTGGTCCTCGGACATCCGCGCCGGCGCCGGACTCGTGTTGGCCGGACTGGTCGCCGATGGTGACACCGAGGTGCACGACGTCTTTCACATCGACCGCGGGTACCCGAACTTCGTGGAAAATCTGGTCGATCTGGGCGCGGAGATCGAGCGGGTGACGTAGCCTCCGCAACCTCAAATCGGGTCGTGTACTGGAGATTTGGGACTTAGGCCCGACAGAGCGTAGTATTTCGACAGAAGCCAACGGCCCCGGTCGAAAGACCGGACGGACGAGGTTTGACCTCCCTGGTCACATGCAGTACAGTGGCAGGGTTGCCTGAAAACCGGGTGTGTTGTTTGAGAACTCAATAGTGTGTTTGGTGGTTTTTGTTTGTTGTTTTTTGTTGTGTCCGCATTTTCCCGTTTGGGGGCATGACGTTGTTTTTTTGGATGCCGGTTTTGGTGTCTGTTTGTTGGTTTCAGGCTTGTTCTGATTCGAATGCACCTGATCTTTGGGTTGGGTTGTTTTTGTTTGGAGAGTTTGATTCTGGCTCAGGACGAACGCTGGCGGCGTGCTTAACACATGCAAGTCGAACGGAAAGGCCCTTCGGGGTACTCGAGTGGCGAACGGGTGAGTAACACGTGGGTGATCTGCCCTGCACTTTGGGATAAGCCTGGGAAACTGGGTCTAATACCGAATACACCTTGCTGGATGCATGTCTGGTGGGGGAAAGCTTTTGCGGTGTGGGATGGGCCCGCGGCCTATCAGCTTGTTGGTGAGGTTACGGCTCACCAAGGCGACGACGGGTAGCCGGCCTGAGAGGGTGTCCGGCCACACTGGGACTGAGATACGGCCCAGACTCCTACGGGAGGCAGCAGTGGGGAATATTGCACAATGGGCGCAAGCCTGATGCAGCGACGCCGCGTGAGGGATGACGGCCTTCGGGTTGTAAACCTCTTTCGCCAGGGACGAAGCGCAAGTGACGGTACCTGGAGAAGAAGCACCGGCCAACTACGTGCCAGCAGCCGCGGTAATACGTAGGGTGCGAGCGTTGTCCGGAATTACTGGGCGTAAAGAGCTCGTAGGTGGTTTGTCGCGTTGTTCGTGAAAACTCACAGCTTAACTGTGGGCGTGCGGGCGATACGGGCAGACTGGAGTACTGCAGGGGAGACTGGAATTCCTGGTGTAGCGGTGGAATGCGCAGATATCAGGAGGAACACCGGTGGCGAAGGCGGGTCTCTGGGCAGTAACTGACGCTGAGGAGCGAAAGCGTGGGGAGCGAACAGGATTAGATACCCTGGTAGTCCACGCCGTAAACGGTGGGTACTAGGTGTGGGTTTCCTTCCTTGGGATCCGTGCCGTAGCTAACGCATTAAGTACCCCGCCTGGGGAGTACGGCCGCAAGGCTAAAACTCAAAGAAATTGACGGGGGCCCGCACAAGCGGCGGAGCATGTGGATTAATTCGATGCAACGCGAAGAACCTTACCTGGGTTTGACATGCACAGGACGCTGGTAGAGATATCAGTTCCCTTGTGGCCTGTGTGCAGGTGGTGCATGGCTGTCGTCAGCTCGTGTCGTGAGATGTTGGGTTAAGTCCCGCAACGAGCGCAACCCCTATCTTATGTTGCCAGCACGTTATGGTGGGGACTCGTAAGAGACTGCCGGGGTCAACTCGGAGGAAGGTGGGGATGACGTCAAGTCATCATGCCCCTTATGTCCAGGGCTTCACACATGCTACAATGGCCGGTACAAAGGGCTGCGAATCCGTGAGGTGGAGCGAATCCCTTGAAAGCCGGTCTCAGTTCGGATCGGGGTCTGCAACTCGACCCCGTGAAGTCGGAGTCGCTAGTAATCGCAGATCAGCAACGCTGCGGTGAATACGTTCCCGGGCCTTGTACACACCGCCCGTCACGTCATGAAAGTCGGTAACACCCGAAGCCGGTGGCCTAACCCCTTGTGGGAGGGAGCCGTCGAAGGTGGGATCGGCGATTGGGACGAAGTCGTAACAAGGTAGCCGTACCGGAAGGTGCGGCTGGATCACCTCCTTTCTAAGGAGCACCACGAGACTGCGGCCCGCCCACATCGTGTGGGGGTTCGGGGAAGCGCAGCGATTCGTTGGATGGCCCTGGCCTGTAGTGGGTTTCAGGGTCTGGTGCACGACAACAGACTTAGGGTGCCGGTAGGGAAATACCGGTGCCGAGGATCATCAGACACACTATTGGGCTTTGAGACAACAAGCCCGCGGCCCGGGCCCTCGTTGGAGGGTTCGTGTGCCGGCCTTCACTTCCCGGGTTTTGTGGGGGGTGGGGGTCTTGTTGTTGCCCCGGCTTTGGTGGTGGGGTGTGGTGTTTGATTTGTGGATAGTGGTTGCGAGCATCGAAAATGCACAGCTGTGTGTTGTGTGTTTTTGTTGTAATGCAAATTTTTCTGATACCCGCACATGATGTCTGCCCTTTCGGGGGTGGGTGTGGTGTGTGGGTGATGACTCATTTTTTTGGTTTTGTGTTGTAAGTGTTTAAGGGCGCATGGTGGATGCCTTGGCACTGAGAGCCGATGAAGGACGTGGGAGGCTGCGATATGCCTCGGGGAGCTGCCAACCGAGCGTGGATCCGAGGATGTCCGAATGGGGAAACCCGGCACGAGTGATGTTGTGTCACCTGCATCTGAATACATAGGGTGCAGGGGGGAACGCGGGGAAGTGAAACATCTCAGTACCCGTAGGAAGAGAAAACAATTGTGATTCCGTGAGTAGTGGCGAGCGAAAGCGGAGGATGGCTAAACCGTGTGCATGTGATACCCGGCGGGGGTTGTGTGTGCGGTGTTGTGGGGCGTTTCTTCTCATCACCGCCGTGATGGGCAGGAGTAAGAAACTGTTGGGTTAGTTGAAGTGGCCTGGGATGGTCTGCCGTAGTGGGTGAGAGCCCCGTAGACGAAAACTTGACAGCTCCTGTGGAATGTTTCCCCGAGTAGCAGCGGGCCCGTGGAATCTGCTGTGAATCTGCCGGGACCACCCGGTAAGCCTGAATACTTCTCAGTGACCGATAGCGGATTAGTACCGTGAGGGAATGGTGAAAAGTACCCCGGGAGGGGAGTGAAATAGTACCTGAAACCGTGCGCTTACAATCCGTCAGAGCCCTCGACTTTGTTGTGGGGTGATGGCGTGCCTTTTGAAGAATGAGCCTGCGAGTCAGGGACATGTCGCGAGGTTAACCCGTGTGGGGTAGCCGCAGCGAAAGCGAGTCTGAATAGGGCGTATCCAATCCGCAGGGGTTGGTGTAGTGGTGTGTTCTGGACCCGAAGCGGAGTGATCTACCCATGGCCAGGGTGAAGCAGCAGTAAGATGTTGTGGAGGCCCGAACCCACTTAGGTTGAAGACTGAGGGGATGAGCTGTGGGTAGGGGTGAAAGGCCAATCAAACTCCGTGATAGCTGGTTCTCCCCGAAATGCATTTAGGTGCAGCGTCGCAGTGTTCGTGTCGGAGGTAGAGCTACTGGATGGCCGATGGGCCTCACAAGGTTACTGACGTCAGCCAAACTCCGAATGCCGACACGGTGTAATGCGGCAGTGAGACGGCGGGGGATAAGCTCCGTGCGTCGAGAGGGAAACAGCCCAGATCGCCGGCTAAGGCCCCTAAGCGTGTGCTAAGTGGAAAAGGATGTGCAGTCGCGAAGACAACCAGGAGGTTGGCTTAGAAGCAGCCACCCTTGAAAGAGTGCGTAATAGCTCACTGGTCAAGTGATTGTGCGCCGATAATGTAGCGGGGCTCAAGCACACCGCCGAAGCCGCGGCAGCACACACGTTGTGTGTGCTGGGTAGGGGAGCGTCCTGCATCCGGTGAAGCCGCAGAGTGATCTAGTGGTGGAGGGTGTGGGAGTGAGAATGCAGGCATGAGTAGCGATAAGGCAAGTGAGAACCTTGCCCGCCGAAAGACCAAGGGTTCCTGGGGCAGGCCAGTCCGCCCAGGGTGAGTCGGGACCTAAGGCGAGGCCGACAGGCGTAGTCGATGGACAACGGGTTGATATTCCCGTACCCGTGTGTAGGCGTCCCTGATGAATCAGCGGTACTAACCGCCCAAAACCACGATCACCGGCGACCTTCGGGTCAATGGGGTTGTGGGGCTGCGCGGAACCTTCGCTGGTAGTAGTCAAGCGATGGGGTGACACAGGAAGGTAGCCGTACCAGTCAGTGGTAATACTGGGGTAAACCTGTAGGGAGAAACCTAGGTAAATCCGGGTTTCGCATATCCTGAGAGGTGATGCATAGCCGATTGAGGCGAATTCGGTGATCCTAAGCTGTCGAGAAAAGCCTCTAGCGAGCACACACACGGCCCGTACCCCAAACCAACACAGGTGGTCAGGTAGAGAATACCAAGGCGTACGAGTGAACTATGGTTAAGGAACTCGGCAAAATGCCCCCGTAACTTCGGGAGAAGGGGGACCCCCACACCGTCAACACCTTCGCGGTGGGCAGCGGAAGGGGGTGGCACAAACCAGTGAGAAGCGACTGTTTACTAAAAACACAGGTCCGTGCGAAGTCGCAAGACGATGTATACGGACTGACGCCTGCCCGGTGCTGGAAGGTTAAGAGGACCGGTTAACCCTTCGGGGTGAAGCTGAGAATTTAAGCCCCAGTAAACGGCGGTGGTAACTATAACCATCCTAAGGTAGCGAAATTCCTTGTCGGGTAAGTTCCGACCTGCACGAATGGCGTAACGACTTCTCAACTGTCTCAACCATAGACTCGGCGAAATTGCATTACGAGTAAAGATGCTCGTTACGCGCGGCAGGACGAAAAGACCCCGGGACCTTCACTACAACTTGGTATTGGTGCTCGATACGGTTTGTGTAGGATAGGTGGGAGACTGTGAAGCGGTCACGCCAGTGATTGTGGAGTCGTTGTTGAAATACCACTCTGATCGTATTGGGCCTCTAACCTCGAACCGTATATCCGGTTCAGGGACAGTGCCTGGCGGGTAGTTTAACTGGGGCGGTTGCCTCCTAAAAAGTAACGGAGGCGCCCAAAGGTTCCCTCAACCTGGACGGCAATCAGGTGTTGAGTGTAAGTGCACAAGGGAGCTTGACTGCGAGACGTACATGTCGAGCAGGGACGAAAGTCGGGACTAGTGATCCGGCACCCCCGAGTGGAAGGGGTGTCGCTCAACGGATAAAAGGTACCCCGGGGATAACAGGCTGATCTTCCCCAAGAGTCCATATCGACGGGATGGTTTGGCACCTCGATGTCGGCTCGTCGCATCCTGGGGCTGGAGCAGGTCCCAAGGGTTGGGCTGTTCGCCCATTAAAGCGGCACGCGAGCTGGGTTTAGAACGTCGTGAGACAGTTCGGTCTCTATCCGCCGCGCGCGTCAGAAGCTTGAGGAAACCTGTCCCTAGTACGAGAGGACCGGGACGGACGAACCTCTGGTACACCAGTTGTCCCACCAGGGGCACCGCTGGATAGCCACGTTCGGACAGGATAACCGCTGAAAGCATCTAAGCGGGAAACCCCCTCCAAGACCAGGCTTCTCACCCATTTAAGTGGGATAAGGCCCCCCGCAGACCACGGGATCGATAGACCAGACCTAGAAACCCAGTAATGGGCGCAGGGAACTGGCACTAACCGGCCGAAAACTTACAACAACAACAAAACCTCGCAACCACACAATCCACACCAGAATCAACCACGATTCACACCCCACCACCAAAAACACTTCCACCCCCACACCACGCGGGGGCGGCACTCAAAAACGAGTGAAAATAAAGTTACGGCGGTACATAGCGGCAGGGAAACGCCCGGACCCATCCCGAACCCGGAAGCTAAGCCTGCCAGCGCCGATGATACTACCCACACGGGTGGAAAAGTAGGACACCGCCGAACACAATTTAAAGCCCTCTGCCCCCCAATTCTATTGGGGGGCAGAGGCATTTCTCTATCTTGTTGATCAATTGAAAAGCATATTGATCAATCGAAAAGCGTTGGAGGAGCCGGCGAGGCTTTCTGCTTCTCCATGTCGAGAAGCACCCGTTTTCTATTCAGGCCGCCGCCATATCCGGTGAGGCTTCCATTCGCTCCGATCACCCGATGGCACGGCACGATGATGCCAATGGGGTTGTGGCCGTTGGCGAGTCCCACCGCGCGGGATGCTTTGGGAGCGCCGAGTTGTGCGGCGATCTGCCCATAGGATCGCGTCTGGCCGTAAGGGATCGTCAGCAGTGCCGCCCACACGCGCCGTTGGAAAGCAGTGCCGACCAGATTCAGTTCGAGGTCGAACTCCGTCCGCTCGCCGGCGAAGTACTCCTCGAGTTGTTCGGCGGCATCGGCGAATGCGTTGTCTCTGCGGACCCAGTCGGCTCGGTCCGGTTCGTAGGTCTGGTCCACCATCCGCAGATGGCTGAGCCGATCCTCATGACCGGCAAGTGTCAGTGTGCCGACAGGACTGTCGACCATCCGATAGTGCACGTTGTCCATTATTTCTCCCTAGGTGGCCACTCATTGACAGAGTGGTCGAGTGCGGTCCAAAGGTGTTGCGTGGCATAGGCTCGCCATGGCCGCCAGCGGCTGCTGCGTTCGACGAGAAGGTTGGGCGTCGCAGGCAACCCGAGTTGTCGCGCCGCGACAGTGACCCCCAGATCAGTGGCGGGAAACGCGTCGGGGTCACCGAGGGCCCGCATCGCGATCATCTCCGCCGACCACGGGCCGATCCCGGGAAGGCTCAGCAGCTGGGCCCGCGCCGAGTTCCAGTCGCACCCTGAATCGAGCACGACCTCCCCGCTGTTGATGGCGGCGATCAACGTGGTCAACGTTCGTTGCCGGGATCGCGGAAATGCCAGATGCCTCGTATCGATGTCCGACAGTGCATCGGCTTCGGGAAACACATGGGTCAGTTCACCGCCGGCGTCGGCGATCGGATGACCGTACGCCGCGACGATCCTGCCGGCGTGGGTTCGTGCCGCCTGCATCGACACCTGCTGCCCGAGTACGACCCGGATCGCCAGTTCATGCTCGTCGACCGTGCGCGGGATGCGCTGGCCGGGCGCCTTGGTGATCAATGCGCGGAGGCCCTCATCGGCGCTCAATGCATCGACCACCGCCTCGGGGTCGGCATCCAGGTCGAGGAGCCGCCGACACCGCGCGATCGCCGCGGACAGGTCACGGAAGTCGTCCACCACCAGTTGGCATCGAACGTGATCGGGGTGAGGTCGCAGGCTGACGATCGCGGTGCCGTGCGGCAATCGCAGTGTGCGCCGATAGGTGCCGTCGCGGACCTCCTCGACGCCGGGGATGGCGCTGGCCGCCAGATGACCGAAGAGTCCCTCGTAGGCGAAGGGTGCACGCACAGGGAGCCGCAGCGACATGGCGCCGGTACCGAGGAAATCCCCACTGTCGACGCGGGTCCGGGCCCGCTGGCGCAACCGTGTCGGCGTCAGGTCGCACACCGTGCGCACGGTGTCGTTGAACTGGCGGATGCTGGAGAAACCGGCTGCGAACGCGACGTCGCTGAACGGCGTCTCGGTCGTCTCGATCAGAACCCGCGCCATCTGGGTCCGTTGCGCCCTTGCCAGCGCCAGAGGCGCCGCTCCCACCTCCGCCTGCATCAGCCGCTCGAGTTGGCGCACGGTGTATCCCACGCGGGCCGCCAGCCCGGTCACGCCGTCGCGGTCGACCGTGCCGTCGGCGATCAGTCGCATCGCCCGGGCGACCACGTCACCGCGCACGTTCCATTCGGGCGAACCAGGCGAAGCGTCCGGCCGGCACCGCTTGCACGCCCGGAATCCGGCCCGCTGAGCCGCGGCCGCTGTCGGGTAGAAGCTCATGTTGCGGGCATACGGTGGCCGGACCGGGCAACTGGGTCGGCAGTAGATCTTCGTGGTGAGCACAGCGGTCACGAACCAACCGTCGAACCGGGCGTCCTTGGATTGGACGGCTCGGAGACAACGGTCGAAATCGGTGTGCATGCCATTGACAATTACACGTCGCCACCGACATCACTGGCGGAAAAGCGACATCGAAGGTCGCGGTGGCACGGGCGGTCGGTCAGCCCCGAGGCGTGGGCGTCAGCTGGTCACGCACCGCGGCGGCGCTGTCGGCCGCCAACGCCGCCGTCGCGGCACCGGCCGCCTCGCGACTGTCCAGTGCCCGGACCGCATCCTTGGTCGTGGCGATCGCCGGCGGGGAGACCGACAACGCGTCGACACCCAAACCGATCAACAACCCGGCGGCCCGTTCGTCGGCGGCGAACTCTCCACAGACCGATACCGAAACCCGGTCTCCGGCGCCCCGGCAGGTGCTGCGGATCAGCGCGAGCAAGCCGGGGTCGAAGGTGTCGCCGATCGTCGCGACCGCGTCGTTGTTGCGATCGGCGGCCAGTGCGTACTGGGTGAGGTCGTTGGTGCCGATCGAGAAGAAGTCGACGTGGGGCGCGAATGCGGCGGCCTTGAGCGCCGCGGCGGGCACCTCCACCATCATCCCGACCTCGAGGTCCGGGGGGCGCTGCGACCCGGTCGCCGCGAGCGCCTCGTCGAGCAGGCGTCGCGCGGCGAACAGTTCGTCGAGGGTGCTCACCATCGGGAACATCACGCTGACCGGGGTCTGGTGCGCGACCCGCGCCATCGCCAGCAGCTGATCGGACAGCAACTGTGGATGGTGTAGCGACAGCCGGATGCCGCGCACGCCGAGGAACGGGTTCATCTCTGCCGGGGTGGGCAGGAAATCCAACGGTTTGTCCCCACCGATATCCAAGGTGCGCAGCGTGATTCGTCTGCCGTCCATCGACTCGGCGATCTTGCGGTACACCGCGGTCTGTTCCTCGACGTCCGGGGCCTCGGGACGGCCGAGAAACAGGAACTCGGTGCGGATCAGTCCCGCGTAGTCGGCCCCGGCCGCCACGGCGGCCCTGGCGTCATCAACCGAACCGAGGTTCGCGCCGACCCGCACGGTGATCCCGTCGGTGGTGATCGCCGGTTCGGTGGCCCTCGCACGGGCCGCGTTCTTGCGAAGTGTCAGCGCAGCTACTCGGTCGCCGAATTGTCGGCGGACATCCTCGGGCGGGTCGATGACGAACTCACCGCTGGTCCCGTCCACCGCGACCACAGTTCCCTCGGCGATGCTCAGGACCGCGGGTCCGGCGCCGACGACCGCGGGAATTCCCTTGGCGCGCAGCAGGATGACGTTGTGGGCGTGCGGGCTGCCAAAGGCCAGCACGACGGCGGCCACCTGATCGCGCGGAAGCTCGGCGGCTTCGGCCGGTGTGAGGTCGGCGGCGATGAGGACCCCGGTGGCGTTCGCCGACGAGGCCACCGAGCCGAGCATGGCCCGCAGCACCTGGTCGCCCACCGCGGTGACGTCCTCCGCTCGGGCCTTCAGATACGGATCGGGCAGCGCCGCGAACTCCGCCGCCAGCGCCGTCACCGCCGCTGACCACGCCGCCACCGCCGACTCACCACCGTCGATGCGGGCGTGGACAGCGTCGAGCAGTTCGGTGTCGTCGAGAAAGAGTTGGTGGGCATCGAATATCGCCGCCTCGACCTCGCCGACCTCGCGGGCGGTGCGGGTGCGGAGCTCGCTGATGGTGCGCCGGACAACGGCGATCGCCTTGCTCACCCGACGCCATTCGGTGGTGGGGTCTTCGGCGGGGGTGTCGGGAATCGTGATCGGCTGTAGCCGGGCGGATCGTGCCGGCCCGATACCCAGGCCGGGGGATGCGCCCACGGGCGCCTGGGGCGGCGTTACCCTCGCCGTCACCTCGGGTGTCTGCGTGAGCGGCTCGTCGAAGTGCCGGGCTGCGAGGGCGAGAATGTGGTCGAGTGTTTCGGCCGCCTGGCTGCCGGCGACCCGCACCTCGACCTCGTGGCCGCTGCGCACGCCCAGCGTCGCGATCTTGGAGAGACTTCCCGCGCCCACCCATTCCGAATTGGTCGAGCGATTGCGGATGAATGCGCGCGCGTCGCGTTTGCGCGCTTCCTGGACGAGTCGCGCCGCCGGCCTCGCGTGGAGGCCGTGGGGATTCTCGACGAGGAAGCTGCCGGTCAGTTCGTCGGTCCCAGCAGGCGCATCGATGAGGGCCTCGGACGCGGACACCGGATGCAGATGGCCGATCTTGCCGGCAAGCGCGCCGGTCGCCTCGGCCACCACCTCGTCGGCGCTGGCGCCGCCGGCCGCCGCCACCGCGGCAACCACAAGACCCTCGACGAGCGGCGCCGGGCACAAGACCACTCCCGCACGCAGCTCGTCATCGAGCAGGTCCAGTGCGAGTTCGGCGGAGAGCACGGCACTGCCGAGATCCATCAGTACCACCACACCCGCGCCCTGTTCGGCGACGGTGATGGCCTCGACGATCTGTGTCGCGTCGGTCCCGAACGTGGTGTCGTCGAGGCCGGCGGCGATGGCGATCTTCACCTGCCTGCCGTGCACCATCTCCTGCGCGAGTGCGACCGCCGCGCGGGCCAGAGCCCGGCTGTGTGAGACGACGACGAGTCCGACCAACCCGGGGGCGCTCATCCACTGGCTCCGAAAGCGGTTGCCGCAGCGGCGATCAGCATCGCCGAGGAGGTGGCGCCGGGGTCGATGTGGCCGACGCTGCGCTGCCCGAGGTAGCTCGCTCTGCCCTTGCGCGCGACCATCGATTCGGTGCCGTCGCGGCCCTTCTCGGCGGCCGCGGACGCATCGGTCAGTGCGGACGCGAGGTCCTTGCCCGCCGCCAGTGCGCCGTCGAACGCGTCCAGCGCAGGGGCCAACGCGTCGAACATCGTCTTGTCGCCGGCCTCGGCGCGGCCGCGGGCGACCACCCCGTCGACGCCGGCGCGTAGCGCCTTCGCGAACTCGGCCGGGTCCGCGGCGTCGGCGCCGAAAGCCGGCGCCATCCTCAGGAAGAGCGTTCCGTACAGCGGCCCGCTCGCACCGCCGACGGAACTGACCAACGTCATACCGACCTTCTTGAACAGCGCCGGTAGATCTGCCGGCGCGGCGTCGTCGAGGGCGGCGATCACGGCCTTCATCCCGCGGTCCATGTTGATGCCGTGGTCGGCATCGCCGACCGCCGCGTCGAGATCGGTGAGGTACTGGGCGTTTTCGCCGATGATCCTGGCGAACTCGCGCAGCCATCCGGTGGCGCTGGCGGTGTCGATGGTGCGGTCCGTGCTCATTCAGCAACCCTTTCGCAGTGCGGGTGTGTTGACCGGGTGATCCCACAGACGCAGCAGATCGTCGTCGGCGCGCAGCAGGGTCACCGAACAGCCCGCCATGTCCAGGCTGGTGATGTAGGGCCCGACGAGGGAGCGGGCCACGGTCGCCCCGGCCTTCTCCAGGATCGCCGCGATCTCGGAGTACATGACGTACAGCTCGAGCGGTGGGGTCGCGCCCATGCTGTTGACGAACAAGATGACCCCTGCGCTGGAGGAGAAGTCGAGATCGGCCAGGATGGGCTCGACCATCATCTCCGCGATCGCCTTCGCCGACTGCAGCGGCACTCGCTGCCGACCCGGCTCGCCGTGGATGCCGATGCCGAGTTCGATCTCGTCCTCGGGCAGCTCGAAGGTCGGATGACCCACGGCAGGCACCGTGCACGACGTGAGCGCCACTCCCATGCTGCGGGCCGCCTCGTTGACCCGGCGGGCCACGCCGACGACGTCGGCGAGACTGCGGCCCTGGTCGGCTGCCGCGCCGGCCAGTTTCTCCAGTAGCACCGTGGCGCCGACGCCGCGGCGGCCGGCGGTGTACGTGCTGTCCTGCACGGCGACGTCGTCGTCGACGATGACGGATTCGACGTCGATGCCCTCGGCCTGTGCCAGTTCGGCGGCCATCTCGAAGTTCATCACATCGCCGGTGTAGTTCTTGACGATGTGCAGGACGCCGGCGCCGGCGTTGACGGTCTTGGTGGCTTCGAGCATCTGATCGGGCACCGGCGAGGTGAAGATCTCACCCGCACACGCCGCGTCCAGCATTCCCGCACCGACGAAGCCTCCGTGCAGTGGTTCGTGCCCCGAGCCGCCGCCGGAGATGAGCGCCACCTTGCCGGCCACCGGGGCGTCGCCGCGGTAGATGATCCGATTGGTCTGGTCGATGCGCAGTTCCGGGTGGGCCAGTGCCATGCCGCGCAGTGCTTCTGCGACGACGTCGTTGGGGTCGTTGATGAGCTTCTTCATGGCGGTGCCTCCTCAGGCTGCGCTGGTGGTCTGGGGGGTGGGTTCAGCGGTGACGGCGACCGGGTTCACGGGATCGGAGTCGGCGCGGGTGCGCGAGATCGCCACGTACGTCACTGCGGCCACGACGCCGGCCAGGAATTCCGCGCCGAGGTACACCGGAAGCTGGCCCCATGACACGTCCCCGCCCGCGAGCTGCTGGATGAACATCGGGCCGAAGGTGCGGGCCGGGTTGATCGACGCGCCCGTGGTGGGTGCGACGGGGATGATGGCGGCGAACACGACCAGGCCGATCGCCACGCCGGCGAACCCCGCCGACGCCTTGCGGTGAATCACACCGAAAACGGTGAACACAAGAATGAACGTACCCACGAACTCAGCGAAAAAGGCCTGTATCGATGCGGTTTCGGCAGAATAGCCGGCAATGCCGAGTCCCACATCGCTGGCGGCCATCCCCAGCACGCCGATGATCGCGGCGGCGCCGGCGATCGCGCCGAGGACCTGCGCACCGATGTAGGCGGGCACCCGTGACCACGGGAAGTTTCCGGTGACGGCCAGCCCGAGCGTGACCGCGGGGTTGATGTGGTTGCCGGAGATGTGGCCCAGCGCGTAGATGGTCGCGACCACGATGGTGGCGAACGCAAGCGAGATCATCCCGAGGTCCGCCATGGTGAAGGGGGCGTCCCCGTTGACGATCAGGGTGGCCGGTACTGCGCCGACGCCGACGAACACCAGAAACGCCGTGCCGAGCGCTTCTGCCGCAAGCTTCTGGGGGAGTGAAGGCTCATCCATACTGCTCTCCTCTGAGTAAGCACGGTCGCCGGTTTGTGATCACTACCGTTCACCTGTCGGCGATATCGGATTGCATTCGATAATGTCGAATGTGATCTGGACCATACGCTTATGCTGCGAGTGGCACAAGGGGTGCCGGAGGGAAGTGGGGGCAGATGATCCAGGCGGTCGATCGGGCTTTGCGCATCCTCACGGTGCTCCAGGGTGGGCGGCGGATGAGCCTCGGGGAGATCGCGGCAGCGATCGACCTGGCTCCGTCGACCGTGCACGGTCTGATTCGCACACTGCTCGCGCACGGCATGGTGCAGCAGGAACTCGATTCGGGCCGCTACCGTCTCGGGCCGGCGACGCTGCGCCTGGGCAATGTGTACCTGGAGACGCTGGAACTGCGTGCGCGGGTGGCGATCTGGGCCGAAGGCCTGGCCCGTCGCACCGGCTGTGCGGTGCGGACGGCGGTATTGTTGTTCGACGAGATCGTCGTCGTCGGCCACGAACCCCGCCCCGACGGTACCCGGCAGATGCCTGAGGTCGGCATCGTGATTCCCGCCCATGCGAGTGCGCTGGGCAAGGCTCTGCTGGCGTTCGCCTCCGGCGAGCTTCCGCAGGGGCCGTTGCGCAGCATGACCGGTGAGACGATCGTCGACGCCGCGGTGCTGGCCACCCAACTCGACACGGTGCGTGCCACGGGCATCGCCGACGAGATCGAGGAAGCTGTGATCGGTGAATGTGCCAGTGCTGCAGCTGTTTTCGACTCGTCCGGCGAGGCCGTCGGTGCGATCGGCCTGGTCGTTCCCGCTGCCCGATGGCCGATGGCGCCTGCGGACATCGATGCGCTGCGCGACGCCGCGCGCACGGTCTCGCGCGAACTCGGCGCCCCGGTGTGGCCGGCCCGGCGTTAGAGAAGCGGCCGGATGATGACAACCGGGGGGTAGACCCTCCATACTCCAACGCGTGGCGAAACTGGTGCAGCGATACCTCGATCGCATCCGCGAGGAGCATGTCGGTGACACCGGGGGAGCGCTGGCCGACTACATCCCCGAGTTGGCATGTGTCGACCCCGACGGCTTCGGAATGTCATTGTCTTCGGCCGATGGCTTCATCTACGAATCTGGCGATGCAGCACTGGAATTCACGATTCAGTCGATCTCCAAACCCTTCACCTACGCGCTGGCACTGGATCGGCTCGGCGCGTCTGCCGTGGACGCGAAGATCGGCGTCGAACCGTCCGGTGAGGCCTTCAACGAGATCAGTGTGGACCGTGCCACGAAGAAGCCCAAGAACCCGATGATCAACGCGGGGGCCATCGCGGCGGTGTCGCTGATCCCGGCGGCCGGTCCTGACGAACGATTCGCGCTGATCCAGGATTTCTACTCGTCGTTCGCCGGTCGCCGACTCGAGTTGGACGACCAGGTGTACGCGTCGGAGAAGGCCACCGGCAGTCGGAACCGCGCGATCGGTTACATGCTGCAGAGCTTCGGGATGCTCGACGACGATCCCGACGAGGTGCTCGACGTGTACTACCGACAGTGCTCGCTGCGCGTCACGTCGACCGACCTCGCCAAGATGGGTGCGACCCTCGCCCGGGGCGGTGTCAATCCGCAGACCGGCCGCCGGGTGAGCACCCCTGACGTGGTCAAGCGCACGCTCTCGGTGATGGTCACGTGCGGCATGTACGACGCCGCCGGCGACTGGGTCAGCGCAGTCGGCATGCCGGCCAAGAGCGGTGTGGGCGGCGGCATCGTCGCCGTGCTGCCCGGGCAACTCGGCATCGGCGTGTACTCGCCTCTGCTCGACGACAAAGGCAACAGCGTTCGCGGAGTCCAGGTGTGCCGCAGCCTCTCTGAGCAACTGGGCCTGCACTTCCTGACGGTGGCACGTGATTCGCGGGCCACCTTGCGGGCCGTGTACGAGCCGCGTGAGGGCATCCGCGTCTACGAAACCCACGGCGATCTGCTGTTCTGCGGTGCCGAACAGGTGGTGCGCGTCGCCGACCGCGAGCGCGACGATTTCGAGGTCGCGATCCTGGATGTGTCCCGCGTCGATGACATCGACGATGCCGCACGGGCTCTGCTGTCGGGAATGAGCGCGGCGTTGCGGGCGCAAGGCAAGGCGGGCTATCTCGTGGATCCCGACGGTGTGGTGATCCGCTCCGAGAAGGAGTTGGAGGCCGTCCGTTTCCGCACCGTGGCCGATGCCGTCGAGGAGGCACAGGGATGGCTGGAGCAGAACCGGCCCGTCAGTCCTCGCTGACCGGGGTGGCGAGCCGGATCGGCTCGTCGTAGCCCCGCAACGTCACCGTGTCGCCGAGTCCCCAGCGGGCACTCTCCGTCTCGGTCGCGTTGCTCACGACAGCTTCTGATGCCACCAGTCGCAGTGTCTCGTTCTTCGCGAGCTCGCACAGTCGTGCCGCTTCGTTGACCGGCTCCCCGATGACCGTGTACTCGAACCGTTCCCGGGCGCCCACATTGCCGGCGACCACAGTGCCCGCCGCGACGCCGATTCCCGCCTCACATTCGGGTACCTCCTCGCGCAGCCGCCGGCCGATCGCCCGGGCCGCGGCGAGCGATTCGTCCTCGGGATGTTCCAGTGACACAGGCGCTCCGAAGACCGCCAGCACCGCGTCGCCTTCGAACTTGTTCACCAGCCCGTGGTAGCGGTCGACCTCCTCGACGATCACCGCGAAGAACCGGTTCAGCAACTCGACCACCTCGGCCGCCGGCAAGCTGGTGACCAGCTTCGTGGAGCCGATGACATCGACAAAAATGACTGCGGCGTAACGTTCTTCGCCGCCGAGCTCGGGTTGCTCCTGTTCGGCGAGCGCGGCGACCTCGCGTCCCACGTGACGGCCGAACAGATCGCGCACCCGCTCGCGTTCCCGCAGACCGTGCACCATCGAGTTGAATCCGCGCTGCAGCTGGCCCAGTTCGGTGCCGTCGAACACCACCAGGTTGGTGTCCAGGTCGCCCTGCTCGACACGGTTGAGGGCATTACGCACCACCCGCACCGGGGTCACCGTGAGCCAGGCCAGAATCCACATCAGAATGGCCCCGAAGAGCAGGGCGAACAGTGCCAGGATCATCACCGCGACGGTGAATTGGGTGGGCGTCAGGTTGCGCTGGAGCAACGTGATGGCGGCGGCCAGGAAGATGCCGAGAACGGGCACCCCCGACCCCAGCGCCCACACCAGCATCGTGCGGCCCATCAGGCCTTCGGCGAAGCGTCGCGGCGGCTTACCCGCCTCCAGCGCCTGGGCGGCGACCGGGCGCAACGCGAACTCGGTGAACAGATAACAGCTCGCAGACACGACGATGCCGGGGAAGCTGACCCCCAGTAACCACTTCGCGATGAACTCGCTGTCATGCAACCCGTAGAGCGTGGTGAGCAGGATCGTGCCGAGACCCCACAGTGCCAACAGGACTCGGGTCAGCCGCCACGGCGCCAGGAACGTGTTCCGCTGGTCCTCGCGAGTGGGAGGACGCTCCTCGATCGCCCACCGCACGGTCTTGATCACCCGGCGGGTCGCCCAGAACACCCCGACCACCAGAGCGGTCACCAGGTAGATCGGCACCACGATGGCGGTGATCCAGCGGACCCCGGGTTCGAACACGCTGGGCGTGGGGAACGCGACGGTGACGACCAGCGTCGCGACGCCGATTCCGATCAGGTTCGCGACCACCACGAAGATGGTGAGGATGACCTGGATGCGGACCCGCCGTCGCGCCTGGCTCTCCGAAACCCGGCCCAGGATCCAGGACCCGAACTCCGGGGTCGCCGCGACCCTGCCGCTCTGCTTGGTCACTCGTTCCAACACGCGGCCCAAGCGCTGAGCCGTCGTCCTGTTCGCGGTCATCGTTGCGTCAGCCTAGTGACAGGGGCGGGTTTGCAAGCTTGTTCGACGTTTAAGGTGGTGCGGGTGCGTCTCGTGATCGCCCAGTGCACCGTCGACTATGTCGGTCGGCTCACCGCCCATCTGCCCTCGGCCCGACGGCTGCTGCTGTTCAAGGCCGACGGCTCGGTGAGCGTGCATGCCGACGACCGTGCCTACAAACCGCTGAACTGGATGTCACCGCCGTGCTGGCTGGTCGAAGAGGCCGGTGGCGCCTCCCCGGTGTGGGTGGTGGAGAACAAGGCCGGCGAACAACTCCGCATCACCGTCGAGGACATCGAGCACGATTCGAGTCACGAGTTGGGTGTCGATCCGGGGCTGGTGAAGGACGGTGTCGAGGCCCACCTGCAGGTGCTCCTCGCCGAACACGTCGAGTTGCTCGGGGCGGGATACACATTGGTCCGTCGCGAGTTCATGACCCCGATAGGGCCGGTGGACCTCCTCTGCCGCGACGATCAGGGTCGTTCAGTGGCCGTGGAGATCAAGCGCCGCGGCGAGATCGACGGGGTCGAACAACTCACCCGCTACCTCGAGCTGCTCAATCGCGACACGCTGCTGGCCCCGGTGGCCGGGGTGTTCGCCGCCCAGCAGATCAAGCCGCAGGCGCGAACCCTGGCACTGGACCGTGGGATCCGGTGTCTCATCTTGGATTACGACAAGATGCGCGGTATGGACAGCGACGAGTTCCGGCTGTTCTGATGGCGCGCAGGCGGGCGGCGAAACGTCCTCAGAATCCGCTGCCCGCGCCGCGGCGCATCGAGGTGGGCGCCGACGGCAACGACTACGAGGTCCGACCGGTGGCAGCGGCGAGGGCGACGAAGGTCTATCGCTGTCCCGGCTGTGACCACGAGATCAGGCCTGGTACAGCGCATGTGGTGGTGTGGCCGACGGATGTGGCCGGTGCATCGGAAAACGTCGATGACCGCAGGCACTGGCACACCGCGTGCTGGGCGAACCGGGCTACGCGGAGCCCCACCCGGAAGTGGTCGTGACGGTCAGTGGTCGGTGCCCTCTGAAGCAGGCTCGACGAGTTCGATCAGGACACCACCGGCGTCCTTGGGGTGCACGAAGTTGATCCGCGAGTTGGCGGTTCCCCGTCGCGGCGCGTCGTAGAGCAACCGGACGCCCTGTTCGCGCAGTCGCTCGGTGAGCGCGTCGATGTCGCTGACACGGTAGGCGAGTTGCTGCAGACCGGGCCCACGCTTGTCGATGAACTTGGCGATGGTGCAGGTGTCGTCGATCGGCGCCATCAACTGCACCTGGGCGCTGCCCATGGGTGCGCCGCGGACCGAGAGCATCGCTTCGCGGACGCCCTGGTCCTCGTTGACCTCTTCGTGCAGCACGATCATGCCGAGATGGTCGTGATACCACTTGATGGCCACATCCAGGTCGGGCACTGCGATGCCGACGTGGTCGATGGCGGTGACCAGCGCGGTGGCCAGTACCGGACGGGCGTCAGTCTGCTCGGCGGTCATATCGCAAAGGTAACCTAATGACATCGGTTTCGAATAGGTCGGTACGTATGTATAGCCTGACCGGAGCCGCAGGAAACCGCTTTGGAGGTAGGCATGACGACGTCGGTGATTGTTGCTGGAGCCCGGACCCCGGTCGGCAAGTTGATGGGTTCGCTGAAGGACTTCTCCGGTAGTGATCTCGGCGCGGTGGCGATCGCCGGCGCGCTCGAGAAGGCAAAGATTCCGGCCTCCGCCGTCGACTACGTGATCATGGGCCAGGTGCTCTCTGCCGGCGCCGGGCAGATGCCCGCGCGACAGGCATCCGTGGCCGCCGGAATCGGGTGGGATGTGCCCTCGCTGACGATCAACAAGATGTGCCTGTCGGGTATCGACGCCATCGCGCTCGCCGACCAGATGATCCGTGCCGGCGAATTCGACGTCGTCGTCGCGGGCGGCCAGGAATCGATGTCGCGGGCACCGCACCTGTTGATGAACAGCCGGTCGGGCTACAAATACGGTGACGTCACGGTGCTCGACCACATGGCCTACGACGGCCTGCACGACGTGTTCACCGACCAGCCCATGGGCGCGCTCACCGAGCAACGCAACGACGTCGACCAGTTCACCCGCGCCGAGCAGGACGAATTCGCCGCGGAGTCGCACCGCAAGGCGGCCATCGCATGGAAGGACGGCGTCTACGCCGACGAGGTTGTGCCGGTGAAGATCCCGCAGCGCAAAGGCGACCCCGTCGAGTTCAGCGAGGACGAGGGAATCCGGGCCGACACCACCGCCGAGTCGCTGGCCGGACTGCGGCCCGCCTTCCGCAAGGACGGCACGATCACCGCAGGTTCGGCGTCCCAGATCTCCGACGGCGCCTGTGCGGTCGTGGTGATGAACAAGGCGAAGGCCGAGGAGATGGGTCTGACCTGGTTGTGCGAGATCGGTGCCCACGGTGTGGTTGCCGGACCGGATTCGACACTGCAGAGCCAGCCCGCCAACGCGATCCGCAAAGCGATCGCCAAGGAAGGCATCAGTCTCGACGACCTCGACGTCATCGAGATCAACGAGGCGTTCTCGGCCGTAGCGCTCGCGTCGACCAAAGAACTCGGCCTCGACCCCGACCGGGTCAACACCGACGGGGGCGCCATCGCCATCGGGCACCCGATCGGCATGTCCGGCGCCAGGATCACCCTTCACGCGGCACTGGATCTGGCCCGTCGCGGCTCCGGCTACGCGGTGGCCGCGCTGTGCGGCGCGGGTGGCCAGGGCGACGCCCTGGTCCTGCGGCGTCCCTGAGCCACGTTCAACGACGCAACGTAGTAGCTGGTGTCGGTTTCCGGCACAATGGCGGTCATGACAGGCGTAATCGACGTTCGCAGTAGAACGGGTTGGTTCCGGTTGATCGCTTTCGCGGAGGCGGTCAGTTGGATCGGACTGCTGCTCGGCATGTACTTCAAGTACCTGGGATCCCCGCGCACCGAGGTCGGGGTGAAGGTCTTCGGTCCCGTGCACGGAGCGATCTTCGTCGCGTTCGTCGGAGCGGCGCTACTCGTCGGTATCGCCCACAAGTGGGGTCTGGTCACATGGTTGCTGGCATTGCTGGGAAGCATCGTGCCGCTGGGCAGTGTGATCTTCCTCATATGGGCTGATCGGACGGGTCGGATGGGGCCGACGACGGCCTCGGCGGGCGTGGTTGCGCCCGCTGGTCAACCAGGGAGCCCGGCACCCGAAACGACGTGACAGACTTGGTCGCGTGACACGTCCTCGACCCCCGATCGCGCCTGCCATGGCCGGTGCCGTCGATCTGTCAGCACTCAAGCAACGGGCCACTGCCCCAGCCGGCGACACCACGGCGCCGGGTGCGTCATCGGGCGCACCGGGCGCCTTGGAGATCACGGAAGCGAACCTCGAGGCCGAGGTGCTGGTCCGCTCCAACGAGGTGCCGGTGGTGGTGCTGCTGTGGTCGCCGCGCAGTGACTCCAGCGTCCAGCTCGGCGAGGCCCTGGCCGGCTTGGCCGCCACCGACGGACCGAAGTGGTCGCTGGCGACGGTGAACGTCGACACGGTGCCGCGGGTGGCCCAGATGTTCGGCGTGCAGGCGGTTCCGACGGTTGTCGCGCTGGCGGCCGGTCAGCCGCTGTCGAGTTTCCAGGGGATGCAGCCACCCGAGCAGCTGCGGCGCTGGATCGACTCGCTACTCGATGCCACGGCTGGAAAGCTCAGTGGCTCAGGCGATGCCGATGAGCCCGAGCAGATTGACCCTGAGGTCGAGCAGGCGCGGATGCACCTCGACAACGGCGACTTCGACGCCGCGGCGACGGCCTACCAGGCGATCCTGGAAGCGGACCCGAACCACGTCGAGGCCAAGGGCGCGGTACGCCAGATCAGTTTCCTGCAGCGGGCGACCTCGCATCCGCGGGATGCGGTGGCCCTCGCCGACGCTTCGCCCGAGGACATCGACGCCGCGTTCGCGGCCGCCGATGTGGAGATCCTGCAACGTGATGTCGCGGCTGCGTTCCAGCGGTTGACCGCCTTGGTCAAGCGCACGGCGGGCGACGAGCGCACCACCGTCCGGACCCGGCTGATCGAACTGTTCGACCTGTTCGATCCCGCCGATCCCGAGGTGATCGCGGGCCGCCGCAACCTCGCCAACGCCCTGTACTGATCGCTGCGCCCCGGCCGGAACTGCGTTCCGGAGGCCCTGCACTCGAGATTCCGCGGCTGGAACGCAATTCCGGCGACAGGGACGCTAGGGCTGTTCGGGTGCGAACCAGAGAGCGGACAGGGGCGGCAGCACCATGACGGCGGATGCGGGCCGGCCGTGCCACGGCTCGTCGGTCGCCTCGACGGCGCCGTAGTTGCCGATGCCTGATCCGTGGTAGCTGTCGGAGTCGGTGTTGAGGACTTCGCGCCAACTACCCGTATGCGGCAGACCGAGCCGGTATCGCGAGTGCTCGGAGCCCGAGAAGTTGAACACACACGCCATCATCGAGCCGTCGTCGCCGAATCGCAGGAAGCTCAGCACATTGTTGGCCGAATCGTTGGCGTCGATCCAGGAGTAGCCCTCGGGCTGACTGTCCCGCGACCACAGCGCGCGGCTACCGCGGTAGACGCCGTTGGCGTCGGTCATCATCCGCAGGATGCCGTCGGAGAACCCGTTCTCGTCGAGCTGGAACCAGTCGACCCCGCGTTCTTCGGACCACTCGGCACGCTGGCCGAACTCCTGGCCCATGAACAGCAACTGCTTGCCGGGGTGTGCCCACTGGTAGGCGAGCAGACTTCGGATACCGGCAGCCTTCATGTGGTCGTTGCCGGGCATCCGGCCCCACAGCGTGCCCTTGCCGTGCACGACCTCGTCGTGGCTGATCGGTAGCACGAAGTTCTCGCTGAAGGCGTACAACAGTGAGAACGTCAGCTCGTGGTGGTGGTAGCTGCGGTGGATGGGGTCACGCTTGATGAACTCGAGCGTGTCGTTCATCCAGCCCATGTTCCACTTCATCGAGAAGCCGAGTCCGCCGAGGTTGGTCGGGCGGGTGACGCCGGGCCAGGACGTGGATTCCTCGGCGATGGTGACGATGCCCGGGTTGATCTTGTGGACGGTGGCGTTCATCTCCTGCAGGAACTGCACCGCCTCGAGATTCTCCCGACCGCCGTGGATGTTCGGTGTCCAGCCGTCGGCGGGGCGCGAGTAATCCAGGTAGAGCATCGATGCGACGGCGTCCACACGCAGGCCGTCGATGTGGAATTCCTGCAACCAGTACAGCGCGTTGGCCACCAGGAAGTTCCGGACCTCGGCGCGGCCGAAGTCGAAAACGTAGGTGCCCCAGTCGAGCTGCTCGCCGCGACGCGGATCGGCGTGCTCGTAGAGCGCGGTGCCGTCGAAGCGGCCGAGTGCCCAGGCGTCCTTGGGGAAGTGCGCAGGCACCCAGTCCACCAGCACACCGATGCCGGCGCGGTGCAGCGAGTCGACGAGGTGACGGAACTCGTCAGGTGTGCCGAACCGCGAGGACGGTGCGTAGTAGGAGGTGACCTGGTAACCCCACGAACCACCGAACGGATGCTCCGCGACGGGCAGCATCTGCACGTGGGTGAACCCGTGAGCGACCAGGTACTCGGTGAGCTGCTCGGCCAGTTCGGTGTAGCTCAGGCCGGGCCGCCACGAGCCGAGATGAACCTCGTAGGTGCTCATCGGCTCGAAGACCGGGTTGCGCAGCGTGCGGCCGGCCATCCAGTCGTCGTCGTTCCAGGTGTACTCGCTGTGGGTGACCCGGGAGGCCGTCTGGGGCGGCACCTCGGTCGCGAACGCCATCGGGTCGGCCCGTTCGGTGACGACGCCGTCGGCGCCGTGCACCTTGAACTTGTACAGTCCGCCGACCGGGAATCCCGGCCAGAACAACTCCCACACGCCCGTCGAGCCGAGCGCACGCAGTTGCGCCTCGTTGCCGTCCCAGTGGTTGAACTCTCCGATCAGCGTGACGCCCTTGGCGTTCGGCGCCCACACGGCGAACGAGACACCGTCGACCACACCGTCGGCGGTGGTGAAACTCCGGGGGTGGGCGCCGAGAATCTCCCAGAGGCGTTCGTGGCGCCCCTCGGAGAACAGGTGCAGGTCGATCTCACCGAGGGTGGGCAGGAACCGGTACGCATCGGCCACGGTGTGCACGTACGGGGTGTCGCCGCCGGTGTCGTAGCTGATCTCGAGGCGGTAGTCGATCAGCTTGGTGTACGGCACGGCGATGGCGAACAGCCCTGACTCGATGTGGTCGAAACGGTGGCGTTGTCCGCCGATCACCGCATCGACCGCCACGGCGTGTGGGCGGTACGCACGGATGACCGTGTGGTCGTCGTACTCGTGTGCGCCCAGCACCGAGTGCGGATCATGGTGGTCACCGGAGAGGAGCCGGTTGATGTCGGCGGTGTGGGGCCGCAGATGTGGGCTCTCGATCCGGTTCGTCAGGTTGGACGCTTTGGTCACGTCGTCACTCCCTACGCAGCAGTGTCAGTCGTTGGTCGGCGGGGACCTGGGGCATGTTGAGCACATGGGCCACCGCCCGGGAGGGCTCGAGGCGCACGTAATTGCCTTGGCCCCAGTGATATTCGTCTCCGGTGATTTCGTCGCGCACCCAGAAGCGGTCCTGCTGCTCCATCCCCAGCGCAGCCATGTCCAGCCATAGCGTGCCTTCCTCGGGTCCGAACGGGTTCAGGGTCACCACCACGAGCACCTGGTCACCGGTGACCGGATCGAACTTGCTGAACGCCAGCAGTGCGTCGTTGTCGATGTGGTGGAACGTGATGGTGCGCAACTGTTGCAGCGCGGGGTGCAGATGCCGGATCTCGTTGAGCCGGGTCAGGAACGGCTCGAGCGATTCGCCATCGGCAAGCGCGGCGTCGAAATCGCGGGGCCGGAGTTCGTACTTCTCGGAGTCGAGGTACTCCTCGCTTCCCTCGCGGACCGCTCGGTGCTCGAAGAGTTCGTATCCCGAGTACACCCCCCAGGTTGGACTCATGGTCGCGGCCATGACAGCGCGGATCGCGAACATGCCCGGACCGCCGTGCTGGAGGCTTTCGTGGAGGATGTCCGGGGTGTTCACCCACAGGCTCTGACGTGAGTAGTCGGCGTGCTCGGCGATCGACTCGCCGAACTCGGTCAACTCCCACTTGGCGGTCCGCCAGGTGAAGTAGGTGTAGGACTGCGTGTAGCCCAGCTTCGCCAGACCGAACAGCCGTGCGGGACGGGTGAACGCCTCGGCAAGGAACAGTACGTCGGGGTCGATGTTCTTGGCCTCGCCGATCAGCCAGGCCCAGAAGTTCGGCGGCTTCGTGTGCGGGTTGTCGACCCGGAATACCTTGACGCCGTGTGACATCCAGAACGAGACGACGCGCAGTACTTCCTCGTAGATGCCCGCAGGGTCGTTGTCGAAATTGACCGGGTAGATGTCCTGGTACTTCTTGGGCGGATTCTCGGCGTAGGCGATCGTGCCGTCGGGCAGCACGGTGAACCACTCGGGGTGATCGCGGGCCCAAGGGTGGTCCGGTGCGCATTGCAGCGCCAGGTCCAGCGCCACCTCGAGGCCGTGGTCGCGGGCAGCGGAGACGAACTCGTCGAAGTCCTCGATGGTGCCCAGCGCGGGGTGCACCGCATCGTGGCCGCCCTCGTCGCTGCCGATCGCCCACGGGGAGCCGACGTCGTTGGGTCCCGCGGTGACACTGTTGTTGCGTCCCTTGCGGTGCACCTTCCCGATCGGGTGTATCGGTGGCAGGTAGGCGATGTCGAATCCCATCCTGGCCACCCGGGGCAGCGCCTTGGTCGCCGTGGCGAAGGTGCCGTGGACGGGATTGCCGGCGCTGTCCCAGCCGCCGGTGGATCGCGGGAAGAACTCGTACCACGAGCTGAAGCGGGCGAGCGGGCGGTCCACCCAGACACCGTGCTGCTCGCCGCGGGTGATCAACTCCCGCAGCGGGTACTGGTCCAGCAGCTCGGTGACATCAGGTGCCAGTGCCGCGCCGGCGCGCCAGAACGGGTCGCCGGGTTCGCGAAGCCTGTCCGAGGCTGCGATCACCGGGTACCGCATCTGACGGGGCACGCCGGTGGCCGCGCGCTCCAGCAGTTTGGCCCCGACCAGCAGATCGTTGGACAACTCGCCTTCGCTCTGACCGGCCTCGAGTTTTGCGGTCACGTTCTTGCGCCACGTGGCGATCGGATCGCCCCACCCGTCGACCCGGTAGGTCCACAGCCCGACCGCGTCCGGGGCGAACTGGCCGTGGAACACGTCGGGGGTGCGGCCCTGAGCCATCGGTGCGGTGATGGGCCGAACCCGTGGGGTGGGGTTCACTACATCCTGGATCGGCACCGGCTGAGGTGCGCGGACCCGCCCCGGCGGGTCGTCGGCCAACGGGGGATATCCGGCACCGTGGTAGCGCACCACCAACGTGGCCGAGACCGCGTCGTGGCCCTCACGCCACACCGTGGCGGTGACCGGCACGACCTCGCCGACGACCGCCTTGGCGGGAAACCGTCCACCGGACACCACCGGCTGAACGTCATCGATCTCGATACGACCGGCGGTCACTTGGCTTCTCCCTACCACTTGAGAACATCCCGCGCGGCACAGGACGCTCGTGTTGTTCGCTGTCTCGTCGACTGCGCCGTTTGCAGTCCTCGCGCCTATACCCACCGTAGTGCGAGGCTCAATCACGCGCGGGACAAAGCGCAGCACACACCGGATGGTGCGAACCGATCTGCACCACGTGGATCGTCAGTAAGGTGGGCGCGCGTGAAAGCTCTCCGCCGGTTCACCGTCCGCGCTCACCTCCCTGAGCGGCTGTCTGCACTCGAGCAGCTCTCCGTCAACCTGCGCTGGTCCTGGGACAGGCCGACCCAGGATCTCTTCGAGGCCATCGATCCGCAGTTGTGGAAGCAGGTCGGATGCGATCCTGTGGCGATGCTCGGGCAGGTCAGCCCGGCGAGGGTTGAGGAGTTGGCCGCCGACGAGTCGTTCGTCCGTCGACTCGACGATCTCGGGGCCGAACTGCGGGACTACCTGGACAGGCCGCTGTGGTACCAGCAGCTGGCAGAGGGGAGCGGTGCGCCGGGCGACGGGCACGATCCCTCGGTGCTCCCCAGAGGCGTCGCGTACTTCTCGATGGAGTTCGGTGTCGCCGAGGTGTTGCCGAACTATTCCGGGGGATTGGGAATTCTGGCCGGCGATCATCTGAAGTCCGCTTCTGATCTGGGACTGCCGTTGATCGCCGTCGGGCTGTACTACCGATCGGGGTATTTCCGACAATCCCTCACCGCCGACGGATGGCAGCACGAGAGTTACCCGTCGCTGGATCCCCAGGGGCTGCCGCTGCGGCTGCTCACCGACGCAGCGGGGGACGCGATCCTGGTGGAGCTGGCACTGCCCGAGGGTGCGCAACTCTCGGCGCGCATCTGGATCGCGCAGGTGGGGCGAATTCCGTTGCTGCTCCTCGATTCCGACATCCCGGAGAACGAACACGAGCTGCGGGGGGTCACCGACCGTCTGTACGGCGGCGACCAGGAGCACCGGATACGCCAGGAGATCCTCGCCGGCATCGGCGGGGTGCGGGCGATCCGCGCTTTCACCGAGGTCGCAGGACTGCCGGCGCCCGAGGTCTTCCACATGAACGAGGGGCACGCCGGATTCCTGGGCGCGGAGCGCATCCGTGAGCTGATCGAGGCGGGGCTGGAGTTCGACACCGCGCTGACCGTCGTCCGCTCCTCGACGGTGTTCACCACCCACACCCCGGTGCCCGCAGGCATCGACCGGTTCCCGGTCGAGATGGTGGAGCGGTACTTCGGTCCGGAGCCGGGAGGCGCGGGTTCGCGGCTGTTGCCCGGCGTGCCTGTGGACCGAATCGTGGCGTTCGGCGCCGAGGACGACCCGGCAAAATTCAACATGGCCCACATGGGGCTGCGGTTGGCGCAGCGGGCCAACGGTGTCTCCCTGCTGCACGGGCAGGTCAGTCGCGGCATGTTCAACGATCTGTGGCCCGGATTCGATCGATCGGAGGTGCCGATCGGCTCGATCACCAACGGCGTGCACGCGCCGACCTGGGCGGCGCCGCAGTGGATGGAGCTGGGTCGTGAGGTGCTGGGCAGTGCTGATCTGACCTCGTTGCGGGAACCCGGGACGTGGCAGGGAATGCAGGAGGTCGATCCCGCTCGCATCTGGTCGATCCGCTCGCAACTGCGTGAGGCGTTGATCGAGGACGTACGGGCCCGGGTTCGTCGCTCGTGGCTGGAACGAGGTGCGGCCGAGGCCGAACTCGGCTGGATCGCAACAGCTTTCGACCCCGGCGTGTTGACCATCGGATTCGCCCGTCGGGTGCCGACCTACAAACGTCTGACGTTGATGCTGCGGGATCCGGAGCGGTTGACGAAGCTGCTCCTCGACGAGGACCGGCCCCTGCAGTTGATCGTCGCGGGCAAGTCCCATCCCGCCGACGACGGCGGCAAGGCGCTCATCCAACAGGTGGTGCGCTTCGCAGACCGCCACGAGGTGCGTCATCGCATCGCGTTCCTGCCCGACTACGACATGTCGATGGCCCGAGAGCTCTACTACGGCTGCGATGTGTGGCTCAACAACCCGTTGCGCCCGCTCGAGGCCTGCGGCACGTCCGGCATGAAGAGCGCGCTCAACGGCGGGCTGAACCTGTCGATCCGCGACGGCTGGTGGGACGAGTGGTACGACGGCCAGAACGGCTGGGAGATCCCGACCGCCGACGGGCTGGCCGACGAGGAGCGGCGCGACGATCTCGAGGCATCCGCACTCTACGAGCTGCTCGAGCATTCGGTGGTGCCGACGTTCTACGACCGCGACCACCGCGGTGTCCCGACACGGTGGGTCGAGATGGTGCGCCACACCCTGCAGGTCCTGGGGCCGAAGGTGCTGGCGTCGCGGATGGTGCGCGACTACACCGAGCAGTACTACGTGCCGGCGGCGCGGTCGCTGCGGAAGACGATCGAGCCGGGGCTCTCCGGCGCCGAGGAGTTCAGCGATGCTTTCGGCTCAGCCCGTGAACTCGCCGACTACCGCCACCGTGCCGAGCGCGCCTGGCCTCGGATCGAGATCACCGATGTGGACAGCTCAGGGCTCCCCGATACGCCGCTGCTTGGATCGGAGCTGACGCTGGCCGCGCAGATCCACCTGGCCGGGCTACGGCCCGACGAGGTGACCGTGCAGGCGGTGCTCGGGCGCGTCGACTCGGGAGATGTCCTGGTCGAACCCGTCACCGTGCCGATGGGGTCCGCTGGTACCGCCGACAGCGGCAACACGATCTTCACCGCGACGACACCGCTGTCCATCACCGGTCCGGTCGGCTACACGATCAGGGTGCTGCCCCACCACCGGCTGCTCGCCGGGGACAACGAGCTCGGTCTCGTCACGCTCGCGTGAGGTTCACCGGAACCGCTTGAAGCAGCGTTCCGTGTCACCGACGACACCGACCCGGAACGCATCGATCCTGGAGAAGCCCGACGGCACCGACTCGCCGTTGACGTCGCTGGCCACCAGCCCGTTGGTGAGAATCCCGGACACCGCCTCGTCGACGTCGCCGGCGGTCAACGCGATGGTGTTCCCGTCGGGGGTGGTGACGTCCTTGCTCATTTTGACCGTGGCCACCCCGGTGAGGCACGCGGTCCGCAGCGCCGCCGCGGCGGTGTCGAGTTGCACGCCACCGCGTTCGTGCTGGATCGCGAGCATGTACCGCGAGACGAGCACCGAGTAGGCGACGTTGTCGCCGGTGGCCAGGTCCGCACCGTCACGTTGCTCGTCCTGGGCGCCCAACTCCTCCAGACCCGGCAGGTCGACGACGATGGTGTTGGTGGCGGGGCAGAACGATGCGGGTGGGCTGGGACGCGCGTCGGCGCAGTCCTCGGCGTCGGCGGCCTCGAAGCTCAGGGCCGGGGGATCGGAAGGCTCGAACAGGATGCCCATGGCGTCCACGATCGAGCGCACCGAATCCTCGGTCACCGGGAGCTCTCCGGTCTGGTCGGTGGGGAGCAGCACCGGCAGGTTGCCGCGGCGCTGGCCGATCTCGCGCAGGTCGATCGCCGCGCACGCCGACGGGCCGTCGGAGAAGCCGAATTGGAACGCCGAGACCCGTTCGAAGGCCGAGCCGTGCTCGTCGTAGCCCGCGTCGGGATCATCCTCGTTGAGCAGCGGATCCCGAAACGAGATGACACCTGCCAACACGTTGTTGAGCCCCTCGCCGGTGCTCAGGCTGAAGCGCGGCGAACTGTCCTCGGCGACCCAGCGCATATAGGCCCCGGAAAGACAGTCGGCCTGCTGCTCGCCGACCAGTGTCGGTGTGCCCTGCGTGGAGATCCCGGCCTGGCGCGCCACGGCGTGGCCGTACTCGTGGGCGAGCACCATCACCACCCCGATGTCGCCGTGGGCGCGCTGCAAGCTGGGCAGTAGCTCACCGCGGTCCCAGCCGATGGTGCGGTCGGTGTAGCAGAACCCCGCGTTGACCAACCCGTAGGTGCCATCCCCGCAGAATTCGCCGTCGAAGCCGCTCGCGTCCCAGGAGACCAACGCCTTCGCCGGAATGAAGTCATCGTCGAACGCATCCGGGTAGGCGCCCTCCCAGTACTGCTCGATGTCGCTGATCGAGCTGCCGGCCAGTTGGTCCATCGCGCCGCCGTCGGTGCCTTCGACATCGCGGGACGGACCCTCGGCATTGGCCCGCAAGCCCGTGGGCCCGTCGGTGGCCGGCATTCCGGCGACCTTGAACGGATCGTCGAACACCGACACCGGGTTGCCCTGCAACGTGGCCGAACACGCGGTGCCGATCAATACCGAGCACGCCGCGATCGCGGCGCCCACGAGGTGTCGTCGACTCATGGACGCCGCCTTTCGGAGGTCACTCGGCGGCCTGGGCGGCCCGTACCGGAACGTCGCTCTCAGGATAGTGAACCCCCCACGGGAATCGCGCGTCTCGCACGCCGAACGTCCCTCAGGATGGCTGGTCCGGAGCGCGGAGCCGCTGCAGCGCGGCCCGCACCGACGCCCCGTCGGTGGTCGCCCAGAACGGGGGTAGCGACGCGCGCAGGAAACCGCTGTAGCGCGCCGTCACCATCCGCGAGTCCAGGACGGCCACGACGCCCCGGTCGTCGATTCGACGCAGCAACCGACCGGTGCCCTGGGCGAGCAGCAGTGCGGCGTGGCCGGCAGCCACGGCCATGAATCCGTTTCCGCCCCGCGCGGCGACGGCGCGCTGACGCGCGGTCAGCAGCGGGTCGTCGGGGCGCGGGAACGGAATGCGGTCGATCAGGACGAGCGACAACGACGGACCCGGCACGTCGACGCCCTGCCACAGGGACAGTGTGCCGAACAGCGAGGTCTGTTCGTCTTCGGCGAAGCGCGCCACGAGCGTCGAGGTGTTGTCGTCCCCCTGACACAGCACCGGGGTGTCGAGGCGTTCGCGCATGATCTCCGCAGCCGCCTTGGCCGCGCGCATCGAGGAGAACAACCCGAGCGTCCGTCCGTCGGCCGCGGCGATCAGGGAGGCGATCTCGTCGAGTTGCTCCGCGGAACCGGTGCCGTCGCGCCCGGGGGGCGGCAGGTGGGCTGCGACGTAGAGGATGCCGGATTTCGCGTGGTCGAAGGGCGACCCCACATCGAGCCCGCGCCACGTCTGATCGGATCCTTCGCGGCGGTCGAGGCCCCACGCCGAGGCCATCGCGTCGAAGCTGCCTCCGATCGTCAGCGTCGCTGATGTCAGGACTGCTGTCGAGCGCCCGAACAAGCTGGCGCGCAACAAATTCGCCACCGACAGCGGAGCCACGCGGAGCATCGCGCGACTTTGGGCGACTGACCGGGACGTTTCAGTGTGTTCGACCCACACGACGTCGCCGCGGTCGGGGATGGCGGGTACGAAGGAGTCCAGTATTCGTGATGCGGTGTCGCTGACATCGGAGAGCGACGTGACCGCTTCGGCGCGTGCCGCGGCGGTCTTCGGGTCGTTGGGCGCCGTGTCGATCCCGGTTCGGGCACTGGCGGCCGCATCGCGCAACACCGTCAGATAGCTCGCCATCTCCTCATCGAGCACATCGATGCGACCGGCGCGGGCGTCGAAGATCGCCGAGGAGAACGTCGCGGCCGCGCCCTCGAGTCGTTGGGCGACGTCGGGTTCGACGACCCGGGCGGCGCGCCGCAGTGCGATGCCCAGCGACGCCGCGGACAACTCGGCGGTCGCCACCCCGGTGACCCTGTCCACCAGCTCGTGCGCCTCGTCGATGATCAGCAGGTCGTGTTCGGGCAGCACGTTGGCCTCGCCGATGGCGTCGATGGCCAGCAGGGCGTGGTTGGTGACTACGACGTCGGCGTGGCCGGCACGGTCGCGTGCGCGCTCGGAGAAGCAGTCGGTGCCGAACGGGCAGCGGGACACCCCGATGCACTCCCGCGACGACACGCTGACCTGCGACCAGGATCGGTCCGGGACCCCGGGGGTCAGCTCGTCACGATCGCCGGTCTCGGTGTCCGACGACCACTCGATGAGCCGCTTCACGTCGCGCCCCAGGGCGCTGGCGGCGACCGGCGAGAAGAGTTCGTCCTGCGGCATGTCGTCCGGCTCGGTGGCACCCGACTGCGAACCGTTGTGGATTTTGTTGAGGCACAGATAGTTTCCGCGCCCCTTCAGAAGCGCGAACTCGGGGCGGCGGGGGAGTTTCCCCACCAGGGAGTCGGCGAGCCGGGGCAGGTCACGGTCCACCAGCTGTCGTTGCAGCGCAATCGTGGCCGTCGACACCACCACCGGGCGATCGTCGCTCACGGAATGGGCGATCGCGGGCACCAGATAGGCCAGCGATTTGCCGGTGCCGGTGCCGGCCTGCACGGCGAGGTGTTCGCCGCGCTCGAACGCGTCCGCCACGGCCTGGGCCATCACGATCTGGCCGCTGCGCTCGGCGCCGCCCAGCGCGGTCACCGCCGTCGCAAGCAGTTCGGTCACCTCGGCCGCTCGGTCAGCCACTCGTCCTCACCCGCCGCTGCGGGTTGGCGGGATCATCCGCGTCGGAATCGCCGGATCGCCTTTGGACAGCTTCAGGCCGTCCCACGGCAGGCTGTGCAACGCCTTCGCGACCCGCTCGCGCGCAGGTCCCAGATCGAGGTCGGTGATCGGCTCGCCGCCGCGCACCAGCGGGGTCGTCAGCTGCCGGGAGGTGAGCTCGGAGGTGGTGGGTGGCGGCTGCAGAGCCGGGTAGACGACCTCCTCGACGACGGTGCCCGACGCCTTGGCCAGCCGTAGCGCGCGCTTACGGCCGCCGTGGGATTCCTTGTGGCTGCTGCGTTTCTCGACGGGGATACCGTCGACCTCGACGAGTTTGTAGACCATGCTCGCGGTGGGCGCGCCCGATCCGGTGACCACCGACGTCCCGACGCCGTAGATGTCGACGGGCTCGGCGCGCAGCGCCGCGATGGCGAATTCGTCCAGGTCGCCGGAGACCACGATGCGGGTGTCGGTGGCTCCCAGACGGTCGAGTTGGTCGCGTACCTGTCGGGTCAGCACGCCCAGGTCGCCGGAGTCGATGCGCACGGCCCCCAACTGCGGGCCCGCGACCTCGACGGCGTTGGCGACGCCCGCGGTGATGTCGTAGGTGTCCACGAGCAACGTGGTGCCCACACCAAGTGCGTCGACCTGGGCCGCGAACGCCGCCTTCTCCCAGTCCGACTGTGTGGTGCCGGCGACCGTGTGCAGCAGCGTGAAGGCATGCGCGCTCGTGCCCAGCGCGGGTACCCCGTAGCGGCGATTGGCCTCGAGGTTCGACGTGCCGGTGAACCCGGCGAGGTAGGCGGCCCGTGCCGCGGCCACCGCCGCCCATTCGTGGGTGCGCCGTGAGCCCATCTCGATCAGCGGGCGTCCGTCCGCGGCGCTGACCATGCGGGCGGCGGCCGAGGCGATCGCGGTGTCGTGATTGAAGATCGACAGCGCCAGCGTCTCGAGCAGCACGCATTCGGCGAATGTGCCGTGCACCGACAGCACGGGGGAGCCGGGGAAGTACACCTCACCCTCCGGGTAGCCGTCGATGTCGCCGGCGAACCGGTATCCGGCCAGGTACTCCAGCGTGTCGGCGTCCAGGAAGTCCTTCAGTGAGTCGAGCGCGGCGGTGTCGAACACGAACGCCTGCAACGCTTCCACGAACCGGGCGGTGCCGGCGGTGACGCCGTAGCGACGCCCCTCGGGTAGCCGGCGGGCGAAGACCTCGAACGTAGCCCGACGATGCGCGGTGCCGTCCCGCAGGGCCGCGGCGAGCATCGTCAGTTCGTACTTGTCGGTCAGCAGGGATACGGGCAGACCCGGGGACGAAGCCCGGGGCGATCCATTCACCGTCCAACCGTATCGGTTCGGAGCGCCTTCGAAGCGTCATGACGTCCCCGGTATTCTTGGCCCATGGTCACGCCGGCGAAGGCCCGTCCGGGAACCCGCGAGGATCACGACGTCGCCACTGTTCCCGAAGAAGACGTCGCCACGGACTCTCCCTGGGTGACCCTGGTCTGGGATGATCCGGTGAATCTGATGACCTACGTGACGTACGTACTGCAGAAATTGTTCGGCTACAGCGAACCGCACGCGACGAAACTGATGCTGCAGGTCCACAACGAGGGCAAGGCAGTGGTGTCGGCGGGTAGTCGCGAGTCGATGGAGGTCGATGTGTCCAAGCTCCACGCCGCGGGTCTGTGGGCGACGCTGCAACAGGACCGTTGAGCCGGCTGTGCGGAAATGGAAACGGGTGGAAAGCGCCGACGGCCCGCGGTTCCGGTCGGCCCTGGACGCGCACGAGGCGGAGTTGTTGAGCAGCCTGGTGACTTCGCTGGTCGGGATGCTCGAAGACCGCCAGTCGTCCGCGCCGGTCGACGAACTCGCCGAGATGACCGGCATACGAACCGGCAATTCGGTTCCGCCACAAGACGATACGATGAAGCGCCTGCTACCCGACTTCTACCGACCGGCAACAGAGCACCCCGCCGGATCGGGTCCTGCGGAAAGTCTCAACAGTGCGCTCCGCGGTCTGCATGAGCCCGCCATCATCGATGCCAAAAATCAAGCCGCGCAACGACTTCTGGACACGGTTCCACGCGGTGGGGGAAAGTTCGAGTTGACCGAGGACGACGCGCATTCCTGGGCGTCTGCCGTCAACGACGTGCGCCTGGCACTGGGCACCATGCTCGATGTCGGGGCCGACATCCCCGAACGGCTGCCGCCCGACCATCCGATGGCCGGACATCTCGATGTCTACCAGTGGCTGACGTTCCTGCAGGAGTATCTGGTGCTGAGCTTGATGGGTGGTTCGCGGTAGTGGTCGGCGCGATCACCGATGTGGCCGGTATCCGCGTGGGACACCACCACAGACTCGACAGCGACGCGCAACTCGGCAGCGGCTGGGCGACCGGCACCACGGTCGTGCTGACGCCTCCCGGCACCGTCGGCGCTGTCGACGGACGCGGCGGCGCGCCGGGTACCCGGGAGACCGACCTGCTGGACCCGAGCAACTCGGTGCGCCATGTGGACGCGGTGGTCCTCTCCGGCGGCAGCGCCTTCGGCCTCGCCGCAGCCGACGGGGTGATGACCTGGCTCGAGGAGCAGGAACGCGGCGTCGCCATGGACGGCGGCGTAGTCCCCATCGTCCCCGCCGCGGTGATCTTCGATCTGCCCGTCGGGGGTTGGCAGTGCCGGCCGAACGCGGAGTTCGGATATCTGGCGGCGTCGCGCGCGGGGACCGATGTTCCGGTGGGCACCGTCGGCGCCGGGGTGGGCGCGCGGGCCGGCGTGCTCAAAGGCGGTGTCGGGACGGCTTCGGTGACGCTCGAGTCGGGGGTGACGGTCGGAGCGCTGGTCGTGGTGAACTCGGCCGGGGACGTCGTCGACCCCCACACCGGCCTGCCCTGGCTGGCGTATCAGATCGACGAGTTCGGGCTGCAGCGCCCGCCTGCCGACGAGCTCGCCGCCTACGCCGACCGCCATGGCGAGCTGAGTCCGTTGAACACCACCATCGCGGTGGTGGCCACCGACGCCGCACTCAGCCCCGCAGGCTGTCGGCGAATGGCCGTCGCCGCGCAGGACGGTCTGGCGCGCACCATCCTGCCGTGCCACACCCCGCTCGACGGCGACACGGTGTTCGCACTCGCCACCGGTGCCATGGAGATCGATCCGGACCCGACCACACCGGCGTCGATGTCGCCGGAAGTGCCCCTGATCACCGCGGTCGGTGCCGCCGCAGCGGACTGTCTGGCCCGTGCAGTGCTCGTCGGCGTGCTGGCCGCAGAAGCGGTGGCTGGAATACCGACATACCGTTCGATGTTGCCGGGAGCGTTCGAGTGAACGAATTTCGGGAAGGGATCACGCGTTGTTGACGATTCGTGCCGACCTGGTCGACGCGATGGTCAGCCATGCCCGCGCCGACCATCCCGACGAGGCGTGCGGCATCATCGCCGGGCCCGAGGGAGCCGACCGTCCCGAGAGGTTCGTCGCGATGCTCAACGCCGAGCGCTCGCCGACGTTCTACCGATTCGATTCCGGCGAGCAACTGCGGGTGTGGCGCTCGATGGACGAGGCGGACGAGGTTCCGGTCGTCATCTACCACTCACACACCGGCACCGAGGCCTACCCGAGTCGTACCGACATCTCCTACGCCTCGGAACCGGACGCCCACTACGTGCTGGTGTCCACCCGTGACCCCGACGAGCACGAGTTGCGCAGCTACCGCATCGTGGACGGCGTCGTCACCGAAGAACCCGTCACCATCGTCGAGCAGTACTGAGTAGGAGAAAACCCCTGTGCCCGATTCAGCCAACGTCACCGTCTCGATCCCGACCATCCTGCGCACCCACACCGGCGGCGAGAAGCGTGTCAGCGCTTCCGGCAGCACGCTGGCCGCGGTGATCAGCGACCTCGAAGCCAACTACTCGGGAATCACCGAGCGCATCGTCGACGGCGAGAAGTTGCACCGGTTCGTCAACATCTACGTCAACGACGAGGACGTCCGCTTCTCCGGCGGCATGGACACCGAGATCTCCGACGGGGACTCGGTCACGATTCTGCCCGCCGTCGCCGGCGGGTGAGTGGAGCCCGATGACCCGCTACGACTCGCTGCTGAACGCGCTCGGTGACACCCCACTGGTCGGGCTCCAGCGGCTGTCCCCGTCGTGGAACGGGGGTGAGGACGGGTCGCCCCACGTCCGGTTGTGGGCCAAGCTCGAGGACCGCAACCCGACCGGGTCGATCAAGGACCGGCCCGCGCTGCGGATGATCGAGGACGCCGAACAGGGCGGCCTGCTGCAGCCCGGCGCCACGATCCTGGAACCGACGAGCGGCAACACCGGGATCTCGCTGGCGATGGCCGCGCTGCTCAAGGGCTACCGGATGATCTGCGTGATGCCGGAGAACACCTCGATCGAGCGGCGTCAGCTGTTGGAGCTCTACGGTGCCCGGATCATCTATTCGCCGGCCGAAGGTGGCTCCAACACCGCGGTGGCGCGCGCCAAAGAGCTTGCCGCCGAGAATCCCTCGTGGGTGATGCTCTACCAGTACGGCAACCCCTCCAACGCCGCGGCGCACTACGACGGCACCGGACCCGAGCTACTCGCGGACCTACCGGAGATCACCCACTTCGTCGCCGGTCTCGGCACCACGGGCACGTTGATGGGCACCGGACGGTACCTGCGTGAGAAGGTGCCCGGTGTCCAGATCGTCGCGGCCGAACCCCGCTACGGCGAGGGCGTCTACGCGCTGCGCAACATCGACGAGGGCTTCATCCCCGAGCTCTACGACCCCGACGTGCTGACCACCCGGTTCGCCGTCGGCTCCTACGACGCGATCCGGCGTACCCGCGAGCTGGTCCAGACCGAAGGGATCTTCGCGGGCGTCTCCACCGGGGCGATCCTGCACGCCGCGCTCGGTATGGCCGCGAAGGCGATGAAAGCCGGTGAGCGCGCGGACATCGCGTTCACCGTGTGTGATGCCGGATGGAAGTATCTGTCGACCGGTGCGTACACCGGTAGCCTGGACGATGCAGAGGACGCATTGGAAGGGCAACTATGGGCTTGACGGGCACCGGCGGGTATCCGGGTATGGCCGGACCACCCGCGGGGTCTCAGAAGCGCCCGGTCTGGCTGGTCGGCGGTCTGACCATCGTGTCGTTCGTCGTATTGCTCTGGGTGATCGAGCTCTTCGACTCGCTGACCGGACATCGTCTGGACAGCAACGGGATTCGTCCATTGGAAACCGATGGTCTGACAGGAATCCTCGTCGCGCCGCTGCTGCACTCGAACTGGGAGCACCTGATCGCCAACACGGGTCCGGCGCTCGTGCTCGGGTTCCTGATGACCCTGGCGGGCCTGTCCCGGTTCCTCTTCGCCACCGCGATCATCTGGGTTCTCGGTGGTGTCGGCACCTGGCTCATCGGCAACGTGGGCGCACCGACCTACAACGGCGTGGTGGTGGAGACCAACCACATCGGCGCGTCCGGTCTGATCTTCGGCTGGTTGACCTTCCTGATCGTCTTCGGGTTCTTCACCCGCAAGATCTGGGAGATCGTCGTCGGCGTCGTCGTGCTCTTCATCTACGGCAGCATCCTGCTCGGCGTACTACCGGGGACGTTCGGCGTCTCCTGGCAGGGTCACCTGTGCGGGGCCATCGCCGGTGTCCTGGCCGCGTACCTGCTCTCCGGGCCGGAGCGAAAGACCCGGGCGTTGCGGCGCCCGGTCCGGCCGCCCTCCCTGGGTGCATGAATCCCGACGCGCTGCGGCCCGTCGGAATCTTCGACTCCGGTGTCGGCGGGCTCACCGTCGCGCGGGCCGTGATCGACCAGTTGCCCCACGAGGAGATCATCTACGTCGGTGACACCGGCAACGGACCCTATGGGCCGCTGACCGTTCCCGAGATCCGGGCCCATGCCCTGACGATCGGCGACGACCTCGCCGCGCGGGGGGTCAAGGCGCTGGTGATCGCATGCAACACGGCATCGTCGGCCTGTCTTCGCGACGCGCGGGAGCGCTACGCGCCCGTGCCTGTCATCGAGGTGATCCTGCCCGCGGTGCGGCGCGCAGTGCGATCCACCCGCAACGGCCGCGTCGGGGTCATCGGCACCGCCGCCACGATTGCCTCCGGCGCCTATCAGGACGCGTTCGCCGCGGCACGCGACATCGAGGTGTTCGCGGTGGCATGCCCCCGGTTCGTCGACTTCGTCGAACGGGGTGTCACCAGCGGCCGGCAGGTGCTGGGGTTGGCGGAGGGGTATCTGGAACCGCTGCAGCGCGCGGAGGTGGACACGCTGGTTCTCGGCTGCACGCACTATCCGATGCTGTCCGGCCTGATCCAATTGGCGATGGGCGACAACGTGAGCCTGGTGTCCAGTGCCGAGGAAACCGCGAAGGACCTCCTGCGGGTGCTCACGGAGAACGAGTTGCTGAGGCCGCATCCCGACGCCGCGGCACCGCCGCCGAAGCGGGTGTTCGAGGCCACCGGCGACCCCGAGGCGTTCACCGCACTCGCCGCACGGTTCCTCGGCCCCACCCTCGACGGGGTCCGGCCGGTTCAGCAACACCTGGGCACTCGATCTTGATCTTCGCCGGCCAAAGCGGCGATGTTTTCGTCATGCCCATCGTGGGCATGGCAAGCTAGTGAGCGTGCGAATCACCGTACTGGGTTGCTCCGGCAGTGTGGTCGGGCCGGATTCGCCCGCATCGGGATACCTGGTGACGGCCCCCGATACCCCACCCCTGGTTCTGGACTTCGGCGGCGGCGTGCTCGGCGCGCTCCAGCGGTTCGCGGATCCCAACTCCGTGCACGTGCTGCTCTCCCATCTGCACGCTGATCACTGCCTGGATCTGCCTGGGCTTTTTGTGTGGCGGCGCTACCACCCGTCGCCGGCGCCGGAGCGCGGAGTGCTCTACGGGCCCGCCAACACCTGGGCACGGCTGGGCTCGGCATCCTCGCCCGAAGGCGGGGAGATCGACGACTTCACCGACATCTTCGACATCCGGCACTGGGTGGACAACCAGCCCGTGGAGATCGGGTCGCTGACGGTGTTGCCGCGGCTGGTGTGCCATCCGACGGAGTCCTACGGCATGCGCATCACCGATCCGTCGGGCGCGACTCTCGTCTACAGCGGCGACACCGGCTACTGCGACGCTCTCATCGATCTGGCTCGAGGTGCCGATGTCTTCCTGTGCGAGGCATCCTGGACGCACTCGCCGTCCCGGCCGCCCAGGTTGCACCTGTCGGGCACCGAAGCGGGGCGCGCCGCCGCCCGGGCCGGTGTCGCCGAACTGCTGCTGACCCACATCCCGCCGTGGACGTCCCGCGAGGACGTGATCAGCGAGGCCAAGGCCGAGTTCGACGGCCCGGTGCATGCAGTGGTGTGCAACGAGGCATTCGACGTCACGCGCCGCTGACCTGAAACGCTGCTCGAGGTGGTGTCTGCGGCACCCGCTAGTGTTGGCCCGTGTCCAGACGAGAAGACGGCAGGCTCGACGACGAACTGCGCCCGGTCACGATCACCCGCGGCTTCACCTCCCATCCCGCAGGTTCGGTGTTGGTGGAGTTCGGCCAGACCCGGGTCATGTGCACCGCGAGCGTCACCGAGGGGGTGCCCCGCTGGCGCAAGGGTTCCGGCCAGGGCTGGCTGACCGCCGAGTACGCGATGCTGCCCGCTGCGACCCACGAACGTTCGGGTCGGGAGTCGGTCAAGGGGCGAGTCGGCGGTCGTACCCAGGAGATCAGCCGACTCGTCGGCCGGTCCCTGCGCGCCTGCATCGACCTCGCCGCGCTGGGGGAGAACACCATCGCGATCGACTGCGACGTACTGCAGGCCGACGGTGGAACCCGCACCGCGGCGATCACCGGCGCCTATGTGGCGCTGGCCGACGCCGTGACCTACCTGGCCGCGGCGGGCAAGCTGTCGGACCCGCGTCCGCTGTCCTGCGCGATCGCGGCGGTGAGTGTCGGTGTGGTCGACGGTCGGATTCGTGTCGACCTGCCCTATACCGAGGACTCCCGCGCCGAGGTGGACATGAACGTCGTGGCCACCGACACCGGCACGCTCGTCGAGATCCAGGGCACCGGAGAGGGCGCGACGTTCCCGCGGTCGACGCTGGACAAGATGCTCGACCTCGCGATGGCGTCCTGCGATCAGTTGTTCGAGGTTCAGCGGCAGGCACTGCAACTGTCGTATCCCGGGGCCCTGCCCGAGTCGGGTGAACCCGCGAAGAAGGCGTTCGGAAGCTGACCGAACTGCTGGTTGCCTCACGCAACCCGAAGAAGTTGGCCGAACTGCGCCGGGTGCTCGACACCGCGGGAGTGTCCGGCCTGACGCTGCTGTCCCTCGACGACGTTGCGCCGTTCGACGAGGCGCCCGAGACGGGGGCCACCTTCGAGGAGAACGCTCTGGCCAAGGCCCGCGACGCCTTTGCAGCCACGGGGATTGCCGCGGTGGCCGACGATTCCGGGTTGGAGGTCGACGCCCTCAACGGAATGCCGGGGGTGCTCAGCGCGCGGTGGTCGGGACGCCACGGCGACGACGCCGCCAACACCACGTTGCTTCTGGGGCAGCTCGCAGATGTTCCGGACGAGCGGCGCGGTGCGGCGTTCGTATCGGCATGTGCCCTGGTGTTCAGCCCCGTCGACTCGGACAGCGCGGTGGTGCGGGGTGAATGGACCGGCAGTATCGTGCGCGAACCCCGTGGCGACAGGGGCTTCGGCTACGACCCGATATTTCTGCCCGACGGTTCGGCGAGGACCGCCGCCGAGCTCGATCCGGCGGAGAAGGATGCTTCGTCGCACCGGGGTCGGGCGCTGGCGGCATTGCTTCCGGCGCTGCGGGAGCTCACCTCCGCCCGGTGAGGTCTGGTCAAACGGTGTAGCGCCCACGCGGCCGGGATCGTCAGTGCCAGGGTCGCTGCAATCAGCCCCGGCATCGATCCGGTGAACAGCGGCCATCCCAGCACGAGGTGCATCACCAGTGCCATGGCCAGCGAGTGCAGCAGGAAGATCTCGTAGGAGATCTCGCCGAGCCAGACCATCGGCCGGCTGCCGAGGAATTGTCGGTATCCGCCATTGCTGCCGAGCGCCAGCGGAGCGACCGCCAAGGTGGCGATCGCGGCGTACAGCAGCGACTTCGCCACCGGCACCCACACCGGGTCGGGACCGAGAATGGCGCCGCCGATCGGCGTCGACACCAGCAGGTACAGGGCCACCGCCAGCGGGATCGCGAGGCCCGCATGGCATCTCGCGCCGACGGCCTGCAGCAGGGCGAGTGCCATGCCGCCGACGAACCAACCGATGTGGGCGGGCAACCACATGCCCGCTGAGTTCGGCAGCATGTCGGTGGTGGTGACGAGCAGGAGCCAGGTCGGGCCGACCGCGGCGATCGCGGCAAGGCCGAGCAGTGCCCGACCGGGCCGCCATCGGCCGCGGCACAGCACCCGCAGGACCAGATAGGCCAGTCCGGGGAGCACAGCGTAGAACGCAACCTCCACCGCCATGCTCCACATCTGAGACAGCCCGGGATGCAGCATGGTCGTGAGGTAGTCGTCGGTGTAGATCTGCGAGAAGGTCAGATACCTGAGCAGGCCGTGCCAGGTCTGGCCGGGGGTGGGGCCCGGGGTGAAGACGGTGTACACGGCGAACGTGACCAGGACCGTCACCACGTAGGCGGGAACCACCCGACGCACGCGGCGCCGCCCGTAGCGGCTCAGCGACGGCGCTGTTCGACCCTGTGCTGCTGCCCGCACCCACGGCCGGAACAACAGGAATCCTGACAGCACGAAGAAGATCGCGACGCCGATCTCCATGCGCGCGTAGACCGCTCCGAGATAGCCGTGGTTGAGATACCCGGTGGCGAACGCCGCGTGGGTGAAGACGACCAGAAGCGCGGCGACAGCCCGAAGGCCGGTGAGGGCGGGAAGGCGGGAAGCTGTGGCGTCGGGGCTGACCGCCGGGACAGCGCCGTGGCGCATCCCGGGGGTGGCTGACACCGCACCGAGTTTACCGACCTCAGACGCCGAACTGCGCCTTGATCTTCTGGGTCTGGAAGTGCTCGACGATGATGCCGACAAGCGGGATCGTTCCGGCGAGCAGCACACCGACGGTCTTGGCGATCGGCCACCGGACCTTCACGGCGAGGTTGGCGGTGAACAACAGATAGACGAAGTAGACCCAGCCGTGCACCACCGCGATCCAGCCGAGCGAGTCGTCGCCGTACCCGTACTTCAACACCATTTCGTAGCAGAGGGCGATCAGCCAGATGCCGGTCGCCCAGGCGAGGACCCGGTAGCCGAGCAGTGCTTTGCGGATGGTCTCGACGGGGGTGATGGGCGAGGGGGTGTCGGGTGCGGTCACCTGAGGGTTCCTGTCATTCTCGGCTCAGTCTCGAGTCATCGTTGCTGTTGTCGTCGCTGGTGGTGCTGTCGGCTGCGGCCAGTTCGGCCAGATAGGCGTTGTACTCGCGCAGTGTCCTGTCGCCGTCGGCATCGGTGGTCGGCCTGGGCCGCTCGGGCAGCAACCCGGCGGGGATCTCGGTGACGGCATCGCGTGGATGGGCTTCGGGAGGCGCCTGCTCGTAGCGGACGAACTTGAAGTAGGCGTAGACGCAGAATCCGGCGAACAGCGGCCACTGCAGGGCGTAGCCGAGATTCTGGAAATTGCCGGATACCGATTCGAACCGGGTCCACTGCCACCACGCGAGGCCGAGGCAGCCGCCTGCAGCGGCGATCACCAGCAGGATGAGCGCCGGCCTCCTACGCCGCGTAGTGGACACCAGCCAACGGTACCGCGCAGGGGATTGGCCGCATGAGCCGAGGACGAACTCCTCCGCGCCGTGTCATCGAGGTCGATCTTCGACACCGGGGTCGACTTGCCGGGATTGGTACGATCACTCCCGTTGCGGGCGTGGCGGAAGGGAAGACGCGCGGTCTTTAGGTGTCCGTGTTCGAAAGAGCGTGGGGGTTCGAATCCCCCCGCCCGCACCACCGGTCGGCAATGTGGCCGGGAGCTCCGCTCGACCGACGCCCGGTCGGCGTGAGCAGCGTTCAGGCAGGAGCCTCGACCGGGATCTCAGTGGATTGAGAAAAGAAGCACAGGATGCTCGCGGTGAAACTGACCACTGCGAACACTCCGGCGAAGATCGCGATCAGGGTCTCGGCCATCCCCCAGCTCGCGAGCGCGAACGCCAGCGCGATGATCGCGGTGAAGATGAGGAAAAGGCCGGTGGTGGCGACGGTCTCGTTGAACGGATCGTCGGGGCTGTAGGTGCCTTCGGCCAGGTCGGCCATCGGAATCTCCTCGTGGGCGTAGCAGCGTGATGCGGGGTTGTTACCCACCGGTACGCCGCTGAAAACCACCCGCGGTCTTGAGTTGCGGAAATCACCTCACCGTTTGCGCACCGACAGACCGTTGCGCTCGGCGAGCGACCTCAGTTGCCTGAGCGCAAACTGGCGGTTCCGACCGCCCCGCGGCAGCACGATCCCGGCCCAGAGCCCCTCCGCACCAGGTGTTACGCATGCTTCCCGGGCACACTGCCAGCGTCGGGGACACGCGCGGCACAGCGCCTTCGCGCCGTCGTCGGCGATGGTGATCCACCGGTCGGGATCACGCATGCACGGTGCCGTCCACGCTTGCTCTTCGATCGCCAGTGGATGCACAGACACCCTCCTCCCGTCTTGGCAATACACTTGTATCGTACTTACGATACAGCTGTACTGTCGAATCGCGACGGGGGTGACGGTGACTACGGTGGCCACTGTGAGGTCGAAACCGGTTCGGACCGGTGCGGAAGAACCGCGCAACGTCGAACGGATTCGCGCCGCAGCCATGCGGTGTTTTGCGGAGAACGGAACGTCGGGCACGACCTTGCGGGGCGTCGCGGCAGCCGCGGGGGTGTCGCTCGGTCTGGTGCAACACCACTTCGCGACGAAGGCGGGACTGATCGAGGCCGTCGACGAGGACGTCGTGAGGCTGGTGATCACGCCTTTCGCCCAGCCGATCCCGGAGGACGCCCCGGATTCGATCGCCGAGATCGGTCAGCGGGTGACTCAGATCTTCACCGAACAGCCTGATGTCGCGGCTTACATCGGTCGTGCGCTCGTGGACGGCAGCCCGCTGGGTGCCACGATCTTCGACACCTTGTTCGCGCTGGGCCAGGCCCGGTGGCAGCAGCGCGCCGACCGCGGCGAAACCCGGCCGGACATCGATCTGACGTGGGCGCCCCTCAACGGCATCGTGCTGGCGCTCGGTGTCGTCAGCTTGCGCACCCATATCAACCGGCACCTACCCGAGCCGTTCACCACACCCGCGCAATTGCAGCGATGGCAGGTTGCCGTGGATTCGCTACTGCGCGAAGGGCTGTTCCGGCGACCCGACGGCGGCTGAGTCAATCCGGTTGTCCGGCAACCCTTCTGCGGTACGCCGACGGAGTCTCGCCGCAGAACTGGGCGAACGCCCGGGTGAAGGAGCTGATGCTGTCGAACCCGACGGCGGTCGCGGTCTCCTGCACCGACTGCCGGGGTGCAGCGAGCAGGGCCATGGCGCGCAGCATGCGCGCGTGCAGCAGATACGTACGCCAGGAGAGGCCGAGCTGTTCGGCGAACAGCCGCCGCAGCGTTCGCTCCGACACCGACACCGCCCGGCTGACCTGCTCGCAGGACACCGTGTCGAGATGTTGTTTCGTGTAGTCCATCGCTGCAGCGACGATCGGGTGCGCTGAGGTCGGCAGGCTCAGTGGCGCCTCGTGCTCGAGTGCTTCACAGACCAGTGCGGCCAGGGTGCGGAAGAATCCGTCGGAGAGCTCGTCACCGTGTGCGCGCTCGATCGGCCAGCGCAGCGCGTAGATCATCATCTCCCGGATCAGCGGGGACACCGCCAGGATGCGGGCGCGGTCGCCGCCTTCGGCGATCAGCGTCCGGTCGAACATCACCGCGACCGTTTTCACGTCGGGGTTCATCACCGCCTGGTGCTCCAGGCCCGCCGGGATCCACGCCGCCTGCTGGGGTGGCAGCAGGTAGTGCGCCGAATCGGTCTCCACCTCGACCACACCGTGCAGCGCGTACTCGATCTGATGCACCTCGTGGGAGTGCCAGCCGGTGATCAGCGCATCACCTTCGTAGAGATAGCTGCCACCCAGCGCGCACCCGCCCCGCCGCAGCTCGATGACCCGACGATGTCCCTGGGCGGGCGTGGACACCAGGTTGGCCGATTCGGACAAGAGTTTGTCCGAAGACGCAGAGGCGGTCACGTCTACACACGGTACTAGTGGAGATATGAAAACCGACGACCTGATTCTGGTGAGCATCGACGACCATGTGGTGGAGCCGCCGGACATGTTCCTCAATCACGTGCCTGCCAAGTACAAGTCGGAGGCGCCGATCGTCGTCACCGACGACAAGGGCGTCGACCAGTGGATGTATCAGGGCAGGCCGCAGGGCGTCAGTGGGCTGAATGCGGTGGTGTCGTGGCCGCCGGAGGAGTGGGGCCGCGACCCTGCCGGCTTCGCCGAGATGCGTCCGGGCGTCTACGACGTCCACGAGCGCGTCCGGGACATGAATCGCAACGGCATCCTCGCGTCGATGTGTTTCCCGACCTTCACCGGTTTCTCGGCGCGCCACCTCAACATGCACCGCGAGGACGTCACGCTGGTCATGGTGTCGGCCTACAACGACTGGCACATCGACGAGTGGGCCGGGTCCTACCCGGACCGCTTCATCCCGATCGCCGTGCTTCCGACCTGGAACGTCGAGGCGATGTGCGCGGAGATCCGCCGCGTTGCGGCCAAGGGTTGCCACGCGGTGACGATGCCGGAACTGCCGCACCTCGAGGGCCTGCCGAGCTACCACGACGACGAGTACTGGGGCCCGGTGTTCCGGACGTTGTCGGAGGAGAACGTGGTGATGTGCCTGCACATCGGCACCGGTTTCGGCGCGATCAGCATGGCGCCCAACGCACCCATCGACAACCTCATCATCCTGGCCACCCAGGTGTCCGCGATGTGTGCCCAGGATCTGCTGTGGGGCCCGGCGATGCGCAACTATCCCGACCTGAAGTTCGCGTTCTCCGAGGGCGGCATCGGGTGGATCCCGTTCTATCTCGATCGCAGCGATCGGCACTACACGAACCAGAAGTGGCTGCGCCGCGATTTCGGCGACAAGTTGCCCAGCGACGTCTTCCGCGAGCACTCGCTGGCCTGTTATGTCACCGACAAGACCTCGCTGAAGCTGCGCCACGAGATCGGCATCGACATCATCGCCTGGGAGTGCGACTACCCGCACTCGGACTGCTTCTGGCCCGACGCGCCGGAGAAGGTGCTCGCCGAACTCGACGCCGCCGGTGCCGACGACAGCGACATCAACAAGATCACCTGGCAGAACTCGTCGCGGTTCTTCGGCTGGGACCCGTTCGCCCGCACCGCGCGCGACCAGGCGACCGTCGGTGCGCTGCGAGCCAAGGCCACCGACGTCGACGTGTCGATCCGGCCGCGGGCCGAGTGGGCGCGCCTCTACGACGAGAAGCAGTTCGCCCGCACCTGAGTCAGCTGAAGCGGGCCCGCAGGGCGCGCAGCGGCGACCGCCGGGACGACGCGCCCGGTGGCCGCCGGGTCGCGTACGGCCACGGCGCGTTGCGCTCGGGAACCGATTCCGTACGAACGTATTTGAGTTGAGCGCGCAGGTGGGCGCGTAGCTCGTGCAGTTCGGGGTCATTCCAGCGGTTCCGTGCTTCGACGGGGTCGGCGGTCAGATCGTAGAGCTCCCACTGGTCGTCGAGCGGGTCGTTGCGGTACACCGGTCCGCCCATCCCGTCGGCGGCGAGATGGCGCACGCCGGGCTCGGTCCAGGTGCCGGGGTCGTCGAATGACCGGACCAGTTTCCACAGATGTCCCGCGGCACCGGGCGCGGCCGATTCGTCGACGCGCACCACCAGACCTTCGAAGTTGGCCGCGGTGTGCGCCGGAATCCGGATGCGCAGTGGAGCAGGAGGATTGGCTGTCAGCTTCAGGGCCCGGGCGGCTCCCGAGGCGCCGGTGTCACCTTCGAGTACGTTGTCCCTGGTCATCAGATAGACAGCGCGATCCTCATCGGCCGCTGCGCCGTCGACGACCGGCATGAGGTCGCGCCCCGGCAGGGGGTGCACTTCGGAGAACGACTCGGTCAGCGTCGTCGACACCGCAGCGATGTCGACACCGGCCGCTGCGAGCAGCGTGGGCACCAGGTCGACGTGGGAGGTCGGCGCGGTCACCGTGCCCGCCCGGGTCGGGTGGGAACCGATCCTGGCGATGACGAACGGCACCCGGGTCGCCTCGTCGTAGAGGTTGAACCACTTCTGGTGCAGTCCGCCATGCGCACCGAGCAGATCGCCGTGGTCGGCGGTGCGCACCAGGACCGTGTCGTCGGCGCCGTCGGAAGATCCGCCCTCGGTGACCGCACGGCGCACCCGGTCGATCGGAGTGTCGACCTCGGCGTGCAACCGGTAGTAGAGGTCCCGGTATTGCTGAGCATTGCGCCGGTAGGTCCGCTCGATGACGCGCGCCGGGCCATAGCCGGAGTAGTAGGACTCGCGAAAGGCGATCTGGGCGGCCGGTTTTGTGGACAGGTCCTCGTCCGCAGTGGGTGCCGGCGGGACATGGGGCGGATCGAGCGGTGACGGGTGCAGCGGACTGCGGCGTGCCCAGCCGGGGAACAGCACGATGTCGTGCGGGTTGACGAAGCTGGCGACGAGAAGGAACGGCCGCAGTGCCTCGTGGTCTCCGGCGCGGCGCCGCGCGTAGCGGTCCTCGAGCCACGCGACCACCCGATCGGCGATCAGTGGGTCGCGGCGGATGCCGGCGTTGGAGAGGCTTGCGCCGTGTGGCTCCGGGCCGACCCACCCCGAAAACCCATACGGGGCAAGGGGATCAGCGTCCAGGTAGCGCTTCACCGCATCGGGGTCGATGACCCCGTTGTCGTCGTTGCTGGCCAGTGCCCGGCCGGTGGCGGGGTCGATCAGGTCGGCATGGGAGATGTGCCACTTGCCGTCGTAGTGGGTGTCGTAGCCCGCCGCACGGAACCAGTTGCCCAGAGTGGGGACCTCGCCACGGCGCAGCCAGCGCAACCTGGAGTCGTCGTGGGACTTGCCGAGGCCGTCGGTCTGGGTGACACCGTGCAGGTCCGGGTAGTGGCCGGTGAAGATCGTCGGGCGACTCGGCACGCAGGCCAGTGAACCGGTGTAGTGGCGAACAAAACTGACCCCGTGCTCGTCGAACCACCTTCTGCCGGGCAGCGTTCGGTCACGCCAGGCGCGGACCGCATCGGTCTCGTAAGGCGGCGCCGCACGCTCCTCGTCGGTCATCACGATCACGATGTCCGGTTTCTTGGCGCTCATGTCTTCTCCTCACAGTGACTGGCCAGCGAGCCCAGCAATGCCTCGGATCTCCGTGCGACCAGTCGTGCGCCGGCACGCTCGAGCAGTGGGCGCAAGACACGGGGTCTCATCCGCACGGTGCTGGTGAGCGTCACGGTAGTCCGGCGGTCCCCGTCGGGCGCCAGATTCCAGCGGTTCGCCGCCGACATCGACCGCGGCACGCCGCCGATGTCGTAGGCGAGCAGCCGGGGTGGGGCGAACGCGGTGATCGTCTCGACAAGCGTGTCCCGGCCGATCTGTACCCGACGGGTCAGGCCGAGAGGGTCGGCGTCCTCGCCGGAGTTGATCACGCAGGAGTGGTCGACACCGTCCGCCCATACGCTGAGCGCGCCGAAGTCCGCCAGCACCTCCCAGATCGCCTCGGGTTCGGCTGCGATCGTTCGGGAGCGGCTGACGTCGGCCATCACCCCATCCAACGCGGCCGGGGGCCGCCGCGCCAGATCATGTCGTTCGGATGCCGCCCAGCACGGTACGGGTGATCGACTCGGCGCGGCCGCGCGGGAATGACCGGCCCTCACTGAGGATGGCGTAGACGATGCCACCGACGATGGCGTCCGAGGCGTCCTGAGCGGCCGCCCGGTCGAATCCCTCGGCCGACAGCCGGTTCCGTACGGTGTCGTGCAGCGGCGCGCTGAAGCCCGCGCGCAAGCGGTCCGCGGTGTCGGCGTGCTCCATGCCGGCGGTGGTCAGGATCCGCAGCATGGCATTGCCGCGGGCGGTCGTCAGAGTCGCGGCGAGTTTCACCGCCCACGCGCAGATGTCGCTCGTGACGTCGTCGGTCGGGGTGATCGGTCGCAGGATCTTGTCGGCGTCTTCGAGGATGACGTCGGCGACCAGCGCGTGCCTGCTGGGCCACCAGCGGTAGATCGTCTGCTTCCCGACGCCGGCACGGGCCGCCACCGCCTCGATGCTCAGCTTGTCGAAGCCGCGTTCCAGCAGTAGCTCCCGGGTGGCGACGACGATGGCCGTGCGTGACTTCTCGCTGCGCCGACGCGGCGCAGTGAGGTGGGTGGCCATCAGTGGTCCACCGGCTTTACACGCTGGGACATCGCCCGTAGTCTGCCACAAGACGAGACGTTGCGTCTCGTGAAAGTCGCGGAGGATCAAAGCGAGTGTTCGGGTAATGGCGGCAACGAAGCTGGTGATCGGGGCCAGCGGTTTCCTCGGTTCGCACGTCACCGGGCAACTGGTGGCCCGGGGTGACGACGTGCGCGTGATGATCCGCGACACGAGTTCGACGCGCGGCATCGACGGACTTCCCGTCGACGTCCGTCGCGGGGACGTCTTCGACACCGAGTCACTACGCGCCGCGATGGACGGATGCGACGTCGTCTACTACTGCGTCGTCGACGCACGCCCATGGCTGCGCGACACCACGCCGTTGTGGCGGACGAACGTGGACGGTCTGCGCAACGTGCTCGACGCCGCGCTCGACGCGGACCTGACGCGCTTCGTGTTCACCAGTTCGATCGGCACCATCGGCCGCTCGGACGGCGCCATGGCCGACGAGGGCACCGCGCACAACTGGCTCGACGTCGGCGGTGACTACATCCGCTCCCGGGTGGCGGCCGAGGACATGGTGCTGCGGTACAGCGCCGAGAAGGGCCTGCCCGCAGTGGCGATGTGTGTGGCGAACACCTACGGCCCGGGCGACTGGTTGCCGACACCGCACGGGGGTCTGCTCGCCGCTGCGGTCGGTGGCAAGCTGCCGTTCTACATCGACGGGTACGAAGCGGAAGTGGTCGGCATCGAGGACGCCGCAGCGGCGTTGATCCTCGCCGGTGAGCGAGGACGCACCGGCGAACGCTATATCGTCTCGGAGCGATTCATGAGCACCCGCGAGATTCATCAGATCGCTTGTGACGCCGTCGGTGTCACACCTCCGAAGCGCGGGGTGCCGATCAGGGTGATGTCTGCGGCAGCCCACGTCGGCAGCGTGGTCGCGCGCCTGCGGGGTAAGGACACCAAACTGACGCCCCTGAACATCCGCCTGATGCACATCATGACACCACTGGATCACTCCAAGGCCGTCCGCGAACTGGGTTGGCAACCGCGGCCGACATCAGAGTCGATCGTGGCCGCCGCACACTTCTTCCGTGACGGAAGCCGCGGGACCGTAACCGCCGAGGACCTGCGATGACCATCGGACTCACCCCTGAGCAGCAGCAGTTGGCCGACGCCGTCGGCCAGTTCGCGGCACGGCATGCGCCCATCGAGAAGACCCGCAGCTCATTCGAGACGCTCGCTGCAGGCGAACTCCCGCAGTGGTGGGACGACTTCGTCGTCAACGGTTTTCACGCAGTGCACCTTCCCGAGGAAGTCGGGGGACAGGGTGGCACGCTGGTGGACACGGCCTGTGTGGTGGAGGCGGCGGCGACCGCGCTGCTGCCTGGGCCGGTGCTGCCGACCGTGCTGGCCGGCGCGGTGGTGCTGCTGGCCGACGACACGACCGAAAGACGTGCGGTGTTGGGCCGACTCGCCGAGGGGGCGTCGGCAGCAGTGGTCGGCCCCGACGGGAACCGCCTGCGCGCGACACGATCCGACACCGGCTGGACCGTGCGCGGCGAGTCGACGGCCACCCTGGGAATCTGCTCGGCGCAGGTGATCCTGGTCGCCGCGAGCGCCGATGACGGCACTGTGTGGTTCACGCTCGAGCCTTCTCATCCGGGGGTGGGCATCGAGGCGCTCAACAGCACCGACAAGACCACCGACGTCGGGGTGCTGCGGCTGAACGACTATGTGTGCGAATCAGATTCGCTCCTGAGCGGTATCGATGACGAACGCGCTTACTGCCTGACGGTGGCTCTGACTGCCAGCGCCGCCTCCGGTGCCATCCGGTGGTGTGTCGACGCCGTCACCGACCACCTGCGCACCCGCGAACAGTTCGGTAAGCCGATCGGCACGTTCCAGGCACTGCAGCACCAGGCGGCGATGCTGCTGGTGAACAGTGAGCTGGCGACCTCGTCGGCGTGGGATGCCGTCAGGTCGGCGTCGGAAGTGGTGTCGCAGAACCGCATCGCGGCGGCGGGCGCGGCCCTGATGGCGGTGGCCCCCGCGCCCGATCTGGTCCTGGACACGCTCACGATGTTCGGCGCGATCGGCTTCACCTGGGAGCACGACCTGCACCTGTATTGGCGGAAGGCCACCAGCCTCGCCGCCTCGATCGGGCCGACACCGCGGTTCGCCCGGACGCTCGGCGGCCTGACCCGCAGTGAAAGCCGGGATGTGGCAGTCAAACTCGGCGATGTCGACGCAGAGTTCCGGCGCGGCGTGGCTGCCGTTCTCGACGAGGCGCAGACACTGCGCAACGACCGCCCCGGCCGGCAGGGTGACTACGAGAACCTCGCGTCCGGTCCTCAGCGCACCCTCCTGGCCGAAGCCGGCCTGATCGCCCCGCACTGGCCGCGGCCGTGGGGCGTGAACGCCACACAGCTGCAGCAGCTGATCCTGGACGAGGAGTTCGCTGCCCGGCCGGAACTCGTCAGGCCCTCGCTCGGTATCGCCGAATGGATCCTGCCGACGTTGATCAGTTCGGCACCGGAACCCATCCAACAGAAGTTCATCCCGCCGACACAGCGTGGCGAGCTCGGGTGGTGTCAGCTGTTCAGTGAACCCGGAGCCGGCTCGGATCTCGCGTCCCTGACGACCAGGGCCACCAAGGTCGACGGCGGCTGGCTGGTCAACGGCCACAAGATCTGGACCTCCTCGGCGCACACCGCGGACTACGGGGCGATGCTGGCCCGCACCGACCCCGACGTGGCCAAGCACCGCGGTATCGGCTACTTCATCGTCGACATGCGCGCGCAAGGCATCGAGCTGCAGCCGATCCGGCAGGCGACGGGGGAGGCGCACTTCAACGAGGTGTTCCTGACCGACGTGTTCGTCCCCGACGAGCTGTTGCTCGGCGGACCCACCGACGGGTGGAGCCTGGCGATCGCCACGATGGCCCAGGAGCGAGTGGCGATCAGCGGCTACGTCAACTTCGACCGGGCGAGCATCCTGCGTCGGCTCGCCAACCAGGAAGGGCCCGAACAGGAATCGGCATTGTCGGCGCTCGGTGAGGCCGATGCCTACGCCAACGCGATCAAGGTGCTGGCTGTGCGTGAGGTCATCCGGCTCCTCGACGGGCAGATGGCGGGCCCGGCCTCCAGCATCGCCAAGGTCGCGATGAACGTGATGCTCCGCCGAACCTTCAAGGCCACCCTCGAGCTCACCGCGCCGGCGGCGCTGGTCGAGGACCCTGTGCCGCCGTTACCGCCGATCATCGAGCCGTACTTCCACCTGCCCGCCGAGCTGATCGGCGGCGGCACCAAGGAGATCCAGCTCAACATCATCGCCCAGATGATCCTCGGGCTGCCCCGCAACTGACGCGAGGGAATTCAACGAAAGTGAGTGCACATGGGGTTGCGCGGAGATGCCGCGATCGTCGGCTACGTGGAGCTGCCTCCGGAACGGTTGAACAAGGCGACCCCCGCCCCGTTCACGTTGGAGCAGTGGGCTGAACTGGGGGCCGCGGCGCTGGCCGATTCGGGGCTGCCCGGCGAGTCGGTCGACGGCATCGTCACCTCGCATCTGGGCGAGACGGAGATCTTCGTACCGTCGACCGTGACGGAATACCTCGGTGTGCGGGCGAACTTCGCCGAACTGGTCGACCTCGGCGGCGCCAGCGCGGTGGGCATGGTGTGGCGCGCCGCGGCGGCCATCGAGTTGGGAATCTGCGATGTGGTGCTGTGCGCGATTCCGGCGCGCTACATCACACCGACCTCCGAGAAGAAGCCGAAGCCACTGGTGGATGCGGTCTTCTTCGGCGCGTCGAGCAATCAATTCGGTTCCCCGCAAGCAGAGTTCGAGATTCCCTACGGCAACCTCGGGCAGAACGGACCCTACGGTCAAGTCGCCCAACGGTATGCGTCGGTCTATGGCTACGACGAGCGCGCGATGGCCAAGATCGTGGTGGACCAGCGCTTCAACGCCAACCACACCGACGGGGCGATCTGGAAGGACAAACCCCTCACCATCGAGGACGTACTGGCCAGCCCGGTGATCGCTGATCCGCTGCACATGCTCGAGATCGTGATGCCGTGCGTCGGGGGCGCAGCGGTGGTGGTCGCCAGTGCCGATGCCGCAGCGCGGTCGACGAACCGTCCGGTGTGGATCAAGGGCTTCGGGGAGCAGGTGCCCTACAAGACGCCGACGTACGCCGAGGATCTGCTGCAGACGCCGATCATCCGCGCCGCCGACACCGCGTTCGACATGTCGGGGTTGAGTCGCCGGCAGATGGACATGGTCTCGATCTACGACTGCTACACGATCACCGTGCTGCTGAGCCTCGAGGATGCGGGCTTCTGCGAGAAGGGCAAGGGGATGGAGTTCGTCTCCCAGCACGACCTGACGTTCCGCGGTGACTTCCCACTCAACACCGCGGGCGGGCAACTCGGATTCGGTCAGGCGGGCAATGCCGGCGGTATGCACCACGTCTGTGATGCCACCCGTCAGATCATGGGCCGCGCCGGCGCCGCTCAGGTGGCCGACTGCAACCGCGCCTTCGTCTCCGGCAATGGCGGCATCCTTTCCGAACAGACCACTCTCGTACTGGAAGGGGACTGACGTGAGCAGCGCGATGTTCCAGCGACCGATGCCGGTCAAAACCCCGACCAGCGCACCGTTCTGGGATGCGCTGGCCGAACATCGGGTGCTCATCCAGTACTCGCCGTCCTCGCAGTCCTACGTGTTCTACCCACGGGTGCGGGCGCCGAGGACGTTCGCCGACGATCTGGAGTGGCGGGAGATCTCCGGTATGGGCACGGTCTACGCCTTCACGGTGGCGCGCCGTCCCGTCGGTCCGCACTTCGCCGACGCCGTGCCCCAACTGCTCGCGATCGTCGAATGGGATGAGGGCCCCCGCTTCTCGACCGAACTGGTCAACGTCGCGCCCGACGACATCACTGTCGGGATGCGGGTCAAGCCGGTCTTCTGCGACTACCCCGACCACGACGTGACGATGCTGCGCTACGAGCCGGCTGCGGGTGAGGGCCGTGGCTGACATGTCCGACGTTGACGCCATCCGCGAGGTCCTGGTGCGCTACGCCACCGGTATCGACCGTCGCGACTGGCCATTGTTCCGTACGGTGTTCACCGACGACTGCGAGCTCGACTACGGCGAGATCGGTACCTGGCGAGGTGTGGACGCGGTCACCGACTTCATGATCGCGGCACACGAGATGGCCGGCCACACGATGCACCGGATCACCAATCCGGTGGTTACCGTCGACGGCGACAGCGCCACCGCGCGCGCCTACGTCGACGCGCTGATCATGGCGCAGGACAACGGTTCCGGCGTCAACGCGGCAGGATTTTATGACGATGTCTTCGTCAGAACCGATGTGGGCTGGCGTCTGGCGAAGCGGCGGTTCACCGCGGTACTGGTCCGGACGGTGGGTGGCTGAGTCAGTCGCCGGCGGTCGGCTCATAGATCTCGGTGACGTCGGTCCGGCCGCGCAGAGCGGTCTGGCCGCGGGGCACCCACCGCGTCCGCTCGGCGGGGTCGGCCTGCTCGAGCGCGGCTCCCGAGCACAGAGCTCTGCCGTCGAACTCCTTGGCGCAATCGGCCAGTCGCGCCGCTTCGTTGACCGGGTCTCCGACCACCGTGTATTCGTAACGGTTCTCGGCGCCGATGTTCCCGGCGAACACCGGACCGGCCGAGACCCCGATACCGAAATCCACCGGCAGCCTGCGTAATTCCGAAGCCAGCGCGCGTGCTGTCGACAATGCCGCGTTGGCGGGTCCGTCGATGCGCAGTGGGGCACCGAACACCGCCAGCGCTGCGTCCCCCTGGAATTTGTTGATCAGCCCGTGCTGCTCGTCGACCGCGGCCACCACGATCCGGAAGAAGTCGTTGAGGACACGGGCCACCTCATGGGGTTCGTGCACGATTGCCAGTTGTGTCGAACCGGCCAGGTCGATGAACAACACCGCGACGTCGCGTTCGTCGCCGGCGGGCGACTCGTTCTGCTCGACGGCGCGGCGGGCGACTTCTTCGCCGACGTGGCGCCCGAACAGATCCCGCAACCGGTCGCGCTCCCGCAGGCCTGTCACCATGCGGTTGAAACCGCTTTGCAGCCGCCCGATCTCGGACCACTCGTACACCTCGATGGTGCGGTCGATGTGCCCCTTCTCGACGTCGGCCATCGCGTCGATCACCTGATTGACCGGATCGGAGATGGACATGGACACCAGGATCATGGCACGCAGTCCGAGCACCACGGCCACCAGCGCCAGCACGATGAGGGCCAGTTCGATCGGAGCGGACTCGTCCAGCAGCCAGCCGTTCGAGCGCAGTATCAGCAGCAGAGCGATGGCAAGACCCGGCAGCGCCGTGCAGACGGTCCACATCAGCAGCAGTCGCGCGCGTACCCCCGGTGCGGCAGGGCGCGTGAGGTGGGCGGGCACCGCGGCGAGCACCGGGCGCAGGGTGCGGATCGTGAAGAGGAATCCGGTGCACACCGTGGCGACGGCACCGAACAGCATGGTCGAGGCGATGACGATGACGGCGACCGGGCCTGTGTCGAGGTAGAGCGGTACCTGGATGGCGGCGGCGACCGCCCAGGGTGCGACAGTGATCGCCGATTGTCGCCGCATCATCTTGGTCGCCGTGCGAAGTTGGGCGTCGGTCGGCGTCAGACCGGCTCTCAGCCATGTGAGCGTGGGCCTGAGTATCAGGACCGCGCCCCCGGCGACGAAAGCGGTGCCGACGACGCCGACCACACCGAGTGTGAGGACGTTGGCGGAGGTGATCACACTGGGTCCGACGAGCGACCGGACGATCAGCACCACCTCGGCGACTGTGAGCACATAGGCAGAGGTGAGACCTGCGGCATAACGGATCAGCAGGCGGCGTGGCCTCACACGGCCGAAGGTATCAGTCGCTGGCGGGCAGCGGCTTCGCTTCCTTGAGAGCCAGCGGGGTGGACCCGACGCTGAGGGTCCCCTTTCCGGCTTTGGTGACCAGTACTTCGGCGCCGGCGTCGTCGACGTAGCGCTTGCCCATGAGGTTTCCGTTGGCCAGCGCGTCGTCGAGCGACAGCCCGGCATCGACCTGATCGCCGATCGGGACCATCGGTGCGCCCCCTGCACGGAGGTCGTCGAGGCTGTCGGCGCTGCGCACGACGATCACCTGGGTGTCGCAGACCTGGCTCTGCAGGCGGCTGCCGTTCTTGATCATGCGGGCTCCTTGCTCGACGTCGAGTTCAATTCGTGAACGAGTTCGCGGCGCAGCACCTTGCCGGTCGCGTTGGTGGGCAGTTCGGCTCGGAACACCACCCGGTCGGGGGTGCGGGAGCCACGCAGCTGCGAGCGGACATAGGTTCGCAGATCCTCGACATCGGGTTCGGCGTCCGGCCGGGGTACCACGACGGCGACGATGATCTGGCCCCACTCGGGATCGTCGGCGCCGACCACGGCACAGTCGCGTACGTGCGGATGCTCGACCAGCACGTCCTCGATCTCGGCGGGGGCGATGTTCTCGCCGCCGCGGATGATGGTGTCGTCGGAACGCCCGCCGATGAACAGATATCCCTCGTCGTCGAGATAGGCGACATCCTTGGTGGGGAACCAGCCCTGCTCGTCGAGCACCGAACCGATGTCGGTGTATCTACCCGAGACCTGCTCGCCGCGGACGAAGAGCTCGCCGGCCTCACCGGCGCCCAGGACGGTGCCGTCCTCGGCGCGGATCTCGACCTCGATGCCCGGCACGGGCTGGCCGACCGATCCCAGGCGCCGGGCGGCCCCCTCGTCGGGTGCTCCCAGGGCGGCGCGGTGATCGTCGGGGGTGAGCACGGCGATCGTGGAGCTGGTTTCAGTAAGGCCGTAGGCGTTGACGAACCCGACCTCGGGCAGCAGCGACAGTGCCTTGCGGACCAGCGGCAGTGCCACCTTGGAGCCGCCGTAGGCCAGGGTGCGCAACGACGGCAGCGTCGCCTTGTCGGCGTCGAGGACGGTGACGATCCGGTCGAGCATGGTCGGTACCACCGTCGCGGACGTGACGTTCTCGGTCCCCACCAGGCGCACCCACTCGGCGGCGTCAAAGTGCCTCAGGTACACCATTTTCCGGCCTGCGTACAGGTTCGACAGGGCGGCGCCGACGCCGGCGATGTGGTAGGGCGGCACACAGATCAGGGCGGCATCACCGGGGTCAGCCGAGGCGAACTCCACGGTGCCGGTCACATAGCTCGTCAAGTTGTTGTGGGTGAGTTCCACCGCCTTGGGCTTGGAGGTGGTGCCCGAGGTGAACAGGACCACCGCCACCGCATCCGGATCGGCGAACTCGACCGCCGGTTCCTCCGTGCGGGCGGCGTCGAGGAGTTCACCCGAACCCATGGTGCGGTAACCCCCGCCGACGGCGTCGCGGTACTCGTCGTCGACCACGACCAGTGGGTCGGGCAGACGGTCGAGCAGTGCCCGCAGGCCGTCGGTGGACAACCGGTAGTTCAACGGGGTGAACGGCACCGCCGCGCGCGCGGAGGAGAACAGCAGCAGCGGCAGCAGCGCGCCGCCGGTGCCGACGTAGGCGACGTGCCGCGCGCCGGAGCCCGCGATGACGCCCGCGGCGCCGTCGGCCAGGGTGCTCAACTCGTCGGTGGTGAGTCGGACATCGTCGGAGACCACGGCCGCCCGGTCCGGCTCGGCCGAGGACGCCATTTCCAACAGCAGCGAGATACTCATGACTTGTCCAGGAAGATATCCCACATCGGGTCGTCGCCGCCGCCGTAGCGCGACAGGTCGCTGACTCCTGCCGCGGTGAGGACGTCGGCGTCGATGAAGCACTCGCCGTTGACCTCGGCGGCGGGCCTGGACAGAATCGCCACCGCCGAGTCCGCCATGATGTCGGCGCTGCGCGAGGCCGCCACGAGCGCGTCGCCGTCGGCGAGGTTGGTCACCGCCGACGTGGCGATGTAGGTCTGGGGCCACAGACAGCTGAACCCGATGCCGGTATCGGCGTACTCGGTGGCCCACCCCAGGCTCAGCAATGTCATCCCGTACTTGGACAGCGTGTACGCCGGGTGCGCGCCGAGCCAGTACGGGTTCATGTTCAACGGCGGAGAGATCGTCAACACCTGCGCGTGCGGGGATTTCTGAAGATGCGGCAGCGCCGCCTTGGTCAGCAGGAACGTGCCACGGACGTTGATGTCCATCATCAGGTCGAACTTCTTGGCGGACAGATCCTCGGTGCGATCGGTCGCGATGGCGCTGGCGTTGTTCACGACGATGTCGACACCGCCGAAGCGTTCGACCGCTGCCTCGACGGCGCGCTGCACGTCCTCTTCCTTACGGACGTCACCGACGACGGCCAGGCCCTTGCCGCCGGCGGCCTCGACCTCGGCGACCGCGGTGTGCACGGTGCCGGGAAGTTTCGGGTGGGGCTCCGCGGTCTTGGCCAGCAGCACGACGTTGGCTCCGAGCCTCGCGGCGCCCAACGCGATGGCAAGTCCGATCCCGCGGCTGCCCCCGGACACCACCAGGGTGCGACCGGTCAATGATGACTCGCTGGACATAAGCCTCCTCGGCTGGCGGACCTGGCTCTCCAGGATAGTGCGGTTCTCATTTTAGGGGAATCCCATAATCGCTGTGTAGCGGGGCTTAGGCGCGTCGATTCGTGGTGCCGCACCCGCTCCCGAGTGCATCTTTCCCTCAGGCGGTATTGGCATTCTCATTTTTTGCAAGTACGTTATCCCCTGATGACCACACCATCCAATCAGCCAGTGGAGACACCGTCCGGGCTCCCGTTGGAGCCTGTGTACGGGCCGGCCGACCGGGCCGGCGACCAGCCGCCGCCGGGTACCTATCCCTTCACCCGAGGCAATTTTGCGTCCGGATACCGGGGCAAGACGTGGACCTTTCGGCAGTACTCCGGCTTCGGGACCGCCGAGGAGTCGAACCGCAGATATCGCTATCTGCTTGCCCAGGGTGGCACCGGATTGTCGGTGGCGCTGGACCTGCCCACTCAGTGCGGCTATGACTCCGATGACCCCGAGTTCGGCGAGGAGGTCGGCAGGGTCGGGGTGGCGGTCGACACGCTCGCCGATGCCGAGGTGCTGTTCGACAGCATTCCCCTGGACAAGATCAGCACCAGCTTCACGATCAACGGCACCGCGGCGATCCTGCTGGCGTTCTATGTGGCGGCCGCCGAAAAAGCCGGGGTGCCAAGGGAAAAGCTCACCGGCACCATTCAGAACGACATTCTCAAGGAATACGCCTCGCGCGGCACGTGGATCTGGCCCCCGGAGCCGTCGCTGCGGCTGATCGCCGACACCATCGAGTTCTGCGCATCGGAGGTGCCGAGGTTCAATGCGATCTCGGTTGCCGGTGCGCACTTCCGCGACGCGGGCGCCAACGCCGTTCAGGAGATGGCGTTCACGCTGGCCGACGGCGTCACCTACTGCGACACCGTGGTCGAACGCGGTCGGATGACGATCGACAAGTTCGCGCCGCAGATCTCGTTCTTCTTCTACACCCACGGCGACTTCTTCGAGGAGATCGCCAAGTACCGGGCCGGCCGCAGGCGCTGGGCGACGATCGTGCGGGAGCGCTACGGAGCGACCACCGACAAGGCGTCGATGTTCCGCTTCGGTTGCGTGGCGGGCGGCGCGTCGCTGTATGCACCGCAGGCCCAGAACAATCTGGTGCGGGTGGCCTACGAGTCGATGGCGGCGGTGCTGGGCGGTGTGCAGTCGATGTTCACCGCGGCCTGGGATGAGCCTTTTGCACTGCCCAGTGAGGAATCGGCGACGCTGGCGCTGCGGACCCAGCAGATCCTCGCCTACGAGACCGGGGTCACCAAAGTCGCCGATCCGCTCGGTGGCTCGTACTTCGTCGAAGCGCTCACCGATGCCACCGAGGCCAAGATCATCGAGATCATGGACGATCTCGAGCAGCACGGTGGGATGGTGCGCTGCATCGAGGACGGCTATCTGCAGGGTCTGATCGCCGACGAGGCGTACAAGATCCACCATGAGGTGGAGTCGGGTGTCCGGCCGGTCGTCGGCGTCAACAAGTTCGTCGTCGACGAGCCCCCACCGGACATCGTGACCTACGAACTCGACGCCGAAGGCCGTGACCTGCAACTCAAGCGACTGGCCAAGGTCAAGGCCGAACGCGATGGTGCGGCGGTCACGCAAGCGCTGGCGGCATTGGCCAGATCCGCGGAGGGTGAGGACAATTTGATGCACAAGCTGATCGACTGCGCCAACGCCTACTGCACAGTGGGCGAGATGGTGTCGACTCTGAAGTCGGTGTGGGGCGAGTTTCAGCAGCCGGTGGTGTTCTAGTGGCCACTCGAGTATTGGTCGCCAAGCCCGGCCTCGACGGACACGACCGGGGTGCCAAGATCGTCGCGCGAACTCTGCGCGACGCCGGCTTCGAGGTCATCTACACCGGCATCCGTCAGCGCATCGAGGACATCGTGTCCATCGCCCTGCAGGAAGACGTTGCACTGGTGGGGCTTTCGATCCTCTCGGGTGCCCACGTCGCGTTGACCACCAGGACCGTCGACGCACTGCGTGCCGCGGACGCAGGTGACATCGCCGTTGTCGTCGGCGGCACGATCCCGCAGGGAGACGTCCAGAAGTTATTGGACGCAGGCGCGGCCGCAGTGTTCCCGACCGGCACCTCGCTGGAGACCCTGGTGCGCGACGTGCGGGAGTTGACCGAGAAAGCAGGGGCTCAATGAGACTGGGCGTGATGATCGGAGCCGAGCGCGGCGACATGTCGCGCAAGGTGAAGAAGCTGGTAGCCGACATCGAGTGGGCCGAAGAGGCGGGCCTGGACACCGCGTGGATGCCCCAGGTGCCCGACGACTTCGACTGCCTGACGATGGTGGCGCTGATGGCGGCACACAGTTCCCGCATCGAACTGGGCACCGCAGTGGTGCCACTGCAAGCGCAGCACCCGATCGCGCTTGCCCGGCAGGCGCTTTCGGTGAACGCGATGGCGGCCGGTCGGCTGGCGTTGGGTGTGGGGCCATCACACCACTGGATCGTCAGGGACATGCTCGGGCTGCCCTACGAGAAGCCGGCGGGCTACACCCGCGACTACCTCGAGGTGTTGAATGCCGCGACCGCAGGCCCGGGTCCGGTCGACGTGGAGAACTCCTCCTTCACCGTGCACAATCCCACCGCACTGGGCGCCGAACCCCCGATGCCGGTGCTGGTCGCCGCGCTGGGGCCGGTGATGCTCCAGATCGCGGGAGAACTGGCCGACGGGACCGTGCTGTGGATGGCCGATGAGAAGTCCATCGGTGAGCACATCGCGCCGAAGATCAACAAAGCCGCCGCCGAGGCGGGACGACCCGCACCGCGCGTGGTTGCGGGTATTCCGGTCTGTCTGTGCGCGAACTCCGAGATCGACGCGGCCAAGGACCGGGCCAACCGGATCCTGGCCGAGGCGGAGACGTCGCCCAACTACCAGAAGTTGCTGGACCGCGGGGATGCGCGCAATGTCGGAGACCTGTGCGCAGCCGGCGATGAAGAGGCAATCCTGGCTCGTTTCAAGCAGTTCGCGGACGCCGGTGTCACCGACCTGTCGGTGCGATTGCTGCCCATCGGGGACACCCGAGACGAGCTCATCGCGTCGAAGTACCGCACCAGAGAAGTGATCGCGGAGCTCGCCGAGGTCATTCGATCGTGACGACGCCGGGGCCGCTGGCGGGCATCCGCATCCTCGAGGTCGGGGTGATGCTGGCGGGGCCGTACGCGACCATGCTGCTCGCCGATCTCGGTGCGGACGTGATCAAGATAGAGCCGCCAGGGGGTGAGATCTCGCGGCAGGTCAGCGACAGCTACTTCGCCAGCCTCAACCGCAACAAACAGAGTGTGTGCCTGGACCTGCGGTCTGCTCAGGGACGCGCCCGGTTGGGCGAGCTCGTCGCGGATTCCCATGCGCTGCTTGTCAACATGAAGCCGTCGGCGATCAAGCGACTCGGCCTGACCTACGAGTCGCTGCGTGAGTTCAACGAGCGCATCGTCTGCGTGGCGATGACCGGTTTCGGCCTCGACGGAGGCGACGATCCCGCGTTCGACTACGTCATCCAGGCGGCCACCGGGGTGGCGGCCATGACGGGTGACCCGCAGGGGCCGCCGACGCTGCCAGGGTATTCCTCTGTCGACAACTCGACCGGTCTGACTGCTGCGGTGGGTCTACTGGCCAAGATCGTCTCCGGCCGCGGTGGTCAGGTCGACGTGTCACTGCGTGACGTGATGCTCTCCCAGCTCAACTACCGCGCCGCGGCGTTCCTCAACGACGGCATCGAGCCGCGTCGGTACCCTGACGGAGCGCATTCGTACTATGTTCCGGCGCAGCTGTTTTCGACCGCGGAGGGGTATCTCGCACTCTTCATCACCCACGACGCGTTCTGGGCGGCATTTGCGGCCGAAGCCGGCATCGAGGGATTCCCGACGATGGCCGAACGCGCAAGTCAACGCGATGAGGTGCTGGCGGTCGTCAGCGCCGCGCTGGCCGCCGACACTGCCGCCAACTGGGAATCGCGGCTGCGGCCGTTGGGAATTCCCGTCTCCGCCGTGCGCACCTTGCCGGAGGCGCTTGCCGCGACTCCGGAGGTGGTGGTCACCGCGGGCGACTTCGACCTGGTGGGCAGCCCGATCCGGATCGCGGGCTACGAACCCACCTACCGGGCCGCGCCGCGACTCGACGACCATCACGCCCTCGACGGGGGTGCGGCGCGTGCGAATCACTCGTCGTAATTGACTGTCACCGAGGGAGTGTCGGGAACGGCCTGGCAGGTGAGCACGTATCCGTCTGCGACCTCGTCCTCGGTCAGCGCGTCGTTGACCCGCATCGTCGCGGTGCCTTCGGTCAGATGTGCCATACAGGTTCCGCAGTTTCCTGCCTCGCAGGAGAAGGGCGGACCCATCCCCGCGCGGCGGGCACTCTCGAGGAGCGTCTCGCCGGGTTTGGGCGAGACCGACGCGGTGCTGCCGTCCAGTTGGATGGTGACGGTTGCGGTGTCCGTCTCTGTCACGGTGCCCCCAGATCCCGGTGCTGCGGGTCGGTCATGTGACCCTCTTTCGACATTGTCATTCTGATAATAGGAGAATACTATTCTCCTGAACAAACGCTAGTCCTCTCGCACACATCATCCATGACTTCCGGAAGGGGCGCGCGCGACGTGAGTGAGCCGATGGCGCTCGCCTTCGAGGATCGGGAGTACACCCTGACCGACCTCGACGCGCTGGCCGACGGGATGGCTCTGGTGCTCGCAGAGCGCGGCGTCGGCCCGGGCAGCCGGGTCGCGGTGATGTCGTCGAACCGTCCGGAGTTCGTGGTCGCACTGCGCGCGATCTGGCGACTGGGCGCCGCCGCGGTGCTGTTGAGCCCCGCCTGGAAGCAGGCCGAGGTCAGCCATGCGTTGTCGCTGACCACGGCGTCGCACGCGGTCGGCGACCACCCGGTGCTCGCCGAGTTGATGCCGATGGTGCACCTGGACGACCCGATCACACCGGCACACCGTGGGGCTGAAACGGTCGACGTCAGCACCGACGGCGACGCGGTCTTCGTGTTCAGCTCCGGAACCACGGGCATGCCCAAGGCGGTGCGTCACACGCACGCGTCGTTGGCGGTCGCGGTGCGTCACTGGCGTGGCGCACTGCAGTTGTCGGCAACCGACCGGATGCAGGTGATGACGCCGCCGTCTCACATCCTCGGTCTGCTCAACATCGTGACGGCGCTCGACACAGGGACCTGGATCCGGCTGCACTCCCGCTTCGACATCGACACGATGCTGCGCCACATCGAATCCGACCGCATCACCATCGAGATGGCGGTCGCCCCGATCGCGCTGGCGCTGTCCGCGCACCCGCGTCTGGAGTCCTACGACCTCTCGTCGCTGCGGTACATCATGTGGTGTGCCACCCCGGTCACACAGAGTGTGGCCGAAGCCGTCACCGAACGCTCCGGCGTCCCGTGGGTCACCGCATACGGGGCCAGCGAATTGCCGGTCATCTCGTGCAACACGATCGAGGGCGCGCGGCTGGACACCGTCGGCCGGCCGGTGCCCGGGGTCCAGGTGCGGACCGTGTCGCTGGACAGCGGCGAGGCGCTGGAGGTCGGAGCCGAAGGGGAGATCCAGGTGCTCTCGGAGTCGGTGATGGCCGGCTATCTGCCTGTCGACACGACCGCCGAGATGTTTGCCGACGGTTGGTACCGCACCGGCGATGTCGGTTACCTCGACCGGGACGGGTGGTTGCGGATCACCGACCGCGCCAAGGAGATGATCAAGGTCCGCGGATTCCAGGTCGCGCCTGCCGAGATCGAGGCGGTGTTGCACGGGCACCCCGCCGTCGCGGACTGCGCGGTCTTCGGGGTGCCCGACGGGGCCAATGGCGAGGCCGTGGTGGCCGCCGTGAGACCCGTCATGACTGTGGATCCCGACGTGCTGGTCTCGCTGGTCGCGGACCGGTTGGCGTCCTACAAGCGCCTGAGTCGAGTGTTCTTCGTGTCCGAGATACCCCGTCTGCCGTCGGGGAAGGTATTGCGCCGAGTGCTGAAGGAGCGTCTGTGGACGTCCGTCTGACAAGTGAACAACAACAGTTGAGGGAAGCCGCGGCCAAGCTGGCCGACGACCTCGGTCCGGGGTCGGTCGCCGATCTCGACGACGAGAGTCGGGTGACGCGGCTGGAGAAAGCCGTGGACGCCATCGGCTTCCGGACACTGCGCTCCGACGGTGCCTCCGGTGTCGAGGTCGCAATCGTCGCGGAGGAGTTCGCCCGCGGTCTGGTCGACGCGCCGTTTCTCGGTCCGCTGCTCAGCGACGATCTGAATCGTCGGCTCGGTCACGAATCGGATTCAGCCGCTGAGGTGTTCGAATCGGTGGACCTGACGGGAAGCCTGGCCGGAGTGGTCGAGTCGCCGACCGGGCTCAGCGATCTCTCCGAGGAGGACGCGGACCGGTGGCGCGCGCTCGCGCTGACTGTGACGTGCGCCGACCTGGTGGGCGCCGCGCGCGGCACCCATGCGCTCGCGTGCGAATACGCCAAGGTCCGCGAGCAGTACGGTGCCACCATCGGTTCCTACCAGGCGGTGGGGCATCTGCTGGCCGAGGCGCTGGCTCTGATCGAGGGATCGATCAGCGTGTCACGCCACGCCGCGTGGGCAGTCGACGAACTACCCGTCGCCGAGGCGCTCGAGGCCGCGCGCGTCGCCAAGATCTACTGCGCGCGTGCGGCGTTGACCGTGTGCGAAACATCGATTCAGGTGCACGGCGGCATCGGCAACACCTGGGAATGCCTGGCGCACGTGTATCTACGCCGGGTGCTGGCCGCCACCGAGACCTGGCCCGTGAAGTTGGAGGAGTTGACCATTGGACTTTCGTGATTCCACCGAGGAGGCCGCGTTCCGCGACCGGTTGCGCGGTTGGCTGACCGAGCAGAAGGGCAAGTTCCCGACCTCGGGTGACGAGTACTGGGCCAAAGCAGGCGAGTGGCACCAGGCGCTGTTCGAGGCCGGATTCTTCGGCACGTCATGGCCCAAGGAGTACGGCGGCCAGGACCTGCCGCCGGTGTACGACGTGATCGTCGACGAGGAGATCGCGAAGGGCGGCGCGCCGGCCCGCCCGAGTCTGGGTTACCTCGTCGTCGGGTTGAGCCACCACGGCAACGAGGAACTGCGACAACGGTTTCTGCCGGGAATGATCAACGGCACCGAGCGGTGGTGTCAGGGTTTCAGCGAACCCGGTGCCGGGTCGGATCTGGCGTCGCTGACGACGACCGCCACCCGAGACGACTCCAACCCCGATGAGTACGTGATCCACGGGCACAAGATCTGGACGAGCTACTCCGACGTCGCCGACTGGTGTCTGGTGCTGGCGCGCACGGATAAAAACGTGCCCAAACACAAAGGCATCTCGGCGTTCATCGTCTCGATGCACCAGCCCGGGATCGTGCAGCGACCACTGAAGATGATCAGTGGGGTCACCAAAGAGTTCGGCCAGGTCGAGTTCGACGGCGCCAGGGTGTCCGCCGACAACATGGTCGGCGCGCCGGGCGACGGCTGGAAACTCGCGATGACCGTGGTCAGCCATGAGCGCGAACCCTCGACGTTGGGGTTCTCGGCGCGCTACGGCAAGCTGGTGCGCCAGTTGGCCTCTCGCTCCGAGGGCGCGGCACCGGATGAGCTGTCGTGGGCCTGGGTGCAGACCGAGATGCTGCGGTTGCACGTGCGCAGGCGACTCTCCGAACAACTCGACGGACTGACGCACGGACCGCAGGGTTCGCTGGACAAGCTGCTGATGACGTGGGTCGAGCAGTCCGTCGGCCATGCGACGCTGGCCACCCTGGGCACCAGGGATCCGGAACTGTTCGACGCCTACATGTACAGCCGCGCCCAAAGCGTGATGGGTGGAACGTCGCAGATCCAGAAGAACATCATCGCTCAGCGGATTCTCGGGTTGGGAGCCTAAATGTACGACATGCCAGATGAAATCGATGTCCGCGCCGAGGGTGGCCTGCGGATCATCACCCTCAACCGGCCCGATGAGCTCAACGCCGTCAACGACGCGCTGCACGTGGGACTGGCGAAGGTGTGGGAGGCGCTCAACGAGGACGCCGACGCGCGGGCCGCGGTGATCACCGGTGCGGGGCGGGCGTTCTCGGCAGGCGGTGACTTCAACTACCTCGACGAACTTCGTGGCAACGAGGCCCTGCGCCAGAAGACGATCAAGCACGGCCGCGACCTCGTTGTGGGTATGGTGCGGTGCCGCATCCCGGTGATCGCCGCGGTCAACGGTCCGGCGGTGGGTCTCGGTTGCAGCCTCGCCGCCCTGTCCGACATCGTCTACATCGCGGAGAACGCCTTCTTCGCCGATCCGCATGTCCAGATCGGTTTGGTCGCCGCAGACGGCGGCCCGCTGGTCTGGGGTTCGCAGATCAGCCTGTTGCAGGCCAAGGAGTTCGCGTTGACCGGGGTGCGGATCAAAGCCCAACGGGCGGTCGAACTCGGTCTCGCGAACCACGTCGTCGCCGATCCACTGGCCGAGGCGACCGCGTGTGCGAAGAAGATCCTGGAGTTGCCGCAGCAGGCCGTCGAGGCCACCAAGCGGCTGATGAACATCCAACTGGAGCGGTCGGTGATGGCCTCGCTGGACTACGCCAACCTCGCGGAGTACGTGTCGTTCGGCACCGCCGACTTCAACAAGATCGTCGACGGCCTGATCGCCAAGCAGACGTAACCTCGCCCCGCGGAATAGCATTCCTGGTCGTCAGAGCGTGAGATTCACAGCCCGGAACGCTATTCCGCGGCGACGGATTCCGAGCGTTGGATGGTGCCGGTGATGCCGCCGGCGTCCTGGCGCGCAAGCAGCAGCGCGGCCTCGGCCATCGCTTCGGGCGGTTCGACCATCTCGGGCGGGATCTCGAGCCCGCCGCCGCCGGCCTGCCAGCCCTCGGTCAGCACCACCCGGGACGGGCTCAGGCAGTTCACCGCGATGTTGTCGGGCTTCAGATCGGCCGCCAGCCCGAGGTAGAGCCGTTCGGCGGCGGCCTTGGACACCCAGTACGCGTTGGCGCCGTGGTCGGTCATCGCGACGCCGGTCGTCGTCACAGCGATCAACGACCCGCCACCGCGGGCACGCACATGCGGGATCACGGCTTTGGTGACCAGGAAGACGCCGGTGGTGTTGACGTCGAGGCACAGCTTCCACCGCTTCAGCGGGGTGGATTCGATCGGACCGAGCCACAGCACACCCGCGTTCGCGACGAGGATGTCGATGCCGCCGAACTCGGCGACGGTCGCGGCGACCGCGCTGTCGACGGATTCCTCGCTGGTGACGTCGCACGCCACCGGCAGCGCCCGGCCACCCGCGGCGATGATGCGGTCGGCGACCGATCCGATGGTGCCCGGCAGCCTGCCCTGCTCTTCAGAGCGGGCCGCCACGGCCACCGAGGCGCCCGCCCCGGCCAGCGCACACGCGATGGTGGCGCCGATGCCGCGGCTGGCCCCGGCGACGAACGCGACCCGGCCGGATAGGACGCCTGTCACCTGGGCGGAAACCGCAGCGCACCGTCGAGGCGGATGATTTCGCCGTTGAGATAGTCGTTTTCGATGATGCTCTGCGCGAGTTGCGCGTACTCCGTCGAGCGCCCCATTCGCTTGGGGAAGGGCACCTGCGGGGCCCAGTACTGCTCGAGCTGGTCGGCCGCCTTTCCGTATGCGGGGGTGTTGATGGTCCCCGGCGCGATGGTGACGACACGAATGCCCAGCGGCGACAGGTCACGCGCGGCGACGAGCGTCATCCCCAGCACACCGCCCTTGGCCGCGGCGTAGGGGAGCTGCCCGATCTGGCCCTCGTAGCCCGCGATGGACGCGGTATTGATGATCACGCCGCGGGCACCCTCGTCGAGCGGCTCCGATCTGGCGATCGCAGCGGCCGAGAGCCGCATGATGTTGAACACCGCGGTGAGGTAGAACTCGATGGTGGTCTTGAAACCCTCGAGATCCAACGGCGATCCGTCCTTGCCGACGAGACGCCCGCCGCTGGCGGGGCCGCCATGCGTGTCGACGGAGATACGCAGCGGAGCAAGCGATTCCGCCTCGGCGATCGCTGCGTTGACAGACTCCTCCGAGGTGGCGTCGGTGCGGAGGTAACGCACGCCGAGTTCGGCTTCGAGGGCCTTGCCCTTGTCGTCGGCCATGTCGGCGACGACGACTTTGGCGCCCGCCGCGTGCAGCCGTCGCACCGTCGCTTCGCCCAGTCCTCCCGCGCCGCCGACGACCAGGGCCGAACTACCGGTGATCTGCATGTGCGTCCTCCTTGAAACTGACACTCTCAGTGAGAGAGAATAGCATTCTCAATATCGGTATCAAGGTGTGAACAGTGAGGAATCCCGCTGCGTAATCTGTCTGGAGTGACCATCGACGAGCTCATCGCGGCAGCGGTGGCCGGCTCGGCCAGGGCGACCGGCCGACTGCTCACCCTGGTGGAGGGTCCACGTCGGCACGATGTGCTCGATGCGTTGGGAGACGTCGTCCCGGCGCGGGTGGTCGGCATCACCGGACCGCCCGGCGCCGGAAAATCGACGACGGTCGGCGCCCTGGTGGGCGCGTACCGGGCCAAGGGGCTGCGGGTGGCGGTGCTCGCCGTCGATCCGTCCTCGCCCTACAGCGGTGGCGCGCTGCTGGGTGACCGGATTCGGATGGCCGCCCACATCAACGATCCCGACGTGCTGATCCGGTCCGTGGCGGCGCGCGGGCATCTCGGCGGCCTCGCCGCAGCCGTGCCCGCAGCCATCAGACTCCTGACCGCGCTGTCCTATGACTTGGTCGTCCTCGAGACCGTCGGAGTCGGGCAGTCAGAGATCGAGATCGCGGCGGTCGCCGAGCCGACCGTGGTGATCCTGAACCCCGGCGCCGGCGACGCGGTGCAGGCCGCCAAAGCGGGGCTTCTCGAGGTGGCCGACATCGTCGTCGTGAACAAGGCCGACCGTGACGGTGCCGACCAGACGGTGCGTGACCTGCATGCAGAGACCGAGGCCCCGATCCTCAAACTTGTTGCCGCACAGGGTGAGGGCATCGTCGAACTGGTCGACGCGATCGACGCGTACCATCGCAGCGACACGGCGCCTCGGCGGATCGCCCGTGCGCGTTCTCAGATTCTGTCGTTGGCGCAGACGCGGTTGCGCAGCCACCCGGATCTGGAGCGACTGGCGCAAGCGGTCGCCGACGGCCGCGACGATCCCTACACCGCCGCGGAGCGACTCTTCGGTTCTCCTGCCGAATCCTGACCCGAGCCAGGCAGATCCAGCATGCGGCGCGTCATCTGCGTCAACTGGGCGCGGAGCGTGGGCGCGTCGAAGTCGGCGATGAGAGGGTGCATGACCGCGACGCTGATCGCGCTCGACAGCATTGCCGCGTGGAAGCGTGCCTCGACACCGGCCTCGGTGCCCAGCAGTGCGGCGTAGAGGCGCTCGATGAATCGTTGGAACGGTTCGTGTTCGGCCTGCAGGCGGATGATCACCGGATCGAACTGCAGCACGCTGACCACCCCGCGGCGTTCGATGGCCTGGTCGATCATCCGGTCGAGGAGAACTTCGCGCGCCTGTACCGGGTGCCCCGCGGCCTCAGCAGCTTCGACCGCATCCTCCAGTGTGGCCATCTCCCGCTCGGTGATGGCGACGACGATCTCTTCCTTGGTCTTGAACTGCCGGTAGACGGCGGCCTTCGTCACGCCCATCGCGTCGGCGATCATCTGCAGAGACGTTCCGCTGACGCCGTGCTCGGCGATCAATTTCAACGCTGCGTCGAGCACCCTGGTCTGCGCGGCGGTGCGCGTGATCTCGCTGAACCTGCGATCTTGCTGTGCGGAGGTCACATTGCTGAGCCTAGCTCCTCAGCTGTTGACCCCGCGGTTGCCGATCGGCTACTTTCGCAGTTGCCGATCGGCAACCAACCGCTGAGGACGATAGAGGGCGCGACGATGAGACGCACGGATGGCGAACTGATCCTGTTCTGGACATTGCCCGTGGTGGCCGTCATCTGGGTATCGGCGTTTCTGCTCTTTCCGGGATTCGTGCACCCGATGTCGCCAACCATGCCGGCCGAGGAGGTCGCCGCCTTCTATCGCGATGAGACCGCGCGGATCCGGTACAGCATGATCCTGTTCAACTGGTTCGGGGTCGGATTGATACCGCTGTTGATGCTGTTGGTGATTCAGGTCCGGCGGATGGCTCACCGGACGCCGATCCTGTCCTACAGTCTGCTGGCCTGTGCCGGCGGTCCGCCCTGCCTTTTCCTGATTGCCAACATGTTCTGGTTGTTGGGAGCCTTCCGACCGGACCGAGCTCCGGAGTTGACGCAAATGTTCAACGATCTCGCGTGGCTGACGTTCACGATTCTTGTTCCGTACCTGATCGCGCAATGTTTGTTGCTGGCGCTGGCGATTTACTGGGATCAACAGCCTCGACCCGTCTTCACATTGTGGGTCGCACACTTCAATGTTGTTGTCGCGGTGGCCCTGATGCCCGCCGCCTTCACCGCGCTTGCGATGCGCGGGCCTCTCGCGTGGGACGGCATGTTGTCGTTCTGGACCAAGAACGTTGCTATCACTGTGTGGATCGTCGTCATGGGAATCGTTGTTGGCCAAACTATCCGGCGACAGCGCGCACAGGACGGGGTCGCTGTATGAACAGACCGGCGTTCGACGTGACGCTGCCCATCGGCTCGACGCTGAGTCGACTGGTGTGGAACATCCGCCACCACCCGAAGAGGGAACTGTGGTTCGCCTGGTGGGTGATGGTGGTCTTCTACCAGTTGTGGGGCGTGTTGTTCTTTGTGGTCACGCGCGTACAGCCGCCCCCGAGTCCTGCCTGGGACACCCCCACGGTGGTGCGGTGGATCAATGATCATCAGTTCGGCATTCTCGCTGGGTTCGGTGTGGTGTTCCTGATCTCGGGAATGTGCGCGCCGATGAACGCGCTGCTGGCCTACTCGATGCGTCGCATGTCGGTGAGTCCTGTATTCGCGTACTCGTATCTGGTCATGTACGCGCTCAGCGCCATCCCTGGCATGCTGGTGATGGCCATCGCGATGACCGTTGGTGCCCTGCGGACGGACCGCGACCCGCAACTGATCCAGTGGCTTTTTGATTTCGCGTTCCTGTCGTTCAGCGGAACCATGGGCGTGTTCTTGATCGGTTCCCTGGTCTGGATGGTGGCCGTTCTGATCGACAAGAACCGGGTGTTCCCGAAGTGGTTCGGCTACCTCAATCTGTGCAACGCGCTGACCGAGGTTGTCGTGGCGCCCGCCTGGATTTTCGACCGCGGCGTCTTCGCGTGGAACGGCGCGATCGCCTGGTGGATCAACATGGTCGTGTTCGGGATCTACACCGGGGCCTTCATCGTGCTGTTGCGCAGGATGATCGAACGTGAAGATTTTGGTGCAGGCCCGCTGCCGGACCATCCGCCCGCAGGAAACCCGGAGGCGTCGACTGTGGGTGCAGTTCGATGACGAACCTCGCCGGTCCGAAGATGAAAAGGCGGGACCAGAAGCCACATTTCATCCCTGGGCAGCCGGACATGTGGGCGTTTGTGCTCTTCGAGTCACTGCTCTTCACCGGCTACTTCTCGGTCTATCTCTTTTCCCGCACCCAGAACGAGGAGCTGTTCCTCCAGTCGCAGGCCGACCTGGATCTGCGTTTCGGGGTGTTCAACACAATCGTTTTGCTGCTGAGTTCCTGGGCGATCGCGCGATGCGTCCAAGCCTCCCGCGAGGGAGCGTATCGGTCTGCGCTGACCAGCGCCTTTCTGACCGTTTTCTTCGGTGTGGTCTTCCTCGTCGCCAAGGTGGTCGAGTGGGTCAAGGAGATCCACATCGGGAACACCTTCACCAGTGATGAGTTCTTCCAGCACTACTTCTTCCTGACCTCGATCCACTGCCTGCATGTGTTGATCGGCTTTGTGGTGCTCGGGGTCGTCATCTATCGACTGTGGAGCCCCGCCAGGCGGTCCCAGGAGATTGTCGAGACAGGCGCAACGTATTGGCACACTGTCGATTTCCTGTGGGTGCTCATATTCGCGTTGCTCTACATTGTGAGGTGAACTGTGGGTGTCACATTCAGCAAAAGACTTTTGATCGCCTGGCTGACGCTATCGGCGATGACTCTGGTGTACGTCTGGATGGATCACAGCGTAGACACCGCCGAAACGTTGCGGGCCAGTCCCGTTGTCACCGTGAGCGCCATTGTGATCGCCCTGATAAAGATGCGCATCATCCTGCGAGAGTTCATGGAAGTGCGTCACGCGCCGATATGGCTGCGTCGACTGACCGACGGGTGGGTCATGCTCATCGCGACGCTACTGATCGGCACCTACATTGTCGGCTCAACGATCGTCGGTTAGCGCAACTGGGCAGCTAGGAGTCGCGCCAGGACACCGATGTGCCGGTGGCGACGGCGTGGCCGGCCCGGTAGCCGAACACCATGGCCGGACCGAGGGTTCCGCCCGCGCCGCCGTAGGCCTTCCCGGTGGCGCCGGCCATGGCGTTGCCCGCGGCGAACAGACCGGTGATCGCGGTGCCGTTGACGTGGAGGACGCGGCCGTCGCGGTCGGTTCGTGGGCCGCCTTTGGTGCCCATCGCGCCGATGGACACCGGTACCGCGAAGTACGGGGCGGTGTCGATGGGGCCGAGGGTCCTCCCGGCGGGGGTGGTCGCCTTGTCATCGCCCCAGTACCCGTCGTATGCGCTTGCGCCGCGGCCGAACTCGGGATCGACGTCCCCGGCGACGGCGGCGTTCCACGCGTGCAGCGTCCGTCTCAGGCCGTCGGCGTCGATCCCGGTCTTGTCGCTGAGTTCGTCGAGATCGGTGGACTGGCAGAACCAATCGGGGATGGGTCCGTCCGGATCGACTCCGAGGAAGCCGTAGTGCTTGAGGTGCAGCGAGTCGAACACGATCCAGGCCGGGTCGTTGGCGTACCCGAGTCTGGGGTCCAGGAAGTGGAACGGACCCGCCATCGAGTTGTACTCGCCCGCCTCGTTGAGAAACCGGTTGCCGGCCCGATTGACGATGATGCTTCTCGGGCGGGTGCGCTCGAGTCGGACGCTGCGGCTGCGGGGGTGGCCGTTGAAGGTGTCGCCGGGGATCTGCACGATGGGAACCCACCACGCCTCGCCCATGTTGGCCAGGTCGGCGCCGTGCGCCATCGCCATCCGCAACCCGTCGCCGGTGTTGGTGGGTGGGGAGACCGCACCGCGCATCGGGCCCCGCAGATACGCCTCGACCAGACGTTCGTCCCACTCGAAGCCGCCGGTGCCCAGTACCACGCCGTGGCGCGCGCGCACCTGGAACTCGCTGTCACCCTGAGCAATTCGCACCCCGACGATCCCCAGCGGATCAGCGATCAGCTCGACGGCACGCGAATCGGTCTGGGGGACCACGCCCGCATCGAGCAGACCCTTCAACAGCCCGGCGATCAATGCCGTCCCGGCCACGCAGAAGTCGCCCGACATGTCCTCGACAGAGGCGTGGATGCGGGCACGTGTCTCGGCGTCGATGCCGACGTTGCTGAAATCGGCCGGGAAGGAGGTGATTCGGTTGCTCCAGGCGCCGAGCCGCGACAGGTCGAAGGGCCGGGCGTTCAGTGACCGTCCGCCTGCGGGTCGACCGCCGGGTAGTTCCGGCTTGTAGTCCGGGAACCCTGCGGCAACCTCGAACTCGAGCTCGCTGTGCGCCTCGACGAAGTCGAGCATCGCCGCCCCGGTGCCGACAAACGTCTCCACCAGTTCGTCGTCCATGTAGCCGAGGGACTGGGCGCGCAGGTAGGCCATCGCATCCTCGGCGGTCAGCTCACCTTCAGAGGACCGGCGGTGGGCGGGAATCCACACGATCCCGCCGGACACCGCGGTCGTCCCGCCGACAGTCGCCGCTTTCTCGTACACCGCCACCGAGGCGCCGTTGGCCGCCGCGGTCAGCGCCGCGGTCAGCCCCGCGCCGCCACTGCCGAGCACGACGACATCGACGTCGTGGTCCCAATCGGTCACCGCTGTCTCCCTCCGGTCGTTCCCGCCCTCAGCTGAGGAGGGCCGATAATTCGTTGGCCGCCTTGATGACTGAGTCGCGACCTTCTACGACGACGTCTTCACGATGTGAGATCAGGTTGATGCACGTGGGCGGCGACGGCGGCCTGCGGCGCACCGGCACCGCCAGGCCGAAGGTGTTGGGTTCGATCTCGCCGTGGGTGATCACCCAACCCTGCTGGCGGGCCAGCGGCACGAGCGGGCGCTCTGCGGGACGTGGCGCCATGCTCGCCAGTAGCGCGATGCCGGCGGCGCCACGCTCGAGCGGGTACCGGCTGCCCTCGTGGAACGACAGTTGGTAGAAGACGTTGGTGGGGACCATCACCGCAACCGCGACCTGCTGATCGCCCTCGGCCACCAGCAGTGACACGGTGGTGCCGAGTTCGTCGGCGAGACCACGCAGGGTCGGCACACACAGCTGGCGGACGTTGTTGTCGAACGAAGCGCCGAGCACGGCCAGTGCTGCCGCGGACCGGTACCGACCGTCCTCACCTTTGGCGATGAACCGGAACTGGGCCAGCGTGCTGAGGAGTCGGTAGGCGATCGTGCGGTGCACCCCGATGTCGTCGGCGACCTGGGTGACGGTCAGCCCCGCCGGTGAATTGGCGACCAACTGCAGAGCGCTCAGACCCCGGGCGAGCGTCTGCGATCCGGGTGCACCGGGGGTCGCCGCAGGTGTCCCCGGTTCGACAAACGGTCGAGTCATACGGGCCTTCCTTGACAGGCGCACTCATGAGAGTGATGCTCTGACTATAGTGCACGTAGATGTGCGATAAATGAGCAGAGTGCTTACAACATACGAGAATTCGATTCTCGCCGTCAAGGCCTGAGGCGAGGCCCGACCACACGGAAAGGGGTGCGGGGTGGCGGAGTTCGAGAGCGTGTGGAGCGACCTTCAGGGTGTCGCGTTCTCCCAGGGGTATCTCGACGCCGGCGGAGTCCGTACCCGCTACCTGCACGCCGGTGACCCGCACAGTCCTGCGCTGGTGCTGCTGCACGGGTCGGGGGGCCACGCCGAGGCCTATGTCCGCAATCTGCAGGCGCACGCCGAACACTTCTCGACCTGGTCGATCGACATGCTCGGCCACGGGTACACCGACAAGCCGGGACATGACCTCGAGATTGCGCACTACGTCGATCATCTGGTCGCGTTCCTCGACGCGATCGGCGCCGAACGCGCCGACATCAGCGGTGAGTCGCTGGGTGGCTGGGTCGCCGCCCGCATCGCGGTGGATCACCCAGAACGGGTGCGGCGCCTGGTGCTCAACACCGCCGGCGGCTCGCAGGCCGATCCCGAGGTGATGAAGCGGATCGTCAGTTTGTCGATGGCCGCGGCAGAGGATCCGACGTGGGAAACGGTGCAGGCACGCATCAAATGGCTGATGGCCGACAAGTCGAAGGACTACGACGACATCGTCGCCAGTCGGCAGCGCGTCTATCGGCAACCCGGGTTCGTCTCCGCGATGAAAGACATCATGGCGCTGCAGGATCCGCAGATCCGCGCGCGCAATCTGCTCGGCCCCGACGAGTACGGCGCGATCACCGCGCCCACCCTCGTGTTGTGGACCAGCGACGATCCGACCGCCGATGTCGACGAGGGTCGCCGCATCGCCTCGATGATCCCCGGCGCCCGGTTCGAGGTGATGCCGGGTTGCGGGCACTGGCCGCAGTACGAGGACCCCAAGACATTCGACCGGCTGCATCTGGACTTCCTGTTGGGGGTGCGATGAGCACCCACGCGCCGAACCGAGTGCGCCGATGACAACCCACAACGACGTCGACGTCGTCATCGTCGGGGCCGGGCCCTCCGGACTGACCCTGGCGAACATCCTTGGCCTGCAGGGTGTTCGCACTCTGGTGGTGGAGGAGCGCGACACCCTGATCGACTATCCCCGGGGGGTCGGCCTCGACGACGAGGCGCTGCGCACCTTCCAGTCGATCGGACTGGTGGATCGTGTGCTGCCGCACACCGTGCCGAATCAGATCCTGCGCTTCTTCGATGCCAAGCGCCGGCTGCTCGTCCAGATGGCCCCGCCCGACGCCCGATTCGGCTGGCCCAAGCGAAACGGCTTCGTCCAGCCCATGGTCGATGCTGAATTGTGCCGTGGCCTCGATCGATTCGATCATGTCGAGGTCCGGTTCGGTCGGCAGATGCAGACGTGCGTGCAGACCTCGGACGGCGTGACGGTGCAGTTCAGCGACGGCCGGGATCCGGTACGCGCCCGCTACCTGGTGGGCTGCGACGGCGGCCGCAGCGTCACGCGGCGCCTGATGGGTGTGTCGTTCGACGGCACCACGTCATCCACGCGCTGGCTCGTCGTCGACGTGGCCAATGATCCGCTGGGCCACCCGAACAGCGAGGTCGGGGCGGACCCTCGGCGACCCTATGTCTCGATCTCCATCGCGCACGGCATCCGGCGCTTCGAGTTCCTGATCCATCCCGACGAATCGGACGAGTTGGCCGACGATCCGGCCTTCGTCAGACGCATGCTCGCGCAACTGGTTCCGCATCCCGAGCGCGTCGACATGATCCGCCACCGGGTGTACACGCACCACTCACGGATCGCCGGCTCCTTCCGGGAGGGCCGACTCCTGCTGGCCGGTGACGCCGCGCACCTGATGCCGGTGTGGCAGGGCCAGGGTTACAACAGCGGAATCCGGGATGCCGCCAATCTCGGCTGGAAGTTGGCCGCAGTGGTGACCGGGCAGGCCGGCGAAGCGCTGCTCGACACCTACGACGTCGAGCGTCGCAAGCACGCGCGCGCCATGATCGACCTGTCGACGATGGTGGGCCGGGTCATCTCGCCGACGAATCGACGGATAGCTGCGTTGCGGGACCGTGTCATTCACGCCGCGTCGGTGGTGCCGTCGCTGAAACGGTATGTGCTGGAGATGCGGTTCAAGCCGATGCCGCGATACCAGCAGGGCGCGGTCCATCATGCGGACGCTGCGGGGCCCGGGGTGAGCTCGCCGACAGGCACGCTGTTCATCCAGCCGCGCGTGGACACCCGCGATCGGCAGAACGTGCTCCTCGACGACGTGCTCGGCTCGGGATTCGCCGTGCTGTGCTGGAGCAACAATCTGCGCGCTGTTCTCGGTGATGCCGCATTCGACCGGTGGAAAGCGCTGGGGGCGAGGTTCGTCGAAGCACGGCCGATGACCCAGTTGCACTGGACCGGACATGACGACGCCGATGTCACGACCGTCGGGGACCGCTCGGGTGCACTCAAGTCATGGTTCGACGTGTACACCGATTCGGTGCTGTTCATCCGACCCGATCGGTGTATCGCCGGGGCGTGCATCGCTCAGCGCGCACCAGAGATGTCGGAGGCGCTTGTCGACGTACTCCATCTGACCCAGGGAGGAGGCTCCGATTCGAATGGCCACGACTCAGATCGCGCTGTGCTGCATGTCGCACAGTCCGCTACTGAATCTTCCGGGACCGTCGCAGGAACTCCTTGACGACATCGGGTCGGCGATCGCCAACACCCGGGAGTTCGTGGCCGCCTTCGATCCCGAGCTTGTCGTCACGTTCTCCCCGGACCACTACAACGGCTTCTTCTACAACGTGATGCCGCCGTTCTGCATCGGCACCGCCGCCGAGGGTGTGGGTGACTACGGCACCTACCGGGGAGCTCTCGACGTGCCGGCGGGCCTGGCGACCGACTGTGCCCGAGCAGTTCTCGATGCCGGGGTCGATGTCGCCATCTCTGCGGCGATGCACGTCGACCACGGCACGGTGCAGCCGTTGGAGAAGCTCTTCGGCGATGCCGTGGCCAAACCGGTGATCCCGGTGTTCATCAATTCGGTGGCGACTCCGCTGGGCCCGATGCACCGGGTCCGCGCGCTCGGCGCCGCCGTCGGCGCACATCTGTCCGGCCTGGGCAAGCGGGTGCTGGTGATCGGGTCCGGCGGTCTGTCCCACGATCCGCCGGTGCCGACGCTGGCCACCGCGCCGCCGGCCGCGCTGGATCGGATCGTGCACGGCAAGCCCATGACAACCGAGCAGCGGCAGGCCCGCCAGGTGGCGGTGATCGATGCCGCGCGCGAATTCGCCTCGGGCAGGGGCGGCCTGGCTCCGCTCAATCCCGAATGGGATCAGGCTTTTCTGGACCTCGTCGACACCGGGAGGCTGGACGAGGTCGACGCCTGGGACAACAACTGGATGGCGGCGCAGGCGGGGAACTCCGCACACGAGGTCCGGACCTGGGTGGCGGCGTTCGCCGCACTGGCTGCACAGGGGAGCTACCGCACCAACGATCGCTTCTACCGCGCTGCGCCGGAGTTGATCGCGGGTTTTGCCATCAGGACGGCGGTGAGCACGCCATGAGCCCGGCAACCGATCCGGATTTCGACCACGTCACCGACGTTCTGGTGATCGGTTCCGGTGGCGGCGGGATGACGGCCGCGCTGGCCGCCGATGCCGCCGGACTCGACACGCTGGTGGTGGAGAAGTCCGCCCACTTCGGCGGTTCGACAGCGCTGTCCGGTGGTGGGATCTGGGTGCCGGGTGCGCCGTCGCAGCGGCGCGCGGGTCACGTGCCCGACCCCGACGACGTGTTCACCTACCTCAAGGAGATCACCGGCGGTCTGGTGAGCGACGCCCGGCTGCGCATGTACGTCGATGCCGCCCCGGAGATGATGGAGTTCCTCGAGAAGCTCAGTCCGTGGCTGGAGTTCGTGTGGAAACCCGGCTACGCCGACTACTACCCGGAAGCCCCCGGAGGCTCCGCGCTGGGCAGCACGATCAACGTGGAGGCCATCGACCTGCGCGTGTTGGGCGACGAGGAGCAGAACCTGCTGGCGCCGCTCGCTCTGGCCCCCAGGGGAATCTGGTTCGGTCCCAAGGACTTGCGGCTGTTCTACCAGGTTCGGCAGTCGTGGCGCGGCAAGGCGGTGCTGGTGAAGCTGATCTGGCGGATGGTCCGGGCGCGGGTGTTCGGCGACCGGATGGCCGCGATCGGCCAGTCGCTCGCGGCGCGGCTGCGGCTGGCGATGAAGCAGCAGGACATCCCGCTGTGGCTCGGCTCTCCGATGACGGAGTTGATCACCGACGTCGACGGTGCGGTGATCGGTGCGGTGGTCGAAAAGGACGGACGCGTAGTCCGGATCAGGGCTGCCCGTGGTGTCGTGATCGCCAGCGGCGGCTTCGACCACGACATGCAATGGCGTTCCGAGCACCTGCCGGAGGTCGAGAAAGACTGGAGCTTCGGCAATCCCGCCGCCATGGGTGACGGGATCCGGGCCGGAGAGAAGGTGGGCGCCGCCACCGAACTGCTCGACGAAGCCTGGTGGTTCCCGGCGATCTGCTGGCCGGACGGTCGGCTGCAGTTCATGCTCAACGAGCGCATGATGCCCGCGCAGTTCGTCGTCAACGGTGCCGGCGAGCGATTCATCAACGAGGCGGCGCCCTACATGGACTTCGCCCACGCCATGATCGACGGACAGCGCTCCGGCGTGACCCACATCCCGTGCTGGCTCGTCACCGACATCCGGTCCTTCCACCGCTACGTCGTCGCCGGGCATCTGCCCATCCCGAAGATCCCGTTCGCACCGGTGCCCACCGGTCGGAAGGTGCCCGCGGCCTGGTTGGAGTCGGGTGTGGTGAAACAGGGCGCCACGTGGGAGGAACTGGCCGATCAGATCGGGGTGCCCGGAGCCCGATTGCGGGCCACCGCAGAGCGATTCAACCAGCTGGCCCGCGCAGGCCACGATGACGACTTCCGTCGCGGTGAGAGCGCCTACGACAACTACTACGGCGATCCGACACTGTCCAACCCGAACCTGCACCCGCTCGGGGAGCCGCCGTACTACGCATTCCAGATCATCCTGGGTGATCTCGGCACGTCGGGAGGGTTGAGCACCGACGAGTTCGCCCGAGTGCTGCGGTCCGACGACAGCGTCGTGGGTGGGCTCTACGCCGTTGGCAACGCGTCCGCCGCCGTGATGGGGCGCAGCTATGCGGGTGCGGGCGCAACCATCGGACCCGCCATGGCCTTCGGGTACGTGGCCGCCAGACACATCGCCGATTCAACCCAGATCCAGCCACCGGTCTTGCCGGATCGTCAAGGAGGTAAACAGAAGTGAAGATTTCGCTGTTCTACGAGTTCCCGTTGCCCCGGCCCTGGTCGGAGGACGACGAACACCAGCTGTTCCAACATGGATTGGACGAGGTGGAACTCGCTGACAAGGCCGGGTTCTCCACCGTCTGGCTCACCGAGCACCACTTCCTCGAGGAGTACTGCCACTCCACCGCACCCGAGATGTTCCTGGCCGCAGCCAGCCAGCGCACCAAGGACATTCGGCTCGGTTTCGGGGTCATGCACCTTCCGCCCCCGATCAACCACCCCGCGCGGATCGCCGAGCGGGTCGCCACACTGGACCATCTGTCCAACGGCCGCGTGGAATTCGGAACCGGTGAAGGGTCCTCGGTCGCCGAACTCGGCGGTTTCGACATCGACCCGGCCGACAAGCGCGCGCAGTGGGAAGAAGCACTCGAGGTCTCCATCCGGTGCATGACCGAGGAGCCGTTCACCGGGTTCAAGGGCGAGCACGTCGAGATGCCCGCCCGAAATGTGATCCCCAAACCTCTGCAGAAGCCGCACCCGCCGGTCTGGGTCGCGTGCACCCGGCCATCGTCGGTTCAGATGGCCGCCCAGAAGGCCATCGGCGCACTGAGTTTCGCGTACACGGGCCCGGAGGCGCTCAAGGACCGGGTGGACGGCTACTACGCAGAGTTCGAGGAGAAGGGCACCCCGATCACCCCGGCGATCAACCCGAATCTGCTGGCGATCGGTGGCGACCTGTCGATGATGGTGGCCAAATCAGACGACGAGGCGCTCAAACGGCTCGGCATCGGTGGCGGTTTCTTCTCGTTCGGGATCATGCACTACTACCTGACCGGCATGCACACTCCCGGCCGTACCAAGGTGTGGGAACGCTACGAAGCGGCCGTCAAGGAGGACCCGACGCTGGCCTACGGACCGGGGCGCGGTGCGATCGGCTCGCCGGACACGGTCCGGGAGTTCCTGCGCGGTTATGAAGCCAGCGGCGTGGACGAGATCATCCTGCTGCTGAACCCGCGCAGCCACGAGGGCACGATGGAGTCCATCGAGATCATGGGCAGGGAGATCCTGCCCGAGTTCATCGAGCGTGACGCGAAAGCGGTCGCAGACAAGGCCAAACGTCTCGAGCCGGTGATCGAGAAGGTCGAGGCGCGACGGCAGGACTGGGACGCACCGCTGTTCGACGAGACCTACGAATTCGGCGGGCTGCCCACCGGCCGCGGTGGCAAGTTCACCGCCGGCGAGATCCCCGAGGCGATGGCGGAGATCAACGAAGGCAGGGTCAAGGCCGCGCAAGCGGAGAAGGACGCCAAGGCCAAGCAAGCCGCGAGCTGAGCGTGACCACCCTCGACCGGCTGGTCCGCTACGACGGAAAGCATGTCGTGGTCACCGGCTGCGCCTCGGGCATCGGCGCGCAGCTGGCGCACCAACTCCACGATCTCGGCGCACGGGTGACGGGTCTGGACCGCTGCGCTCCGGCTGAATCGCATTCTGCGGTAGACGAGTTCGTCGCGGTCGACCTGGCGGATCCCGGCTCGGTCGACGCGGCCGCCGCCACCGTGGACGGCCCCGTCGACGTGCTCTTCAACGTGGCCGGGGTGTCCTCGGGCATCGGGGATCCGGTCCAGGTCGTCCGGATCAACTTCCTGGGAATGCGGCAGTTCACGGAGGCGCTCGTGGGCCGGATGGTTTCCGGTTCAGCGATCTGCAACGTGTCCTCGTTGGCGGCGGCGTCGTACCGGGAGAACGCCCACACCACCCAGGGCCTGCTCGATACAGACTCGGTCGACGCCGGATTAGCCTGGTGCGCTGACAATCCGGACGCGCTCGCCGATGGCGGCTACCGCCTCTCCAAGGAGGCGATCATCCTCTACGGAATGCGGCGCGCCTGCGACCTGGGTTCCCGGGACATCCGGATCAACTGCACCGCTCCCGGGGTCACCGAGACCCCGATACTCGACCAGTTGCGGTCCGCCTATGGACAGCAGTATCTGGACTCGTTCACCGCGCCACTGGGCCGGGTGTCGACCGCCGAGGAGCAGGCCGTGGTGCTGGCGTATCTGGGTAGCCCTGCTGCCGGGTACATCACCGGGCAGGTGCTGTGGACCGACGGCGGTATTCTCGCGGAGCGATTGTCCACCGGCATTCGCACTGCCCAACTGGCCCAGGGGAGCTGATCATGGCCGGTAGCATGACCGACTTCCGGCAGATGGCGGACGAGGTGCGCAACTGGGGCCGCTGGGGCGACGCCGACGAGGTCGGCACGCTCAACCTCATCACGGCCGACAAGGTCGCCGAGGCGGCGGCAATGGTCAAGAAGGGCAAGGTCATCTCCCTCGGTGGCGACTTCGGCTCGGCGGGCCCGCAGGGCGCGTTCAAGTTCCGGCAGAACCCGGTCCACGTGATGACCGTCGACGGTGGAGACGCGTCGACACTGGTCCGGTACGGCCCGGCATGGTTGCGTAACGCGGTGGCCGCCGACGTCAGCGCCTTCTTCGCCGACAACCCGTTCCGCTTCAACGACGACATGATCGTGATGCCGCTGCAGGCCGCCACCCAGTGGGACGCCCTGTCGCATGTCTATTACGAGGACAAGCTCTACAACGGCTTCCCCGCCGATTCGGTGACCAGCTTCGGCGCCTTCCACTGCGGTATCGAAAAGGTCGACGCCAAGGGCATCACGTCGCGGGGTGTGCTGCTCGACGTGGTGGCGCACCGCGGTCTCGAGACGTTCTGTGAGCCCGGTACACCGATCACGCCGGCCGAACTCGATGAGATCGCCGCCCGGCAGGGTGTGGAGATCCGTTCGGGCGACATCATCGTCGTGCACACCGGATGGTGGACGCGCTTCCTGTCCACCGGTGACGGTGCGGAAGCCGGCTCCGGCCTGGACTGGACGTGTGCGTCATGGCTGCACAGGCACGACGTCGCTGCCGTGGCTGCGGACAACCTGATGGTCGAGGATCCCGATCCGGCCCAGGGCGTCGAGGGCACGTTCCTGCCGATGCACATGTTGTGCCTGCGCGACATGGGGCTGATGCTCGGCGAGTACTGGGACCTCGGCCCGTTGGCGGCCGACTGCGCCGCAGACGGCGTCTACGAATTCCAGCTCATCGCGTCGCCGCTGAAGGTTGTCGGTGCGGTGGGAGCCCCTGTCAGTCCGATTGCGATCAAGTGAGTGATGAATTGACCAGTATCAGAACACCGTTCATCGTCGGTCTCGGCGGAACGCTGCGAGCGAACTCGTCGACTGAACGCGCGTTGCGTCTCTGCCTGGAATCGGTCGAGCGCCAAGGGGGACGAACCCGGCTGTTCGCGGCCGAGGACCTCGACCTGCCGATGTACGCACCACACGAACTGAACCGCACACCGCGCGCGCTCGAACTGGTGACGGCCCTGCGGGATGCCGACGCGGTCGTCGTCGGCTCACCGGGGTACCACGGCGCGGTGTCCGGGCTGGTGAAGAACGCGCTCGACTACATCGAGGACCTCCGGGAGGACCCGCGCGTCTACCTCGACAACACGCCGTGGGGCTGCATCAGCTGCGCCTACGGCTGGCAGGCGGCGGTCGGCACGCTGACCCAGTTGCGGGGCATCGGGCACGCGCTGCGGGCCTGGCCGACGCCGCTGGGTGTGGCCATCAACTCCGCCGAGAACGTCTGGGATCCGTCGGGTGGGCTCGCCGACTCCGACCAGGGCGCCGCCGTCGGCACTCAGCTCGACCTGCTGGCCACCCAGCTGCTGGCGTTCGCGGGGACCGCGAAGGCGACGGCGTGACCGATCGGCACACTGTGCTGGTCGACGGCCTGCTCACCAGTTACCTGGAAGCGGGACAAGGTGATCCGATCGTCCTGCTGCACGGAGGCGAGTTCGGGGCCGACGCGGCGATCGGATGGGAGCACACCGTCGACGCGCTGGCCGCCCGCCATCGTGTGCTCGCTCCCGACATGCTCGGGTTCGGTGGATCGGCCAAGGTGGTGGACTTCACCGATGGGCGGGGCATGCGGATCAGACACATCGCGCGCTTCTGCGAGGTGATGGGTATCGAGGCCGCGCACTTCGTCGGTAACTCGATGGGCGCCGTCAACATGCTCGTCGATGCCACATCGGATTCCCCTCTGTTGCCTGCCCGCAGTCTGGTGACGATCTGCGGCGGTGGGGACATCCAGCGCAACGAGTACGTCGGTGCGCTCTACGACTACGACGCCACCGTGGCCGGCATGCGCCGGATCGTCGAGGCCCTGTTCTTCGACCCGTCGTATCCGCAGGACAAAACCTACGTGCAGCGTCGCTACGAGTCGAGTATCGCTCCCGGTGCGTGGGAGTCGTTGGCGGCAGCACGCTTTCGCCGTCCCGGCCTGGATGCGCCGTCGACGCCGAGCAGCGCGCGGGCCTACGACCGCATCACCGTCCCGGTCCTGGTGGTGGAGGGGCAGGGCGACAAACTGCTGCCTGCGGGGTGGTCGGCCCAGATCGCCGCGCAGATTCCGCACGGCCGTGCCGCGGTGATCGAGGATGCCGGTCACTGTCCGCAGATCGAGCAACCCGAGGCCGTCAATGCGCTGCTGCTGGACTTCTTCGAAGGGATCCTCCAATGACTGAACTCGCAGGCAAGGTCGCGATCGTCACCGGCGGTGCCTCCGGTCTGGGCGCCGGTCTGGTGCGACGGTTCGCGGCCGAGGGCGCAAAGGTGGTGTTCTGCGATCTCGACGGCGACAGCGGTACGGCATTGGCGACCGAACTCGGCGCCGACGCACTGTTCGTCGAGGCCGATGTGTCCGACATCGATCAGGTGGCCCGACTGGTGGCGACGGCCGTCGACCGTTTCGGGGGTCTGCAGGTGATGGTCAACAACGCCGGGGTGTCGGGCACCATGCACCGGCGCCTGTTCGACGACGACCTCGCCGACTTCCACAAGGTCATGTCGGTCAATCTGTTGGCGGTGATGGCCGGTACCCGCGACGCCGGTCGGCACATGGCCGAGAACGGCGGCGGCTCGATCATCAACCTGACCTCGATCGGCGGCATTCAGGCCGGTGGCGGGGTGATGACCTACCGTGCGTCGAAAGCGGCGGTCATCCAGTTCACCAAGTGTGCGGCAATCGAGTTGGCGCACTACGAGGTTCGTGTGAATGCGATCGCTCCGGGCAACATCCGCACCGCAATCGTGCGCAAGTCGGCGGCCGGGGAGGATCTGGAGAAACTCGAGCAGTTCGAGGCGAAGATCCGCCAGCAGATGCGCGACGACCGGCCGCTCAAGAGGGAGGGCACCGTCGACGACGTCGCCGAGGCGGCTCTCTACTTCGCGACGGACCGGTCGCGTTACGTGACCGGCACCGTGCTGCCGATCGATGGCGGCACCGTCGCCGGCAAAGTCCTCGTCCGCAGGTCCGCGAAGTCCGACGCACCGACTCCGGGATGATTCTTTAAATCAGTCGCTTGACTTAGCCAGTGTGACCGGGTTCACTGAAGGGGTGACCACAGCCCGCAGCGTGCGCGCCGATCGCGCCACCGGTACGCAAGAGGCGATCCTGAAGGCAGCTGAGCGTCTCTACGCGGAACACGGTGTGTTTGCCGTGTCGAACAGGCAGGTCAGTGAAGCGGCGGGGCAGGGCAACAACGCGGCCGTCGGATACCACTTCGGTACCAAGACCGATCTGGTGCGTGCGATCGAGCACAAGCATCGACTGCCGATCGAGGAGCTCCGGGAACGGCGCATCGCCGACATCGGCGACTCGACACAGATGCGGGACTGGGTCGCCGCGCTGGTCTGTCCGTTGACCGATCACCTTGCCGCGCTGGGCAATCCGACGTGGTACGCGCGCTTCGCCGCGCAGGTGATGACTGATCCCGCCTATCACAACATCGTCGTCAAAGACGCGTTGTCGTCACCGTCGCTGGTCCGGGTGCTCGACGGGATCAACACCTGCCTCCCGGATCTTCCCGTCGATGTCCGGATCGAGCGCAACATCATGGGACGCAACCTGCTGATGCACAGCTGCGCCGATCGCGAACGGCTGCTGGCACAGGGGTCTCCGGTCGCCCGGACGTCATGGCAGGCCGCCGCGTCGGGCCTGATCGACGCCATCGTCGGACTCTGGCACGCCCCCGTCACGGTGTTGCCCTGACATGAAGGTCACCGTCGACCAGGACAAGTGCGTGTCCTCCGGAATGTGCGTGATGAACGCCGGTGACGTGTTCGATCAGCGCGACGACGACGGCGTGGTGGTGCTGTTGGTCGACGAGCCCGGACCAGCCCACGCCGAGGAAACCCGCAAGGCCGCGGCCGCCTGCCCGGCCCTGGCCATCCAGATCGAGGAATGACGGAGAAGACATGACAGACACCCTTGCCGCCGAACATGTTTCGGCCGACGTCCCCGAGTACCCGATGGAGCGGGAAGCCCGCTGCCCGTTCTCGCCGCCGCTGCCGATGCTCGAGATGGGGGAGAGCCGGCCGCTGTCGCGGGTACGGATCTGGAACGGCGCCACACCCTGGCTGATCACCGGCCACGAGGTGGCGAAGACACTGTTCGCCGATCCCAGGGTCAGTGTCGACGACCGTCGCGAGGGTTTTCCGCACTGGAACGAGCACATGCTCTCCACGGTGAACAAGCGCCCCCGGTCGGTCTTCACCGCCGATGCCGAGGAACACACCCGGTTCCGCCGGATGTTGTCCAAGCCGTTCACCTTCCGGCGAGTCGAGGCGCTGCGGTCGGCTATTCAGGAGGTCACCGACGAATGCATCGATGACATCCTCGCGGGTCCGCAGCCCGCCGACATCGTCGCCAAACTCGCACTGCCCGTGCCGACCAAGGTGATCAGCGAGATGCTCGGCGTGCCCTACGAGGACCACGAGTTCTTCCAGCATCACGCCAACGTCGGACTGGCACGCTTTGCGGCCGCGGATGCCATGCAGAAGGGGGCGATGAGCCTTCACAAGTACCTGATCGACCTCGTCGAGAAGAAGATGGCCGAGCCGTCCGAGGACGCGGTGTCCGATCTCGCCGAACGGGTGACCGCCGGCGAGATCAGCGTGAAGGAAGCCGCGCAGTTGGGCACCGGGCTCCTGATCGCCGGCCACGAGACCACCGCCAACATGATCGGCATCGGCGTGCTGGCGTTGCTGGAGAACCCCGAACAGGCTGCGCTACTGCGAGATTCCGAGGACCCGAAGTTCATCGCCAACGCCGCCGAGGAGCTGATGCGCTACCTGTCGATCATCCAGAACGGTCAGCGTCGCGTGGCCATCGAGGACATCGAGATCGCCGGGGAGACCATCAGAGCGGGCGAGGGCATCATCATCGACCTCGCTCCGGCCAACTGGGATGCCGCCGCGTTCCCGCAGCCCGACAAGCTCGACTTCACTCGCGACGCCGGCCAGCAACTGGGGTTCGGTTACGGACGGCACCAATGCGTCGGTCAGCAACTCGCCCGCGCCGAACTGCAGATCGTCTTCCACACGCTGCTGCGCCGCATTCCGACGATGCGGCTGGCGATCCCGTTCGACGAGGTGCCGTTCAAACACGATCGCCTCGCCTACGGCGTCTACGAACTTCCGGTGGCCTGGTAGTCACCGCGCAAATCAACAGCCCTGCACCACAGCCCGATTGGAGCACCAACGATGTCCACTCCGACAGTTCCCTCGCCCACCCGCCCGGTGACGACGCTTTATCCCCCCGAAGGATGGGGCGCACCGAAGAACCGCCACGGACACGCCAGTGGCGGTATCGCAGGACTCCCCGAAGGAACCGAGATCTTCTCGGCGGACAATCACATCTCGGTCGCCGATGACATCTTCTATGAGCGGTTTCCCGAGGAACTCAAGGGCGCGGCCCCGCGCATCTGGTACGAGGACGGCGCGTACATGGTCGGCATGAAGGGCAAGGCGTGGACCGGCGGCGATTTCGGCCGGGTGCTCATGCAGTACGACGACCTCGCCGGGGCCGCGTCGAACAACATCGAGGCGCGCATCAAGGAGCTCAAGCAGGACGGCATCGACAAGGAACTGGCCTTCCCGAACGCGGTGCTGGCGCTGTTCCACTACCCGGACAAGTCCCTGCGCGAGAGAGTGTTCCGGATCTACAACGAGCACATCGCCGACCTGCAGGAGCGTTCCAACGGTCACTTCAACGGCGTCGGCCTGATCAACTGGTGGGATCCCCGTGGCACGCGCAGCACCCTCGAGGAGCTGAAGTCCCTGGGACTGCGGACATTCCTGCTGCCGCTCAACCCCGGCAAGGACGACGACGGCAACATCTACGACTACGGCAGCACCGCCATGGACGCCGTCTGGGACGAGATCGAGGCGGCAGGGTTGCCGGTCAGCCATCACATCGGCGAGACGCCCCCGAAAACGCCGTGCCAGAACAACAGCGTCGTGGTCGGCATGATGGTCAACGTCGACTCGTTCCGTGAGCAGTTCGCCAAGTACGTGTTCTCCGGCATCCTCGATCGGCATCCCTCGCTGAAGATCGGCTGGTTCGAAGGCGGGATCGCCTGGGTGCCGACCGCGCTGCAGGATGCCGAGCACATGCTCGCCTCCTACCGGCACATGTTCAACCACCAACTCGAGCACGGCGTTCAGCACTACTGGGACAACCACATGAGCGCCTCGTTCATGGTCGATCCGCTGGGCCTGCAGTTGATCGACCGCATCGGTGTCGACAACGTCATGTGGTCCTCGGACTACCCGCACAACGAGAGCACCTTCGGCTACTCCGAGAAGTCGTTGGCGTCGGTCGTCGACGCGGTGGGTGCGGACGACGCGGTCAAGATCGTCAGCACCAACGTCAAGAAGTTCCTCGGCCTCCCGGTTGACGCGTCGTGACGGCGACGACGTCCGCTCGATCCGGTGTCACCCGGATCGCCCGAACCGGGCATACGTGGCTGGACATCCCCGAGAAGCCCGACTTCGCCCGGTTACGAAGAGAAGTCGGTGTACGTCTGCACGCCGCAATGGCCGACCAGGGCGTGGATGCGCTGGTGTTGCTGGGTAACGGCAACGTCATGTACGCGACGGGGATCAGCTGGCCGCTGGCAGACGCGGGGTTGTCACATGTCGAGCGACCGGTAGCAGTCGTGCTGGCCGACGACGAGCACCCGCATCTGTTCCTGCCCTTCCGCGAGGGTTCGGCGATGGAGTCAGATCTGCCCGATGATCACCTACACGGGCCGGTCTATCTGGAGTTCGACGAAGGTGTCGCCGAGTTCGCGAAGACATTGACCCAACTGATCCCGGCCGGCGCGACAGTCGCAACCGACGAGCTGACCGGGGCGATGCGGCGGGCGGGCAGTGCGCTGTTCTCCAGCGCGCCGGTGGATGCCGCCCCGGCGGTCGGCGCCGCGAAACTGGTCAAGACTATCGACCAGGTCGCTTGTGTCCGGCGAGCGTGTCAGATCACCGAACAGGCGGTCGCCGAGATTCAGAAGTCGCTGGCCCCTGGTGAACGTCAGATCGACCTATCGGCTGAATTCGTGCGCCGCACTTTCGAACTCGGCGCCACCACCAACATGTTCGATTCCATCTGGCAGGTCATGCCCTCGTCGAGAGCGGAGGGAACCTGGACCACCACCGGCGATCTGGCCCTGCCCCTGCTGACGACCGAACGCGAGATCCAGCAGGGTGACGTGCTGTGGACAGATGTGTCCATCGCGTATCACGGCTACTGCTCCGACCACGGGCGCACCTGGATCGTCGGTCAGGATCCGACACCGACTCAGCAGAAGCAGTTCGACAAGTGGAGCGAGATTGTCGATGCCGTGCTCGCGGTGACCAAAGCCGGTGCGACCTGCGGTGACCTCGGGCGTGCGGCGACGGCGGCCGCCGGGGGTGAGAAACCGTGGCTGCCGCACTTCTATCTGGGCCATGGCATCGGGACCGGCGCAGCCGAAATGCCGATGATCGGAACCGATCTCGGGCAGACCTGGGACGACAACTTCGTCTTCCCTGCCGGCATGCTATTGGTGCTCGAACCGCTGGTCTGGGAGGACGGTACCGGCGGCTATCGCGGCGAGGAGATCGTGGTGGTCACCGAGGGCGGTTGGATGCCGCTGACCGACTATCCCTACGACCCGTACGAGGTGCCCCGTGGGAACTGAGATCGAAGCCGACGGCCGCGCTCTGCGTTTTAGCCGCCGGGAGCGTGCTCTCGCTCAGATGGAGGTCTACGACCTCGACATGCTGGTACTCGGCAGGCAGGCCAACGTCCGCTACATCTCCGGTGCCCCGCAGCTGTGGGTGGTCGGCACCCGCCCGTTCGGGCCGATCTGCGAGTTCGTGCGTGCTACCGGCGAGATCCACCTCAACAGCACGTGGGACGAGGGTATCCCCGAGGAGATCCCGCACGAGAATCTGTACGGGTTCGCGTGGAACCCGATGACATTGGTCGGCATACTGCAGAACATCAAGGGTGCCGACAGTATGCGACGCGTCGGAACCGATGCGTTGACACCGATGTTCGCAAAACTGCTGCCGATGGCCTTCCCCAACGCGGAGTTGATCGATGCCGAGCCGGCCATGCAGGCTGCCCGCCGGATCAAGACGCCCGAGGAAGTCCACGCGTTGCGTCGTGCGCTGCTGGTCGCCGAGGAGGGCATCGCCGCGGGAGCCGCCGCCTTGGGGCCGGGCACCACGGAGCAGGCCCTCGCCGGCGCCGTGCTGGAGGCTGAGGCCGCCGGTGGAGTGAGTACGCCGGCGACCCAGGATGCGGCCTGGGTGACGTCGAGGCAGCATCCGTGGCGCCGCTCCGACGGTGACGGCCTGGTGCGTGACGGCGACCTGGTGGCGTTGTCGGCCGGGGTGTTGGCGGACGGATATGTCGCCGAGGTCGCCCGCACGCTCTTTGTCGGTGAGCCGACCGACGCCGTGCGGACGCTTTACCGGCGGCGCGACGACCTGTGGGACAGGTTGGTCGAGGCCTGCCGGCCCGGCCTGACCACGAGCGGGCTGTTGGATGCCTACCAGAAGGCCGGTGAACATCTTCCGGCGATGCCGGTGGCGCACGGCCTCGGACTGGGTTTCGACCCACCGGTGGTATCACCGAGTCTGCGGGCGACCGCGGAGGCCGACATTCTCGAGGAGGGCATGGTGCTTGCGGTCACCGCCTACGTGTGGGAACAGGGTGTCGGCGCGGTGTTTACCCGCGACGCGGTCCTGATCACCGCCGACAGCGCTGAAATCCTCTCGACCGCACCGGCTTACGGCGAGTCTGTTCATGGCTGAGCGGCCGTCTCCCGAGGAGATCATCCTCTACGAGAAGGATCCCAGGACCAAGATCGCCACCATCACCTTCAACCGTCCGGAGTTCCTCAACGCGCCGACGTCCATGGCGCGGTTGCGCTATGCCGATGTGCTGCGTGCGGCCAACACCGACAACGACGTGAAGGTGGTGATCATCCGCGGCGTCGGTGACAACCTGGGCAGCGGCGCCGACCTTCCCGAGTTCATGGAGGGCAACGACAATCCGTCCGCGCGGCTGGCCGAACTGCGGCTCGAGGATGACGGCGTCGGCGAGGTCACCTATCCCCCCAAGGGCACGTTCCGCAACGGCGCCACCATCAGCTCCTGGTACGCGAACTCACAGGCCGGCAACCGCGCGCTGCAGGACTTCAAGAAGATCAGCATCGTCGAGGCCAAAGGGTATTGCTACGGCTGGCACTTCTACCAGTGCGCTGACGCCGACCTGGTGATCTCGTCGGACGACGCGCTGTTCGGCCACCCATCGTTCCGTTACCACGGCTGGGGTCCGCGCATGTGGACCTGGGTGCAGATGATGGGGCTGCGCAAGTTCCAGGAGATGGTCTTCACCGGACGTCCGTTCACCGCTGCCGAGATGTATGACTGCAACTTCCTGAACAAGGTGGTCACGCGTGACCAGTTGGAGGCCGAGACTCTGAAGTACGCCCAGGCCTGCGCTCGGAATCGGCCGGTGGACACCGTGTTCCAGCAGAAGATGTTCTTCGAGATCTTCAAACAGCAGCAGGGCGAGTACATGGGCAGCCTGCTCAGCGCGTTCTTCGAGTCGATGGGCAACGGGGTCGCCAACGACAGCGACGACGACCTCGACATGTTCGAGTCGATCGACTCCGGCCTGTCCGCCGCGGTCAACGACAACGACAGCAAGTTCCCGCCCGAGTTCCGGCTGAGCAAACGCAACCGGGCCAAGGAGGACTAGAGCTTCGGTGTCCTCCGTGCCTGATCCGCCACTCTCCGGCTACGTCGTCGTCGACCTGTCCAGTGGGATCGCCGGCGCCTACTGCACCAAACTACTCGCCGACGGCGGCGCTGAGATCGTCAAAGTCGAGACACCACAAGGTGATCCACTGCGCGCCTGGTCGGCGTCGGGGGCGGAGATCGCCGACGGCGCCGACGGCGCGCTGTTCAGCTACCTGGCGTGTTCCAAGCGCAGCGTGGTCGCCGACGCGACGTCGGACGGCGACTTCGTCAACGCGCTGCTCGCCGATGCGGACGCGGTCGTGTGGTCGCGGGGTTCGAGCCTGGCCGAGCATCCCGACTTCAGCCCCGAGGCGATCCGAGACCGGCACCCGCACCTGACCGTCACCGCGATCACGGCGTTCGGCCTCGGGGGCCCTTGGAGTGACCGTCCGGCAACGGAATTCACACTGCAGGCGTGGTCGGGTGGCATCGTCGGCCTCGGTCGCGGCGCCCCGGACCGGGCGCCGGTCTACGTCGGTGGACAGGTCGGGGAGTACCTGGCCGGCGCGTACGCCAGCGCGGCCACGCTGACCTCGCGGATACGGGGCGGCGCCGAACTGGTCGACCTGTCGATGCTGGAGACGGCGATACTTGGGCTGACCTACTACCCGGTGAGCTACTTCGAGATGCTGGGCAGGCCGTGGCGCGATGCGCGCAGGCTGACCGTTCCCGGCATCGCGCGCGCGAAGGACGGACTGGTCGATATCGGGTGCGGCACCGCCCAGCAGTGGTTCGACCTGTGCGCGATGACCGGCCATCAGGAGTGGATCGACGAGGAGTCGCCGCTGTCGATCACGCAGCAGGCCAACGAGCGAGCCGACGACCTCTACGCCTGGGTGGCCGACCAGACCGTGGCCGAGATCAGAGATCTTGCAACCGCGTTCCGCATCCCGAACGCCCCGGTCGCCCATGGTGCGAACGTGGACTCGCTGGACCACTTCGTCGCGCGCGGCTCGTTCATCCTCAACCCCCGTGACGGCTTCACCCAGCCCGGTCCGCCGTACCGCCTGGCGCCCGCGGTGCTGCGGCCCCCGGAGCCGGCCCCGCGCCTCGGCGAGCACACTGAGCTCTACCGCTCGCGGAATAGCATTCCTGGTCGCGATTCCGGCTCGCCGGCAGCCAGGAATGCTATTCCGCGGGAGGTGCCCTCAATTCCGGGGCGCGAGGGGTTGCCGCTCGAGGGCGTCCGGGTGATCGACATGACAACGTTCTGGGCCGGCCCGAGTTGTACCCATCTGATGGCCATGCTGGGCGCCGATGTCATCCACGTCGAGTCGACCCGGCACCCCGACGGCACCCGCCTGATCGCCGGCATCCCTGTCACCGAGGAACTCTGGTGGGAGCGATCGCCGATCTTCTCCGGGCTGAACACGAACAAGCGGGGCGTGACGCTGGATCTGCAGAGTGCCGCGGGCCGCGAGGTGCTCAACCGGTTGATCGCGACCGCCGACGTGGTGGTCGAGAACTTCACCCCGCGCGTGCTCGAGAGCATGGGGCTGACATACGACGCGGTGAAGGCGATCCGGTCGGATGTGATCATGGTGCGGATGCCGGGGTTCGGGCTCGACGGACCATGGCGGGACAACCCGGCATTCGCCTACGTCATCGAGGCTGCCGCCGGCATCAGCTGGCTGACGGGATATCGCGACCTCAACCCGTTCGAGCCGTACTCGGTCGGTGACCCCAACGCCGGAATCCACGCGTTCAACGCGGTGCTGCTCGCGCTGGAGCATCGACGCCGCACGGGCGACGGAGTGATGGTGGAGGCGGCGATGGTCGACGCCGCCCTCAACGTCGCCGCCGAGCAGGTGATCGAGCACTCGGCCTACGGTGCCCTGCTGGAACGCGACGGGAACCGGGGGCCGACGGCGGCACCGCAGAATGTGTACCGTACCAACGAGATCGACGAGTTCGGCCGCCTCGACAGCTGGGTGGCGGTGGCGGTGGCCACCGACGCGCACTGGGGTGGATTACGTGATGCGCTCGGGCGACCCGAGTGGGCGATGTCGGACGAGTTCACCACCGCATCGGGCCGACGCGCCCACCACGATCTGATCGACCGGCATCTCTCGCAGTGGTGCAGTGAGCGCGCCGGTGACGAGATCGTGGAGGCGCTGTGGGCCAACGGGGTTCCGGTCGGCACGGTGCTGCAGCCGCACCGGCAGAGCGGGCTGCCTCAGTTGTCACATCGCGAGTTCTTCGAATCGGTCGAGCACCCGGTCAATCCCGCCACCAGGCACACCACCATGCCGTTCCGCTTCACCCGCGGGCCTCGGCGGGTGCACCGGACCGCGGCGCCGCTGCTCGGTGAGCACAATCACGACGTGCTGAGCGAACTCGGGCTCACCGACGACGAGATCGCCCGGCTCGAGGCCGACGGGGTCATCGGCACGTCGCCGGCCCGATAGCCTCATCGACATGGCCATCGACCCGTCCGACATCCTGCTCACCGGACGGGTTGCCGTCGTCACCGGCGGAGGCGCCGGCATCGGCCGCGGCATCGCCGAGGGATTGGCGGCCTTCGGCGTCTCCGTCGCGATCTGGGAACGCGACCCCGACACCTGCGCCGCTGCAGCCGACGCCGTCGGGGGACTGGGGATGGTGACCGATGTGCGCGACACCGCTGCTGTCGATGCCGCGCTGGAGCGCACGCAACGTGAGCTCGGAATGGTGTCGATCCTGGTCAACAACGCCGGCGGTACCTTCAACTCGCCGTTGCTCGACACCACCGAGAACGGGTGGGATGCGCTGTACCGCAGCAATCTCCGACACGTGCTGTTGTGCACCCAGCGGGTGGCGCGCCGACTGGTGGAGGCCCACAGCCCGGGCAGCGTCATCAACGTCACCTCGATCGAGGGCGTTCGGGCGGCGCCCGGTTACGCCGCCTATGCGGCCGCCAAGGCGGGTGTCATCAACTACACCCGGACGGCATCGTTCGAACTGGCGCCACACGACATCCGGGTCAACGCGCTGGCGCCGGATCTCACCATGACCGAGGGTCTGCAGAATCTGGTGGCTGCCGATGCCGCGGGCATCGCAGACGGCATTCCGATGCGCCGCGCCGGTCATGTCGACGAAATGGCCGCTGCCGCAGTATTCCTCGCATCCGATATGGCGAGCTACATCACCGGCCAGACGATCCACGTCGACGGGGGCACCGAGGCCGCCGGTGGCTGGTACCACCACCCGCAGTCGGGCACGCCGACGCTGGGCCCCGGCTGAGGATCAGGAGTCCGGCGACGGATCGCCGATCGTGCGCCGGATCGCGTTCCACACATCGGCGTATTGACCGGGTTGCTTCCAGTAGGCTCCGCGCCTCTTGAGGATCGCCCGCGCGAGCGGGGCTGCCAGTCGCAGTACGTACTTCGAGACACCGGCCTGCCGGGCCGCCTCGTCGAGCATGTCCTGCCACGAATGATGTTGGAAGGAAAGCGCTTCCTGCGCTCTGGTGGTGTCCATCCAGTCGGTGACGAACCAGTCGTCGTCGCTGTTGGGGTTGCCCTTACGCCCCGGCGGCAGGCCGTTCTTGAGCCCGCGGGTCGCGGCCAGCGCCGGTCCGACGTCGCCCTGCAGCATCCGGTGGGAATCGTCGCCTGCGATCAGCAGGATCTCGCCCACGACATCGGCGGTGGTCGCGGCGGCGAACGCCCAGGCGACGTCGCGGACGTCGACGGTGTGCAACCGGCCGTCGGTGGGCAGTGCACTCTCGAAACGCAGAGCGTCGGCCGACAGCGTCATGGCTTTGGGGTCCACACTGAGCACCCCACCGAGGCGCAGCACCACCCAGTCGAGCGAAGACGCCCGCACGATCGCCTCGGCCTCGGCCTTGTGCGCGCTGTACAGGTCGGAATGCCGCATCGGCATGTCCGCGGTCACTGGTCCGGTGGCACGATGCGGGTTGCGCGCGCCGAATACTGCGTTGCTGGAGGCCTGCACGAACCGCGGGGGAGACGGTTGCGCCTGCGCGATGCCGACCAGTGTCGCGGTGGCATCGACGTTGACCCGACGGGCCAGGGCGCGGTTCTTGTAGATCCCCGGCGGGATGACCGCCGCAAGATGGATGATCACCTCGGGAGCGACCTGGGCGACGAGTCCGGCAGTCTGATCGGCGTCGGTGAGATCCGCCCACTGGACCGTCACACCGGGAGGCAGCGACTCGGCCGCCTTGCGGTTGGCGGGGGTACCGAGGTCGGCGACGACGACGCTGCGGCCCAGTTGGGCCAGGCGCCGAACCGTTGCTGAACCGACGAGTCCGAAGCCCCCGGTGACGAGCACCGTTCCCGGCATTGACCACTCCTAACTGCGGAAATGACATTCTCTTTGCCGGAAAGTAACATATGCTGTCACGATGTCCGACGACCGGGCCGAGATGGCCAAGTGGGACCCTGAATTCACCCGCCAGATCACCAGCCGGGTAGGTCCGCTGATCAAACGATACTTCCGGGCTGAAGTCCGTGGCCTGGATTCCATGCCCGCGGCCGGCGGGGCACTGCTGGTCTCCAACCATTCCGGCGGCATGCTCACCCCCGACGTGCTGGTGTTCGCCCCGGAGTTCTACAAACGGTTCGGATACGACCGGCCGCTCTACACACTCGGTCACTATGGCATCTTCCTCGGCCCGACGGGCGACTACCTGCGCCGCGCGGGGGTCATCGAAGCGAGCCGCGAGAATGCGGCTGACGCGCTCCGCTCCGGCGCCGTGGTGCTGGTGTTCCCCGGTGGCGACTACGACTCCTACCGCCCCACCTTCACGGCCAACGTCGTCGACTTCGCCGGCCGCACCGGTTACGTCCGCACAGCCGTCGAATCGGGCGTGCCGATCGTGCCCATGGTGTCCATCGGCGCGCAGGAGACCCAGATGTTCCTCGCCCGTGGCGATTCGATTGCGCGCATGCTGGGTCTGACCCGGGCACGCCTGGAGATCCTGCCCGTCAGTGTCGGATTCCCGTTCGGTCTCTCCGTCATCTTCCCGCCCAACATCCCCCTGCCGTCGAAGATCGTCACCCGCGTCCTGGACCCCATCGACGTCGTCGCGGAGTTCGGTGAGAACCCGGACGTCGACGAGGTCGACCTTCATGTCAGAGCGGTGATGCAGGCCGCCCTCGACGAGTTGGCCCGCCAACGCCGCTTCCCGGTGCTGGGCTGACCGGCATGGCCGACACTCTGGGACTCCTGGCGACGCTGTGGCGGGCACGGCTCATCGCGCCGATGCGCCCGGACAGGTATCTGCGGATGGGGGCCGCCATGAAGCGCGCCGGCCTCACCGCGACGGTCGGCTTCGCCGCAGCCGCCCAGCGCTGCCCCGACCGGCCGGCCGTCATCGACGAGCGTGGCACGCTGACCTGGAGGCAGCTCGATGACCGCATCGATGCGTTGGCGGTGGCGTTGCAGGCGCTCAGGCCGCAGGGTTCGATTGCCGGCTCGCCGAAAACCGTTGCGATCATGTGCCGTAACCACCGTGGGTTTGTCGAGGCGCTGGTCGCCTCCAACCGAATCGGCGCCGATGTGTTGCTGCTCAACACCTCGTTCGCCGGGCCCGCGATGGCCGAGGTGATCGACCGCGAGGGCGCCGATGTGGTGATCTATGACCAGGAGTTCAGCGACACCGTCGACCGTGCTTTGCAGAACACACCGGGCGCCACCAGGATTCTGGGCTGGGTGGACACCGATGACGGCACCCCGACCGTCGATGCGCTGATCGACACCCATCTCGGCCATCGGCCCGGCCCCAGCGAGCGCACCAGCAACATCGTCCTGCTCACCTCCGGCACCACCGGAACCCCCAAGGGGGCCAAGCGTTCCGAGGGCAGTGGCGGTGCCGGCGACCTCAAAGCCGTTCTCGACCGCACCCCGTGGCGGGCGGAGGAGCCCATCGTCATCGCCGCCCCGATGTTCCACGCCTGGGGTTTCTCGCAGCTGCTCTTCGCCGGTCTGCTCGCCTGCACCGTCGTCACGCGCCGGAAGTTCGACGCCGAAGCCACCCTGCAACTGATCGACCGACACCGGGCCACCGGCCTCGCGGTCGTCCCGGTGATGTTCGACCGGATCATGGATCTCCCTGACGAAACACGAAAGCGCTACAGCGGAAAGTCATTACGATTCGCCACGGCATCGGGCTCACGGATGCGGCCCGACGTGGTGATCGGGTTCATGGATCAGTTCGGCGATGTGATCTACAACAACTACAACGCCACCGAGGCGGGGATGATCGCCACCGCCACGCCTGAAGATCTGCGGGTCGCCCCGGACACCGCGGGAAAGCCCGCGGATGGGACCGAGATCCGGATCCTGGACGCTGAACTGCGCGATGTCGTCGCGGGCGAGGTCGGGCAGATCTTCGTCCGCAGCGGAACGCTGTTCGACGGCTACACCTCAGGGACGACCAAGGATTTCCACGACGGCTTCATGGCCTCGGGCGACATGGGCTATCTCGACGATGCCGGCCGGTTGTTCGTGGTGGGACGCGACGACGAGATGATCGTCTCCGGCGGGGAGAACGTCTACCCGATCGAGGTGGAGAAGACACTGGTGTCTCATCCCGGTGTGGCGGAGGCCGCCGTCCTCGGAGTCGACGACGATCAGTACGGCCAACGACTGGCCGCCTTCGTCGTTCTCGCCCAGGGCGCAACAGTCACCGCCGAGGAACTCAAGCAGCACGTGCGCGACAACCTGGCGAACTACAAGGTCCCACGCGACATCACGATCCTGGCCGAACTCCCCCGGGGTAGCACCGGCAAGATTCTGCGAAACGAACTACGCGCCCGCTGAGTCAGTCATCCGGGGGTGCCGGGGCCATCGCCGTGTCCACCGTGCTGGAACGCGCCAGTCCACACGCGACCCTCAACTCGTCGAAGGCGTGCACCATGGCATCGGTCGCCTCGTGCGGGTCGCCGAAGGTGGAGTCGTCGGAGAGCACCGCGATGTCGAGTTGGTCCACGTAGCTCCACACCGTCATGTTGAATGCGCTTCCCGCAGAAAGTATTCCGACAGAGTAGATTTCACTGACCGGGGCACCCCCGATATGTCCCCGCTCCCGGGGGCCTGGGACGTTGGAGATCGCGACGTTCATCAGCCGGTTGTGATCGGCGTGTTTGGACTGCACCCGGAACATGGCCGGTGCCAGCGGTGGCGGCAGGTACTCGAGCACCCTGCCCTGCAGGGTGGGGCCGAGGAGGTCGTTGTTCTCCTTCGCGAGGCCGGTGGCCAGCGAGGTCAGCTTCACCCGTTGCAGCGGATCATCGACATGCACCGGCAGTGACACCATCAAGCCACCGATCTTGTTGCCGGTGATCCGATCGGGTGATCTGTCGGTGCTGATCGGAACCGTCGTCAGGATCGGACGATCCGCGCGGCCGTCGTAGCGCAGCAGCAACTCGCGCAGCCCGCCGGCGGCGACCGCGAGAACGACGTCGTTGAAGGTCACCGCAAGGTGCTTGGCGGTCTCCTTGACTTCGGCCAGTGACAACGTCGCAGTCGCGAACGTGCGAACGGGCGACACGACGTGGTTGAGGAACGTGGGCGGGGCGTTGAACGGCTTGGCCAGATCGGGGTGCCCGCGTCGCTTTTTGGAGCGCCTCCGCAGCCGGGTGATCCCACGAGCAGCGTCGGTTACCAGACGCGGCATCTCGGCCATGTTCTGGAAGTGATCGAGCTGCGCCTCCCACAGCAGTTTCGCCGTCGACGGCTGCTCACGCGCCGGTGGTGCGTCGTCGCATTCTTCTTGCGAAGAACCGGACAGATCCATCAGCCGCGCAAGGAGATTGGCCGATGCCACCCCGTCCGCAAGGGTGTGGTGCACCTTGCCGATCAGCGCGAAGCGGTCCTGCGCCATCCCCTCGGCGAAGTAGAACTCCCACAGTGGCCGAGACCGGTCCAGGGGAGTGCCGGCGATCTCTCCGATCACCTGATCGAGTTCGCGTCGCCCCCCCGGCTCCGGGACGCGCACCCGACGGAGGTGGTAGTCGAGATCAACCGGGCAGTCCTGCATCCACATCGGATGGTGCAGCCGCCACGGAATGTCGATGAGTCGATAACGCAACGGCTCCAGCAGATGCAGCCGACGCGCCACCGTCCGGCGGAAGGCATCGAAGCCGTACTGCCCGGGGTAGTCCGTCGCGTCGATCACCGCGACCTTCAAGGTGTGGGTGTGCAGGTTCGGCGTCTCGCTGTACAAGAGCATGGCGTCCATGCCGTTGAGACGCTTCATGGTCACCCATGCAACCACTCGAGATTCATGATCACGGGGGTTTGACCGAATGGATCAGCCGCAGAGGGTATCCAGCGCGTTCGGCGTCTCGAGATCCACGAATGCGGCGGCGTACCGCTGGGCGAAGGCCAGGCAGATGTCCGCCCGCTGCCAGGCATCCCCGCCGGACAGGGTGGCCATCCAGATCGCCAGGCCGTGTGCGACCGAGGCGCGGTAGCCCAGCCAGATTTCCTGCGCGGTGGGCATCTCGGCCTCGGGCAGCCGCAACGCGGCGCGGTACTGCTCGAGCAGGTCCCGTTCGCAAGCGCGGCGATCGTCGATGGTGAGCGCACCCTGGAGGAAGTACCCGAGGTCCAGCGAGAAGCTGCCGCGCCGCACCATCTGCCAATCCAGGAAACCGACTGTGTCATCGGGCAGCACATAGGTGTTGCCGATGTGCGGATCCCCGTGCAGCAGCGTCGGGGTCGACTCGGTGAGGGAGCCGATGTAGCGCGCCCAGACGTTGATGAAGAGCTCGGTTCCGCTGAGCGCGATGATATCGGCGGGCACGGTGTCGTCGAGTCGTTCGTGCGCGATGTGCAGGGGTGCGTATTCGAGCCCCTCGAACGCGACGAACGGCTCGACCCACCCCAGCGCGGGTTGCCGGGTGAGGCGCTCCCCCCAGAACTCGCTGTGCAGCCGCGCCAGCCCCTGCACCCCGGCGCCGGCTTGCTCGACCGTCAGCGGACGGGTGGAATCCCGCGGATCGGCTCCGCGCGTCACGACGTCTTCCATCAGCATCAGAAAGTCGCGACGCTCTTCATCGATCAGCGCCGTGTACACAGCCGGGTGATCAAGCGGCAGAGTGACGGCCGAGGAGAACAACCTCGGTTCGTGGTAGAGGCCGCTGGTCAGTTCCACAAGGTCGGCATGCTCGGGGTCGACGGCCTTGGCGAACACCGTCGCCGGGCCTGACCCAGCCGAGTATCCCAGCGCGAGGCGTGCCCGGCGATTGGTCCCGTCATCGCGCAGCGCGACGCGGACCTCGTCGACTTCAGTTCCCGGAAAGTGTGATTCCAGAGCGCAAGTCATCCACTCGGGCGTGATGTCGTCCCAGCCCTGCGGAATCGACAGTTGCGCTGCTGTCATCTACTTCAGGCAGCTTCCGCCATCGACCGGCAGCGTCACACCGGTGATGTAGCGCGCCTCGTCGGAGGCAAGGAACAGCACCGCGTTGGCGATGTCCTCCGGCTCCACCCAGCCGATCGGCAGGGTGTGCATGAACTCGCCGACGACCTTCATGTCGTCTGGACCCGGGTTCTCCAGATCGGGACGGAACAGCTTCATGGTGCCCTCGTTCATGAACAGCGGCGTGTTCACGTTCGTCGGGTGCACCGAGTTGACCCGGATGTTCTTCGCGCCGAGCTCGACGGCGAAGGTGCGCATCAGGCCGACAACGCCATGCTTGGCGGCGACATAGTGACCGGTGTGCGGGTAGGCCTTGAGGCCTCCGACGGAGCTGGTCAGGATGATCGACCCGCCACGCTCGCCGGCGAGGATGTGCGGCACACCGGCTTTGACGGTTTTCCAGACGCCGCCGAGGTTGACGTCGATCATGTCGGTCCAGTCGCCCTCGCTGGTCTTGTCCAGCGTCTGGCCACCGTTGCCGATGCCGGCATTGGCGACGATGATGTCGAGCCTGCCGAACTCCTCGACGCCGGCGTCCACGGCGGCCTTGAGCGCGTCGAAATCACGGGTGTCGACCTCGGCGGTATAGATCCGCGCTCCGGCATTCTTGACCAGATCCGCGGTTTCGGCCAGGTCCTCCGGGGTGGACAACGGAATCTGGACGCTGTCGATCTGCTTACAGATATCGACGGCGATGATGTCAGCGCCTTCCTGGGCCAGGCGCACCGCATGCGCCCGCCCCTGTCCGCGCGCCGCGCCGGTGATGAAAGCGACCTTGCCCTCAACACGTCCTGTCATGTTCGTCCGTCCTTCTGTGGGTTGTGGGGTGTTCGGTAACTGGTGTGCACGCTCAGGCAACGAAGGTGGGCATGGATTCCCAGCCGCGGACGGCGGTGGTCTGAGACGGGGTGGCATTGGGCCAGTCCACCTCCCACTCCGGGAATCTCTTGAGGATCTCCTCGAGGGCGATCCGACCTTCCATGCGCGCCAGGGCGTTGCCCATGCAGAAATGGGTACCCGCTCCAAAGGTCAAGTGCGAGCGCTGTTCCCGGTGGATGTCGAAGACATCACCATTCGGGGGGAAGCGGCGGCGGTCGCGGTTGGCGGCGCCGATCAGAAGAAGAATTGCACTGCCCGCGGGCACTTTCTGGTCGTAGTACTCGGTGTCACGGGCGACGTAGCGGGCGACCTGCAGTGCCGGCGGCTCCCAGCGCAGGATCTCCTCGATCGCTCCCGGGATCAGCTCGGGGTGCTCGGCGAGTTCGCGACGCTGATCGGGATATTCGGCCAATGTCTTGCCGGCCCAGCCGATCAGCCGGGTGGTGGTCTCGGCCCCGGCGGTGGAGACCACCGTCAGATACATCAACAGCTCGTCGCGGCTCAGGCGGCGCAGGGTGCCGGTCTCGTCCACGAACTCGACGTTGAGCAGGTCGGTCATGATGTCGTCCGATGGGTGCTCGGTGCGGTAGTCGATGAACTCGGCAAAAACCTCACCGGTGGCCATCAGGTCGACCTGCTTGCTCTGCAGCGTCGCCTCACCATGATCGGTCACCCAACGCTGATGCTCCTCCGGAATGCCCAGCAGCATGCCGATGACCCGCATCGGCATCTGCTCGCCGAGATCGTTGACGAAGTCGAACCGGCCGGTACCTTCCAGCGGGTCCAGGCAGCGGGCGGTGAACTCCCGGATCTGCGGTTCCAACGCGAGCACCTTGCGTGGGGTGAACATCCGCGAGAGCAGGTTGCGGTGAATGTTGTGGATCGGTGGATCCTCGAAGATCAAGGTGCCGGGCGGGATCTCCATGCCCGACTTGATGATCTCGAGAATCGCTCCGCGGCTGGAGATGAAGGTCTCGTGATCGATCAGCGCCTTGTTGACGTCGTCGAACCGGCTGAGCGCGTAGAAGTCGTGCTCGGCGTTGTAGTACAGCGGCGCTTCCTCGCGCAGTCTGGCGAACACCGGGTACGGGTTCATGTTGAGCTCGACGTTGTAGGTGTTGTAGGACAACTCTGCAACCCGCGCGGCATCCTGCACGTCGGAGTTTTCAGCGCTGATCGTCACGGTGTCCTCTCGCCGGACCAGTCTTCGTAAGACAACGGGCTCTGATTTGTCTCACAACTTTGGCATCACGGGTGCACGAGTGTCAATGGCGGAATCGTTTCAGGCAGTCGTGCTTCTCCGAAGAGAAGAATTACGCTCTCAAAAAACGAAAGCGCACGCAGAAGGTTCGAGGGACCTCCGGAGTGCGCAAACGTAATTCTAAAGTGGAGAGAGGAAGATTCTCAGCTATTTGGCTGCGAAACCGTGGGAGCAGAAATCCCAGACCTCGTCGGCGGAGATGGGCTTTGCGGTGCCGTCGCCGGCATCGCCGCTGGACTGCGCGACGAACATCACCGTCTGCATCGTCATCGCCGCCATCCGCTTCGGGTTGATGCCCGTGCGCAACTCGCCGGCGTCGCTTGCCTCTTCCATCAGCTCCGTGAGCAGGGCGAGCAGTGGCGCGTGAGCGACCTTGACCTCGGACGGATGGGAAACCAGCAGGCGCGGAGCAAAGTCAGTGAACAGCGGGCGCTTGGCCGCCGGGTCGGGACGAGACGATTCGAAAAGGAGTTGGACGGCGACTTTGAGGCGTTCGATCGGCGCCTCCTGGCCCGAGGTCGCGGCGCGAATCTGATCCGCCGACCGACTCAGCGCGTCCTCGAACAAGGCGAGGAGGAGTTCGTGTTTGCCGTCGAACTGCAGGTAGAAGCTGCGCAATGACTGGCGGGAACGATCGACGACCTCTTGCACAGTGAAGTCGGTGCTGCCCTTTTCGATGATGATGGCCTGCGCGGCGTCGAGGAATCGTTGCACGCGTTGCGCAGCTCGCAGTTTGGCGGTCTTGATCGACCGTTCGACCGCCCGCTGCTTCCAGGCTGGTTCCTCGCTGGGGATGGTCATCGGCGGCTCGACTGCCGGCCGACTGGGGAAAACATGCACTGACTGTACCGGAGAACGCCTTGCCATAGCGGCCCTCGACCCCCTCTCGGCCCACGTGTCAGAGATTGTAACTTCCTCACCACGAGAATAGTATTCTCATTTTGGTGATAACAGAAGGCCCAGATATCGAGCTCAGGCGAGGCGCCGGCAGCGTCGCGCTTCGCGTAGAACCACGGGCCCACCGCCCCCGTTGCACCCACCCTGACACCTGAGGATCCGCCGTGTACATCGACTATGACGACACCGACAAGATCGCGACGATCACCCTCAACCGGCCTGAGGCCGCCAACGCCCAGAACCCGGAACTGCTCGACGAACTCGACGCCGCGTGGACGCGGGCGGCCGAAGACCGCGACGTCGCCGTGATCGTGCTGCGGGCCAACGGAAAGCACTTCTCGGCCGGTCACGATCTGCGGGGCGGCGGTCCGGTCCCCGACAAGATCACGCTGGAGTTCATCATCGAGCACGAGGCGAAGCGCTATCTCGAGTACACGCTGCGCTGGCGCAACGTGCCGAAGCCGTCGATCGCCGCCGTGCAGGGCCGCTGCATCTCCGGCGGGCTGCTGCTGTGCTGGCCCTGCGACCTCATCATCGCTTCCGATGACGCCCTGTTCTCCGATCCGGTTGTCCTGATGGGCATCGGCGGTGTCGAATACCACGGACACACCTGGGAACTCGGCCCCCGCAAGGCCAAGGAGATCTTGTTCACCGGAAGGGCGATGACCGCCGACGAGGTGTACAGCACCGGCATGGTCAACAAGGTGGTGCCGCGCGAGGAACTCGACGCCGAAACCAGAGCGATGGCAGAGCAGATCGCCAAGATGCCACCGTTTGCGCTTCGCCAAGCCAAGCGGGCGGTGAACCAGACATTGGACGTCCAGGGTTTCTACGCCGCGATCCAGTCGGTGTTCGACGTTCACCAGACCGGTCATGGCAACGCGTTGAGCGTCGGCGGATGGCCGGTGTTGGTGAACCTCGAGGAGATGAAGGCCAACATCACCTGACCGTCGGTCTCCGGGCGCGCGCTCGCGACTGACGAGCGCGCGCGGAATGCCGGCGTTTACGGCGCGTCGACGTGCAGACCCGCGCGCTCGCGGAGATCGGCAGGGTCAGAGCACGGCGAGTCGCGGCGCGGAGCCGCGGGCCCGCAGGCCCGCGCCGGCCCGCCGGGTGAGTTCTTTTGAGCTGCCGAGCAATCCGTCGAGCACGAGCACACGTTTGACGTGGTGGTGGAGACCGTGCTCTTCGGTGAAGCCGATGCCGCCGAGCACCTGCTGGCAGTGCTTGGCCGCAGTGAGCGCAGCCTTGCCCGCGGCTGCCTTGGCCAGCAGTGAGGTCAGATCGGGATTGTCGTCGCCGGGCAGCGTGAGCGTCGCCTCGGCGCCTTCGATCGCCACCAGCGTCTCGGCCAGTCGGTGCCGGACCGCCTGAAACGATGCGATCGGACGGCCGAACTGCACCCGGTCCAGCGCATGTCGCTGGGCCAGGGTCAGCATCGCCCTGGCCGATCCGACCAGCCACCAGCCCACCGCGCGGCGCGCATCGGGCAACCGGAGGTGCCCGCCCTCGTCGACCCTGCGCAGCGGCAGGCCGCCCAGAGCTGTGCTGTCGCCGGCCTGAGCGTAATCCCAGACCACCCAACCGTTACCGGCGTAGGGGAGAGCCGGGGTCGCACCGGCCTCGCGGCCGGCGGTGAGCAGCACCACGTCGTTGAGAACCGAGGCGTGTGAACCGGTTTCGCCCAGCAGTCGGAACACCAACGGGATCGCCAGCTCGGACAGGTCCGAGAGCATTTCGGCCCAGCCCAGTTCTGCCAGCGCCGCGTCCAGTTCGGGGCCGGACACCGACAGCATCGTCTTGCGCAGTCCGTCTTCGAGAAGACTCAGCGATTCGGGATCCATGGTCACTCCTTCCCGAGGTCGAGCAGGCGGCGGGCGATGATGTTGCGCTGCACCTCGGCGGTGCCGCCGTAGATCGAGGCCGCCCGCGAATACAGGAACTCGGTGCGCCACGCGGTGTCATCGAGTTCTATCGCGCCCGGCAGCAGGTCACGCGCGGTGTCGTAGAGCCGCTGCTCGGCGCCGGCCAACAACACCTTGTCGATGGAGGTGTCGGGGCCGAGCTTCTGACCGTCGGCCAGTCGGTGCTGGGTGGCTCGGGAGCGGCAACGCAGCGTGTGTAGCGCCAGGTACGCCTCGCCCATCTCCGCGTCGATTTCATTGTGGCTGGCCTGGCCGCCGCTCTTGACCTCGTCGATCAACGCGTCGAAACGCGAGTACAGGTAGGCGATGCGCTGCCAGAAGCACGTCGAACGTTCGTAGGGAAGAAGATCCATCGCCAACCGCCAGCCGTCGCCGGGCTTGCCGAGCATCCGGTTGGCATCCACCACCACGTCGTCGAAGTACACCTCGCAGAACTCGTCGACGTCGTGCATGGTGCGCAGCGGGCGCACGCTGATACCGGGGGTGTCCACGTCGACGAAGAACGCGGTGATCGCTTCGTGGTTCGGGGTGCCGGCGTCGCCGGTGCGGGTGAGCAGGATGCACCGGTGCGAGTACTGCGCGAAGCTGGTCCACACCTTCTGGCCGTTGATGACGTAGCGGGTACCGTCCGAATCGGGTTGGAGCACCGCGCGCGTGGTCAGCGACGCCAGGTCACTTCCTGAACCGGGCTCGGAAAATCCTTGGCACCACTGCTCTTCGCCGCTGAGGAGCTTGGGGACCATCTCGGCGGCAAGCTCGCGGGGCGCGTAGTCGATCATGGTGGGCGCCAGCACCTCGAGCATCGAGTACGGTCCCGGTTCGGCCAGGCGGCGGCCGACCACTTCTTCGCCGACGACCGCGCGCAGAATTTCCGGACCGCCGAGCCCGCCGGCGCTCTCGGGCCAGCCGTAGCGACTCCAGCCGGCGTCATAGAGCGCCTTCTGGACGCGGGCGAACTGGCTCATGTGCGCCTGGAGAGAGTCGTCACCGGGTGGCGGGGTCAGGTCGTTCTCGTCGAGCCAGGTGGCCAACTGCGTCCGGAACTCGGCTGTGGTGGGGACGGTCATCCGGCTTCGGGCCTGCCGATCGCGTGTGGTCGTCCCGAGTCGTGCTCGCCGCTGCGTCGGATGAACGTCATGGCCCGGGTCCTCAGCCGCCAGCCCTGGTCGGTCCGGAGGTAGGTGTCCTTGTAGTAGCCGATGCGCATGTCGTGCTTGGAGTGCTCGATGAAACACAGCGGCTGCGTGCCCGTCGCAGTATCGGCGCCCTCGGTCAGGTCGACGAGTGCGGTGCCGGTCATGAACAGACCCTTCGGCGCGGCATCGACGAGGACGGGGAACCGGTTGAGTGTGTAGGTGTCACCGAACGCGCTGTAGGTGCCGTCGGGCGTGAAGACCTCCACCAGCCCGTCGACGTCACCCTGGGTGATCGTGACGGCGTACTTGGCCAGCAGCTGCTGGATCTCGACGAGATCCTCAGTCCTTGTTGGTGTCATTCTTGAAGACCTTACCGTCTTTCATTACAAAGTTGACTCGCCGTGTAACGGTTATGTCGGTCAGTGGATCGCCGGGCACCGCGATGATGTCGGCGAGATATCCCTCCGCGAGACGGCCGAGGTCCGACCTGTTGATCAGGTCGGCGGCGACCACCGTGGCGGCCCGCAAGACTGCGGCGGGCGGCAGACCCCAGTCGACGAGGGTGACGAGTTCGTCGGCGTTCTTCCCGTGGGGGATGGCGGGGGCGTCGGTGCCCACGGCGATCTTGACCCCCGCCTCGTAGGCTGCCTTGATCGAGGTGCGCGCCTTGGGAAACATCTCGGCGGCCTTGTCCTGCAGCACCTTCGGCGCCTTGGACACGTCCATCGCCTCGGCGAGTCGCCGGGTGGAGACCAGGAAGCGGTCGTTGTCGACGAGCATCTGAATGGCTTCGTCGTCCATCAGGAAGCCGTGTTCGATGCAGTCGATCCCGCATGCCACGGCGTGCTTGACCGCCTCCGCGCCGTGTGTGTGGGCAGCGACCCGCAGCCCGCGCCGGTGTGCCTCGTCGACGATGACACGCAATTCCTCGTCGGAATAGTGTTGCGCGCCGGCCTCTCCGGTCAGCGACATCACACCGCCCGAGCAGCAGACCTTGATCAGCTGGGCGCCGTGCTTGATCTGGTATCGGACGGCCTTGCGGATCTCGTCGGTTCCGTTGGCGATGCCTTCCTCGACCGTCAGTTCCAGCACGCCGGGCATGAATGCGGCGAACATCGTCGGATCGAGGTGACCGCCGGTCGGGGTGATCGCATGGCCGGCGGGGATGACCCTGGGGCCGTCGATCAGACCGGCCTCGATGGCCCTGCCCAACGCCACGTCGAGCAGGTATCCGCCTGTCTTGACGAACAATCCGAGGTTGCGCACGGTGGTGAAGCCTGCGCGCAGCGTGCGCCGGGCATTGCCGACAGCTCGCAGCACCCGGGTCGGAGGATCGTCCTGAACCTGCGACAGACCCGGGTTTTCCCCGCGACCCCCCATCAGGAGATTGACCTCCATGTCCATCAGGCCCGGGAGCAGGATGGAGTCGCCGAGATCGATGACTTCGGCGCCCTCCGGGGCGTCGCCGCCGACGGCGACGATGACGCCGTCCTCGACGGTGACGACACCGGGGCGGATGATCTCGCCGGCGTCGACGTCGACGTAACCCGCTGCTTTGAGGGTCAGGAGTGCCGTCTGGGGTGTCACTGTCAGACCACCGGCTCCTTGATCAGGTTGATGTAGGCCGCACCACTGTCTAGCACGCGGGGCTGCTTCCAGACCTCGATGGGGAAACTGACCATGACGATCGACTGTCCCAGATGTACCAGAGCCTTGGCGTCCTCCGGCATTCCTTTGAGCGGAAAGCGTGCGTCGACGTAGACCATGATGTCCTCGAGGCGAGCCATCCCCGCGTCGTACAGTTCCTGCATCTCTGCCATCGTCGAGTTGAGACGCTTCGAGTAGCGCTCCTCTTCGGTGGGCAGGCACCAGTCGGCGAACCGCTCCAGGTCGGCGAACTCCTCTGGCAACTTAGACATTGACGGCATCCTTCGACTCGGTGGGGGCAGACTGCGTGGCGGCGGGGGAGCCGTTTCCGTTCGCCTGGGCGGCCTTGTACCGATCCACGTACTGGTGGGCCGTCATGTGCAGGTGACGTAGCAGGATCTCCTGATCACACAGCGGGAAGTCGGTGACGACCCGGGTGCCGATCTGAGTCTGGGTGGCCTCCAACGTGTTCGCATCCTGGAACGCGTACTCCTTGAACGTCACCGCGGCAAGCTCCTGAGACAGGCGCTCACGCAGGTTCTTCGGCGGCACGAAGTAGAGGTCCGCTTCGAAGATGTGCTTGTCCACCGCAGTGGGCCAGTAGTTGTAGGTGAGGTACCACCCCGGCGCCCAGAACAGCAGCGTGAAGTTGGGGAAGAACTCGAACGAGTCTGTCCCCCAGCTCTTGTGACGACCAGGATTGATGGCCGGCGGGAGTTCGTCGGGCAGAATGCCCTTGATGTCGGGGCGGTCCCACGGCCCGAACAGCCCGCTGTGCAGGATCTGCTCGATCGGCTTGACCATGCTCAGGTCCTTGGGCGGGCTCATCCCGCCCCACGACGACACCATCGAGTGGTCGCCCTTGATGTCGTAGGCCAGCGCCTCGAAGCCGAACTTGGCCAACTTCTCGGCCTCCTCCTTCTCCGCCTGCTTCATGTGCAGGATCGGGGCGTGGTAGAACTCGGTGAAGGCATCGATGAACAGCTTCCAGTTCGCGTTGATCTCCGAGCGGTAGCTGTAGTGCTCGGTCATCTCGTGGAACGGGTAACCCTCGAGGCCCTTCGCGAAGTCACCGAGATACTCCGTGAGCGGCGCGGCGTCGTTGTCGAAGTTGATGAAGACGAAGCCTTCCCAGACCTCGCAGCGCACCGGAACCAGTCCGTACTGCGACTTCTCGAGGTCGAAGAACTCGCCTTCCTGCTGCACGAAGGTCAGATCGCCGTCGAGTGAGTAGCGCCACGCGTGGTACTTGCACACGAACTGACGGCAGCTACCGGAGACCTCTTCGCCGGGGTAGTCGTTCCACACCAGCTTGTTGCCGCGGTGCCGGCACATGTTGTAAAAGGCCCTGACGTTGTTTTCGGTGTCCTTGACGATGATCACCGACGTGCCCGGACCCGCCGACGGCATTTCGCGGGTGAAATAGCTGCCCTTCTTGGGTAGCTGCTCCACTCGGCCCACTTTGAGCCAGGTCTTCTTGAAGATCGCCTGCTGTTCGAGCTTGAAGTGCTCCGGATCGATGGAGTCCTCGTAGTTGACGGGAGCCGTGCCGAGCTCAGGCCAATTCTCGGTCCAGCTACCCGCGTCGGGCTTTTGGAAGAATGCCACTTTCAGTTCTCCTTCTGGGGTTCGACGCCAAATGTGTTCAGTGCCATAGCGAGCATGTGGTAGCCGCCCACGGTGAAGACGAAGTCCATGAGTTGCCGTTTGTCGAATTCCTTGCCGAGGGCCGCCCATGTCTTGTCGGAGATCCGGGTGTCCGCCAGCAGTTCGTCGACGGCCGCCAGCACAGTGCGGTCGAACTCGTCGGCGGCCTCACCGTCCTGGAGTGCGGTGATGTCGTGCTCCGACAGCCCGGCGCTCTTGCCGATCACGACGTGTTCCTGCCACTCGTATTCACACTCGGTGAGGTGGGCCACCCGGAGCACGGCCAACTCGCGTAGTCGGGCTGACAGCGTCGACCGCGTGAGCAGGTAGAAACTGAAGGTGAAGTAGGCGCGGGTGAGATCGGGATGATTGACCAAGGTCGACACGGCGTTTCCGGCGTCCGTGGGATTGCGGAGCTCTTCTGGCATCAGGCGCAGCGCCGCGTGAACTGCCTCGTCCCAATGGTCTGCGGGCAGTGGGGCCACTCGCACCGACGTGCTCCTCTCGCTCATGAGAATCAGGTTCTCATATTTCGACAGTAGATTTCCACTCTTGTGGGATTTCGTCAACGGTGGAGGTCAGAACTGCCGGTCAGGGCAGCGCTCGAGAGAGGGCAACGGTGCAGCCAGGTGGCCGAGCAGACGCGTTCGGACGTTGATTCTCGCTCATGGAGAAGCTAGTTTCCTTAGTAGGAGAACAACAGCCTGAACCATCAACCGTCTGGCGCGCAGGGCGTGCGGGACGAGAGGAGTGCCGGCATGCACAAGGACGAGATGATTTTGATCAGTGTTGATGATCATGTGGTCGAGCCGCCGGATATGTTCAAGAACCATTTGTCGAAGAAGTATTTGGATGAGGCGCCGCGGTTGGTGCACAACGCCGATGGCAGTGATACCTGGCAGTTCCGGGATGTGGTGATTCCGAATGTGGCTTTGAATGCGGTGGCGGGTCGGCCCAAGGAGGAGTACGGGCTCGAGCCGCAGGGTCTCGATGAGATCCGGCCGGGGTGTTGGAAGGTCGACGAGCGGGTCAAGGACATGAATGCGGGCGGGATTTTGGGGTCGATGTGTTTTCCGTCGTTCCCGGGGTTCGCGGGCCGGTTGTTCGCCACTGAGGATCCGGAGTTCTCGTTGGCGCTTCTTCAGGCTTACAACGACTGGCATGTCGAGGAGTGGTGTGGGGCGTATCCGGGGCGGTTCATTCCGATGACGTTGCCGGTGATCTGGGATGCGCAGGCGTGCGGGAAAGAGATTCGGCGCAACGCTGCCCGGGGGGTGCACTCGTTGACGTTTTCGGAGAATCCGGCGGCGATGGGGTATCCGAGCTTTCATGACGAGTACTGGACCCCGGTGTGGGAGGCGTTGGTCGACACCGAGACGGTGATGAACGTTCATATCGGGTCGTCGGGGCGGTTGGCGATCACCGCCGCTGATGCGCCGATGGATGTGATGATCACGTTGCAGCCGATGAACATCGTGCAGGCGGCGGCGGATCTGTTGTGGTCGGCGCCGGTGAAGAAGTATCCGACGCTCAAGATCGCGCTGTCGGAGGGTGGGACGGGGTGGATTCCGTATTTCCTGGAGCGTGCGGATCGGACCTATGAGATGCATTCGACGTGGACCGGTCAGGATTTCGGCAAGCAGAAGCCTTCGGAGGTGTTCCGGGATCACTTCCTGACCTGTTTCATCTCCGATCCGGTCGGGGTGGCGCTGCGCCACGAGATCGGGATCGACAACATCTGCTGGGAAGCCGACTACCCGCATTCGGATTCGATGTGGCCCGGTGCCCCCGAGCAGCTCGAGGAGGTGTTGACCGCCAATAACGTGCCCGATGACGAGATCAACAAGATGACCTACGAAAACGCGATGCGCTGGTATCACTGGGACCCCTTCGCCCACGTCCCCAAAGACCAAGCCACCGTCGGCGCCCTGCGCAAAGCCTCCGAAGGCCACGACGTCACCATCCAAGCCCTCAGCAAGCACGATCACGGAGGCACGAACTTTGCCGACTTCGCGGCCAACGCCAAGGAATTGACCGGCAACAAGGACTGAGGAGCACATCGCCGGAATTGCATTCCAGCAGAGAAAGCTCGAAAGACGAACTGCTGGAATGCAATTCCGGCGGTAGGGCATCACAGAGAGGGCAGTAATGCCGAATGGCATGAGTTTTGAGCTGACCGAGGATCAGGAGCTGATCCGTAAATCGGTGGCGGAGCTGGCGGGCCGGTTCGACGACCACTACTGGATGCAGAAGGACCAGGCCCACGAGTTCCCGCAGGAGTTCTACGACGCCATCGCCGGCGGCGGCTGGCTGGGGATGACCATTCCCGAGGAGTACGGCGGGCACGGAATGGGCATCACCGAAGCCACCCTTCTTCTCGAGGAGGTCTCCCGTTCCGGGGCGGCGATGAACGGCGCCAGCGCGATCCATCTGTCGATCTTCGGCATGCAACCGGTGGTCAAGCACGGCTCCGACGAGCTCAAGGCCGCAACGCTGCCCCGAATCGTCAACGGCGACCTGCACGTCTGCTTCGGCGTCACCGAACCCGGTGCGGGGCTTGATACTTCGCGGATCACCACGTTCGCCAAGCGGGAAGGCGACCACTACCGGGTCAACGGACGCAAGGTCTGGATCTCCAAGGCGATGGAGTCGGAGAAGATCCTGCTGCTGACCCGGACGACGCCGTACGACGAAGTCACCAAGAAGACCGATGGCATGACCCTGTTCATGACCGACCTCGATCGCGACCACGTCGAGGTCAGGCCGATCAACAAGATGGGCCGCAACGCCGTCAGCTCCAACGAACTCTTCATCGACGACCTGATGATCCCCGTCGAGGACCGGGTCGGCGAGGAAGGCCAAGGGTTCAAGTACATCCTCGACGGACTCAATCCCGAGCGGATGCTGATCGCGGCGGAGGCGCTCGGCATCGGCCGAGTCGCGCTGGAGAAGGCGGTGAAGTACGGCAATGACCGTGTCGTCTTCAATCGCCCGATCGGCATGAATCAGGGTCTGCAGTTCCCGCTCGCCGATTCGCTGGCCCGGCTCGATGCCGCCGAACTGGTGTTGCGGAAGGCGACATGGCTCTACGACAACGGCAGACCGTGTGGGCGCGAGGCCAATACGGCGAAGTACCTCTGCGCCGACGCCGGATTCGACGCAGCCGACCGCGCTCTTCAGCTACACGGCGGCATGGGCTACTCCGAGGAGTACCACGTGTCGCGTTACTTCCGTGAGGCGCGGCTGATGAGGATCGCACCGGTAAGTCAGGAGATGATCCTGAACTTCCTGGGCGAGCACGTCCTCGGAATGCCGCGTAGTTACTGAGACGGAGAGCTACTGATGGGGTACTTCGATCTGACGGGCCGGGCGGCGATGGTCACCGGAGCCGGCGCCGGTGGGGGCATCGGTGCCGCGGTCGCCACGGCCCTTGCGGAGGCGGGCGCCGCGGTGCTCGTCACCGACATCAACGGCGAGGCCGCTGCCGCTGTTGCCGAAGGCATTCGAACCGCGGGCGGCACGGCCGACTCCTGCCCGCTCGACGTCTCCGACCGGGCCGCCGCCGACGCCGCCGCGGCCAAGGCCGCCGGGATGGGTGGGGGTGCCCTGCACATCCTGGTCAACAACGCGGGTGTCACGGCGCCGGCGATGTTCCCGAAGCTGACCGACGAGACGTTCCGGTTGACGTTCGACATCCACGTGATGGGCACGTTCCACTGCACGCAGGCGGCGCTGCCGCACATCCCGACCGACGGAACCGGTCGCGTGATCAATGTGACCTCCGCGGCCGGTCTCACCGGGACCCTCGGCCAGGTCAACTATTCGGCGGCAAAAGCCGGACTCATCGGCTTCACCAAATCGCTTGCGCGCGAACTCGCCTCGAAGAACATCATGGTCAACGCCCTTGCGCCACTGGCGGCCACACCGATGACGGAGACGATTCGAACAAACGAGAAGTTCGCCGCGAACATGATGGCGCGCATCCCGCTGAAGCGGTGGGCCGACCCTGCCGAGATCGCCGGAGCGTTTGTGTTCATGGCCTCTGACGCCGCGTCCTACATCACCGGACAGGTGCTGCCGGTCGACGGTGGCATGGTTATCTGAACCCGTGACAGCACCAGAGTCGAGCGCCGGGCCACTTGCCGGCGTCACCGTCGTGGCGATGGAGCAGGCGGTGGCCGCGCCGATGTGCACGCGGGTGCTCGCCGACTTCGGCGCCCGCATCATCAAGATCGAGAACCCCAACGGTGGTGACTTCGCGCGTGACTACGACGACGTCGTCAACGGGCCCGGTGGACTGGCAGCACATTTTGTGTGGTGCAACCGCGGGAAGGAGTCGGTGACCCTCAACACCAAGTCGCCCGCGGGGATCGACGTGCTGCACCGGTTGCTCGACCGCGCCGACGCGTTCGTGTCGAATCTGGCGCCGGGCGCGACGGCGCGACTGGGCATCTCGCCCGCCGATCTCGCTGCCCGCCACCCCCGCGTCATTCCCGTCGAGATCGACGGATACGGGCCCGGCGGGCCGATCTCCCACAAGCGTGCCTACGACCTTCTTGTGCAAGCAGAGGCGGGATCCTGCGCGGTCACCGGATATCCCGGCATGCCGGCCAAACCCGGCCCTGCGCTCGCTGACTTCACCACCGGCCTCTACGCGGCCATGTCGATTGTGGCCCTGCTGTTCGGTCGCGGTGGTCGGCCCGCCGGTACCGCGGCACCATCGGTGGAATTGAGCCTGTTCGACGTGATGACCGACGTCATGGGCTACGCGCTCACCTACACCCAGCACACCGGCATCGACCAGGACCCACTCGGGGTCGGTTCCCCCGCCGTAGCGCCCTACGGCGCGTTTCCCACCCGTGACGGTCAGACGGTCGTCCTCGGCACCACCAACGACCGCGAATGGCAACGAGTGGCACGGGAGATCATCGAGCGGCCCGACCTCGCCGACGACCCGCGCCTCGCCACCAACCCCGGTCGCTGCGGGCACCGCGACATCCTCGATGAAGCCATCGGATCGTGGTGTGCCCAGCGGGATCTGGTCGACATCCAGGAGATCGCCGATGCTGCGGGAATCGGCAACTCCCGCTACAACCGGCCCAGCGACGTGGTGGCCCATCCTCAGCTGACCGCCCGCGATCGGTGGCGCACCGTGAGCACGGCCAAGGGCGACATCCAGGCGTTGCGCCCGCCGCCGGTGATCAGCGACTTCGAACAGCCCATGGGTGCGGTGCCGGCCCTGGGGGAGCACACCGACGCTGTGCTCACCGAATTGGGCTTCACACCGGAAGAATTGGGACGGCTGCGGGCCGAGGGCGCGATCGGTCCGGCTCCCCATGAATGACGAGGCGGTGCTGCTCTCGTCGGACCGCGACGGGGTGCGCACGTTGACGCTCAACAGGCCTGAGTGCAAGAACGCTCTGAACGCCCGGCTGTGGGTGGAGCTGGCCGATGCGCTGCGTGACCTCAAACGGGATCGCGACGTGCGTGCCGTGCTGCTCACCGGTGCCGGTGGCGCGTTCTGCTCGGGGGCCGACATCGCGGGCGGCGAGGATGTGCACCCGCGCTACAAGCTGGATCGGCTCACCGACGTTGCGCTTGCGCTGCATGAACTCGCGGTGCCCACGATCGCCAAGGTCACCGGCGTCGCCGTCGGCGCGGGCTGGAACCTGGCCCTGGGCTGCGATCTGGTGGTGGCCACCCCCGAGTCGCGTTTCTGCCAGATCTTCTCCAAGCGCGGCCTTTCGGTCGACCTCGGCGGATCGTGGCTGCTGCCCAAGCTCGTCGGACTGCAGCAGGCCAAGCGCCTCGTGCTGCTTGCCGACATGATCGATGCCGACGAGGCCCACGCGCTTGGTCTCGTCACCTGGGTGAAGACCACCGACGAGATCGACGCGTTCGTCGACGATCTTGCCGACCGCCTGGCGTCCGGCCCGCCGTTCGCGCTCGCCCAGAGCAAGGCGCTGCTCAACGACGGCGCCAACGTCACGCTGCGGGAGGCACTGGCCAACGAGGCCCGCGCGCAACCGGGTAACTTCGCGACAGCAGACTCGGCCGAGGCCTACGCCGCGTTCGCTGCCAAGAAGGATCCGGAATTCACTGGTCGATGGGCGGTTTCGCCGCCCGGATCGGAGCAGAGGTAATGCGGGAGACCGTCATCGTCGGGGCAGTGCGCACGCCCGTCGGGAAGCGCAACGGAGGCTTGTCCGAGCAGCACGCAGCCGATCTGTCGGCGCTGGTGCTCAACGAACTCGTCGAACGCACCGGCGTCGACCCCGACATCGTCGACGACGTCGTCTGGGGATGCGTCTCGCAAGTGGGGGACCAGTCGAGCAACATCGGCCGGTACTCCGTGCTCGCAGCGGGCTGGCCCGAACACATTCCGGGTACCACGGTGAACCGGGCCTGCGGATCGAGCCAGCAGGCATTGGATTTTGCGGTGCAGGCCGTGATGTCGGGTCAGCAGGACGTGGTGGTGGCCGGTGGTGTCGAGGTCATGAGCCGGGTTCCGCTGGGTTCTGCGCGCGCCACCGGAATGCCCTACGGTCCGAAAGTGCTTGCGCGATATGACGATTTCTCGTTCAATCAGGGCATCTCGGCGGAGATGATCGCCCAGCGGTGGAATCTCTCGCGGACCCGTCTGGATGAATACTCCGCACAATCCCACGAGCGTGCTGCGGCGGCGCAGGATGCCGGAGCGTTCAAGGAACAGATCGTTCCGGTCTTCACCGACGCCGCGGACGCGAGGAGCAATTCAGGCGGAAGTGTCGTCACCGAGGACGAGGGCATCCGCCGCGGCACCACGGCGGAGAAACTCGCCGGCCTCAAGCCCGCGTTCAGCGACGACGGGGTGATCCACGCCGGGAACTCCTCGCAGATCTCCGACGGCGCCTCGGCACTGCTCGTGATGACCGCCGAGCAGGCGGTGACCTTGGGAGTCACTCCACTGGTGCGATACCGTGCCGGCGCGGTCACCGGCGCCGATCCCCGACTGATGCTGACCGGCCCGATCCCCGCGACCGAGAAGGTACTGCACAAGGCGGGTGTGACGCTCGACGAGATCGGGGTGTTCGAGGTCAACGAGGCGTTCGCGCCCGTCCCGCTGGCTTGGCTGGCCGACACCGGTGCCGACGAAGCCAAGCTCAACCCGCTCGGCGGCGCCATCTCATTGGGCCATCCGCTCGGTGCATCCGGTGGGGTGCTCATGACGCGGATGATCCACCACATGCGGGACAACGGAATTCGCTTCGGGTTGCAGACCATGTGCGAGGGGGGCGGCACCGCCAACGCAACCCTGGTCGAACTCATCGCTTAACGAGGAGAGTGCAGTGCGCAGAGATCTGTTCACCGAGGACCACGAGGCGTTCCGCGAACTCGCCCGCGACTTCGTCGAGAAGGAGGTCGTTCCCCACTACCCGGAGTGGGAGAAGGGCGGCCGGATGCCGCGCGAGGTGTTCGAGAAGATGGGTTCGCTCGGCATGCTCGGCATGGCCATCCCCGAGGAGTACGGGGGCGGCGGGGAGCCCGACTACCGCTACAACGTGGTGCTGCAGGAAGAATCGGCCCGGGCCTTGGTCACGTTGTCGACGGTGCGCACCCAGCTCGAGGTGATCCTGCCGTACTTCCTGCACTATGCGAACGACGAACAGCGCGGCCGATGGTTCCCCGGGTTGGCGGCGGGAACACTGCTCACGGCGGTGGCGATGACCGAGCCCGGCACCGGTTCGGACCTGGCCGGGATGCGCACCACCGCGGTGCGCGACGGAGACGACTGGATCGTCAACGGCGCCAAGACTTTCATCACCGGAGGGATGCAGGCCGATCTGGTCATCGTCGTGGCCCGCACCTCGACCGACCCGGACAACCGCCGCAGGGGCTTGACGCTGCTGGTGGTCGAGGACGGCATGGACGGCTTCACCCGGGGGCGTGAGCTGGAGAAGATGGGCTGCAAGGTGCAGGACACCGCCGAGCTCTCGTTTGTCGACGTCCGGGTTCCGGCGACCAACGTACTCGGCGAGGTGGACGAGGCGTTCGGCTATCTCGGCCACAACCTGTCACAGGAGCGGCTGACCGTTGCGGTCGGTTCGGTTGCACAGGCGCGATCGGCGATCGCGGCAGCAATCGACTACACCAAGGACCGCAAGGCCTTCGGCACGCCGGTGGCGTCTTTCCAGAACACCAAGTTCGAGCTCGCCGCCTGCTCGACCGACGTCGAGGCCGGTCAGGCGATGCTGGACCGCGCCATAACACTGCATGTCGGAGGCGAACTGTCCGGTGCCGACGCCGCCCGGGTCAAGCTGTTCTGCACTGAGATGCAGCAGCGTGTGGTGGATCGGTGCCTTCAGCTCTTCGGCGGGTACGGCTACATGATGGAGTATCCGATCGCCCGGTTGTACACCGATGCGCGGGTGGCTCGCATCTACGCGGGAACCAGTGAGGTCATGAAGGTGATGATCGCGAAGTCGTTGGGGCTGTAGCGGTTCGGCGTGCGCGGTCGTCAGGTCCTCCCCGGACTGGGTGCGGCGAGCCCACGCAACGACGCAAGGAACTGCCTCGCCGTTGATATACGCTCTTGTATCTGAAATACAGTTGCGTATAGTAGTGATCGCCATCACCATTGGGTGGCTGGCATCTCGGTCCGTTCGGCACCCCGGACGGCCCCGTCGCGAGTGGTCGTGAACAGAGAACAGCCCTCGGGCCGCGGCGAACTCGTGCGGAAATGCTGACCGGTCCGGCGTGGGGCCGTCGACGAACTCGAGGAGCGATCCGTCATGACAACGACACATCCGGTACGGCCAGGGGAGTGGTTCGACAACGGCATGGGCCTGGACGACATCGATGCCGGACGGTACCGAATGACCATCAGCACCGACCGCTACACCGATCCCGAGTACGTGCAGCGCGAGCGCGACAACATCTGGCTGCGGGTCTGGCAGGTCGCGGGCCGGGAGGCGGACTTGCCCGAGGTCGGAGACTGGACGGAGTACCGGCTGCTCGACCAGTCGTTTCTGCTCGTCCGCGGCAAGGACCGGACGATCCGCGGCTTCGTCAATGTGTGCAGGCACCGCGGCAATGTGTTGTGCAACGGGAAGGGCAACGCCAAGCGCGGCCTGCTGTGTCAGTACCACCTCTGGTCTTACGACCTCGAGGGCAAGCTCAAAGGAGTGCTGCGCCAAGAGGAGAACGAGGTCACGGCGCTCGACAAGGACGGTCTCGGTCTGTTACCGGTCTCGGTCGAGTGTTTCGCGGGCTTCATCTTCCTGAATCCGGACCCGGACGCGGCGCCACTGGCCGACTTTCTCGGCGCGGACGTCGTCGAACTACTGGACCCCTACCACCTCCAAGAGATGGTGACGGTGCTCGACGTGCGAGAGGCGTTGAACTGTAACTGGAAGGTGGTGATGGATGCCTTCGAGGAGGGCTATCACATCTCCGGTATCCATCCGGAGTTGCTGCAGGTCGTCATGATCGACCCCAGCACCACCCGTTACCGCTTCTTCGAGAAGCACAGCGTTTCCTGCGCACCGTTCGAGGTGGCCGGCAAGAAGTTCGGCTTGGAGGAGCAGATCGAGGGCATCATGAGGTTGCCCGAGACCTTCCCTTCGGTGACCGCGGTGCTGCCCCGATTCCAGGAGTTGGTGGCCGAGAACCGCAACGAGAGCGGCACACTGGTCCTTCCCGAAGGGGCGACACCCCGGACGCTGCTGCAGGCGGCGACCCGCGAAACTCTCACCGGGATGGGCTTCGATGTCAGCACCCTGACAGACGCGCAGATGAGTGACAACCACGGATGGGTGCTCTTCCCGAACTTCTTCATGACCGTACGTGCGGGTGAGGCGACGGTCATCCTGGCCCAGCCGCACGAGAGTGGGGACCCCAACAGATGCTATTGGCATATCATCAGCGTGATGTGGCTGCCCGACGAGTACAAAGACGCGTTGAAGGCCGAACGGATCGACGTCGCCGAACCCGGAGACTACAAGTACTTCCTTGCGCTGCAACAGGATTACGAGCAGATGCCCCGCCAGCAGCGTGGACTCCGCAATCATCGGCTGGAAGCGATGTCACTGGTCAAGGAAGAAGTCGTGATCGCCCATTACCACTCGGTGGTCGACCGTTACCTGGCAGGACAGAGCTGATGAGCGACATCGACGCGGTCGTCGACGAGTACACGGGGCTGGAACGGACTGTCCTGGAATACGGCCGGGTGGTCGAGAAACTGGTCACGGCTGCCAAAGAGCCAGGGTTCGGGGTGGACGGCTGGGCACCATTGGGCGAATTGGTGGCGGTGGACGAGTTCGTCAGGGTGGGCAACTTCAAAGAGGTCATGAACTGGCAGGAGTACACCTCGTTCCTGACGAACTGGGCCACGTCAGCGGAATGGGGGTGCTCGTTCAAGCGCATCAGCCAAGCGGCCGATGTGGTGTTCCTCGAATTGGAGGAGCGCAGCAAGGTGGGGACGTTCGAGAGCGTGGTCAACTCGCTGAGCGTCTACGAGTTCACCACCGACGGTCGCATACGGCGCATTGACGTCTATCTCCAGATGGAGCTGCCCAGCCCCGAACTTCTCGCAGGGTACGACGGCGTGGAGATAGCTCAGTGAGTGGACGGAAAGGCTAGTGCAGCCGCTGCCGGGCAGCGCGGTACTGTCCGATGTCGCCGATGGCCATGCCGCACTTCGTTGACACGCCGCAGCGGCGCCGGGGCTCACTCGGATTGTCGAGTGCGGGATCGTCTGGGTGCGACGGGTTTCGACGACACGTTGGCCATCACCATTCGCAGGAACGGTGCGTACAAGTCCTCGCCGTCGATATGCCCGAAGATGGTGATGCCTTCATTGCTGGCGATCAGCAGTCGGGCAAGAGATTCGGCGGGTATCTGCAAGGTGCCGCCCAATCGCTCGATGTGAACGGTGATGTACTCGGCCAGCGAGCTGACCGCCTCCTCGCGCTGAACCCTGAGGCGCTCCCGCGCTTCGGGATTGCGCAGCAGAAACAGCGAGAACTCGTATCCGAGCGCGGCGCTGTCGGGCCCGGCGATGGTCAGATCTCGCCACCTCTGCGCCAACTTATCGATGTCGAGTGTGTCGAGACCCTCGAACGAGGCGATCACGTCGGCGAAGCTGTCCAGGAACCGCTTTATGTGTCGCTCGATGACGGCCAGGAAGAGGTCTTCCTTGGTGCCGAAGTGCGAGTAAATCGCCCCACGGGTGTAACCGGCGACCTCGGCGATGTCCTCGAGGGCGGCTCCTCCGAAACCCTGCTTGGCGAAGACTTCCTGAGCCGCATCGAGCAGCAGGCTGCGCGTGTGTTCCATGCGCCGCTGCCGCGTCCATCGTTCTGCCACGACTTCATCTTCCCAGGTTGATCTTCGAGCGCGTCCAACTACATCGACGAGTCTATATACAATCCTGTATGTTAGATACGAAAGTGTATATACTTGACCGGCAAGTGCCGACTTCGCGCTTCCGTCCTCCTGCGCACCGAATCGTCCGAACCGCAAGCATCTCAACGAATCGAGAAGGAGATCTCCTGCAATGAAGCTGGAAGAACGCATCGCCAAGCACCGCCGGATGGCCGAGAGTTACCGCGACAAGTATGTGCTGCAGAAGGTCCAGGACGGTGAGACCTACGACGAGTGGGTGTTCACCGACGATGCGGTGTACACCTCGCCGTACTTTGTCGCCGAGCAGGAGTTGGTGCTGAAGGACGTAGCGACCCACTGGGATACCGCTGCCACGGTCGAGGCCAAGGCCTACGGCATCACCTTTCCCGATTGGAAGCCTGTCAATCACAAGTTCTGGCCGGCGGAGAACGGGTTCGTCATGCGCTACCGCTGGGAGGGAACGAACGTCAACGACGGAAAGGTCATGGGGTTCTACTCGATCAGTTTCGTCGAGACCAATGAGGATGCCGAGATCGTGCACTGGTCCACCTATGTCAACGACGAGGAGTACGGTCCGTTCCTGGAGGCGGCAATCGGCGCCCGTGGCCCGTTCCACGGCGATGGGTACATGCAAGCACTGGCAAAGCATTTCGAGAAGCACGACCTGAGTTTTTGAGGACATCCGATGGCGACCAGCGCCACCCACGGGGTGTATTACGACCCGTGGGACGCCGACCTCAACGCGAATCCGTATGCGATGTTCCAACGGCTTCGAGACGACGTGCCTCTCTACTACAACGAGGCCCACGACTTCTACGCGGTGAGTCGGTTCGACGACGTCAATCGTGCGCTGGTGGACCACCAGTCGTTCAGTTCGGCGCGCGGGGCGGTTCTCGAGATAATCAAGTCGGGCATGGAGATTCCCACGGGTTCGCTGGTCTTCGAGGATCCGCCGGTCCACGACATCCACCGCAACCTCCTCTCTCGGGCATTCACCCCACGAAAGATCAACGCGTTGGAATCGAAGGTTCGCGAGTTCACGGCACAATGCCTGGATCCGCTGGTCGGTGGCGACCGGTTCGATTTCGTCAAGCACCTCGGTGCGGTCATGCCGCTGCGCGTGGTGAGTGAGCTGTTCGGCATTCCCGAGGACTACCAGAGTCGTGTCACCGAGGACGGCGACAAGTTCGTGCGCACCGAGCGTGGTGGCCAGATGACCGACAACCCCGACGGCGCGATCACCGACGGCCAGTTGTTCGCCGAGTTCATCGACTGGCGGGTTGATCATCCAGCCGACGATCTCACCACCGAATTACTCAACGCTGAATTCGAAGACGAAGCGGGAATCACCAGGAAACTGCGTCGCGAAGAGTTGCTGATGTTCATGAACGTCGTTGCAGTGGCCGGTTCGGAAACCACTACGCGTTTGATCGGGTGGACCGGAAAGCTGCTGTCGGAGAATCCCGACCAACGGCGGCAGCTGGTAGCCGACCGGGCGCTGGTGCCCGGTGCGATCGAGGAGATCCTGAGGTTCGAACCACCCGCGCTGCAGGCCGCGCGCTACGTCGTCCGCGACGTCGAGTTTCATGGTGCGACCGTGCCCGAAGGTAGTGCGATCCTGCTGTTGATCGGTGCGGCCAACCGCGACGAACGGCGGTTCGGTGAGGACGCCGACGTTTTCGACGTGACGCGTTCGCCCCGTCAGCATCTGACGTTCGGAGTCGGCGCGCACTACTGCCTGGGCAACGCCCTGGCGCGCATCGAGGGTCGAGTTGCGTTGGACGAGATCATGAATCGCTTCCCCGACTGGGAGGTTGACCTCGACAGCGCGGTGTTCTCGTCGTCGTCGGTGGTCCGCGGTTGGGACAGCATGCCGGCAAGTGTCTAGTAATTCGAAACCAAACCCACACCGAGAATCGAGGATGTCACGATGGCCGGACGCGTAGAAGGCAAGGTTGCGTTCGTCACTGGCGCTGCCCGCGGGCAAGGACGCAGTCACGCACTGAAACTCGCCGAGGAAGGCGCCGACATCATCGCCGTCGACATCTGCAAGAACGTCGACCACTGTCAGCTCGAGCTGGCGTCGCCCGCCGATCTCCTCGAGACGAAGGAGAAGGTCGAGGCGCTCGGTCGTCGGATCGTCGCCGAGGAGGCGGACGTCCGTGACTTCGACGCCCTCAAGTCGGTGGTGGACCGCGGGGTCGCCGAATTCGGCAGGCTGGACATCATCCTGGCGAACGCAGGGATCGGCAACGGCGGCCAGACCATCGAAACCCTCGAAGAGCCGGTCTGGCAGACCATGATGGACATAAATCTCACGGGTGTTTGGAAGACCGTGAAGGCCGGCATTCCGCACATGATCGCCGGGGGGCGAGGCGGATCGATCGTGCTGACGAGCTCGGTGGCCGGTCTGAAGGCGTATCCGCAAATGGGTCAGTACGTGTCGGCCAAGCACGGCGTGCTCGGATTGATGCGGTCCTGCGCGGTCGAGCTTGGACAGCACATGATCCGGGTCAACAGTGTGCATCCCACACACGTCAACACCCCGCTGGTGATGAACCAACAGACGTTCGACCTGTTCCGGCCCGACCTGGAGGCACCCGGCCCCGACGACATCGCGCCCATCTGCCAGATGTTCCACACGATGCCCAGGCCCTGGGTCGAGGCCGAGGACATCACCAACGCCGTGATGTTCTTCGCGTCAGACGACTCCCGTTTCGTCACCGGCGTCGCCATGCCGATCGACCTGGGTAGCTGCCTGAAGTAACGGTGCCGCCCTGTCGGGCGGCACCTCTCCCGACGAAGTCGCAGGTGGGACACCCGCCGGGAATTTACCTCTGTGAGACCCTTGTCACAGGCCGCAAACCTACCTACTGTGTGTTCACTAGGTTGGTTGAGAGTGAGGTTTCGGTGACGACACCGGAGATCGCAGTGCGGCCCTACGCCACGTTGCTCGCCAAGGGTGAGGACCGCAAGCAGCGGATTCTGCACGTCGCGGAGCGCATTCTGGCGCGTCACGGCTGGCGCAACACGTCGCTGGCGCAGATCGCCAAGGCGGCCGGGGTCACCCCCGCCGGCCTGCTGCACCACTTCGAGTCCAAGGAACAGCTGCTCAACGCCGTGCTCGATGCGCGCGACGCGGACGACGACATGCACGCCGATCGCTCAGGAGATCTGGTGACCGAGATCTGCCGCGTCGCCGAGCGTTTTGACCGGGCCCCGGAACTCGTCGGGACATTCACCGTCCTGCTGATCGAGAACATCGCGCCGGACGCGCCGCTTCACGACCGGCTGCTGAACCGGCAGCGGGCGGCGGTGAACATCGTCACTCAGCTGATCGAGCGCGGTCAGCGCGAGGGCCGCTACCGCACCGACATCGACCCGGCCATCAAGGCCGTCGAAATTCTCGCCTTCGTCAATGGAATGGAGACCGCATGGTTGCTCGATCCTTCGATACCCCTAGCGGAAGTGTTCAAGGGGTACGGCGAATCGCTCGCCCGGGACTTCATGCCGCCGACGGGGGCACATCCAGAGGAAGTGCCGTCGAGCGGGTCCCCGAAATGAGGTACCGGCTCGACGTCGTCGCCCGCGACGTCTCCGAGGTCGTCCGGTTCGCCGGCGGGTGGCTGGTCGACCGGGTGATGGCGGGGTGGGATGTCACCGTGCTGATGTACGACGCAACAGATGCCCGCGCGCTGGAGATTCTCGGGGTGAAGTCCGATGATCTCGAGACGGCCCTGGAGGAGTGGGCGGACCGGCCGCACCCCCAGGCCATCGCTGTGGCCGCGGATCTGTGCGCCTCCGATGAGCGGGTCCGCCGCGGGGTGCTCACTGCGCTCGACCAGGGTATGACCGAGGTGACGCTGTGGGGCGAACAATGGCCCGACGAGCTGGACAGCACCGTCGGTTCGGTGCGTCACCAGCTGAGCGCCGCAGCCCGAGCGTTCAAGTCGCAGGCTCTTGCCGCCACCGCCGACCCTTCGCCGGGTTCCGTCGGTGATGTCGAGTCGTTCCGGTGCGGGTTGGCGGCGCTGCCCTCGGTGGCCGCTGACCTCACTCCTGCGAGCTGAGACTTATCAGCACTTTGCCGATCGCCCGTCCGTCGGCCACGTGACGCAGGGCTTCGGCTGCCTCGCTCAGTGGGTACACGGTGTCGATGTGTGGTGTGACCCGTGCGGACGCGAGCAAGTCGCGTAGCTCGGATTCGTTTCGCTCGAACTCCGCGCGCGGGACGTCCTGGAATTGGAAGCCCGATACCTGAATTCCCTTGATCAGCACCAGATTGAGGGGAATACGGGGGATGACGCCCGACGCGAACCCGACGGTGACGAACCTGCCGCCGCGGCGCAGCGTGCGCATCGCCGGTTCGGACAGCGCCCCACCTACCGGATCCACGACGACGTCGGCGCAATCGGGAAGGGCCGCACGCAGCGCCGCTCGAAGCTCGCCGTCGCGGTGATTGACCACCCGGCAGGCCCCGTGATCGGCTGCTGCGTCGAGCTTCTCGGCTGACGAGGCAACCGCTGTCACCCTGGCGCCCAGCGCCACACCCAGTTGTACCGCCGCCAACCCGACACCGCCGCCCGCGCCGAGTACGACCAGCTCGTCGCCGGAGCAGAGCCGGGCCGCCGAGCGCAGTGTGTGATACGCCGTGCGATGGGCGACGCCGGACGCAGCCGCGGTCAGGTCGTCAACAGCGTCGGGGATCGCGGCGACGCTCGCCGCATCGATCACCACGCGCTCGGCGAAGGCGCCGAAGAGCCCTGTCCCGGTCACCCGGTCGCCGACCGCGAATCCGGTTGTCTCAGAGCCCACCTCATCGATCACCCCGGCGAATTCGCTTCCCGGGACGAACGGGGTGGGGACACTGATCTGATACGAATCGGCGACAAGCAGCACGTCGGGAAAATTGACCGCAGCTGCGGTCACGCGCACCCCGACCTGACCTCGGCCCGCGGGAGGAACCGGGTGTTCCCGCACACGGATGACCTCTGGCGGCCCGTGGTCCTGGCAGACTGCGGCACGGGGCATCGTGTCAGCCCCGATAGTCCGTGGATTCGGCGAGGTCGGCCGCCGAGGCCATCAGGTCGGTCACGACAGGGCCGAACGCCAGCAGTTTCTCGTCGTCACCGGCCCGCTGGAACCCCTGCTCGAGCACGATCGCCAGCTTCCACTTCGCCAGTACCAGGTAGTAGTCGAGATCGTCTACCTGCCTACCGGACACCTCGGCGTAGTGCGCAACCACTTCGTCACGCGAGGGCATTCCCCGCATGTCGACGTAGTTCATCTCGCCGGACGAGTGTTCATCGTCGGAAGGCCAACTCTGCACCATCCAGCCCAGATCCAACTTCGGGTCACCGACGGTGCCCATCTCCCAGTCGACGATCGCCGCCAGCCTCGCCGGGGCGCCGTGGTGGTACATGACGTTGGCGAACTGGTAGTCGCCGTGCATGAGGCCGGGAACGAAGTCGATCGGCTTGTGCGCGCGCAGCCACTCGGTGGCCACCTCCAGCCCCGGCAGCTCCCGGCCTTTGATCCGTTCGAGGAAGCCGATCCATCGGTCGACCTGGCGTTCGTGGAAGCCGTCCGGGCGCCCCAGGTCCGCTAACCCCTTGGCCTTCCAGTCCACCTTCGACAGCAGCGCAATACCCTCTGCGAGCTGGAAACTCAGCCCGGGCCGGCTGTCGAAGTCGCTCTGGAACGGCTCCGCCCATTTGCCGTGCGTATCCATCGGGGACCAGCCGTCGACGAACCCCATCAGGTAGAACGGCCTGCCCAGCACCGCCGGATCGTCGCAGACACCGATCGCTTCGGTGTGCGGAACGTCGGTGCCGTCGAGCGCCTCGATGATGCGCCATTCACGCAGGATGCCCCTGTCACGGTCCGGGGGAGCGCCGGGCGGTGGCATGCGGATGACGCAGGTCGCGTCGCCGCGGGTCAGTTCGTAGATGACATTCTGCGTTCCGCCGGACAGGAAGCGCGTCTGGAGCGGTTCGCCTGTGCCGGGGAATCCGGCGTTGTCCATCCAGGCGGCGAGGCCCTCGGTGTTCAACTCGCTCAACGGTTCCCCAACTCCAGATCGAGGTACTCGGCGAAGCGTTCCCGCGCGGCGTCGCGCTTGCGGGGCAGCCACTCCGAGGGCCAGACATCGTCGCTGGCGCGGTAGTTGCGCAGCACCTGCTTGGCGACGGTGGTCTTGTGCACCTCGGTGGGTCCGTCGGCCAGGCCCATCACCGCCGCGCCGGTGACCATGCCGAGGAACGGCATCTCGTTGGACACTCCGAGTGCCCCGTGCACCTGCATCGCCCGCCATGCGATGTCGTGGAGCACTGTCGGCATGACGACCTTGACCGCCGCGATGTCCTTGCGGACCTTCTTGTAGTCGTTGTATTTGTCGATCTCCCATGCGGTGTGGAGCACCATCAGGCGGAATTGCTTGAGTTGGGCGTAGGAGTCGGCGATGTAGCCCTGCACGGTCTGCTTGTCGGCGAGCAGGCTGCCCGCGGTATGGCGACTGAGAACCCTTTCGCACATCATGTCGATCGCCTTCTGCGCCAATCCGATCGTGCGCATCGCGTGGTGGATGCGGCCACCACCGAGGCGGGTCTGGGCGATCACGAATGCCTGTCCCTCGCCACCCAACAGCGCCGAGTCCGGGACGCGGACGTTGTCGTAGTGGATCAGCGCATGGCTGCCCTCGCCCTCGCGCTCGCCGTGCAGACCGACGTTGCGCACGATGTTGACCCCGGGTGTGTCGGTGGGCAACAGGAACATCGACATGCCCTGGTAAGGACTCACGTCAGGATTGGTCACGACCATCACGATGAGGAACGACGCGGTGTTCGCGTTGGACGAGAAGTACTTCCACCCGTTGATCACCCAGTCGTCACCGTCGCGCACCGCGCTGGTCGTGAACTGGGTGGGGTCCGCCCCGCCCTGCGGTTCGGTCATCGAGTAGCTGGAGAACAACTCGCCGTCGAGCAGTGGGCGTAGGTAGCGGTCCTTCTGCTCGGGTGTTCCGTAGTGGGCGATGATCTCGGCGTTGCCCGTGTCAGGTGCCTGGCAACCGAAGATGATCGGTGCCCACTGGGATCGTCCGAGGATCTCGTTGAGCAATGCGAGCTTGAGCTGGCCGTAACCCTGCCCGCCGAACTCCGGACCGAGATGTGTGGCCCACAGACCTTTTTGGCGGACCTGCTCCTTGAGGGGATCGACGACCTTGCGTCTGGCCTCGGTCAGCGGGGTGAACTGCAGATGCGGCCAGATGAGGTCCAGTGGTTCGACCTCGTTGCGCACGAACTCGTCGGTCCAGTCGAGGAGTTGTTGGTACTCGGGGTCGGTCTCGAAATCCCACATACGGCCTCCTTGCCGGTCAGGTTGTCCTGCTTCGGTATCCGTTGATCAGCGTCGTGATGTCGGCGGTCACCACCTCGGCGAACGAGCGCGTCCCGAACGCCCCGGCGGCCCACTGCCGGGCACCCTCACTGACCAGGGTGCGAGCCAGATAGGCCAGGTGCGCGGTGTCCTCATCGGTCAGGGCGGCGGGGAGCTTGCCGTCGAGCTTGGCTCGGGTGAACAGCGCGCTGAACATGTCCGCATCGACCTCGCGGGCCGAATCCTCGGTGATGATGCGGTGCTCATGACGGTAACCCTCGAGAATGGCCTCGATCACCAGCTCGCGCGGGTTGCGCACCATGGACCGCTCGAGCGTGGTCAGCGCCGCGGCCACGACCTCGCGGATCTCGTACGGCCCGTCGATGAGCCGGCGGATCGTCTCCTGCGCCGAACGGGTGGACATCACGCCGATCTCGAAGAGCACGTCCTCCTTGCGCGGGAAGTAGAAGTAGAACAGCGCTTTCGAGACCCCGGCGGCGGTGCAGATGTCGGCGACGGTGGTGGTGGCATAACCCCGGGTGCGCCACAGGGCCATCGCGGCCTGCACGAGCGCCCGCTTGGTCTCGTGGGAACGGGCCCGTTGGAACGATGCGCGACGCTGACCACGGTCAGCATCGGTCGCGTCGGCCCTGGGTGGCATTGATGCAATCTAGCAGTCTGATTCACCAGAAGAAATAGCTGACCGATGTCTAACTAAATAATCGGCGTAATCCGGTGCCCAGCCGGCGTCGACCTTGTAGCCTGCGACGAGGCGTGCTGTGCCACGCCGAGATCCCCCCGAGGAGGCCGATCGTGCCGAGCCAGCTCCACCACGTCGTGATGCGCAGCCATTCGGCGGCGACGTTCATCGGCTTCCTCACCGACGTGGTGGGTATGAGCGTCCAATATCAGCTACGCGTGCCGGGCGCCGTGCTCGAAGCCACCCTGGGATGGCCGCCCTCCGACGGCGCCGACGTGACGATTCTGGGCAGTGGCGAGGCCGGCTTGATCGAGGTGCTCGACGTCCCGGAGCATCTGCGTGACGTCGCGCCCGAAGGGTTGGCCGCGCTGTCGTTCCTGACCGAGGAGTTGACCCGCAACTACGAAGCCGCGCAGGCGTATGCCAGCGACGTGACACTGTTCGACGCGGGCGTGCCCGGTGTCGACCTGTTCTTCTGCACCGTGGGCGGGGTGCCGATCGAGTTCATGGGTGGCTTCGCCGCCGACCGGGCAGAGCCTCCCGCGTCACCACCTCGTGCCGAGTGACGCCAGGAATTCCTGCGTGCGGCGACGGGAGGACACCCGCGCGGTGACGTCGGTCCCGAGCGGGACGACCCGTGCGGCCAGATCGGTGACGCCGGCGTCACGATAGCGGCGCAGTCGCGCCAGGACGGCGGCTTCGTCCCCCACGGCCATCGTGTCGCCGACATCCCCGGCATCGCCGTGTTCGAGAAGCCGAACGTAGTTGGGGGAGAAGTGCGCATGCCCGAGCACCTCGCTGGCATGGGTCCGTGCGGAGCGCACATCGGCCAGTGAACACAACGCGACCGGCACTCCCGCGACGATCCGGGGTGCGGGCCGGCCTGCGGCGCGCGCCGCCGAACAGATCCTGGGCACGACGTGCTCACCGACTGCACGCTCGTCGGCCATCCACAGGATCGTGCCGTCGGTCCGCTCGCCCGCGATCCGCAGCATCGTGGGTCCCAGCGCCGCGAGCAGGACCGGCGGCCCGGCGCCGTCGGTGACGTCCACCGCACTGTGCACGCTGCACGCGTCGTTGTCCACGTCGACCCGGCCGGCGCCGCGGAACGCCGACGCGAGCACATCGAGACGATCACGCAGCTGGTGCGCGGGACGGTCGTACGGAATGCCCAACTGACCGTTGATGATCCAGTCGTGGGATACGCCGAGGCCGAGTGTGAACCGGCCGCCGCACGCGAGTGACGTCGTGAGTGCCTGCTGCGCCAGGATCATGGGATGGCGGGTCTGGACGGGAACCACCGCGGTGCCGAGTTCGATCGTCGTCGTGGCCTGTCCCAGCAGCGCCAGCGCTGTCATCGCGTCGAGATAACCGGGCACCTGGGGGAACCAGAACGAACTGAACCCGGCGGCTTCGGCGGCGGCGCCGTCGGTCAGCAGTCCGGACAGTCGATCGTCGCGCGGCCGTTCCCTGTCGGAACCGACCATCAGCCCGATACGCATGGCGCTCCTTCGTCACGGCACATGGTCACGGCACATGGAGATCCCACTCGTGCGGCACGACGGGATGGAACGGGGCGGCGAAGAGCGGTTCGACCCCGCCCTCGCTCCAGCGCTTGTCGAGTACCGGGCGCAGCCGTTCGGCGGTCTCCACCGGATCGTCGTCCAGGAAACAGTACGAAACCGTCTGTCCCGCCGGTGCGCTCGCCAGACGCGCCTCGACCGGCAGCGACGTCGCCGACCACACCCCGGCGACGCCGTCGACGTCGATCAGATCCGTTGGCGGCGATGTGGCCGATTCGAGTAGCAGGTACACCCCCCGCACCGGCCACCACGGCAGCACGTCGGAACCGACCTTGATGCGCGGTGCCGCCGCTTTTGCGCCGACGGCGTAGACGCCGCGTTCCACCGGCGGCAGCAGCGGCAGCTTGCGGCCCGCGTCGCCCAGAGCCTTGGACAGGGCCAGGAACGGCTCCATGCCGGCGGGATCGGTGAAGAAGTAGGTCATCACGTGGTCGATCTCGTCGTAGCGGTCACGACTGCATGCACGCACCGACCGACACGCCGGACTCGACACCAGCCGCAGAGACGCCCGCACCGCGGAAAGCCGGTGCTGCTCCGGGCGGTGGTCGAGGGTGTGCCAGCGCAGGTAATCGGCATCGGCACCCTCGGGGTGGCGCCGTGCCATGGACACGAACAGCGTCGTGATGTCCCCGCTGCCTTCGGCCAGCACATCGGCCGTGTCGTCGGAGGGTGTGCCGGGTAGCAGCATCTCGGGTCCCATCAGTCGGCCGTGGCGTGCAGCAGCTCGGGGTGCCGCGCCTCGATCATCCGCCGGAACCCCTCGCGCCAAGAGACCTTTGTTCGGCCCAGTACCTCGTGCATGTAGGTGACGTCGGGCCACAACGGGGTGTGCGCGTCGCCGGTGTATTCGAATATCGGCTCGACACCCACCAGCTCACCCATGAACGCGCAGTACTCCTCGACGCTGACCGTCTCGCTGCCCGCCCAGTTCACCACGACGGGAGGGCTGGCCGCGACCTCCATGGCCCGCACGCCGAGATCGACGTAGTCGTCCTCATAGATCGGGTTGTAGTTGTTGGGTTTGTCGGGGTGTAGCCGAATCGGCTTTCCCGCCAGCATCATCGCCAACCGGTCCGCGGGGGCACCGCCCTGCGGGCCGTAGGTGGAACAGATCCGGATGATGGTCAACGGGATGTCGTACTGCTTGGCGACCCACGTGCAGACCGCCTCCGCGGCGATCTTGGAGAAGCTGTAGTTGGCGCGCAGCGGCACGCCGGGCGGGTCGGATTCCCGCAGGGGGCGCCCGCTCTGATAGCCGTAGACCGAACCGGTGGAACAGAACACGAATCCTTTGGCGGTGCGGCAGTGGTAGAGCAGGTCACCGGACTTCTGCGCGTTGGTGTCGACGCAGTGGGCCCACTCGCCGCCGCCGGTGTCCACCGCGGCGTGGAACACGTAGGTGAAGTCCGAAGGGAGGACGGAGAAGTCGCCGGCACTCACGTCCAGCGCGACCGGGATGATGCCGGCGTCGGTCAGCTTGTCCCGGTCGGCGGGTTCTCTGAGGCGAGCGGCACCCCACACCTCGTTGTTCTTCGCGAGCGCGCGTGCGAGGGGAAAGGCGATCTTGCCGGTGGCGCCGGTGATGAGGATCTTCTCTGCGTCGAGCATCCGTTCAGTCTTAGCGCATCGAACACAAAATGTTAAGTACTTGATAACCTGGGCTGCGTGCAGCTGACGTTCGACGCCGACGTCGAGGCCTTCCGTGCGGAATACACGCAGTTCCTCGACGACCACCTGCCCGCGGAAGCGGAGGCGGCGGGCGAAGCGTCCCGGTCGACATCGCACGTGCCGGAGTGGGCACGGCGCTGGCAGCAGGTGCAGTTCGACCACGGCTGGCTGCTGCCGGGAAACCCGCCCGAGTTCGGCGGACGCAACGCCGGCATCCTGGAGCAATTCGTCCACCGCGAGGAATTGTCGCGCCGTCGCATCTACCACGCGTTCAACCCGCAGGGCGTCGGCATCATCGCCGCTTCGCTGCTGTCGTTCGGCACCGAGGAGCAGAAGCGCAACTGGGCGGTCCCGATTCTCCGCGCCGAGATGACCGCCTCGCTCGGCATGAGCGAACCGGGCGCGGGTTCGGACCTGGCCGGTCTGCGCACCACGGCGACGGTCGACGACGAAGGCTTCGTCGTCAACGGCCAGAAGGTGTGGACCTCGGGAGCCCACGACGCCGACGTGATCCTCGCCTTCGTCAGAACCGACCCGAAGGCGCCCAGGCACAAGGGAATCAGCGCGTTACTCATCCCGACCGAGAGCGCGGGTGTGACGTGCCGGCCGTTCGCCTCGGTGCACGACCGCGACGGCCTGGACTTCAACGAGGTGTTCTTCAGCGACGTTCGCGTCCCCGCCGAAAATCTGGTGGGACCGCTCCACGAAGGGTGGCGCGTGGCCAATGGCTCCCTGGGCCACGAACGGACGCTGATGTGGATGTCGTTCGCCACTCGGCTGGAACAACTGCTCGAGGACTTCCGGCCCGTCGGTGCGGTGAACCGCGACCGCTACGCCAGCAGCGTCATGGACTACCAGGCGCTGCGGCTGCTCGGTTCGGCGGCTCTCGGACAGGCTGCGCGGGGGGAGCGCGACGTCCCCGCCGTCTCGGTGCTCAAGGTGCTCGGCTCCGAGGCCGAGCAGAACGCGATGCGACATGCGCTCGACGCGGCGGGTGCCGACGGACTGCTCGACCCGGCGCTGACGGCCCGGTACAACCCCTATGCGCCGGCCATTTTCACTGCCGGTCGGTTCGCGCGTTACATCAGCACCTACGCGGGCACCATTGCCGGCGGCACCTCGGAGATCCAGCGCAACATCATCGCCCAGCGCGTGCTGGGCCTGCCTGCGCGCTGATGTCGATCGTGGGAGCATCGTGACGTGACTGTGGTTCTCGTGCACGGTAATCCGGAGACCGACGCCGTCTGGGGCCCGCTGTTCGACGCTCTCGGACGTACCGATGTGGTGTTGTTGTCCCCGCCGGGATTCGGTGCCCCGCTCCCCAGCGGATTCTCGGCGACCTTTCTCGCGTACCGTGACTGGCTCGTCGGCGAGTTGGAGAGGTTCGATCAACCCGTCGACCTCGTCGGACACGACTGGGGTGGTTGCCATGTGGTGAACGCGGTGATGCATCGACCGGACCTCGTGCGTAGCTGGGCCAGTGACGTCGTCGGTTTGTTCGACCGAGATTACGTGTGGCACGACATGGCCCAGGGGTTTCAGACCCCGGAGACCGGCGAGCAGTTGGTCGCGATGATGCAGGACGGGTCGGTGCAGGATCGGGCGCAACAGCTGGTGGCGTTCGGCATTCCCGCCGATGTCGCGACTTCGTTTGCCGCAGCACAGGGTCCGGAGATGGGCCAAGCGGTGTTGGCGCTGTACCGCTCGGCTCGCCAACCGGCCCTGGCCGATGCCGGGAAGGCGCTCGGGGACGCCGCCGCCCGACCGGGACTCTCGCTGCTGGCCACCGAGGACCCTTTTGTCGGGACCGAGGAGATGCGGCGTCGGGCCGCCGACCGAGCCGGTGCGCGGACCGAAGTGCTCGACGGGTTGGGACACTGGTGGATGGTGGAGGCTCCCGCCGCGGGCGCCGCGATCCTGGCTCGGTTCTGGGAGTCGCCCGACCGATGACGCTGCGCCGTCGGATCACACCCGCGTTGGCTTCGGGGCCGCGAGCTCGGCGAGTGCTGACATGAACAACTCGTCCATCTGAGGGCTCAGGTCGCTCAGGACGGGGGCGCTGGCGAAGCTGGCGGAGCCGAAGACTCGTTCGAGCACATCGGTCTCCGTAGAGGCGCCGATGGAAAGGCAGAGGCACGCAACACCTTCCGATCGGAGCTCCTCGAGTGCTTTATGGGCGTCGGCCTCCGCATAGCGGCCTTCGTAACCGTCGTCGTAGGGGAAGCCGTCTGAAAGGACCAACAAAAGCCGATTCGGTGTGCCCGCGTTGTTCTTGAGGACTTCGCCCGCGCCGCGGATCCCGGCACCGAGGCGCGTGTAGCTCGCTGGTTCGAGCTGGTTGAGCCGAGCCCGTCCGACGGCGCCGAAACTCTGGTCGAACGTCTTGATCGCCGGCAGGTGCACCGCGTGGCGGCCTTGAGATCGAAAGGCGTAGACGGCGACCCGGTCGCCCAGCTCTTCAAGCGTGACGGCCAAGGTGGCGGCTGCCCGCCGTTGGTGGTCGTGCACCGCGAGGCCGTCGGAGTCGGCGTCGACCGCGGACCCGGACGCGTCGATCAGAATGAGAACACCGAGATTGCGGGAGAGTTTGCGACGCTCCAGGTAGACGTGCTCGGATGTGGAGAAGCCGGATTGCAGATCGACGAACAGATCGATGAGCGCCTCGATGTCGACGTCGTCGCCGTCGGCGCGGGCGCGCAGAACCTTCGGTCCCAGTCCGACGCGAGCCAGGCGGCGCCGCAGCACGTCGTCGTGAGCGACGCCGGCATCGGAGACGTCGGCGTCGACGGTCAACGGGAAGTCGACGACGCGACACCAGTCAGGCTTGTACCGGCCGTTGAAGACGTCCCACTCCGGGTACAGCGCGCCGCCGAAACCCAGTGCAGCACCAGGTTTCCCGTCGTCGGTGAATTGAATCCGGGTGGGCAGGGGTCGGGCGTCGGGGCCGATCTCGCGGACCCGCCGGGTGGAGCGGACGGTCATCTCTGCGCCCGCGGCGCCTTCTCCGGGGGAACGTTTACCGCCGAACATCTTGCGCATGTAGTCCGACATCGACTGGTTGTTGAAGATGGGGCTTTCGAACAACTTGAGGATCTTGCTGTCGCCGGCCTTGCCGCCGTCTTCGTCGTCGTCTTCGTCGCCCTCTTCCGACTCCGGCATGTCGATTGGATCGAACTGCAACTTGAGGTCTTTGTTGGTGGCCTTGCCTCCCGGGCCCGCCGGCGCCGCCAGCAACCGGGAGGCTTTGATGGCACCGAACCACTGCGGCGGATCGGCAACCGTGGCGCGGCTCCTGGCCACCTCCAGTGACTCGTCGGCAGTCGCAGTGCTGGGTGCTCCGTCACCGAGAAGTCCGACATCGAGCGGGATCTGCCCCGCGAGTTCGGTGAGGACTCGCTGACCTTCGAGCGCCAGGTAGCGGCGGGCCAATGTGGCTCGCGCCCGTAACCCCTTGACCAACCGCGGGTCCAGACTTCCCGCTCCGAGAAGTGCGGCCTGAACCAGCATTTCACGGCGCTGCTGCTCGATCGCACCGCCGGCGGAGACGAAGATGAATTGGCCGTTCGTGTGCGCAGGCTGACCCGCTGGTGCCTCCATGACTTCGACGGACCTGCCGGCGATATAGGTGGCGAGGAACCGGAACCGGTCCGGGTTCGAATTCCCGGTCACGTCTTCGGCAGTACCGTGTCGACGAGTTCATCGAGGGCGCGGATGACATCGGCGTCGTCGGAGAGCACCTGGACCACGGCGGCATGAACAGCGCTGCGCAGGTTCAGCCCTTCCGCGGCCAGGCCGCCGGCGAGGATCAACATGCGGGTGGACGACACTTCGCGCAACGGTGAGCCGTCGAGATTCCGAATGGCGTACGCCAGTTTGACAAGCGATCGTGCCGTCTCGATGTCGATTCCCGCCTCATAGGCAACCACCTCGGTCTCGACCTCGGCGGAGGGATAGCCCAGCTCGATGGCGATGAAGCGCTGACGCGTCGACTCCTTGAGATTCTTCAGCACGCTCTGGTAGCCGGGGTTGTAAGAGATCACCAGCTGAAAGCCGGGCGCGGCCTGCAGTGTGGTTCCGAGCCGGTCGACAGGGAGCTCGCGGCGGTGATCGGCGAGTGGATGGATGACCACCGTGGTGTCCTGGCGTGCCTCCACCACTTCGTCGAGGTAGAAGATGGCGCCCTCACGCACCGCGCGGGTCAACGGTCCGTCCACCCAGACCGTCTCACCGCCCTTCAACAGGAACCGTCCGACCAGATCCGCCGAAGTCATGTCCTCGTGGCCCGCGACGGTGATCAGCTCCCGGCCCAGCTGGTGTGCCATCGCCTCCACGAATCGGGTTTTCCCGCATCCCGTAGGACCTTTCAACAGCACGGGCAGGCCCCTGCGGGCCGCCGCTCGGAAGACGTCCACCTCGTCGCCCACCGCACGGTAGAACGGCGCGTTCGAAACGGGGGCGACCACCGCAGAAGTGCTGTTCAGCATCTATTCTCCTCGCTCGAGCGGAACGTTCTTGGGGAGTTCGACGCCCTCGGGGAGGACGAGCTCACCATCGTGGTTGATGTATCCGGAGTTGGTGAGGGGCATCGGCAGCGACGGGTCGGGGCACGGTCTGTCGGTGTCTTCACCGCAGATGCCCATCAAGAAGTACGAGCGCTTGAGGATGTCCTCCGGCCACGGGTCCTGGTGCATGGCGAAGAACTGTGCCGGGATGTTGTAGAAGACGAAGAAGAAGGTGCTGCACGCGGCGAAGATCGCGAGGAACCGGGTGAACTGCTGTTTGACCTGACCGCCTCGCACCTGGTCGAGCCCGCGCTCGACGAACGTCCGGCCCCGGTCGTCGGTGAAGTACCGCATGCAACACAGGCCCGCCTGGACACCGCCCCACATGAGCCCCTCGTAGAGCGGCCACTGGTAGTAGGTGCCGGCATTGACCGAGAGAGCCTGGATGGCACCGGGATAGGTGAACAGACCCATCGGCATCAGGAAAAGGCCTTCGATGACGAAGTCGAAGAAGAAGGTCCAGGCGATCACGACGCCGATCAGCCCGAAGGTGTTGATGTTGGGAAACCGCCTCTTGGCCAACCGCATCACCGCGCAGCCCAGGATGGTGCACAGCAGGACGAAGAAGTAACCCGGCGCGTTCATCAGTACCGGTTCGGCCATCATGGCGCCCGGTTCTCCGTAAGACACCCACCCCGGGATGTCCTGGACCCACGAGCCCATGTTCCACATCCAGGTGTTGTACGTGCTCCAGGTGCTGAAGTAGTTCAGCAGCGGATCCTGGAACCACAGCAGGCCGCACGACACGAACAGCATGCCGTCCAACGTGATTCGCCGTTCCCGACGCCACGGCCGAATGAGGAACCACCAGACGGCGACGGGAAAGCCGACCACGATCACGGCTGTCCAGGTGAACAGGATCGCCTTCATGAAGGTCGGTGGGTCGGTCGGGCCCGCGGGCACCCGCTCGAAGTGCGGGCCGGTGACCCATTTGCCCCACACGAAAAGCTGGAAGGCGAGAATGACGCCGCCGACCGTGGCCCAGACTCTCACCGGCGTGATCTTCTTCTGCGGCTGCGCACCGAGTGTTGCGTCGCTGAGCGACTCGGTGAGTACGGGTTTCTTGCTACTCGACAGGTCGCTCACGACACCGTCTCCTCTGCACTTGTTGATCCCATGGACCTCAGAGCTCCTCCCGAAGTGGCCGATGCGTCGAAAATATACCAGCGGGTATCTGGCTGACCAATGGTTCGAGAAAAAACTGTGGCAATATTGCGCCATGGTCGAGCCGTGGACTCGGGAGCGGCGCCTCGAGCGCACCCGCTCGCTGCTACTCGATGCCGCAGAGCAGGTATTTGCCGAAAAGGGCTTCATCCCCGCCACTCTGGACGACATCGCACGGGCGGCCGGCTACTCCAAGGGGGCGATCTACAAGTACTTCGCCACCAAGGAAGAACTCTTCCTGGCCGCAAGCGACCGGTACTGGCGTCGGTACTTCGACAATTTCGCCGAGATCATGTCGTCCTCGGATCACATCGGCGCTCGCGAACTCGAACACATCGGAGAGCGTTGGCGCCAGCTGAGTCGGGACCGCGGCGCCGAGCATTCGGCTCTGGGCCTGGAATTCAACCTCTACCTGATGCGCAACCCGGAGGCCCGGGAACGGGTGGCCGCCAAACGATCTGAGGTGGTCGACCAGCTGGCCACCTACATCGTCGAGGGCATCGACAGCATCGGCGCCACGCTGCTGATTCCGGCAAAGACCTTCGCCCACATCATCATCGCCACAACCGACGCGGTCGAGTTGGGCAGCCACCTCGACGACGTCGATCTCTACCAGCCGATCGTGGAGATGTACGTGTCGGCCGTCAAGATGCCCTGACGGATCACCTGCCGGGCTGCTGAATGGGAACGACCGGCGGGATCTCCACTCCCTCCTGGAGTACCAGTTCGCCGTCGTGGTTGATGAAGCCGGAGTGCTTCGTCGGCAGCGGCAGGTCAGGGTTCGGGCACGGTCGGTCGGTTCCCTCGCCGCAGATGCCGGGGTTGAAGTACGAGCGCTTCTGTACGTCTTCGGGCCATGGGTCGCCGTGCATGCCGAGCCAGGTCGCGGGGACGTTGTAGAAGAGGAAGAAGCACGCGCTGACACCGCCGAAGATCGCCAGGAAGCGGATGAACTGCTGCTTGACGGCTCCGCCACGGATGTTGTCGAGGCCGCGTTCGACCACGGTGCGTCCCCGGTCATCGGTGAAGAAGCGCAGGCAGCACAGCGCCGCCTGGACTCCGCCCCACATGAGCCCTTCGTAGATGGGCCACTGGTAGTAGGTGCCGGCGTTGAACGACAGCGACTGGATGGCACCGGGGTAGGAGTAGAAGCCGATCGGCAGGAGGATGAGCCCCTCCATGATGAAGTCGAAGACGAACGCGATCGCGTAGGTGACCAGGATCAGCCGGAGATTGCTGATCTCCGGCCAACGATTCTTGATCTTGCGCATGACCCAACACCCGACGATGGTGAGCAGCAGTACGCCGTACATGTAGCCGGGAATGTTGGTCAGCAACGGTTCGGGCACGGTGTGGCCCGGTTCCTCGTGTGCCACCCAGCCCGGAATGTGCGGCGCCCAGGAACCCCGGTTCCAGAGCCATGCGTTGTACGTGCACCAGGTGCTGTAGTAGTTGAGCATCGGGTCCTGGAACATCATCAGGCCCATCGACACCAGCAGCATGCCGTCGAGCGTGATCCGCTTTTCCCGCACCCATGGCCGGACGATGAAGAACCAGAGCGCAAACGGCAGTCCGATCCAGAGCACCACCGCATTGGCGATCAGTGGGATCTGCATGTACATCGGCGGCTCGCTCGGGCCCCCGTCCACCGGCTCGAAGAAGGGCCCGGTGACCCACCGGACGAATACGTAGACGGTGTAGGCCAAAAACACGGTGCCGACCGTCGCCCAGATCTTGATGGCGTTCGACGAGCGCGGGGTTCCCGCGCCCAGGCCGGCGACACCACTCACTGTTTCGGTGACCGCAGACTTCTTGTTCGACAACTCGCTCACACGTCCTCCTGGACCGCCGCGTCCGCACACGGCTCACAGCGAAGATACCAGTGAGTATCTGAATGTCCAGAGGGTTTCTCAGATTCTGTGGCAGACTTTTGGCATGGTCGAGCGCTGGACGCGGGAACGCCGTCTCGAACACACGCGCTCGCTGCTGGTGGACGCCGCGGAGGATGTGTTCGCGGAAAAGGGTTTCGCCCCGGCAACTCTCGATGACATCGCGCACGCGGCGGGCTACACCAAGGGCGCCATCTACAAGCACTTCGCCACAAAAGAAGAACTTTTTCTGGCCGTGAGCGACCGATACTGGCGCCGCTACTTCGACAACTTCGCCGAGGTGATGTCCTCGGCGGAGCAGGTCGGATCCAACGAACTCGACGAGATCGCGGCGCGGTGGCGGCAACTGAGCCGCGACCGCGGCGCCGAACACGCGGCGCTGGGGCACGAGTTCGCGCTCTACCTGCTCCGCAACCCCGATGCGCGGGAGCGTGTGGCAGAGAAGCGGTCGGAGGTCGTCGAGGCGCTCGCGGCATTCATCGTCGAGGGCATCGACAGGCTCGGTGGCGCGTTGCTGATCGCTCCGCTGACCTTGGCCCGGGTGCTGGTAGCCACCAGCGATTCCGTCGTGCTGGGCAGCGAACTCGACGACGTCGATCTCTACCGCCCGGTCATCGAGATGTACATGTCGGCGATCAAGCTGCCCGATAACCCCGGCGATCACCGGCGACAAAAGCTCCGGTGACCGGCTGGTTCGGGCCGGCGGGTCAGCGCTCCGATGCGACGGATTGTGCTCCCGCGCGCCGGGTCAGGTAGTCGATCTGAAGGTAGATCGCGTAGAGCACCAGCGGTGGCAGCACGATGAACGGCACGTTCTCGGCGATGAATTTGAAACCCAGGCCGTATCCGGCCTGGCCGATGTTCTCGAAACCGGCGCCCACCTCGGACAGGAAGTACACCGCGGTGCTGCTCATCAGGACAGCGCAGCCGGCGAATGCGCCCCAGAGGCAACGGATCCGGGACTCCGTCGACAGATCCACCTTGATCAATCTCGTCCACATGACGAACACGATGGCGCCGGTGATCACGCCGACCACCTCGAGCGCGAAGATCCACGGATTCCCGCTCACATAACGGGTGTCGGCCAGCGCGTACTGCCACCACAGCCACTTCCAGCCGGGGTCCGTCGTCGGCGTCCACCAGCCCAGCGGATGGCCGATCAGGAACATCAACTCGTAGCCGATCTGGCTGCATGCCGTGTAGGGCAGGTAGAACAGCGTGAGCTCCGCCGCCTTGTCGAGTCGGGTTCGGTTCTCGCCCGGTGCGTCCCACAGGATGACGAGCGGAACCAGGATCACCGGCACACCGAAGAGCAGATTGGCGATGACGTCGGCGGTGAGGCTCGGCGCGATCAGCCCGAACTGCACGCCGATCGTCATCCCCAGGAACACCACCCCGGTCAGCAGCCCGACCCCGAGGTAGATCCGCCCCCGGTGCGGCGCGACCGGGCGGGCGAAGTTCGGTTCGCGGATCTCCAGTGTCGTCATAGTGTCACGCTCCCTTTCCGGCGGCTGCGGTAGCCGGATCCTGGCTGCCCGCAACAGATATCGATTTGCTGTCGGTGTAGCCGTCGATGCCCTCGGAGCCGAGTTCTCGCCCGTATCCGCTCTTCTTCACCCCGCCGAACGGGGCGAACGGGTCCATCGTGTAGCCCTGGTTGACGCCGAACGTGCCGGTGCGGATCGCGGCGGCGACGGCCAGTCCGCGGTCGAGGTCTGCGGTGAACACGGATCCGGCCAGGCCGTAGTCCGAATCGTTGGCGATGTCCACCGCCTCGTCCTGGTCGTCGTAGGCGATGACGGTCAGCACCGGACCGAAGATCTCCTCGCGGGCGATCGCCATGGAGTTGTCCGCCTGGTCGAACAGCGTCGGCTTGACGTACCACCCCCGATCGCAGCCGTCGGGCATGCCACTGCCGCCGGTCACGATGCGGGCGCCGTCGCGCACGCCCCGCTCCAGGTAGCCGGCGACCCGCTGCTGTTGCCGCTGCGCGACAAGAGGCCCGACCTGAGTGCTGCCGTCGGTAGGGTCCCCGACGATGAGCGAACTCACCTCCGCCGCCAGCGCGTCGGTGAATTCGGCTGCGCGGGTTCGCGGCACGAGGATGCGTGTCAGCGCATTGCAGATCTGGCCGCTGTTGCTCAGGCTGGCCGAGCGCACGCCGGTCGCGACGGTGGTCGGATCCGCGTCGTCAAGGACAATCGCGGCGGACTTCCCGCCGAGTTCGAGGCTGACCCGGCGCAGGTCGGCGGCGCACGCCGCGGCGACAGCTCGGCCCGCGGCCGTCGAACCGGTGAACGACACCTTGTCCACGCCCGGGTGTCTGACCAGATGGTCGCCGACGGCACCGTCGCCGGGCAGCACGCTCACGACGCCGGGTGGCAACTCTGATTCTGCGATGAGCTCGGCGAGCAGCAGCGCGTTGAGCGGCGACTCGGGTGCCGGTTTGAGGATCACGGTGCAGCCGGCCAGCAGCGCGGGAACCAGCTTCGCGACGATCAGGAACTGCGGCATGTTCCACGGGACGATGGCCGCGACGACGCCGACCGGCTGGCGCAGGATCGTGATGTCAGAGCCGTAGCGCCCGGGCCGCGCCTCCTGCCATGGATATGACTGCGCCACATCGCAGAACGCGTTCATCATCGTCCACGGCAGTGCTACCTGCGCACGCTGCGCGAAGCTGATCGGCGCGCCGATCTCGGAGGTGATCAGTGCCGCCATGTCGGCCCGGCGGCCACCGTAGATCTCGGCGAGCCCGCGCACCGCGTCGATGCGTTCGGTTGGGGTGGTCCTGGGCCACGACCCGTCGTCGAACGCGGTTCGTGCGGACTGCACCGCCACGTCCACGTCGGCCGGTGCGGCGGCGGCCACCTGCGCGACGCGCATCTCGGTGTGGGGCGAGACGATCTCGATGCGCTGATCGGTGCTGGGCTTGCACCATGCACCGCCGATGAACAGCTCGTCGTAACGCACGCCGCCTGACTCCGTCCTGACGTTTCGTTCAATATCAACTACTTGCGATTGCTTCGGGAAGCATATACCGTCGACGGTGCCGTCTCCTCCGAAATGGCGAAAAGGCAGCTGCGCGTGCTTGTTTGCCTGAGAGACTCGTCCCGGCGCTTCGCGAGCGGGCGGCCCCGGCAGTGATTGCAGTCAACAGGAGACGACGATGGCCCGATTTCCGAAACCGCCAGAAGGCAGCTGGACTCAGCACTACCCGCAGCTGGGGACGGGGCCGGTGTCCTACGAGGACTCGATCGACCCGGAGTTCTACGAAGTCGAACGCAAGGCGGTCTTCAAGCGCGCTTGGCTGAATGTGGGCCGCGTCGAGCAGATCCCGCGCAAAGGCAGTTACTTCACCAAGGAACTCAAGGTCGCCAACACCTCGATCATCGTGGTGCGGACCGCCAGTGGTGAGGTGAAGGCGTACCACAACATCTGCAGGCACCGCGGCAACAAACTGGTGTGGAACGACATGCCGCTCGAGGAGACCAGCGGCGTCTGCAGGCAGTTCACCTGCAAGTACCACGCATGGCGCTACGACCTGGACGGCAACCTGACGTTCCTGCAGCAGGAGGGCGAGTTCTTCGATCTCGACAAGAGCCGCTACGGCCTGGTGGCGGTGCACTGCGACGTCTGGGAAGGCTTCATCTTCGTCAACTTCGCACCAGAACCGGAGCAGACGCTGCGGGACTTCCTCGGACCGATGATCACCGATCTCGAAGGCTATCCCTTCGACCAGATGACCTCGCGCTTCTACTACCGCTCCGAGGTCAAGGCCAACTGGAAGCTCTACATGGACGCGTTCCAGGAGTTCTACCACGCACCGGTACTGCATGCGAACCAGTCGCCGACCGCCTACTCGAAGGCCGCCGCGGAAGCCGGATTCGAGGCACCGCACTACCGCATCGAAGGACCGCACCGCCTGGTCAGCACCTCGGGTGTGCGGGCCTGGGAGATGGCCGACGAGATGCGCAAGCCGATCGAGGACATCTGCCAGAGCGGCCTCTTCGGACCCTGGGACAAGCCGGATCTGGGGGAGATGCCGGCCGGCCTCAACCCGGCGAAGTGTGACCCGTGGGGCCTGGACTCGTTCCAGCTGTTCCCGAACTTCGTCATCCTGTTCTGGGGGCAGGGCTGGTATCTGACCTACCACTACTGGCCGACCTCGCACAACACCCACATCTTCGAGGGCACTGTGTACTTCCCACAGCCGCGCACCCCGCGGGAACGCATCGCCCAGGAACTGGCCGCGGTGTCGTTCAAGGAGTACGGGCTGCAGGACGCCAACACGCTGGAGGCCACCCAGACGATGGTCGAGTCGCGCGTGCTCGAGAACTTCGTGCTCTGCGATCAGGAGGTGCTGATCCGCCACCTGCACAAGGAGACCGCCGCGTGGGTCGAGGACTACCAGCGAAAGACCCAGCACGTCGGACAGGGGGTGTGACCGTGGCCGACACAGCGACAGCCAAACTGCCGCCCGAATTCGCCGACCTGGAGCAGTATTCCGACTGGTGTCTCGGCACCGAGCAGGAGCGGTACGCCAAACGCCTCGGCACGTCGATGCGGGAGATGCAGGCCTTCTACGACGCGATCACCGCACGCGCCGAGGAGGCGATCTCGTACTGCGACAAGTTCAGCCTCGAGGATCTGCCCGACGACGTACTCAACCTCATGCACCTGCTGTACTCGATGATCCAGGTGTCGTTCCCGGTCGAGTGCTGGAAGCAGCCGAAGGTGCCCGACTCGGGTGCGACCACGCTCGACTGCGTCGCCGAACCGATTCCGTGACCCACCACGGCTCGTCCGACCCGGCATCGGGTGCGGCCACCACCGTCCTGCGGGCGGCACGCTGGGCCGACGTCGAGGCCGGCGAGGTGCGCTCGCCCGCGGTGGTGGTGATCGAGGGCAACCGGATCACCGGGGTGAATCCTGCTGTGATTCCGGAGAATCCGGCCCAGGACATCGATCTGGGCGACGTCACGCTGCTGCCTGGGTTGATGGACATGGAGCTCAACCTGCTCATCGGTGGACCCGGTGGTCCCGAGGGGTTACCCAGCCCGATGCACGGTGTGCAGGACGACCCCGCATACCGAACGCTGCGCGGTGCGGTCAACGCGCGCACCACGCTCGAGGCCGGCTTCACGACCGTGCGCAACCTGGGCCTGATGGTCAAGACCGGCGGCTACCTCCTCGACGTGGCGTTGCAGCGCGCAATCGACCAGGGCTGGCACGTCGGGCCGCGGATCGTCCCGGCGGGGCATGCGGTGACGCCCTACGGCGGGCACCTCGACCCAACGGTGTTCCAGCGGCTCGCCCCGGGCATCATGCCGCTGTCGGTCGCCGAGGGAATCGCCAACGGCGTCGACGACGTGCGTACCTGTGTGCGCTATCAGGTCCGGCACGGCGCCAAGCTCATCAAGGTTTCCGCGTCGGGCGGGGTCATGTCGCACAGCACTGCGCCCGGCGCGCAGCAGTACTCGGATGACGAGTTCGCGGCCATCGCCGACGAAGCGCATCGAGCCGGTGTGCGGGTGGCCGCGCACGCCGTGGGGGACAGCGCGATTCGCGCGTGCATCCGGGCCGGCATCGACTGTATCGAGCACGGCTTCCTCGCGACCGACGAGACGATCCAGATGATGGTCGACCATGGAACGTTTCTGGTGTCGACCACCTACCTCACCGAGGCCATGGCGGTCGACCGCATCGCACCCGAGCTGCGCCGCAAGGCCGAGGAGGTCTTTCCCCGGGCGCAGGCGATGCTGCCGAAGGCGATCGCGGCGGGTGTGCGGATCGCCTGTGGAACCGACGCGCCCGCGGTGCCGCACGGACAGAACGCCAAGGAGTTGTGCGCACTGGTCGCACGGGGCATGACTCCGATGCAGGCGTTGCGGGCGGCGACGATCACCAGTGCCGAGCTCATCGAAGCCGATGACGAGCTCGGCCGGCTGGCGCCGGGCTACCTGGCCGACGTCATCGCGGTGGCGGGAGATCCGTCGCAGGACATCGCGGCCACCCTCGACGTGAGGTTCGTGATGAAGGACGGCGCGATCTACAAGCACTAACGTCACAGGTGTGGAGGCGCACATGAACAGCGACGCGGAGCCGGGTATCGAGCTCACGGACAACATCTTGTGGCTGCTCAAGCAGGCCTTCTACTTCACGCTGACGACAGTGAACGAGGCGGTCAGCGAGCACGGCGTGAGCACCGCCCAGATCGGTGTGCTGCGGCAGCTGTCCAACGAGCCGGGACTCTCCGGGGCCGAGCTCGCCCGCCGGCTGCTGATCAGCCCGCAGGGTGTGCAACTCGCCCTGACCGCGCTCGAGCGGCGAAATCTGGTCCAGCGCAAGCAGGACCCGCAGCACGGCCGGATCCTGCAGGCGTACCTCACCGACCAGGGGCGCAAGGTCGCGGGCGCCGTGGTCCACGATGCGATCGCCGCTCACGACAAGGTCTTCGGCGTCCTGAGCAAGGACGAGCAGAAGACATTGCGCGAGCTGCTGGGCAGGGTGGTCGAGCAGGGCACCGGTCACGAGCTGTTCGCAGACCACGTCGACAACTGACGCAGACCCATCCGCCGAATCCGGGCATGACAAGTACTTGATGATAATGACAAGTACTTGATATCATTGCCGGGATGGCCGAGGAGAGCACCACCGACGGATTCGCACCGCTGCGCGTCAAGCGCGTCGTGCGGGAGACCTCCGACGCGGTGTCACTGGTGCTGGATGTGCCCGAGCACTGCTCGAACCAATTCCGCTACAAGGCCGGTCAGTTCCTCACCGTGCGGGTCACCGTCGACGGCAGGGACCTGCGCCGCTGCTACTCGATGTCGTCGGCTCCGGTCGAGGACGAGCTGCGGATCACCGTCAAACGAGATCCCGGCGGCGTGGTGTCGAACTGGCTCAATGACTCCGCCGCTGCGGGTACTGAGCTGCAAGCCGCCCCGCCGGACGGCAAGTTCGTCCTCCGGGAGTGCGATTCGGCCGCGGCCGATCTGGTCGCGTTCGCGGGCGGCAGCGGGATCACGCCGATCATGTCGCTCGTCCGTACGGCGTTGGCCGATTCGTCGCGACGCGTCAGGCTCTTCTACGCCAACCGTGCTCGCGACTCGGTCATCTTCTCCGAGCAGTTGGCCCGCCTCGCCGATGCCAACGCCGACCGGTTGGTCGTCGAGCATCACTACGACGAGGACGGCGGCGTCGTGACACCGGCGGCCGTCGCACAGTTCGCCGCGGGTGCGGCGGACGCGGACTTCTACATCTGTGGGCCCGCGCCGTTCATGGCGACGGTGGAAAGTGCATTGCAGTCGGCCGATGTCCCCAAGGAGCGGCTCCACCTCGAGCGCTTCACCGTGGCCGAGGTCGCGCCGGAGGTGCTCCTCGACGCCGCGGACGCCACCGAAGAAGTCGTCATCGAGCTCGATCGTCATGTGACGACGGCGAGCTACCGCCAGGGCGACACGTTGCTGCAGACCGCACGGATGTCCGGGCTGCGCGCCCCGTCGTCGTGCGAAACCGGTTCGTGTGGAACGTGTATGGCGCGTGTGGTCGAAGGCACTGCGCGCATGCTGAACAACGATGCGCTGGAGGACGACGAGGTCGAGGAAGGCTGGGTGCTGACCTGTCAGACGCTGCCCACCAGCCGCAGGGTCCGTGTGGTCTATGAGTAGGAGCTCGAGGGTGATGGAGTGCAGCAGATGAGCCGCGTCGCGGTGGTGACCGGCGGTGCTTCCGGCATGGGTGAGTCGAGCTGCCACGAGCTCGCCCGACGGGGGCACAAGGTCGCGGTCCTGGATCTCAACGGTGCAGCGGCACAACGGGTGGCAGAGGAGTTGCGTGCCGACGGTGCGGCCGCGCTCGGAGTCGCAGCCGACGTGACCGACAGGGCTGCGGTCGAGGATGCGTTCGCCAAGGTGCGCACCGAGCTGGGGCCGGTGCACATCCTGGTGACCAGTGCCGGACTGGTGGACTTCGCGCCGTTCGTCGACATCTCGCCGCAGACCTGGCAGCGGCTCATCGACGTCAACCTCAACGGGACATTCCACTGCGCGCAGGTCGCGGTGCCCGACATGCTGGAAGCCGGGTGGGGCCGCATCGTGATGATCTCGTCGTCGAGCGCGCAACGCGGCTCGCCGGGGATGGCGCACTACGCGGCCTCCAAAGGTGCGCTGATCTCGCTGACAAAATCCCTTGCCCGGGAGTACGGCCCGGTGGGCATCACGGTCAACAACATCCCACCGTCGGGCATCGAGACGCCGATGCAGCACCAGTCCCAGGCCGAAGGGCATCTACCGCCCAACGAGCAGATGGCTGCCAGCATCCCGGTCGGTCATCTCGGCACCGGCGAGGACATCGCCGCCGCGGTCGGGTTCCTGTGCTCCGAGGAGGCGGGCTTCATCACCGGTCAGACCCTCGGCGTCAACGGCGGATCGGTGATGTGACGTGAAACGCGCAGACGTCAGCCGAACGGAAAGCTCACGACGACAGGGAGGTTCACATGGCTCGGTGGCCTAAGCCGCAAGAGGGCAGCTGGACGCAACACTATCCCGAGCTCGGGACGGGGCCGGTGTCGTTCCGCGACTCGACGTCGGAGGAATTCTACGAGCTCGAGCGCGAGGCGATCTTCAAACGCGCGTGGCTCAACGTCGCTCGTGCCGAGGAGCTCCCGCGCGTCGGGAGCTACCTGACGAAAGAGATCGAGGTGGCGAACACGTCGGTCATCGTCGTCAAGGGCCGCGACGAGCAGATCCGCGCCTTCCACAACATCTGTCGCCACCGCGGAAACAAACTGGTCTGGAACGACTTTCCGAGTGAAGAGGTCAAAGGCACCTGTCGCCAGTTCACCTGCAAGTACCACGGGTGGCGTTACGGCCTCGACGGCGAACTGAAGTTCGTTCAGCAGGCAGGGGAGTTCTTCGATCTCGACGAGCGGCAGTACGGGTTGAGCCCGGTGCACTGCGACGTCTGGAACGGCTTCGTCTTCATCAACCTCGACAGGGAGCCGCGCCAGAGCCTGCGCGAGTTCCTCGGGCCGATGATCACCGCGCTGGACGACTATCCGTTCGAGAAGATGACGGAGCGTTACGATTTCGTCGCGCACAACAACAGCAACTGGAAGATCTTCGCCGACGCGTTCCAGGAGTACTACCACGTGCCGTCGCTGCACTCGCAGCAGGTGCCGACCGAGGTGCGCCAGCCCAACGCGACCTTCGAGTGCGGGCACTTCCAGATCGACGGGCCGCACCGCCTGGTGTCCACCGCGGGCACCCGGCGCTGGTTGCTCGCCCCTGAATTCATGTACCCGGTCGAACGGGCAACGCAGAGTGGACTCGTCGGGCCGTGGCGCACCCCGGAAACTCACCAGTCGGCGGGGTTGAACCCGGGCAACATCGAGCCGTGGGGGATCACCAACTTCCAGATCTTCCCGAATCTGGAGATCCTGATCTATCACGGTTGGTACCTGCTGTACCGGTACTGGCCGACGTCGCACAACACGCACAAGTTCGAGGCGTACAACGCCTTTCATCCCGCGACCACGGTGCGGGAACGCGTCGAGCACGAGGTCGCCTCGGTGGTGCTCAAGGAGTTCGCGCTGCAGGACGCCGGCATGCTGGGCGGCACCCAGGCCGCACTGGAGTACGGCCTGGACGAGCCGATAGTCGACGACTTCCCGCTCAACGACCAGGAGATCCTCGTCCGCCACCTGCACAAGGTGGCCGTCGACTGGGTCCAGGAGTACAAGACCGAGCATCGCCCGGTGGGGGTGTGACCGTGTCAGGCAAGCGACTGCCCACCACGTTCGCCGAACTGGAACCGTTCGCCGACAAGTGGTGCCTGGCAACAGAACCCGAGCGGTGGGAGACCCGGCTCAACACACCGATGCCGGAGATCCACCAGTTCTACGACACGTTCTCGCCTCGCTTCGAGGAGGCGATCGACTACTGCGACAAGTTCGGCCTCGACGATCTTCCCGACGACGTGCTGAACCTGTTGCACCTGATCTACTCGATGATCATGGTGTCGATGGCCGTCGAGGTCTTCGGTACGCAGAAGCCCGCCGACTCCGCCGATGCCGTCATCGACCGCGTCAGTGCGCCGGTCCCGTGATCTCCCCTTCGACCAACACAATCGGGAAAGGACGGGCGATGAGCCTGCTGACGATCAACAAACTGACCGAATCGGTCGGCGCCGAAGTGGTCGGCGTCGACCCGGACCGCCTCGTGAGCGACGACTCGCTCGCCGACGCCGTTCTCGACGCGCTCGAACGCAACGGGGTCCTGGTCTTCCCCGACCTGGGCCTCGATCCCGAGGCGCAGGTGGCGTTCTGCACACGACTCGGCGAGGTGGACCACTCCTCGGACGGGCACCACCCGGTCGCGGGTATTTACCCGATCACCCTCGACAAGTCGAAGAACGCGTCCGCGGCCTATCTGCGGGCCACGTTCGACTGGCATATCGACGGTTGCACGCCCACCGGCGACGAGTGCCCGCAGAAGGCCACCGTGCTGTCCGCCGTTCAGGTGGCCGAACGGGGCGGCGAGACCGAGTTCGCCAATTCCTATGCCGCCTTTGAGGCGTTCAGCGAGGAGGAGAAGCACAGGTTCCAAGGGCTTCGCGTCGTGCATTCGCTGGAGGCGTCGCAGAGTCGGGTCAACCCGAATCCGTCGCCGGAGGAACTCGCGCGCTGGCGGTCTCGGCCGACACACGAACATCCGCTGGTGTGGACGCACCGCAGCGGCCGCAAGTCGCTGGTCCTCGGGGCCTCGGCGCACTACGTCGTCGGGATGGATCGCGACGAGGGACAGGCGCTGCTGGCCGAGCTGCTCGATCGCGCCACCCGACCGCATCTGGTGTACAGCCACCGGTGGTCGGTCGGGGACACCGTGATCTGGGACAACAACGGTGTCCTGCACCGGGCGGCGCCTTATGATCCCGATTCGCCGCGGGAGATGTTGCGTACCACTGTGCTCGGCGACGAACCGATCCAATGACGATGACGTTCACCCCCCGCCTGGAGCCACTGCCCGCCGACGACTGGGACGACGACGTCCGTGACGCGGTGCGCCCGTTGCTGCCCGTCGCGCGGGCCAACCCCCGCGACGCCGGCAACGTGGTGAGCACTCTGGTCCGCAATCCGGGGCTCACGCGCGCGTACCTCGAGTTCAATGCCCATCTGCTGCTGCGCTCGACGGTGTCCTCCCGGGTGCGCGAGGTGGCGGTGCTGCGTGCGGTGCACCTACGCCGGTCGCAGTATCTCTGGGACCACCACGTGCCCATCGCCGAGCGGGCCGGCCTCACACCTGAGGAGATCGAGGCCGTCCGCGGCGGTGAGGTCACCGATCCGGTCGACGGGCTCGTCGTGCACCTCGTCGACGAAATCGACGATTCCAGCACGCTCACCGACGCCACATGGTCGCAGCTGCAGCAGCATTTCGACGAGCAACAGATCCTGGATCTGCTGTTCACGGTCGGTTGCTATCAACTGCTGGCCGTCACGGTGAACGTCCTGGGCGTCCAGCCGGAAGGGCACTGAGGCCGGTCTTCGTTGACGGCACGCAGCCAGTGTGAAAACCTGATACCCAGGAATGAGAATCACGTTCTCGTGACGAGAGATCGTCGGAGCGGAGCAGGCATGGCGGAAGACCTCACCACAGTCGACTTTTTCAGAGACAGTCGGCTGACGGACGACCCGTACACGTTCTACGAGGCACTGCGGAACAAGTGCCCGGTCAGCCGGGAGGACCATTACGGCGTCACGATGGTCACCGGCTGGCAGGAGGCCGTCGACATCTACAACGACTCGGAGACCTTCTCGTCGTGCATCTCGGTGACCGGGCCGTTCCCCGGCTTTCCCGTATCTCTGGAGGGCAGGGAGAACGACGACCTGACCGACCTGATCGTCGAGCACCGCGATGAGATCCCGTTCAGCGACCAGCTGCCGACGCTGGATCCGCCGACGCACACCAATCATCGCGCCCTGCTGATGCGGCTGATCACGCCCAAGCGCCTCAAGGAGAACGAGGACGCGATGTGGGGCCTCGCCGACGACATCCTCGACGACTTCCTGGCGCCGGGTGAAGGCGAGTTCATCAAGGGCTTCGCCGGCCCCTTCACGCTGCGGATCATCGCCGATCTTCTCGGCGTGCCCGAAGAGGACCGCGCCGACCTCCTCGAGCGGCTCGCCCGCGGCACGCACGGCAGCGCGGTGGGCAATGCCGAGAAGACGATGAACAAGACGCCGCTGGAGCACCTCTACGAGGTGTTCGCCACCTATGTCGAGGAGCGTCGCGCCGAACCTCGCGACGACGTGCTGACCGGACTGGCGACTGCGACGTTCCCCGATGGCACCATGCCCGAGGTCGGCGATGTCGTGCGCGTGGCCACCAATGTCTTCTCCGCCGGACAGGAGACGACGGTGCGGCTGCTCAGCACCGCGCTGAAGGTGTTGGGGGACCGCCCGGACATCCAGGCCAGACTGCGCGAGGACCGCAGCCTGCTGGGCAACTTCATCGAGGAGTGCCTGCGCATCGAGAGCCCGGTGAAGGGCGACTTCCGGTTGTCGCGGTGCCCGACGACCGTCGGCGACCAGGCGCTGGGTGCCGGCTCGACGGTGATGGTGATCAACGGCGCCGCGAACCGCGACCCGCGCCGCTTCGAGGATCCGGACAGCTTCGACGCCGAGCGCAAGAACGCGCGTCAGCACCTGGCGTTCGGCCGGGGAATCCACAGCTGCCCGGGTGCGCCGCTGGCCCGCGCGGAGACCCGCGTCGGCCTGGAGCGACTGCTCGACCGGACGACCGACATCCGGATCTCGGAGAGCAAGCACGGCCCGGTGGGCGACAGGCGTTACCAGTACATCCCGACCTACATCCTGCGCGGGCTGACCGAGCTGCACCTGGAGTTCGACGTCAGATGAAGGTCACGGTCGACGAAGACCGCTGCGCCGGCCACGGAATGTGCCTGACGCTGTGCCCCGAGGTTTTCGAAATGAGTGACGACGGTTGGGCGGTCGCGGACCCCGGCGATGTGCCCCCGGGGCTCGAGGCTGCCGCCCGCGAGGCCATCGACAACTGTCCCGAGCACGCTATCCGCGAAATCAGTTGACATACAAGGAGATACGGTAAGTGGCCAAAGGTTATGTGATCATCACCGAGGACATCAAGGACGCCGCCGGGATGGCCGAGTACGGCAAGCTGGCCAGCCAGACGATGGGCAACGCCAAAGTGCTGGCATTCGGTCCCCCAGCCGAGACGCTCGAGGGGCAGTGGCACGGCACCCAGACCGTGCTTCTGGAGTTCGAATCCGTCGAGGATGCCAAGCAGTGGTACTACTCCGACGAGTACCAGGCAGCTGCCAAGCTGCGTCAGGCGGCCGCTGACTGCAACGGGGTCATCGTCTCCGGCTTCTGAGTGGCGGGGGTCCTGCTCCTCGTCCGCGGAATAGCGTTCCTGGTTGTGGTTGCAGGCGAATTCACAGCCAGGAATGCTATTCCGCGGGGAAGCCCTAGCCGAGGATTCGCACCGGCACGTGCGACCAGCCCGCGACGTTCTGCATCGCCACCCGCCGGCAGTCGTCCCACAGCACCTCGTAGCGCGGCATGGTATCGAGCAACCGCTCGAGTGCGATCGCGGTCTCCATGCGTGCCAGCGCTGCTCCCAGGCAGCTGTGCACGCCGTAACCGAATCCGAGGTTCTGCGCCTCGGTGCGGTCGCGGTCGATGTCGAACGCGTCGGCGTCGCTGAACGCCTCCGGATCTCGATGCGCCGAACCGCCGAGCAGGAAGACGGGCTTGCCCTCCGGGATCGTGACTCCGTGCAACTGCACCTCGCGCATCGAACGCCGGACGTTGTAATGCACGGGCGGCTCGAAACGCAGGAGCTCCTCCACCGCGGCCGGGATCTTGCTGCGATCGTCGAGCAGCTTCTGCCACTGGTCGGGGAACCGGGCGAACGTCACCGCGGCGTTGCCAACGAGCTTGGTGACCGTCTCGGCGCCCGCCCCGCCGAGAAGTGTTGCGAACCCAGCGATCTCGAAGTCATCGAGGGACTCCATCTCGCCGTCCTCGCGCTCGATCTCGGCGGCGACGAGGCGGCTGAACATGTCATCGCGGGGTTCGGCCCGGCGCTCCTGGATCAGGCTGTAGTACAGGCCCATCGACTCCGCGATCGCCTGCATGCCTTCCTCGGACATGTCGATCTGGCCCGGCTCGCGGTGTAGCGAGGTATCCACCCATTCGCGCACCTTCTGGCGGTATTCCTCGGGCACTCCGAGCATCTGGGTGATGACCTCGACCGGAAAGAACGCGGAGAAATCCTGCACGACGTCGAAGCGGCTCGTGTCGGCCCCGTCGAGGTAGCGGTCGATCGTCTCGGTGACCATCGACCGCATCGCCTGAATGGCCCGTGGGGTGAACACCTTGTTGACCAGGCTGCGCATCTGCCGGTGTTCGGGCGGATCCATCAGGATGATCATCTTCGCGGCCATCGGTTCCTGGGACCGGATGGTCGCGAGATCCAAGCCGTACGCCGACGAGTACGTCGCGAAGTCCTTGTACGCTGCGGCGACGTCCTCGTGGCGCGACAACGCATAGAAGTCGTGCTCGGCGTTGTAGTACACCGGCGCTTCCTCACGCATCCGCCGGTAGATCTCCCACGGACCGTTGAAGAACTCCTCGGAAAACGGGTCGAAGACCAGTTCGGTTGCGGTCATTCGTCTTTGAGGTAGATCGCCTGGCGCGGGCACTGCCGCACAGCTTCCTTGACCTGCGCCTCGTTTTCGGGCGTCACCTCATCCTGCAGCACATGCAGGTAGTCGTCGTCGTCGAGATCGAACACCTCGGGGATGATGCCCATGCAGACCCCGTTGCTCTCGCACAGCCCGAAGTCGACTTCGATCTTCTGAGTCATCAGCGATCCTGCTTCGCTTCTTGCTGGTTCACTTCAATACCTTCACCGGGACATGGTGATAGCCGGCGACGTTCTGCATGTTGGTCCGCTCCAGTCCGTCGAAGTCGACCTCGAAGCGTGGCATGAAGTCCAGTAGGTACTCGAGAGCGATCGCGCTTTCCATGCGGGCCAACGCTGCCCCGAGGCAGCTGTGGATGCCGTAGCCCAGCCCGAGGTTCTGCGCCTGGCTGCGGTCGCGATCGATGTCGAATGTCTCTGCGTCGTCGAAGGCCCGGGGATCCCGGTTGGCGGAGGCGCCCATCAGGAAGACCGGCTTGTGTGCCGGAACCGTGCCGTTGGGTAGCTCCACATCCTTCACGCTGTATCGGACGTTGTATTGCACCGGGCCGACGTAGCGCAGCAGTTCCTCGATCGCTGCCGGGATCTTGCTGCGGTCGTCGAGCAGCTTCTGCCACTGCTCGGGATTGCGCGCGAACTCCACCACTGCGCTGCCCATCAGCTTGGTCACCGTTTCTGCGCCCGCGCCGCCCAACAGCGCAGCGAAGCCGGTGATCTCGATGTCATCGAGCATGCGATTGGTGCCGTCGGGTCCGGGGATCTCCGCGGCGATCAGCCGACTGATCATGTCGTCTTGCGGGTTCTTCCGGCGTTCCTGCACCAGCCCGTAGTAGTAGATGCCCGACTGCATGTTGGCCTCCATGGCCTTGTCGCTGAGCTCCATCTGTCCGGGCTCGCACTCCAGGCCTTTGTCGATCCAGTGCCGGACCTGCTGGCGAAATTCCTCCGGCACGCCCGCCATCCGGGTGATCACCTCGACGGGGAAGGGGGCGGAGAAGTCCTGGACGATGTCGAAGTTGTTCGGATCGACCTTGCTCAGGTAGTGCTCGACGAGCTCGACGACCGTGTCGCGCTGGGACTGGATGGCGCGGGGCGTGAACGCCTTGTTGAGCAGGCTCCGCATGTGGCGATGGTCCGGCGGGTCCATGAAGATGATCGACTTCTGCGGCGGCACGCCGGAGCGGATCTGAGGCAGATGGCACCCTCGGGCGGACGAGAAGGACTCATGGTCCTTGAACGCCGCCGCCACGTCCGCGTGCCGGGTCAGTGCGTAGAAGTCCTCGTCTTCGTCGTAGTAGATCGGGGCTTCGTCGCGCATCCGCTGGTATATCTCGTACGGATTCTCGAAGTAGTCCGCCGCAACTGGGCTGAACACGAGTTTTGGCTTGGTCACTGGGTCCTCCTCGGCGCTGCGCGCAGGGCCGAATGCATTACGGAAACCTGGCAGATTGTAATGCGTACAGTATGCGATAGATCACCTCGAAAGTCAGCTGAATCGCCGAGTGTCCCGGTCCAGGTCACGCCGTCACCCCACTGATCAGTGTTTCGAGTCCACCCAGGTCGACGCCCAGTTCAGCGACAATGTCACGCACGACGGCGATGTCCTTGCCGATGAACTCGCCGACACGTGAGATGAAGGCGTCGGCCGACCCGGCCGAGGCGACCATGGACAGGACACGGCTCTGCGCGCTCCCGTGGGTCAGGGCGTTCAGCAAGCGACCTTCGTCGATGCCGAGCCGGGCGCCCAACCGCATGCCTTCGGCGACGAGTCCGATCTGCGCGGCGAACATCGTGTTGTTGATCAACTTCACCAACTGCCCTGCCCCCGTGGGGCCGACATGCAGGATCGGGTCGCCGTAGGCCTGCAGTGCCGGGCGGACCCGGGCGACGGCGTCATCGGCACCGCCGACGAACAGCGTCACCGAGCCCGCGGCGATGTCGTGGGGGCCGCCGCTGACGGGTGCGTCGACGACGTCGACGTGGTCGAACCGTTCGGCGATGGTCTGCGCGGTCCGCGGGCTGCCGGTGGTGTGCAGGATGAGCGCGGCGCCCGGGCTCATTCGAGCCACCAGGTCACCGTCCAGGCAGAGCTGCCTGACCTGATCGTCGGTGAAGACACAGACGATGACGGCGTCTGCGGATTCGGTCACCGCCGCGGTGTCGGCGACGGCGTGTGCACCGAGTGCCTCGACAGCCGAGCGCTTTTGGTCGGACCGGCCGAGCGCCCGCACCTCGTGGCCGGAGTCGACGAGTCGACGCACCATCGGCGAGCCCATCCGACCGACGCCGACAAAGCCGGTCTTCATCTCGAATGGTCCATGAGCGTCAGCGCCGTGTCCGCCACCTCGAACACGCTGCCCTCGGGTGCCGACGCGTCCGCCGCGAGGCTCGCCGCGTGCCGCACGTCCTTCTGCAGCAGCGCCCCCGCGATGGGGGCCAGCCCTTCGAGGGTTCCACCGAACATCGTGATGCTGCCGACCGCCTTGCTGGTCGCCGAACCCCGATGGAGGACCTCGCACAGTCGGTCCCGCGGGATGCCGAGCGCGTCGCCCAACTCCAGGGTGCTCATCGCCGCGCCGAGGTTCGCGCTGAACAGCAGGTTGTTCAGGATCTTGGCGACCTGACCACTGCCCAACCCGCCGAGGTGGACGATGGCATCGGAATAGGTGGCGAAGACCGGACGCACCTTCTCGACGACGTCGTCCTGGCCGCCGACCATGACCATCAGCGTGCCCTGTTCGACGGCCGGAGCGCCGCCGCTGACCGGCGCGTCGATCAGCGTGACCCCCTGTGCCGCAGCAATTTCCGCGAGCTCGCGGCAGGTGTCGGGATGGATCGTGCTGTGGATCGCGACGATACCGCCGGGCTCGAGTCCGGCGAGCACCCCTGCGTCGCCGGTGAGCACCTCGCGGACGTCGTCGTCGCCGACGACACACAGGCACACCAGGTCGCAGGCAGCGGCGAGCTCGGCCGGCGTGGCCGCCACCCTGGCCGCTGTGTCGGCATACGGCTCGACCGATGCGGCCCTGCGCGCCCAGAGCGTCAAGTCGAAACCGCCCTCGACGATCCTGCGCGCCATGGGTCCGCCCTGACTGCCCAGCCCGATGAATCCGACCCTCATCTACGTGCCTCCGCTTGATTCCCGATCGCGGCCGCGAGCGTCCGCGATGCATTCCTCGATGAACGACGTCACCCTGTGGTGGTAGGTGTCGGCGGTCAGACCGACGCTGAGATTGTGTCCGCTGTCTGCCATCTCGTTGACGAGTACGCGCGGGGATGAGGTGAACAGCGCTGCGATCGCGGCGCGCGCGTCGGGCGTGGACTCCCAGACACTTTCGTGGTCGGCGACGCTGAACTGAACCGGGACCTGCACGCGCGCGGCGATTTCAGGGAAGTCCCGTCGTGCCCAGTTCGCCGTCACCTCCGCCTCGTAGGCGACCCCGGGGGCCGCGAGCGCTCCGGTGAGGACCTCGCGCGGGTAGAGCTCCGTCGGTTGCCACAACAGGTCCCGCAGCCCGGCGGGGCGCGAGGTGAGCGTGGCTGCGCTGATGATGTTCTTGGCGGTCTCGCTGTACCGCAGCCCGGTTCCGGCCACCTCGACGCCGAGCACCTCGGACCCTGTTGTCGCCATCCGCAGGGCGAGCTCGCAACCGGCGGAATGCCCGACGAGGAACAACCCTGCGCCGCGGTCACCGTCGGCGAGGACCTTGTCCACCGCCGCGAAGGCGGCGTCGACACGCCGGGAGGCGTCGCCGAAATCGTTCGCGTACACCGCCGAGGCTCCATACCCCGGCCTGTCCAGGGCGATCGTCGTGAATCCCGTTGCCGCAGCGGCACGCAACAGCGACAGCCTGGGCTGGCCGGGGCAGTCGAAGTACGCGGCAGACGTGGCACCGCCGTGTACGGCGACGATGACCGCGCGGGGTTCGGGTGCCTGTGAGACGAGCGCCGACATCGGTACCCCGTCGACCAGCACGACGCGGGGGCGCGGTGCCGGCATCACGTCGGCGGCCGTCACCCGTCGGTCCGCAAGAGCATCACGCCGCTGGGGGTCAGCCCACCGCTGCTGGCCACCGCGACCCGGGCACCGGGGACCTGGCGCTCACCCGCATCGCCGCGCAGCTGGGTGACCGCCTCGTGGATCAGCCCCATGCCGTGGGTGCGGCCGTGAGACAGCTGACCGCCGTGGGTGTTCAGCGGAATGACGCCGTCACGGGCGATGGCCTTGCCGCCGTCGAGGAAGTCCTTCGCCTCGCCGATACCGCAGAAGCCCAGTCCCTCCAGCCAGGACAGACAGTTGAACGTGAACCCGTCATACAGCTCGGCGACGTCGACATCCTTGGGCCGCAACGATGTCCGGGACCACAAGTGCGCGGACTGGCCGAGCACCTGGGGCTCGTGGGTGAGCGTGGTCTGATCCCAGTCGAGACGCTCGATGATCTGGGTGCCGACGGCCTCGAACCGCACTGGCGGTTTGGCCAGGTCCTCGGCCGCGTCGACGGCAGACACGATCACCGCGACCGCACCGTCACACGGGACGTCGCAGTCGTACAGGCCGAACGGCGTGGTGATCATCCGTGCCGACAGATAGTCGTCCATCGTCATGGGATCGCGATAGATGGCGGTCGGGTTCAGGGCGGCGTTCGCACGCTGGTTCAACGCGATCCAGCCGAGAGTCTCGCGAGTGGTCCCGTAGCGGTCGAAGTGGCGGCTCGCGTTCTGCGCCAACACGTGTGCTGCCGAGATCGCGCCGAACGGATGCTGCCAACTGGAGGTGCGCGCACCCATCGGAGGGGACATCTTGCCCTCCTTGACCAGCTGCCCGAACGTCGCCTCCCACAGCGTGCGGAAGCACAGCACATGGCGGGCCATCCCGGTGGACACCGCCATCATGGCCGCGATCACCGAACCGCCGGGGCCGAACGTGTCCATCCCGCCGTTGATCCAGGTGGGACGCAGGCCGAGAGCGCCTTCGAGCGCACTGACGCCGCCCTCTCCCATGCCGGCCATGTCGAGTCCCGGATAGGTGGACAACCCGTCGATGTCGTCAAAGGTGAGTCCCGCGTCGGCGACCGCCTGTTCGCACGCGGCGATCGTCAGCGACAGCGGGGCCACCATCTGCCTGCGGCCGATCGTGGACATGCCGATGCCGGTGATCGCCGAGTGGTCTTCGAACTTCTTCGTGGTGAGCATCGGCCGGACGTGTTTGGCGAACTGCTCCGGCGGAATCTCGTCGGTGGGCAGCGCCGTGGGCGCGGCTTGGTCGGCCGCGGGCGTGAACAGCGGCAGCCAGACATCGTCGACCTGCTGGAACTCCACCTCGACGGGCTGGCCGATTGTGAGGCTGTCGGGATCGGCGCCGATGATGTTGGTGGTCAACCGAACTCGGGGATCCTCGAGGAGTGCGACCTCGGCCACCACGTAGGGCGGCGGCAGATCCGGAAAACCGAAGCGATGGTTGACGGTCAGCCCCGCCAGCGTCGCCCTGCCCGAGACCACCCGCACGCCCATCGTCGTTTCCCGGCAGTACCGGCACACCGGAGCGGGAGGATGGATCAGGGACTGGCAGCTCAGACACTCCTGGATCCTGAGCCGTCCGTCGGCCCCGGAGGTCCAGAAGAACTCGTTCTGCACGGTGAGTTGTGGCAGTGGTCTTGTCAACGGACGAACTCCGAGATCGCTTCGCTGTCCTCGCTGTTCAACTGAGGCTCGATGGCCTCATCTGAGTCGGCCGACGGCGGCCGACCGCCCAGTGGCCCGTGCTCGCCGAGCTCGGTGATCGCGTGCACCGGACAATCCAGCAGCGCCCGGAGCACCGCGGCTCGATCGTCACTGGAGACGGTTCCATCACCGATCAACGACGCATAGCCCCAGTCATCGAGCGAGAAGTACCCGGGGGCGTGCTTGGCGCAGATGCCGAACCCGTCGCACAGCGTTCGGTCCAGTCGGATCTTCATCGGCTCGCTCACGAAAACGCCTCCACCTCGTAGGGCCGTAGCGCGTGGTACACGTGGGCGCGGCACGCATCACAGTCGCCGGCCAGATGCCTTGCGACGTCGGCGGGGAAGGCCCGCAGCAGGCTGGCGGCGACGTTGGTGGCGGCATCCAAAGTGGCGCAGGCGCCTCGTCCACGCAGGACCACAGACCAACGCTCCAGCCGGGTCATGTCCTCCTCGGTAGCACTGCCCTGTCGCAGTGCATCGGTCACCGCGGACATCGCCGCGGTGCCGTTGAAACACGAACCGCACTGCCCGGCGTTCTCGCGGTCGAAGTAGGCCATCACCGATGCCGCGACCGCAACCGGGCAGTCATCGGTGATCACCGCAACGGCGCCGCACCCCAGTCCGCTGTTGAGCCGGCGCATGGTTTCGTGGTCGAGCGTGGCGTCCATCACCTCACGGTTGAGCAGGCCCGCGAAATACCCGCCCATCAGCACGCCCTTCACTTGGTCGGCGGAAACCTGTTGGTGTTCCAGTAGTTCGGCGAACGGTGTGCCGAGGGGTAACTCGTACAACGTCGGAGGTCGGCCGCCGCCGGTGACGGTGGCCAGGAACGTACCGGGGGAGGCGGACGTACCCTCTGCTCGGTAGGCGTCACTTCCATGGCGCAAGATGAATGGGAGGTTGGCCAGCGTCTCGACATTGCTGACCAGCGTGGGCAATCCGCCGACGCCCTTCTCGAACGGCCGGGGGGGTTTGTCGGTGGGCTTGGCGGGGCCACCGTTGACGGCGCGCACCGCTGCGGTCTCCTCGCCGGCCACATATCCGGGGTCGACGCTGACCACGGTGACCTGCGCCGCAATCGACGGTGCGGCGTCCAGGGCGGTGTTCAGCTCATGAGCGGCCAGTGGGTCCGAGACATACACGTGGGCGCGCTCGGCACCGACGATGCGTACGGCCAACCGGACGCCGTCGAGCACGATGTGCGGGCGGTAGCGCATGAGCCACCTGTCCTTGACGGAGGCGGGCTCACCCTCCTCACCGTTGGCGAGCACGACCGTGGAACTCCCGGCACGACCGGCGTCACGGACCGTGCGCAGCTTCACCGCAAGGGGGAACGCGGCACCGCCGCGGCCGAGCAATCCACACCGATCGATCTCTTCGAGCAGAGCGTCAGGATCGCCGAGATCCTGATAGCCGCCGGACTGCGCGTACGCGGCGTAGTCTTCAGCGGTTTCGGACAGTCGCAACAGTCGAGGCTGGAGCCCCGGCCAGACGGCAGTCGCCACCCGGGTGGCGAACCGATTGTCTGTTGCGGTCATGACCGGGCCTTCCTGCCGGCGGATAGGGTGGCGGGCATGAGAACCGCGGTGGTGCGAGTCGACGTCGACCCCTCGGCGCAGCTGAGCGCGGCCGAACTACGCGACGGCATGGCAACCCTTTCCGAACTGGCTGCCGAACTCGGCATACAGGTCGTCGAGGCCGATCTCGCGGTGATGCCGGCCAGTCGTCGGCAGGTGGAAGTGCTCATCGCCGGTGACGACCCCGACGAGCTGAAACGCACCGCGGTCGGCCTGTGTCTGCGGGCATTCGGTGATTTCGGCTCCGAGCCGTCAGCGGGTGTACTCACATATGTCAGCAGGGGAACCGATGACGATGCCCACGGTGTGATGGCGGGCCTCGGGGTACGCGGCGACATCGAGCGCGTCACAACCGACAACGGTTGGGACATCGTCAAGGTGACGCTGCTGAGGTCGGACGTGCAGCGGGTGCCCGAAAGTCGGGTGCACACCGCTTTGGAAGCGTCACTCAACTGCGAAGTGCAGATCGTCATCGTCTGAACCTCGCGAATGTGGTCTTCGGAGAAGGAGCAGCACCGCGCTCCATACCCCCGGCCCCCGCCAAGCGATTCGGCGGGAGCGTCATTTCGACTTCTTCAAGAAATCGAGGATCGCGGGTGCGGCCTGCACCCAGGTGTCGAACATGTTGAAGCGCTTGACTTTTCCGGACGCCCGCGCCTCCCCGGCGCGCTCCCAGGCATCCTCGGGCCACGGCGGGTCGATGACCTTGGAACCCTTGATCAGGCAGCTCACCTCCAGCGATGTGCGCTTGGGGTGGTCGAGGTCGTTCTCGCCGCCTCTGATGATCAACGTGGGCACCTCGATGTTGTCGAACATCTCGTCCTCGACACCTGGGATGGTCTGGCCGGGCTTGGGGACAAAGGCGTTGAGCCAGCGCATCATCAACTTCAGGAACTGATCGGGATCCTGGGCAAGAATGCGAGCCTCGTTGTCCGGATTCTCGGCGATGCGTTCCTGCCACTCCGCGATCTGGGCGACGGCCTTCATGCCGGCGCCGCGGACGGCAAGGATGTTCGGCACGATGTAGTACGACCCGAGCACGAAGGAGCCGTACACCCCGCCGACGATGTTCCACACCACCAATTTCTTGACCAGCTCGGGGTAGAGCATCGTGGTCAGCATCGAATCGCGGGCCCCGCCGGATCCACCCGCGATGATGCACGGACCGATGTCCAGCTTGGTGATCAACTGCTGCAGTGTCTCTGCGCGCATGTGGGATTCGCTCTGACCGTAGAACTGCACGTCGGACTTACCGCAGTTGGGCCGGTCCCACAACAAGACCCGATATCCGCCATCGACGAGTTTGCGCGCCAGCGGTTTCAGCCCGGGAATGTCCTTGCTGAACCTGCCACCGGGTGTGAGGACGATGAATTCACCCTCTTTGCCGAGGATTTCGTAGACGACGTTACCGCCGTTGATCTCGATCTTCTTGTTGGGCAACTGTTCCCTTTCGGCTCCGGCCGCTTCTAGGCCTGGACGAGCACGTCGTTGCCGACGACCCGGACGGGATAGGTGCGGATACTCCACTCAGGCTTCACCGCGGTGGTTCCGGTTGCGAGCTCGAAACCCCATTGATGCCAGGGGCAGAAGATGAACTCCAGATCGCGCACCATCACCGCGTCACCGGGCACGCTGTCGTCGACGATGTTGCGGCCACGGGCCCGACCCGAGCACAGGGGGCCACCCTCGTGCGGACAGTAGTTGGCGATCGCATAGAACGTGCCGTTGACGTTGTAGACGCCGACGCCATGACGGCCGATCGGTACGAGTTTGTGTGTACCCGAGGGAATCTCGTCGACAGTGGCGACAACGTGTTCGCGCCCCTGCGCCAAGCGGGGCGTCTTGTCCTTCTCCATCGGTTAGAAGACCCGGACCTGACCCTCGAGCGCGGGCACGGTGTCCGGCACATTCGTATAGGTGGCCATCCCGTTGCGGAACATGATGGCTTCGCGGGCATGCTCGGGCAGGTGCTTGACCAGCCAACGGGGGTCGTCGAAAGTCCAGTGCGGGTAGTCGCTGGAGAAAAGCAGGATCTTCTCGCACTCCATCCACTCGAAGGCCCGCGTCAACTCGGTCTTGTCCTCGGGATAGTCCAGCGGCTGCGTGGTGAACTTGATGTGGTCCTTGACGTACTCACTGGGCTTGCGCTTGATGTCGACCCAGGGCTTGCGCGCCTCGTAGAGCGCGTCCATGCGCCACATCAGCGGCAGGATCCACGTGAACGCGTGCTCCACGAACACGATCTTGAGCGTCGGATGGCGGTCGAACGTCCCGTCGAAGATCAGGCTCATCACCTGGTTCGCCGCCAGCAGCGAGTACGTGACCATGAAATCGTGGTTGTAGCTGGGCAGCCCGACCGGCGGCATCGGCAGTTCGTCGTAGTGACTTCGCGACAGGTGGCAGCTGACGGGGATGTCGTGCTTGGTGGCTGCCGCCCAGATCGGGTCGTACTTGGGGTTGCCCCATGACGGGCGCGGCTCGGCTTTGATCAGGATCTGCGACATGTAGGGGTGACCGGCCCAGTTCTCGATCTCGGCGACGCTGTCCTCGGGCGCTTCGATCGCCACGCAGATGGAGCCGCGCCAGCGTTCGTGCCAGTTGTTGTGGCTGTCCAGCCAGTGATTGGCCTGCCAATGATTCAGTGCGACGGACATGGCGTGCTGGGCTTCGGGGATCCGGGCTGGGTACGCGGCAGGTTCCAGGATGCAGATGTCGGCGCCGGCCTCCATGATGAGCTGCTTGAACGCCAGATCGGGGTCACTGCAGGCGAACTCGCCGTCCGGGGGGAAAGTGTCCAGGCGCATCGCATACGAGTGCGCATAGTCGGGGGCGTCGTAGTAGATCTGGTCGCCGACCTTGTGGGTGCCGAAGTACTTGCTTCGCCACGGCTCGGGGATGTACTGACCGAGATCGCCGCTGCGCGGCGCCGGGTGCACATCGGAGTCCACACACCGAACAGCGATCCGTTCGGCGGCGGGTACCCGTGGATTGGCGGTAGTGGTCATGACGGCCTCCTCGTCCCTCTACTGTGCCGCAGCCGCGGATGCCACGGATGGAGATGCGGCAACTTCGATGCCGTAGAGCTCTGCGGCGTTGCGCCAGCACAATTTGTCGCGTTGTTCGGCGCTGTAGGCACTGGGTACCGACAGCTCGTTGAGTTGCCAATGCGGGTAGCTCGACCCGTACATCACCATGTCGTCCTTGCCGGTGAACCCGGCCCATTCCCCGGCGAAGTCGACATCACCAGGGCCGTCCAGGCTGCCCTGCACGAAGAAGACGTGGCCGGGCAGGTAGTCGCTGGGCATCTTCGGTGCCCACGGTGTCTGCTCCAGGTGTGGTCTGCCGAAACAGTCCATCCGCCACATGAACGGTGTCAGCATGTCCGCGGCGCCGTCGGCCCACACCAGCTTCAGCGCGGGATTTCTCTCGAAAACCCCCTCGGCGATCATGTTCATCAGGTGATAGAGGAAGTTCAGCGCCGTGAAACCGACGAACTGCTCGTACGTGCGGGTCAACCCGTTCGGAGTGGGTGGCAACATGACACCGGACCCGACCTCGAAGTGCACGGCGACCGGGAGGTTCGCGTCGACCGCGGCTTCCCACAGCGGCCAGTACTGTGGCTTGCCGTAGAGCTCGCGGGACTGCAGCGGGATGCCCAGTTGAACCACTCGGGGGTGGTCCTTGTACTTGTTGATCTCGCGCAGTGCACCGACGATGTCATCCGGATTGACCCGTATGGTGCCGCGGAATCTGTCGCCGAACTCGGCGTGGTCCAGCCAGCGGGTCACCATCATCTCGTTGTGCGCAGCGGCGATCGCGGTACCCAGATGCCGATCCGGCATGATGCCGCGCGTCATCGGATGGAGGATGGCGATGTCGACACCGCGCTCGGTGAACAGGTGCTTGGCAGCCAGCGCAGGGTCCGAGCCCGGATATTCACCGTCGGGTCCTTCGGTGCCCTCGGCGTACTCGCCGCCCGGGGCGCCGTACCAGTCCATCTCGTAATCCGGGAAGCCGCGGCTTCGGAACGGCTCTTGCATGAACGTCTTGCGCAGGTCCTTGTTGGACTGGGTGAAGATGTGCACGCTGGTGTCGATGACGGGAACCTCCACCGGGTCGGCGTCGACGCCTCCCGCCCCGTCACTGAATGCCTTCACGCGAACTCCATCCTGTTCTCCGCACGACCAGTGGCACGGTCGCCGCTACTAGCAGTGTAGATCCTTGTTCTTCATAAGCAAGAACTCAGTTCTCCAGCACATCGCTTACCATCTGCGCTGGTAGAAGTCATTGCTGGTCGGTCGCTCAGCTTCTCGCTGGCGAAAATGATGACGCATCTGGCGAGAACGTCGACACCGATCAGGAGAATGATATTCTCGCCTGACGGCCGGCCAGAGGAGGCGAACGGGTGCTACTCGAATTCGATGCTGATCAGCGGCTGTGGCAGGAGACCGTGCGCGACGCGGTGTCCAAGCAGTGCCCGGCCTCGCTGATCCGCGACATCGCGGAGAACGGCGTCGATCCCGCGCCGCTATGGAGCAGTTACGTCGAGGCGGGCTGGACCGAACTGGTCGACCAGGAGAACGCCGTCGAGTTGGCGATCGTTCTCGAGGAATTGGGCAGGGCGACCGACCCGACACCTCTGCTGGCAACCCTGACCCAGTTCGCGCCGCTGGTGGGTGATCGCTTCGACCCGCTCAGCGCGGGGGCTGCGGTCTACAGCGGGGTGACCGCCGTCCGCGACGCCGAAGGCTGGGTGCTGACCGGAACCGATCGGTTCGTGCTCGACGGAGATCGTGCGGAACGCCTGGCCGTCGTGACGCCCGCCGGTGTCTTTCTCGTCGACGCCCAGCACACCACCACCCGTCGCATCGACGTCTTCGACCCGGTGCTCCACGTTGCGGAGGTGTCGTTCGTGGGTGTCCATGTCGCCGAAACCGAACGGCTCCCAGCAGATACCGAGCGAGCCCGCCATGTCGCGCTGATGGGTATGGCGATCACGATGGTCGGGGCCTGCCAGCGCATCCTCGACCTGGCGCTTGACCACGCCAAGAGCCGTCAACAGTTCGGGGTCGCGATCGGAACGTTCCAGGCGATCCAGCACAAGGCCACCGACATGTACGTCGCGATCGAGCGTGCCCGCGCGCTGACCTATTTCGCCGCCCTCACGATCGCCGCGGACGATCCGCGCCGGCGCCTCGCAGCCGCGATGGCCAAGGCTTCGGCGGGGGAGTGTCAGGCGCTGGTGTTCCGCCATGGTCTGCAGATGTTCGGCGCGATGGGCTTCACGTGGGAGAACGACGTGCAGTTCGCGCTCAAGCGGGCCAAAGCCGGTGAACTCATGCTGGGCGGCGCCGCCGAGCATCGTGCCCTGATCGCGGAGAAATTCAATGCAGCTGACCTTTGACAACGACGTCGAGGAGTTCCGGGCCGAGTTCTCCGCGTTCCTCGACGAGCACCTGCCCACTGCGGCCGAGACGTTGGAGCGCCCGCGGTCCGTGTCGCACATGCCGCAGTGGGCCCGCGACTGGCAGCGCAAGCTCTTCGACAACGGTTGGCTGCTGCCTGCCCAACCGCCCGAGTTCGGTGGACGCAACGCGTCGGTGCTGCAGACCTACGTCCACCTCGACGAGTTGTGCCGACGCCGGATCTACCACAGCTTCAACCCGCAGGGCGTCAACATCATCGCGGCCTCGCTGCTCACGTTCGGCACCGAGGAGCAGAAGCATCAGTGGGCTGTGCCGGTGCTGAAGGGGGACCGGACCGCGTCGCTGGGGATGAGTGAGCCCAGCGCCGGATCTGATCTGGCATCCCTTCGTACCAAGGCGGTCCGTGATGGGGACGTTTTTGTCGTCAACGGCCAGAAGGTATGGACATCAGGCGCACACGACGCCGACTTCCTGCTGACCTTCGTCCGCACCGATCCCGACGCACCCAAGCACAAGGGCATCAGCGTGCTGCTGATCCCGACCGATCTCGAGGGCGTCGTGTGCCGGCCGTTCGCGGACATGACCGGGATCGACAACCTGGACTTCAACGAGGTGTTCTTCACCGACGTCCGGGTGCCTGCCGAGAATCTCGTCGGCCCGCTCAACGGCGGTTGGGGAGTGGCCAACGGTTCGCTCGGACACGAGCGCACCATGATGTGGCTGGGGTTCGCCGACCGGATCGCCAACGCGATAGCCGACTCTCGACCGTCGAGTGCGCTCGAACGTGATGAATGGGCGAGCACGGTGATGGACTATCAGGCGCTGCGACTGCTGGGGTCGGTCGGCCTGGCCAAGGCCGCGCGCGGCGAGGTCGACGTCGCATCGGTGTCGATACCGAAGCTGTTCGGCGCCGAGGCCGAGCAGCGCGCGATGCATCAGGCGCTGGAAGCCGCCGGCCCCGAGGGTCTGATCCATCCGGCGACCTCAGGTCCGTACGAGCACATGAACCTCGACCACTATTTCGCCAGCTGGTTCGAGCGATACGCCCGTAGCTTCGGCGGAACCATCGCCGGCGGGACATCGGAGATCCAGCGCAACATCATCGCCCAGCAGGTACTCGGACTTCCCCGGCGTTAGGCGGGATTCGCGCATGAAGGTCCAGCCGGCTGCTTTCTTCCGGACGACGCTCCCGCTGGACCTCGGTCAACTCGCACGGCTCGACGACGGTCGCTACCACTCCATCTGGCTGCCCGACCACATGGTCAGCTTCTGGCCCGACTCGATCTGGACACCCGAATTCACCGATCTGGCAACGGTATCGCCGTCGCCTCATCGCCACCTCGACGGAATGGCGGTGGCGGCGGCAGCGGCGGTCCTGACCAGGAACGTACCTCTGGCAACCAGCGTGGTGGACACCGTCCGGCGTCATCCGGCGCTTCTGGCGCAGAGCGCTCTGACCATCGACCATCTCGCCGAGGGGCGGTTCATCCTGGGCCTCGGTAGTGGGGAGAGCGAGAACATCGTGCCCTACGGCTTCGCATTCGACCGCCCGGTGAGCCGATTCGAGGAGGCGCTGCAGGTCATCCGGTTGCTGTGGGACAGCGACGGACCGGTCGACTTCGAGGGCCGGTTCTTCCGGTTGCACCATGCGCGCCTCGACACCGAGCCGTTCGGGGGGAAACCCCCGCCGATCTGGATCGGCGCCAGCGGTCCGCGCTCGCTCGACATCGCCGGTCGTCACGCGGACGGCTGGTGGCCAGCGGGTGCCTGGACTCCCGAGGAATACGCCCAAAAGCTCTCCCTGGTAAAGGCTTCCGCCGACCGGGCAGGTCGTGACCCCGAGAGCATCACGCCGTGCTTCATCCAGGTGTGCCTGATGGGTCGTGACGACGCCGCGATCGCCGAGATCCTCGAGGCGCCGCTGGTGAAGACCTTTCTGCTGCAGGTGTCGGCAGAAGTGCTGCGCAGCTTCGGTTTCGAGCATCCGATGGGTGAGCACTGGCAGGGCTTCCAGGACATCGATCCGGCCACCCTCACCCGGGAGCGGGTCCTGGACTTCTTCGACCGCGTCGAGCCCGAGATGATCCTCGCGGTGGTACCGCACGGCACACCCGGGCAGGTGGCGCACACCATCAAGGGCTTTGTCGATGCGGGCCTGCGGGTTCCGAAGATCCTCGACTATGGGGGAATGGCCGGTCTCGACTATGCAGCGGCGTCGGCCGAGAACGTGCGTGACGCCGAGGACGAGCTGATGCGCCTTTGCGAAGGGGTGCGCTGACCGTGGGGCTGAACGCGGCGGACATGCTCACGCGCGCCGAGAACGAAACCGGCCTGGGCGACTACGGCGACGACACACTGCCGGAGCGCTTCGGTGTCGCCGTCGACCTCCTCAACGACCAGGGAATGGGTCCGGACGGCCTTCGGCGCGCTGCCGACGTGTGCCACTGGCTGCTGACCACGCGCCTGGAGCTCTTCGAAGACCGCAACCGCCACCCCGTTGCCGACGAAGTGATCGAGCGGCCGATGTTCGTCACCGGTGAACCACGCTCGGGCACAACGCTGATGCACGCGCTCATGTCGGTCGACCCGCAGGCCCGCGCGCTGCGCTTCTGGGAGGTGATGTATCCGTCGCCGCCACCGGGCATCGCGGGTCCTGAGGACCCCCGTCGCGCGCGGGCCGACGCGGACTGGCGGGAGATCAACACCAAGATGCCGAAGTGGCTGCACAGCCACCCGTACAACGACATGCTCGGCGACGGTCTGCCCGAGGACGAGCGCACCTGGGCGTTCGATTTCCGCGTGATGACGCCGACGGCATGGTGGCGGGTGCCGATGCAGACGGTGGTCGGCGGCCTGCCCACCGATGCGGCGGCGCAGTACCGCCTCCACAAGGTGATGCTTCAACAGTTCCAGTACGGCAGGGACGAGGCGCTGGCAAAGCACTGGGTGCTCAAGGGGTTCCACGGCTTCCGGCTGGCGGAGCTCTTCGACGTCTACCCCGACGCCGGCCTGCTGTGGCTGCATCGCGACCCGGTACAGGTCGCGGCGTCACGGACGATGATGATGGCCGACATCCTGGAAGGCATCGTGGGGCCCGTCGACCTGCACGCCGCGGCGAAGATGCATCTGGAACTGACGCGTGCCGGCATCGCCAACACCATGACCAATCCGCTAGTGCACGATTCGCGGATCATGCACGTCCGCTACACCGATTTTGTCGCCGACCCTGTGGGCGTGGCGCGGTCCTACTACGAATTCGCCGGCCGGACCCTTTCCGACGAGGCCGCGACAGCGATGCGGGATTACCTGGCGAACAACCGGGGCGACCGGCATGGCAAGTTCCGCTATTCGACCACGGTGCTGACCGATATCGGCGAGGACCTCGACACGCTGCACGAAGAGTTCCGGCCGTTCCGCGAACGCTTCGGAGTGGAGATCGAGCAGCGTGGTTGACCAACGGCTGTCGGTGCACGATGTGTCTTTCCTCGGAGCGACGCCGGCCGAACTGGGTGCCCACTGGGCGGCGCTCGGGGTGTCTCGGCTCAGCCTGATCGACTCGGAGTTGCTGTCGCCGGATCTTCTGAAAGTGATATCCGCTCAGGGCTATTCGGTGGAGACGGTGTACCACCTCTTCGTGTCGGCAGAGGGACTGCGCGCGGTCATCGACGCCGCCGCCGCTGTCGGCGCGCGGGCGATCTACATGCTGACCGGCGGTCGCGGCGAGCTGACGTGGGAGGATGCGGCGGATCGATTCTGCGCAGCGGTGCACCCCTGCCTCGACCAGGCGCGGCAGGCCGGTGTGGCACTCGCCATCGAGAACGCCTCGGGTCTGTACGCCGACATCCACATCGCTCACACGCTGCGGGACACGATCGAGCTGGCTGAACGTGGCGACCTCGACATCTGCATCGACCTCTTCCACTGCTGGACAGAGGCTCAGTTACCGGCCCTGCTCGACCGGGCCCTGCCCCGCACCCAGATGATTCAGCTCAGTGATTACGTCCTCGGGGATCGGTCCCTGCCGGCTCGGGCGGTGCCCGGGGACGGCACGATTCCCATCGAGCGCTTCGTGGCGCACGCACTTGCCGGCGGCTACCGGCATGGGTTCGACCTCGAGCTGATCGGGCCCCGGATCGAGCAGGAGGGCCGGTTCGAGGCCGCGCGTCGCGCCTGCGAAGCGGTCTCGGTGATGTTGCAGCGCGTCGGGACGTCGGGAGGGTGACGGGTGGCATTCGGTGACGGTCCCGACGACGCGTCGCTCGACCAGGCGTGGGAGACGTTCTGCGACCGACTGAAGTCGGCAGGTCGGCAGGTCTTCAAAGACCACAACCCGGGCTCGGGCGTACATCGGGTCGACGGTCTGCGATTCCTCACCCAGAACCTCGGGCAGGCTTTTGATCTCGCACTGGAGACACGCGATACGGGCTACCCCAGCCTGCACGCCTTCTGCGGGCCGACCCGCAAACTCGGCGGCGACTGCGCCGACTTCACATATCAACAGGCCTGGATCGACGGCGGGACGACCTACCGCATCACCGGAGAACGGGGAACGGCACGGTTCCTCAACATCACCGTGCAGGGCCCCCGAGGTGAGGGGGTCGGTGTACTGCACGAACCGTTCGGCGACGTGCCGGAGGCGAACCTGGCCGGCGACCAGATCGAGATCTCACAGGACGGGACACTGGAGATCTATGTCGGGGGTCCGCAGCGCGGTCCGAACTGGCTGCCCACGACACCGGGATCCCGCAAGGTGTTCATTCGCCAGGGTTTTGACTCCTGGCAGGAGGAGCCGGCCCGGCTGCGGATCGAGCGGGTCGACATGGCTTCACCCAGACCTCTGCCGACCACCGAAGAGATCGTCGACGCCACCCGGTGGGCGGGGGAGTTCCTCACCGGCCTGATGCAGGACTGGCCCGAATTCCCGTTCACCTACGGCGGAGTCGACCACGAGCACCCCAACCGCTTCCCGGCGGTCAGTTCCGATTCATCCGATATCAGACGCGGAAGGGCAGCGGCGAACATGCACTGGGTGCTTGCTGCCGATGAAGCGCTGGTCATCGAGTTCGACTCGCACGCCGGCCTGTGGATGCTGACGAACATGGGCGTGTTCTTCAACAGCATGGACTATCTGTACCGCCCGGTCAGCTACACCCCCAGCCGGGCGAAGGTCGACAGCGACGGCCGGGTGCGGGTCGTTCTCGCGGCCGCTGACCCGGGCTGTCACAACTGGATGGACACCCAGGGGTTCGAGCGGGGCAACGTGACCTACCGGCACATGCTCGAAGGTTCACCCGCAGCCCTGAACACCCGGGTGGTCAAGGTCTCGCAGTTGGCCGAGGTACTTCCGGCGGACACCGCGATCGTCACCACGCAGGAGCGCGCGCTGCAGATGTGGGAGCGCTTCAACGGGATTCGGCAGAGGTACGCGGCGTTGTGAGCCCAGGTGTCACAGGCGCTGGAGTTTGAAGGTCCAGAACTGCGTTCCGGGCGGGCCGTTGTTGCAGCCCACGTCGAACTTCGAGTCGATGGTCCCGACCAGGGTGACCGCGTCCCACGAATACGTTTCGCGCGTCGGCATGTTGTGCCCCCAGCAGCGCAGCCCGTCGGGTACGTCGACGGTGAACGAGTAGCGGCCGTCGACGAGATAGCTCCGACTCTCGTAGTAGGCGTAGAACTTCAGCCGTGGTCTTGCTGCGACATTGATGCAATCCGGGCTCTTGTCCGGGATGCACGCCGAGATGAACCAGAACCACGAGGCCCGGTCGTACCTGTTGGTCAACAGGTCGTAGTTGCCCAACTGCATCGCGGCTGGAGCGGGGGGCGCAAGAAAGGTGGCCGCCGACATCAGCGCAGCCACCAAGGTCGCAATGATTCTGATCTTCAACAAGCCCTCCTCGCCCTTCCCGCTGCCATCAAACCACTTCGTCGCGGAAGCCCGTTGCGAATCAGTCGATAACAGCGGCTTCCTTGCGCTCGGTGATCGGCCGTGCAAGCTCCTGCTCGTTGCAGATCCGCTGCAGCTTCTCGAGTGTCTCGTCCAGTCCGGGACCCTTGGGCTTGCTCGGTGTGAACGTGGCGGGCAGATTGCGCATGCCTTGAATGACGCCGATGGTGTCGTAGTGCACTGTGCCCTCGGGGTCGCACACGTAGTCAGGCATCCGGTCGAGCACCGCGGTGAGCATCGACTTGAACACCGTGCGTGCCACGTTGGACCCCACACAACGGTGGACCCCGATGCCGAAGCTGAAGTGCCGGTTGCCTTTCCGGTCCATCACGAGCTGATTGGGGCTGTCGAACACCGACGGGTCGCGGTTGGCCATCGCCCAGGACAACCACAGTCGCTCGTACTTCTTGAATTCCTGGCCGTCGACCTCGACGTCGTCGGCGAACGTCCGGCCGTCCCCGGGTGCGGGTGTGAAGAAGCGCAGGAACTCCTCGGTGGCGGGATTCAGCAGCGTCGCCCGGTCCCGGCTGAGTCGTTCGCGCTCTTCGGGATGCTCGCCCAGCCATTCCAGCGCGTGTGCGGTGAGCGCCGTCGTGGTGTCGAATCCGCCGCCGATGATCAGCCCGAGATTACCCAGGATCTCCATGTCCGGTGCGGGCTCACCGTCGATCCGCAACTGCAGCAGCGCATTCACCAAGCCGGGCCGCGGGTTCTCGCGGATCGCCATCATGTTGTTGATGATGTCGATCCCCATCTCGCGATGCTGCTCGTTGATCTTCTCGCGTTCGGGAGCGTGCTCAGGGGTGTACACCGAGGCGTGCGTGGGCTCGCTGTAGACGTTCCACTTCTTCAGATCGATGCCCATCATCGCCAGCGTGAACACCGCGGGCACGACGTTGGCCAGGTGTTCGACGAAGTCGATATGCCCCGACTCGACGTGCTCGTCCAGTGCGGCGCGGGTGATCTCGTCGACGAACGGCTCCCACCGCTTGATCGCCGCCGGCGACAGGTAGGGATTCAGCGCTCCCCGATAGGTGCTGTGTTCGGGTTCGTCCATCTCGAGGATGCCGCCGCGCACGACGGTGGCTCGACTGGCCTTCGGGATGGTGATGCCCTTGAACGGGGTTTCGCCGGTGATGTCGTGGTGATTGGACACCACGGGGCAGCGCGCCAACTCGAAGACATGCTTGCTGTCGGCGGCCACCCAGTGCCCGTCGTAGGTATCGGTCCACGCCAGCGGACACTTGTCCTGCATCTCTTCGGTGATCTTCTCGAACTGCAACCGGTACTCGGGCGTGTGCCGGTCGAAGTGGTAGGTCGTCTTCCTGTGGCTGTCGTCGGCGGTGCCGTTCACGACGTCGTCGACACTCAAAGTTCTTGTCTCCCTGTAATTTGCGGTTCTCGGGTGCGGCGCATGGTCAGTCTTCGATGGAGATGGCCTGTTCCGGGCACGAGTGTGCTGCCTCGCGAACCGCGTCTTCTTGATCCGCCGGCACCACTTCGTTGACCGGCGAGGCGGTGCCGTCGATGTCGCTGAGCTCGAACGAGTCCGGCGCGATCATCGAGCACAGGGTGTGTCCCTGACAGCGCTCCGAGTCGACCCAAACTTTCACGACGTTTCCTCCTATTTGTGGTAGTCGTACCACTTCAGATAACCGCCCGCATCGACGCGCAGTTGCATGCCGGTGACGTACCGGGCCTCATCGGACACCAACCAGAGAATGGCATTGCTGATGTCCTCCGGCTCGATGAAGTTGACCTTCATCGCCTGTTGGATGCCGAAGACCGGCTCGGCGTCCGCGCGGGTGGGATTCTCCAGGTCGGGCCGGAACGACTGGTACATCGGCGGGCTCTGCAGCATGTCGGTGTTGCAGTTCGTCGGATGTACGACGTTGGCGCGGATGCCGCGAACGGCAAGTTCGGTGGCGATGTCGTGAACGTATTCGGACAGCAGCCGTTTGGAGGTCATGTAGGCCTTGCCACCCGGATCGCCGCCCGGGTTGGGCTTGTCGTGCGCATCCATCAACGCCGCCGTTGAACCGGTCGCCACGATCGACGCGCCTTCTTTGAGATGAGGCAGCGCGACCTGGATGGCGTTGATGGTGCCGACCAGGTTGGTGTTGATGACGTCGGTCCACGTCTGCATCGGCGGGCTGCCCTTCATGCCGGCGATACCAGCCTGGGCGACGACGATGTCCAGGCCGCCGAGTTGGGCGATGCCGTCCTCGAGCGCCTTCTTCAGCTGCGCTGCATCGCGAACGTCGGCCTTTGCGGTGACAATCCGCTGGCCGGTCTTCTCGACGAACGCGGCCGTCTCGTCGAGATCCTCCGCAGTCGCCAGCGGGTAGCCGATGGTGTCGACGTTCTCGCACAGGTCCACCGCGATGATGTCGGCGCCCTCTTCGGCGAGTCGGACGGCATGGCTGCGCCCTTGTCCGCGTGCGGCGCCGGTGATGAAGGCGACCTTCCCTTGAACGCGTCCCATGAGTGATAGTCCTTTCGGTTCTCTGTCGAGCTTGCCGTCGGCTTGTCTTAGGTGTTGCGGCCGCCGTTGACGCCGAGGATCTGTCCGGTGATGTAGCCGGCCTCTTCGGAGATGAGGAAGGCACAGGCAGCGGCGATGTCCTCGGGGCGACCGATGCGCCGCACCGGCGTCGCATCGATCTGCTTCTGGGTGTCGCCGAGGAAGCCACGCTTTTCCGCTTTGCGGAGCATGGGAGTGTCGATGAAACCCGGGGGGACCGCGTTGACCGTGATGCCGTCGGGGCCGTATTCGAGTGCCAGCGACTTGGTCAGCCCGTTGACTGCCGATTTGGCAGCGACATAGGGCGCCATGAACGGTTGGCCCGAGTGCGTGCTCGACGACGAGATGTTGACGATGCGTCCCCACCCGGCCTCGATCATGTCGGGCAGCGTGGCCTGGGTGCAGTGGAAGACGCCGTTGAGGTTGACGTCGACAACCTTCTGCCAGTCCTCGAATGACAGATCGACGAAACGCTTGAATCGGTCCAGCCCTGCGGCGTTGACGAGCACCGTGATCGGGCCCAGTTCGGCACGGATCTCGCCGAGTGCGGCGTCGACCGCCGCCCGGTCGGTGACATCCGCGACGTAGGAGAACTTCTCCTCGTCGGGATTCAGATCGATCGTGGCGACCTGTAGACCATCTGCCCGCAGGCGGGTCGCGATGGCCGCCCCGATGCCCGAGCCGCCTCCGGTCACGACAGCGTTCTTCACGCGCAGCCCTCATCCTTCAAGAATCGTCCTCCCGATTATGAGAACCGTACTCTCGCATACTGCAGTCTCGCAAGACATGTTGGGCAGTCTGTTCGCACTGGTGAGACGTTTGACGGCCGATTGTCGCACCGTTTCTTGCAGGCAGTGACGGTTCTGTCGAATTTCTTGAGTTCTCATCTCGCGAATGTATGATTCGCCGTGGATGAGAATGCAGTTTCCATCACATACGCGCACTTTAACCCCGTGAAGTCACAGCTCCTGGAGGAGGATGATGCAGGAAACAGCCACGATCTCGGGTGACCGCCAGGGCGAAGCGAGCACGTCGCAGGCAGACCGGCGACTCTTGATCGACGGACGTCTGCTCGAGACCGATCGGACGTTTCCTTCACTGAATCCGGCCACCGGGGAAGTGCTCGGCCACGCCCCCGACGCCTCCGTCGCCGAAGCCCGGGCCGCAGTGGCCGCGGCGCGCCAGGCGTTCGACACCACTGACTGGTCGACCGACACCGGGCTGCGGATCCGGTGCCTCGAGCAACTTCACCAAGCGCTCGTCGACCACCGCGACGAGCTTGCCGCGCTGACCATTGCCGAGGTCGGAGCCACCGAGGCCCTCTGCCAGGGCGCGCAACTGGATCAGCCGATCGAGATCGTCCGCTACTACGCCGATCTGTTGAAGAGCTATCCGATGACCGAGGATCTCGGCAACATCGAGAGCCGCGGAATGCAGCACCACCGCTGGGTGGAGAAGGAAGCGGCCGGCGTGGTCGCCGCGATCATCGCCTACAACTATCCCAACCAGCTCGCGCTGGCCAAGCTGGCGCCCGCGCTGGCCGCCGGTTGCACCGTCGTCCTCAAGTCCGCGCCGGACACCCCGCTGATCAGCCTGGCGCTCGGCGAACTCATCGCCAACCACACCGACATCCCGGCAGGGGTCGTCAACGTGCTCTCCGGTGCCGATCCGGAGGTCGGCGCGGTGCTCACCACCAGCGCCGACGTCGACGTCGTCACGTTCACCGGGTCCACACCGACAGGGCGCCGGATCATGGCCGCCGCCAGCGAGACGCTCAAGAAGGTCTTCCTCGAGCTCGGGGGTAAGTCGGCGGCGATCGTGCTCGATGACGCGGACTTCGGTACCGCAGCTCTGTTCTCGGCGTTCAGCATGGTGACGCACGCGGGCCAGGGGTGCGCGCTCACGTCGCGGCTGCTGGTTCCGAAGAAGCACAAGGACGAGATCGTCGAGATGGTCAAGGCCAACTTCGGCATGGTCCGGTACGGGAACCCCGGTGACCCCAAGACCTACATGGGGCCGCTGATCAGCGAGAAACAGCGCGACAAAGTCGACGGCATGGTGAAAAGAGCCGTCGACGCCGGGGCGACACTGGTCACCGGCGGCGAAAAGGTCGACCCCGGATACTTCTTCACACCGACCCTGCTCGCGGACGTCGACCCGGACAGCGAGATCGCCCAGGAAGAGGTCTTCGGGCCGGTCCTCGTCGTCATCGCCTACGAGGACGACGACGACGCAGTGCGCATCGCGAACAACTCCATCTACGGCCTGTCCGGCGCGGTCTTCGGCAGTGAGGAGCGGGCTCTGGCAATCGCCAGACGCATCCGCACCGGAACCTTCTCGATCAACGGCGGCAACTATTTCAGCCCGGACAGCCCGTTCGGTGGCTACAAGCAGTCGGGCATCGGCCGCGAGATGGGGACGGCCGGTCTCGAGGAGTTCCTGGAAACGAAGACATTCGCGACCGTGCTGCCCGGGGCGACGTCATGACCCGCCCGTTGGAAGGGATTCGGGTCCTCGAGGTCGCGATGTACGGCTTCGTGCCGTCGGCCGGCGCGGTACTGGGTGAGTGGGGTGCCGACGTCATCAAGGTCGAGCACGCCGTCACCGGAGATCCGCAGCGAGGGCTGCGACAGACCGGGCTGCTGCGGGTGGAGGGCGACCCCAACCCGAACATCGAGCACGCAAACCGCGGTAAACGCAGCATCGGACTCGACATGTCCACTCCCGAGGGCAAGGAGGTCCTGCTCGAGCTCGCGCGGGGCGCGGACGTGTTCCTGACCAGCTTCCTGCCCGGTCACCGGACCAAGTTCGGCATCGACGTCGACGACATCCGCGCAGTCAATCCGACGATCATCTATGCCCGCGGCAGCGCGCTGGGACCACGGGGCGAGGAGTCGGTCAAGGGCGGCTACGACATGACCGCCTTCTGGTGCCGCGCAGGCACGGCACGGACCATCACCCCGCCGGAGATGCCCGGCATGATCGGCCCGCCGGGACCGGCGTACGGCGACACCATCTCCGGGACCAATCTCGCCGGCGGTATCGCCGCGGCATTGTTGAAGCGCGAACGCACCGGCGAGGCATCGGTGGTCGACGTCTCGCTTCTGGGCAGCGGGTTGTGGGCGATGGGGCACACGGTGGCGCTGACCAATCACCTCGGTGAGCGCATGGAGGCCTTCCCGCCCGGTGTGCACGGGTCGCCGACCAATCCGCTCGTCGGCCTGTATCCCACCGCAGACGACCGCTACATCTCCTTTGTGATGATGCAGCCCACCAAGTTCTGGGCCGATGTGTGCCGGCACATGGACCTCGACGAACTCGTCGACGACCCCCGATTCGCCACGGTCGAGGCCATCGCCGAGAACACCGCCGCGGCCAACGAAATCCTCACCGAAGCCATGAAGAAGCGTCCGCTGGTCGAGTGGAGCGAGCGGTTCGCAACCTTGCTCGGTCCGTGGGCGCCGGTGCAGGACACCCTTCAGGCCGCCAAGGACGCCCAGGTCCGGGCGAACGAGTACATGGTCCAGGCGGGCGAACTCGAATTGGTCGCCAACCCGGTGCAATTCGACGTGGCGGCCCCGCACACCGGTCCGGCACCCGGGTTCGCCGAACAGACCGACGAGATCCTGCTCGAACTGGGCCTGGACTGGGACAGAATCATCGAGCTCAAGACGGCCGGCGCCGTCACCTGAATCTGCCGCCACCCAACCACTGAAGAAAGACAAAGATGCCCTACGTCGTGTCCGTCGGCACCTACCTGCCGTGCTGGGGTTCACCCCTGCAGCGGGTGGCCGGCGACGACGAGGACGCCGTCACGATGGCCGTCGAGGCGGGTCGTGCAGCGTTGGCGGGAGGCGGCGCGGTCGAGCGGGTCGTGCTGGTGAGCCGGGACTTTCCCCTTCTGGAAACCAGCAACGCCGCGGTTCTTCTCGCGGGCCTGGGACTGGATCCCGAACTCGAGGTCGACGAGCGGCTCGGCGGCGCTCCGGCGACCGTCGACGCCGTCAGCTCGGCCCGGCCCAGGACGCTGATCATCGGCAGTGACCTGGAGCCGGCCGGTGCGGCCGCCATCCTGACCGCCGACCGCGGCCTGCAGGTGCGCACCGCCGCCCGGGTGGCGCGCAGTCTGCCGGTTCGCACTCGCAAGTCCACCGGTGTGGTGCACGACTACGGCGATCCGCGCCTGCTCCACGAACGAGGGCTGATCGCATCGCTCGCCGCGGCCTGGCTGGACACACCGGCCGCGGTGGCCGGGGTCGATCATGAGCGTGCGGCCGACCTGTGTCTCGGGGACCCGCCGGCACTGCCGACGACGGGGGCCAGCTCGAGTCTCTTCGCGCTGGCCGGGATGGCCGAACGGGGCACCACCGGTCCGCTTGTTGCCGTCGAACAGGCGATCCTGTCCGGCATCACCGTCAGCGGGGGTGTGGCCCACATCCATCGCAGAGAACCGGGTCCGCGTCCGCTGCCGGAGGGCACTTACATCGCCGGTACGGAGATCCCGATCTCACTGGCCGCCTACGAGCGGGCGTTCGAGGCGAAAGTCCGTTGGGAGGCAGGACGGTTCGGCGACTCCGGCGACCTCGACTTCCCGCCGCGATACCGCGTCGAACCCGACGGCGCACTGGCCACCGACTACGAGTTGGTCCCGCTGCCGCGCACCGGTTCGGTCTACACGGAAACCACCGTGCACATCCCGGTGCCCGGTCTGCGGACGCCGTACTCATTGGTCATCGTCGACCTCGACGATGTCGGGGTGCGCGCGTTGGTGAAGGTGACCGGTGCTCCCGCCGGCGCGGTCGACATCGGTGAGCGGGGACGGCTCGCACTCCGCCGTGTCGCGGTGCGCTCGGGTGTGCCGGATTACGGCTACGCGTTCGAACCGGATCGGGTGATCGCATGAGAAGGGTGGCGATCGTCGGCGCCGGTATGACGCCGTTCGGTGAGCACTTCGCACTCGGGATCAAGGATCTGCTCCCGATGGCCTACTCCGAATGCGCCGACACGGTGGACAAGGGCCTGTCGAAGTCCGATCTGGAGGCCGCCTGGTTCGGCGCCATGGGCACCGCGGACGGTTTTCCGTCCGGGATCCTCGCCGACACGCTCGGCCTGCCCGATTTGCCGGTGACCCGCATCGAGAACTCCTGCGCGACCGGACACGACACCCTGCGCAACGCACTTTTCGCCGTCGCGGCCGGGGCGTTCGACGTGGCGCTGGTGATGGGCGCCGACAAGCTGAGGGACACGACATCGGCCGACATGCTCTGGCAATGGGAGGCTATGACGCGCGACATGGCCTGGGACTACCCCCTCGGCCTGGTGGCCCCGGCGGGATTTGCTTTACACGTTCGTCGATATCTCCACGAATCTCCGGCAACTGAAGAACACTTAGCCATGGTGGCGGTCAAGAACCATCGCCACGGAGTGAACAACCCCAAGGCGCGCTTGCGCTTCGAGATCACGATGGAGCAGGCCCTGAACGCACCGACGGTGGTGACCCCGTTCCGGCTCTACGACTGCGCGCCGCAGAGCGACGGTGCCGCAGCACTGGTGATCGCCGCCGAGGACGTCGTCGATCGCTTCACCGACCGGCCGGTCTGGATCCGCGGGGTCGGACTGGGTCTGGATTCGGTGATGCACCAGCACAAGCCGGACCTGACGATGTTGCCGGCGACCACCCGGGCAGCGAAGCAGGCATTCGGAATGGCCGGAATGACCCCGGCCGACGTCGACGTCGCCGAGGTGCACGACTTCCTCACCGGAATCGAGTTGATGAGCTACGAGGATCTCGGCTTCGCCGAAAGGCTCGGGGGCTTCAAACTTCTGGAGGCCGAAGTGACCAGCGTCGGCGGAGCGCTGCCCGTCAATCCCAGTGGAGGACTTAAAGCCAAAGGTCACCCGCCGGGGGCCACCGGTGTGGCACAGTGCGTCGAGTTGTTTCAACAGTTGCGAGGTGAGGCCGTCAATCAGGTGGACGGTGCCCGAATCGCGCTGGCGCACAACATCGGCGGCCCGACAGCCGTATCGGCCGTCACGATCCTGGAGGGACCAGAGGGTTATGGCGTCTAAGGGACCGGAGCGTTGGTCGACGGGTATCGCGTTGCCCAGCGGTGTGTCGGGGGCGATGGCGGCTGTCGGTGGGTTCTTCTCAATGGCGATGGATGCGGTGCGGTTCGTCTTCGTGCGGCCGTTTCAGTGGCGGGAGTTCCTGGAGCAGTCGTGGTTCGTGGCGCGGGTGTCGATGGCGCCGACGTTGTTGGTGGCGATCCCGTTCACCGTGTTGGTGAGCTTCACGCTGAACATTCTGCTGCGCGAACTAGGGGCTGCGGATCTGAGCGGTGCGGGTGCGGCTTTCGGTGCGGTGACCCAGGTCGGCCCGTTGGTGACGGTGCTCATCGTTGCCGGTGCGGGCGCAACGGCGATGTGTGCCGATCTGGGGTCGCGCACGATCCGCGAGGAGATCGACGCGATGGAGGTGCTCGGGATCAATCCGGTGCAGCGTCTGGTGACCCCGCGGATGCTGGCGTCCGGGTTGGTGGCGCTACTGCTCAACAGCCTGGTGGTGATCATCGGGATCCTGGGTGGCTACTTCTTCTCGATCTTCGTCCAGGATGTGAATCCGGGGGCATTCGCGGCGGGAATCACGCTGCTGACCGGGGTGCCCGAGGTGATCATCTCGTGTGTCAAGGCGGCGCTGTTCGGTCTGATCGCGGGTCTGGTGGCGTGTTATCGGGGGCTGACGATCACCGGCGGCGGGGCCAAGGCGGTGGGCAACGCGGTCAACGAGACGGTGGTGTACGCGTTCATGGCGTTGTTCGTGATCAACGTGGTGGTCACGGCCATCGGCATCCGGATGACGACGGGATAGGGCGCGCTGATGGGTACTCAGACGGTGGTGCGGTCGCGGTTCCCGCGGCTGGTGGATTATGCGGGTCGTCCGGTGCGCACATTGGGCCGCATCGGCGACCACGTGCTGTTCTACGGCCGCGCGCTGGGCGGGGTGCCGCACGCGACCGTGCACTTCCGCAAGGAGATCATCCGGCTGATCGCCGAGATCTCGATGGGTGCGGGCACGTTGGCGATGATCGGTGGCACGGTGGTGATCGTGGGGTTCTTGACCCTGGCCGCCGGCGGCACGTTGGCGATCCAGGGTTACTCCTCGCTGGGCAACATCGGGATCGAGGCCTTGACCGGGTTCTTGGCGGCGTTCATCAATGTGCGCATCGCGGCTCCGGTGGTGGCCGGGATCGGGTTGGCGGCGACGTTCGGTGCCGGGGTGACCGCGCAGCTGGGGGCGATGCGGATCAACGAAGAGATCGACGCATTGGATTCCATGGGGATCCGGTCGGTGGAGTACCTGGTCTCCACGCGGATCGTCGCGGGGATGATCGCGATCACGCCGCTGTACTCGATCGCGGTGATCCTGTCGTTCGTGGCCTCTCAGTTCACCACGGTGGTGTTGTTCGGCCAGTCCGGTGGCCTGTATGACCATTACTTCAACACCTTCCTCAACCCGATCGATCTGTTGTGGTCGTTCCTGCAGGCGGTGCTGATGGCGATCGCGATCCTGTTGGTGCACACCTATTTCGGGTTCTTCGCTTCCGGTGGGCCCTCAGGTGTGGGCGCGGCAGTGGGTAACGCAGTGCGAACCTCTCTGGTGGTCGTGGTCTCGGTGACACTGTTGGTGTCACTGGCGATCTACGGCGCCAACGGCAACTTCAACCTGTCGGGCTAGGAGACGAGTTGAGCAACAATCGTGGTACCAGCTACGTCCGGCCGCTGGCCGGGCTCGGTCTGGTCGTCGCGTTACTCGCGATCTTCGCGCTGTCCGTCGGACTTTTCCGTGGGAGCTTCACCGAAACCGTTCCCGTCACCGTGATCTCGGACCGCGCCGGTCTTGTGATGAACCCTGACGCCAAGGTCAAGATGCGCGGAGTTCAGGTCGGCAAGGTCAAGTCGATCGAGTATCGGCCGGATGGCACCGCCACTCTGCAACTGGACATGGATCCGTCTCAACTGCACCTCATCCCGTCGAACGTCAACGTCGACATCGCGTCGTCGACCGTCTTCGGCGCCAAATTCGTCCAACTCGAGGCCCCGCCGGAACCGACAGCACAGCCCTTGGGAAGAGACCAGGTGTTGCGCGGCGACGCCGTCACCGTCGAGATCAACACCGTGTTCCAGCAACTGGTCCAGGTCTTCGACAAGATCGACCCCGTCAAGCTCAACGAGACCCTCGGCGCCATCGCGCAGGCGTTCAGCGGCCGCGGTGAGCAGTTCGGCACGACGTTGTCCGACTTCAACGCGCTGCTGGCCGAACTGGAACCCAGTCTGCCCAACCTCGCCCGCGACATCGAAGCGTCCGTCCCAGCGCTCACCGCGTACGGCGATGCCGGCCAGGACCTCGTGTCCATACTCGAGAACACCTCCACGTTCAGCAACTCCATCGTCGAGGAACAGGACAACCTCGATGAGTTCCTGGTCAGTGCAACCGGTCTGGCTGAACTCGGCAACGAGGTGGTCGGTGCGAACCGGCAGGGCATCACCGACGTCATGCGCCTGCTGGTACCGACCACCGATCTGCTCCGCGAGTACCGCAAGTCGCTGTGGTGCGGCATCGGGGGTCTTGTCCCGTTCGCGAAGACCCCGCCGCAATTCTCGGGTGTCTTCGTGTCGGCTGGATTGACACTGGGTGTCGAGCGCTACCGTTATCCCGGCGATCTGCCGAAGGTCGCCGCCAAGAGCGGCGGCCGCGACTACTGCGCCGAACTCGGTTTGCCGGCTCTGCCGCCCGAGTTCGTGCCACCGTTGGTCGTCGGCGATGTCGGGTCCAACCCTGCGCAGTACGGCAACTCGGGAATCCTGCTCAACTCGGAGGGCCTCAAGAACTGGCTGTTCGGACCGCTCGACGGGCCCCCCCGTAACTCCGCGCAGATCGGAATGCCGGGATGACCCGATCAACAGGCACGCTCCTCAAGTTCACGGCGTTCGGCCTCGTCATGGCGGTGCTGACCGCGTTTCTGTTCCTGGTGTTCAGCGACAGCAGAACCGGCGCGACAAACGAGTACTCGGCAGTGTTCACGGATGCGTCGCGGCTGCAGTCGGGGGACACGGTGCGGATCGCCGGAATCAGGGTCGGCACCGTGAAAAACGTCGAACTCCAAGCTGACCGGAACGTGCTGGTCACGTTCGACACCGACCGCAGCACCGCCCTGACGACCGGAACCCAGGCAGCGATCCGGTATCTGAACCTGGTTGGCGATCGATTCCTCGAACTCGTCGACACTCCGGACTCCACACAGATTCTCGGGGCCGGCGCTCAGATACCGGTGTCCCGGACGGTGCCGGCGCTCGACCTCGATGTGTTGCTCGGTGGACTCAAACCGGTCATCCAGGGCCTGAACCCCGAGGACGTCAACGGCCTCACCACGTCGCTGGTCCAGATACTGCAGGGCCAGGGAGGCACCATCGAATCGCTGTTCTCCAAGACGTCGTCGTTCACGAACTCGCTGGCGGACAACAACGCGGTGATCGAGCAGTTGATCGGCGACCTGCAGACGGTCCTGAGCACGCTGTCCGAACAGGGCGATGAATTCTCGGGCGCGATAGACAAACTCGAGCAACTGGTCAGTGGGTTGTCGACCGACCGTGACCCGATCGGCACGGCCATCGAGGCCCTCGACAACGGCACGGCGTCGATCGCCGACCTTCTCAGCCGTGGGCGCGCGCCGCTGGCCGGCACAGTCGACGAGTTGGCCCGGCTCGCGCCGTTCGTCGACAACGACCTGGAGCGGCTCGACGCCACCATCCAGCGCCTGCCGGAGATCTATCGCAAGCTCGCGCGTGTCGGCTCCTACGGCGCCTGGTTCCCGTACTACATCTGCGGTATCACCTTCCGCGCCAGTGATCTCGAGGGCCGCACTGTGGTGTTCCCCTGGATCAAACAAGAGACCGGAAGGTGCGTGGACGAGTAGATGCTGAAATATCGCGGATCTCAGCTCGCCAGAGCCGGTTTCATCGGCGTCGTGGTGATCATCCTGGTCATCGCCGTCGGGTTGCAGCCCGAACGCCTGCTGTCCTGGGCCACCTCCGTGCGCTACCAGGCATTGTTCGCCGAGGCCGGTGGCCTCAGCGTCGGCAACGACGTGACGGTGTCCGGGATCAAGGTCGGCTCCGTGTCATCGATCGGGCTCGACAACGGTGATGCGCTCGTCGGGTTCACCGTGGCCGGCAAGTACCCGCTCGGCTCGGATACCACCGCGCACATCCGTACCGGGACGCTGCTCGGGGAGCGGGTGCTCGCCCTGGACTCCGACGGCAACGGCAGCCTCGATCCCCAGAAGGTCATTCCGGTCTCGCGGACGTCGTCGCCGTATTCGTTGACCGATGCCGTCAGTGAGCTCACCGCGAATACCGCTGAGACCGATACCGATTCGCTGAACCAGTCGTTGGACACCCTCGCACAGACCCTCGACCAGATCTCACCGCAGCTGGGACCGACCTTCGACGGCCTGTCGCGGTTGTCCCGATCGCTCAACAATCGCAACGAGAGCCTGTCGGAGTTGCTGAGGACCGCCGGTGACGTCACCGGGATCTTCTCGGAACGCAGTAGACAGGTCAACGCGCTGATCCTGAACGCCAACGACCTCCTGGCCGTGCTCAACGACCGCAGGTATGCGATCACCAGCCTGTTGTCGAACATCGCGACGGTGTCGCGCGAACTCAGCGGTGTGGTCGCCGACAACGAACAAGAGTTGGCTCCCGCGTTGGAGAGATTGAACAACGTCACGGCGATGCTGGAGCGCAACCGGGACAACCTGGCCAAGATCCTGCCCGGCGCGGCGAAGTACTACCTCACCCAGGGCGAGATCGTCTCGAACGGCGCCTATTACAACGCGTTGGTCCCCAACATCCAGCCGGCGCAGTTGTTACAGCCGTTCCTCGACTACGCCTTCGGCTTCCGGCGGGGTATCGACGCCGGCCAACCGCCGGACAATGCCGGACCGCGGGCAGAACTCCCGTTCCCCGTCAACAGCCTTCCCCAGCCAGGAGATCTCCCCAATGATGGCAACCCGTAAGCGACTGGTGGCCGGCACGGCGCTGGTGCTGGCCATCCTGTTGATCGCCGGCGCCGCCTTTCTCGTGCGGCAGGTCTTCTTCGGCCCGAAGACCATCACGGCGTATTTTCCGACGGCGACGGCGATCTACCCCGGTGACGAGGTGCGGGTGGCAGGTGTCGGGGTCGGCACCATCGACAGGATCGAACCCGAGGGCACCCAGGCCAAGATGACCCTCAAGGTCGACGGCGACGTGGACATCCCAGCGGATGCCAAGGCCGTGATCGTTGCTCAGAATCTTGTTGCGGCGCGCTACGTTCAGCTGACGCCGTCCTATCGCAGCGGTGACGGGCCCACGATGGGCGACGGCGGGGTGATCCCCAGCGACCGGACCGCCGTGCCCGTCGAGTGGGACGAAGTGAAGACCCAGTTGACGCGACTGGCCACCGAACTGGGGCCTCAAACCGGAGTGTCCGGTACGTCGATCTCACGTTTTGTCGACAGTGCGGCAAATGCGTTGGACGGCAACGGTGAAAAGCTGCGGGAAACGCTGAGTCAGCTCTCGGGTGCGGCGCGGATCTTCGCCGAGGGCAGCGGCGACATCGTCGACATCATCAAGAACCTGCAGGTCTTCGTCACTGCGCTGCGCGACAGCAAGGACCAGATCGTCCTGTTCCAGAATCGCCTCGCCAGCCTGACGAGCGTGGTCGACGACAGCAGGTCCGACCTCGACGCGGCGTTGTCCGAACTGTCGATCGCGATGGGGGAGGTGCAGCGATTCGTGGCCGGCAGCAGAAACCAGACCTCCGAGCAGATCCGGAGCCTGGGAAGCGTGCTCCAGGTCCTGTCCGACAACCGTTTGGATCTCGAGAACGTGCTTCACATCACGCCGAATGCGATCGCCAACTTCAACAACATCTACTACCCCAACGGCGGATCGGTGACGGGCGCCTTCTCCCTGTCCAACTTCGCGAACCCGGTCTGGTTCGTCTGCGGCTTGATCGGAGGGATCGCGAACACCACCGCCCCTGAGACCGCCAAGCTGTGCGCGCAGTACCTCGGCCCTGCGCTGAAGTTGGTCAACTTCGGCAACCTGCCGTTCCCGATCAACCCCTACCTGAGGCCCGCGGTCAGCCCGGACCGGATCATCTACACCGACCCGAAGCTCGCACCCGGCGGCGCGGGACCCGGGGATCCGCCCGAGATCCCGCCGACGGTGTCGGCCTACACAGGAGCCGGGGACGTTCCACCGCCGCCGGGCTGGAATGCGCCGGCGGGTCCTCCCGGGATCTACACCACCGACGACGATGCCCCGGCGATTCCGTCACCGGCGTTGTTCCCCGGTGCGCCGATCCCCGGGCCGCCCAACATCGTGACCAACATTCCGGCGCAGTCGCCTCCAACGGTCGACGGGTTGCTGCTGCCGCCGACGCCGGCGCCCGCGCCGGCCCCCGCCGGTGCGCCACTGCTGCCGGCAGAAGGGACGCCACCGTCATGATCCATGGGCTGAAGCGATGGACGATTGTCGGGTGCAGTGTCGCCGTGTCCATGACCGGGTGTGCCTTTCAGGGGGTCAACTCACTTCCCCTTCCCGGGGCGGTGGGCCGGGGACCGGATGCGGTCACCTATCACGTCGAGATCGCCAATGTCGCCACGCTGGAGTCGAACTCGCCGGTACTGATCAACGATGTGGTCGTCGGGAGTGTCGGCCAGATGACGGTCGACGCGTGGCACGCCAACGTGGAGGTCTCGGTCAAGCCTGACGTCGTGGTGCCGGGAAACGCCGTGGCGACAGTGGGGCAGACCAGCCTGCTGGGCTCCATGCACCTGGCGCTGAACCCGCCGATCGGTGAGGAGCCGAGCGGGAGGTTGCAGCCCGGTGCCACCTTGGGCTTGAACGCCTCGTCGACGTACCCCACCACCGAGCAGACGCTGTCGTCGCTCTCGGCGGTGGTCAACGGCGGGGGACTCGGTCAGCTCGGAGACATCATCAACAGCTTCAACACGGGCATCTCCGGACGCGAATCGGAGATCCGTGACCTACTGGTCCGGCTCGACGACTTCGTCGGGGTACTGGAACAGCAGCAGGGCAACATCATCGAGTCGATCCGGCAGCTGCAGCGCGTCGCCGGAACATTCGCCGGTCAGACCGACGCGATCGACCGTGCGCTCAAGGACATTCCACCGGCTCTCGACGTACTCATCAGGGAGCGTCCACAGTTCACCACCGCGCTGGACAAGCTGGGGCAATTCAGCGACACGGCAACCGGCTTGGTCAATGACGCCGGTGACGACCTGGTCGAGAACCTGGACAATCTCGGACCGGTCCTCGGGGCGCTGGCCGACATCGGGCCCGATCTCAACCTCGCCTTGCTGTGGGCCTCGGCCTTTCCGTACGGTCCGGGCTTCGCCGAGAAGATCACCAAGGGTGACTACATCAACCTCTTCGCCACATTCGACCTCACCTATCCACGTCTGAAGAAGACCTTGCTGCTCGGAACGCGGTGGGGTGACGAGAACGCCAAGTTGATCCCCGCTCCCGGCGACCCGTATTACCTGAACTACTCCTATGACCCGCTGAAAATCGGGGTGGCGCCGCCGCCCGGGGAAGCGATGCCGGCTCCGCCCGACGCGGCACCCGGTGCGCCCGCGCCGCCTGTCACCGGACCGCTGCTGCCGGTGAGCCCACCGCCGCCCGCCGCGCCGTGGCTGCCGCAGGCACAGCCGATCACGGGATCGCAGATCTTCGCCGGCCCGTACGGAGAGCAACCGCCCGCACCTGCGGCGCCACCTGCCGCCGTGGCACCGACACCAGGAGGTGGTGGCTGATGATGACCCGGTTTGTACGAAACCAGTTGATCATCTTCACGATTGCGTCGATCGTCGGTGTCGGGGTGATGATCTTCACCTACATGCAGGTCCCCACGCTGCTTGGCGTCGGTCGACTGACCGTAAAGCTGGAACTGCCCGCGTCCGGCGGTCTCTACCGGTTCAGCAACGTCACCTACCGCGGAGTGCAGATCGGCAAGGTCACCGATGTCGCGTTGACAGAGAACGGCGCGGAAGCAACTCTGTCGCTCGACACGTCTCCGAAGATCCCGGCGGATCTCCAGGCCGACGTTCTCAGCGTCTCGGCGGTCGGCGAGCAGTACGTCGATCTCCGTCCGCGCACCGACTCCGGGCCCTTCCTGGAGGACGGTTCACGAATCCCGGTGTCGGCCACCACGATTCCTCAACAGGTCGGCCCCATGCTCGATCAGCTCAGCGCGCTGGTGGAGAGCCTGCCCAAGGACCGGATTCCCGACCTGCTCGACGAGACGTTCAAGGCGTTCGACGGGGCCGGCCCGGAGTTCGGTTCCCTGCTCGATTCCGCATCCGAGTTGACCGGCGAGATCAACGGCGCGTCCGACGAGACCCGCACGCTGATCGACGACATCGGTCCGCTGCTGGAGTCACAGGCCGAGACCACCGATGAGATCCGGACGTGGGCACGCAGCCTGTCCGGGGTCACCGCGCAGGTCGTCCAGAACGACCCGGAGTTGCGCGCGATTCTGCAGCGCGGACCGGGATTCGCCCAAGAGGTCAGCTCGCTTCTCGACCAGGTGAAGCCCACCCTGCCGATACTGCTGGCCAACCTCACCACCGTGAGCCAGGTCCTGCTGACCTACAACCCGGCCATCGAGCAGTTGCTCGTGATCTTCCCCGGCATCATCGCGGCACAGCAGTCGTTCGGCCTGCCCACAAACAACCCGACAGGGTTGCCCGCCGGCGACTTCGCCCTGACCATCAGCGATCCGAACCCGTGCACCACCGGCTTCTTGCCGCCGTCACAGTGGCGCTCACCGGAAGACGAGACCACGCTCGAAACGCCCGACGGGCTGTATTGCAAACTCCCGCAGGACTCTCCGCTCAACGTCCGCGGCGCCCGCAACTACCCCTGTATCGAGCATCCCGGAAAACGAGCGCCCACCGTCCAACTCTGCAACGACCCCAAGGGGTATCAACCGTTGGCGATGCGCGACCACCTCCTCGGCCCCTATCCGTTCGACCCCAATCTGATCTCGCAGGGGCTCCCGCTCGATGACCGTGTCGACTTCGAAGAGCGCATCTTCGCCCCGACGGAGGGCACACCGCTACCGCCCGGTGCGGCGCCGTCCGGGACCCCGCAGGGGTCACCGGAGCTGGCCCCCGTCCCGCCGCCGTTGCCGATGCCGAACGTCACTGCACCACCGGCACCGCAGGAGCCGACGGTTCCCGGCCAGCCCTTGCCCGTAGCGCCGAGTGCGTTCGGCGCCAACGCTTCTGGCGGACCATCGGTGGCCACTGCTCACTACAATCCGGAGACGGGCCAGTACCTGACGGCCGACGGCGCGCTGCAGCGGGTGGCGACCGGGGCCGCACCGAAGACATGGAAGGATCTGCTGCCGACCTGAGAGCGCCGCAGGTGATCAGTTGCCGGACAGAGCTTTCAGCTAGGCGACCTTCTGCGCGGATACGGGGAGTTCGATGACCTTCGGGTTGTTGACGCCGCACGCGCCACTGTCGCTCTTGGTCACGTTGCGGCCCGCCATGTACGTGTAGTCCTTGATAAGTCGTTCCTCGTTGGTGCGGTCCACGCCCCACATGATGAACTTCTGATGTCCGGTGGCGAATGTGCCATTGGGGCAGGGCATCCAGTTGGGCACGTCGTGTTCGATGAACCAGTAGTCCCGCAGACGTACCGTGCCCGTCCACCCCAAGCTGCTCGTGGCCTCGCCCGTGCACTCGATCGGGCTCACGCACGACACGTTCACAGTCCACGTCTCGCGCACGGGAAGTTGTTTGAACTTGACCTCGTTCATCCTCGCCCACTCTCCGTCGGAGTACACCTCCCAGGTGCCGGAGATGCTGACTCCGAAATCTTGCCCCTGAGCCGAGGGGGCGGCACTTAGACTGCCTAGGACGGCGAGCGTCGTCGCGGCAACGCCGCCCATCACACGTAAAGCGCGCATGGTCATCAGCCTAATGGGCTTCTGGAGTAATGCTCTCCAATAACGAGAATTTCGTTCCCGCGCATGGAAAAATGGCGGAGTGCGTTTCCTCGTCGCAGCGATGGCTGCCCTGGCCGCCCCCGCGTGGGTCCTGACCGCTTCACCCGCGGCCGCCCAACCGCCACCGCCGCCTCCCGGCGCCGAATGCAACTACCCGAATTGCACGCCGGGGATCGCGCCCAACATCGTGCTGGGCTCCTACTGCAACAACACCACCTATTACGTTTTCGGGGTGACTGATTGGGGCCGGCTGGTGTTCTGCGGGTCGCCGCGGAGGTACGAGCCGCGATGGTTCCGGTCACCGGAGATGCACGGGATCAAGGTCGAGGGTGACCTGTGCCCCAGCCTCGACGGTGAGGTGGCTCAGGCGCCGGACGGACTCTTCCTCACCTGCGTGGTCAAGGACAATCGGGCCTTTTGGGCGCGCGGCGACCAGTCGGTGGGCGGAGGCAACCCGCCTCCGCCGTAGTCACCAGTTACGCAGCGAGCAGAGTGCGCCTTTGGTTCCCGAATCGGTGGCGACGACGACGTCGTCGACACGCAACTCGCAGACGAAGCCGGGTGCCTCGAGCGCAGGAGTGGTGGGCCCCGGCAGGCCTACGACCACCATGGCCCAGTCTTCGGGGTCGGCCAGCATGGCTTCGAGCACCCATGGCTGACCCGGTCCCAGATTTGCTTCCGCGTTCGGGGTGTAGAGGTACGTGTTGTGGCTGTATTCGGCCCAGTTGGGGGGTTGTACGTCGCGGTAGTAGATCTCGGCGTTGACGATGTCCTGACTGGCGCCCACGGTGTAGCGCACGTGGTGCAATGCCGGTTGGGCGCCGGCGGGCGCTATGGCGACGACCGCGCCGACCGTCAACATGCCCACCGCGGTGATAGCGGCAGCTGGAATCGGCTTGCAGAACAGCATTTTCAGATCTTAGAACATGCTTCTTGAGATACGCCCCGGTTTGGCCGGCTCATCTGCCGCCGGAATTGCATTCCAGCTTGCGGAATCGCGAGTGCGGGTCTGGTGGAATGCAATTCCGGCGAGCAGTCGCATGGTCAGCCGACAGGGGTGAACGTGATGTTCAGTTCGGTCAGACCCCGCAGGATGAAGGTCGGCTCGTAGTTGTACGCGCGGTCGTTCGCGGGTCCGTGCTTCTCCTCGTCGATCTTGATGTCGCCCATCCGGTCCAGGATGCGCTCCATGGACACCCGTCCCTCGACGCGTGCCAGCGGTCCTCCGGGGCAGGAGTGCACACCGCGGCCGAAAGCGATGTGCTCGCGCACGTTCTTGCGGTTCAGGTCGAACTCGTGAGGATGCTCGAACTTGTCCGGATCCCGGTTGACCGCGCCGGGGCACACCATCAACGTGGTGCCTGCGGGCACGTCCATGTCGCCCACCTTGGTGTTCTTCTTCGCGAGCCGGAACTGGCTCTTGACCGGCGCGTCCATCCGCAGCGCCTCCTCCACGAAGACCGGAATGCGACTGCGGTCGTTGCGCAGGGTGTTCTGGACGTCGGGATGATCGCCGAGCACCCGTAGCGACGCCGACAGGAGCTTGGTGGTGGTCTCCTGGCCTGCGGCGAACAGGAAGGTCGCGGAGCGGGCCACCTCGAGGACGGGTGGGGTTGATCCGTCGGGGTACTTCGCGGTGGCCAGAGCGGTCAGGACGTCGTCGCGGGGAGACTCGCGGCGATCCTCGAGATAGCCGACGAACTTCTCGTCGAGCCATTCGAGCGGGTTGAGGCCGACCAGGTCGCTGTGGTCGAGCGATCCCACGACCGCGCCGGGCCGAGGGGAGCCGAGCACGGTGCGGAACTCTTCGTGATCGGCTTGCGGCACACCGAGCAGATCGGCGATCACCAACAGCGAGAAGGGTTTTGCGTAGGCACTCAGGAACTCGCACTTGCCGTCCGCGAGGAAATCGTCGAGACACTCGTCGGCTAGCCGCCACATGAAGTCCTCGTTCTCCTTCAGCCGGCTCGGGGTGAGCAATCGGTTGAGCAGCGAACGCGCATTGGTGTGTTCCGGCGGATCCATGGTGACCATGTGCTCGAACATCGGCATCTGTGACCGGTGGGCCGCGATCTGCCCGGTGATGTCATCGCCCTCCGGGGTGAACGGCAGCGGTGGGAACGGCCCGGCGACCGCGATGCACGACGAGAATGTGTCGGGATCCTTGAGGACCGTGGCGGCTTCGTCGTAGCCGGTGATGGCCAGCACGCCGTAGTTCGGTTCACGCACCACGGGGCACTTGCTGCGGAGGTGGTCGAAGTAGGGGTGCGGGTCCGGCACGAGGGACTGATCGGTGAAGTAGTCGATCGTGTCGAAGTCACTCATGTGCGGGCCTCCGGGGCTACGGGTGTGGATCGCGGGATTCTCTGGATCGCGATAATGCTGAGCACCTGCTTAGCATGGTGTAAGAGTTAGGGTCAAGATCGAAGCGACACGCAGGCATGACGGCAACGGTGGAGGAGCGAGGGTAGCCATGGCATCGCCGCGACGGATCGGCGCGCCGGATGCGAAGAATCGCACCGTGTTGCTCGACGCTGCCGAGCAACTGCTGATCGACGAAGGATATGCCGCGGTCACCTCTCGTCGGGTCGCCGATCAGGCGGGGCTCAAGCCGCAGCTGGTGCACTACTACTTCCGCACCATGGAGGATCTCTTCCTGGCGGTGTTCCGCCGCAGGGCCGAGGAGGGTCTGGCGGTGCTCAACACCGCGCTGCAGTCGCCGCAACCGCTGTGGGCACTGTGGCGGTTCAGCACGGCGCCGGAGGCCACCCGGTTGACGATGGAGTTCATGGGCCTGGCCAATCACCGCAAGGCCCTGCGCGCAGAGCTCGCCTACTACGCCCAGCGTTTCCGCGACGAGCAGAACAAGGCCATCGCCGCTGCGCTCCGCCAGCACGGAATCGAGTCTGCGGATGTTCCGCCGGTGGTCTGGACGATATTTGCGACGAGCGTGTCGCAGATGATGGTGATGGAACGCGCGCTCGGGATGTCGACCGGCCATGCCGAGACCTTCGCGTTCTGTGAGCAGTGGCTGCGCCGTCTGGAAGGTGAGCCGCTGTCGGTCGATCGTGATGAGCAGCCCGTTCACCAGAGGTAGATCACCAACACCGAAGCCCACAGCACGACCAGCCACAGATCGGTGCTGTGACGCAGCCATGAAGGCGCGTGGCGAACCTCCATGAAGGACCGGATGATCATCCGGCACTTGAGGAATCCGAGGAGCACCGCGAGCACGGTGATCGGCACGCTGGCCGTCGCGAGGCCTCCCGAGTGGCCCGGAGCCAGCCACCACGATATGAGCGTGATCGCCGAGAGGATCAGCCAGGCGATCGTGATCGCGCGACTCGACCCGGCGCTGCGAAGCTCTGTGGTGGTCACACCATCACCGCATCACGTAGAACAGGCCGAAGATCACTACCCACAGAAGATCGACCATGTGCCAGTAGGTCGCGCTCGACTCCACCATCACCATGCGTCTCTTGCGCGGGTTGCCCAACTCCCGCACAACGATTCCCAGGATCAACAGGCCGAGCAGCACGTGGAACAGATGCACGCCGGTGAGCATGTAATAGAAGCTGAAGAACTCGTTGTCGACGATCGTGTGGCCCTCGGCCACCTTCGTCGACCACTCGAAGGCCTTGATCCCGATGAACAGCAGTCCGCAGGCCCCGCCGGCGTAGGTCAGGCGTATCGCGGTGGCGTGATTGCCGCCCCGGGCCGCCAGCACGCTGCGCGCCACGAACCACGAACTCGTCAGCAGCACAAGGGTGTTCAGTACGCCGATGTTGAGGTTCAGGTGTTGCTGCGCCTCGAGGAACTCCTGTGGCGCCATGGCGCGGTGCACCGAGAAGATCAGGAAGAACGACCCGAAGATGATCAGGTCGCCGAGCACCATCACCCAGATCGCGTTGTCGCCGGGAACGTGCGTGGTCGGCGCACTCTTGGTGGTGCGGTTCTGAGCCTGCGTCGTCTCCGTCATGGCAGCGGTGTTTCGTCGGCGGGCTGTTCCTCGTTCGCCTTCTTGAGGAAGACGATCACGCACGACAGCCAGAAACCGAAGATCACCGTCCCGGTCCAGAACGACATCGAACCGTTCCAGGAGAACGGACCGGCCGAAGACACGAACAGCGGCGCCGCCATGATCTCGGTGACGATCTGCCAAATGGTCACGTAGGCGAGCCACTTCGGGAAGATCCTGTTGCGGTCGTAGAGGATCGCGACGGCGAAGCCGAAGTACGCGGCGGTGAAACAACCCAGCGAGCCGACGTAGGAGAGACATCCGAGGTCGTAGAGCAGTGCCAGCACCTCGGGATCGCGGTCCGGACGGAACGTCGCCACCAGGAAGCAGAGGGCGACCAGCAGGCACCCCGGGAGGGCACCGACGGCCATGCCGCCCATGTACACGTACGCCATGGTCGAGCCGGCCGACATGCGTTTCATGTGGTACACCACGATGCCGTTGGCGACCCCGGCGCCACCGATGATCAGGATCAACAGCCCGAAACCGAGTTGGATCGTCGTGGTGTGCGCGGCGAAGAACTCGACCTTCTGCTCGGTGGTGACGTCGGGCCGTGGTGGCGGCATGACCCTTGCCAGCAGGAAGAAGATCGCCCCGAACGCGGCGTAGAACGCGGGCACGATCGAGAAGATGATCCACAGGTCGCGTTTGCTCGCCGGACCCGGTCGAGACCCGCTCGCGGGGGTGTCCGCCTTCGGTGTGACGACGGTGCTCATCGAGCGACGCCCTCCTCGACCGCCTGCCGATGCAGTGTTGTGCGGAGCACGAAGAACATGACGACGACGAACAGGGCGAACGCGACGACGCGGAGCCAGAACGAGATCGCACCGTCCCAGGCCAGCGGGCCGGTGCGGAAGACGGCGGCGGCGGCGGCCGGCGCCATCGCCAACCCGGTCACGACCGCGAAATGGCCTACCCAGCGCGGGAATACGGGATTCGGGCCGGCGTGGGCGCTGGTGTCGAAGTACACGGCGAGCGCGAGGAGCAGGTTCTGTGCGACCAGCATGCCGACGGGGGCCACCAGCGTGATCCAGGCCAGGTCGTTGAGAAGCAGCAGAAGCTGCGGGCTGCGGTCGGGGCGGTAGGCCGCAACGAGGTAGAAGATGTTGGCCAGCGCGAAGATGGTGGCCCCGCTGACCACCGCCGTCAGATAGCAGTAGGCCAACGCGTGACTCTGGGCCGCCATCCGCTTCATCTGTACGACGATCACCATGAAGAACGGCAGCAGCATGATCGCGCACAGGTTGTAGGTGATCATGCTGAACCGGATCATCGCGGTGTTGTCCGCGTAGAACGCGGCGACCTCGCCGGCGGACATCGACGGCGACATCGGCGGCAGGAAGCCGGGGAAGGCGACGAACGCGACGACCAGGATCACGGCGACAACGGGAGTCGTCCACAGGGCGACCAGTTGTGTTCTGATGTTCGCCGTCTTCGGCAGGTCCTCGGCTTCAGCAAGAATCTGCATCCCGCACACCCCAATTCGTCGTCCTGTAGCGGTTGTCGATCGGCTACTCAGCAGAGAGTAGCCGATCGGCAACCGAACATCCAGAAGTGTCGCCGGGGCGTGGCCGTCAGAGTGAGAGGATGGTCGCCGAGGCGGTGCCGGGTGCGCCATAGACCTGGGCGAGGCCGACGCGGGGCTCGCCTGGAACCTGCCGGTCGCCGGCTTCGCCGCGCAATTGGCGGACCAGCTCGTGCACCTGTCGCAGGCCCGAGGCGCCGATCGGCTCACCGTTGGCGATCAGACCGCCGTCGGTGTTGACCGGGATGGCACCGTGAATCTCGGTAGCACCGTCGGCCAGCAACTTCTCCTGCTCGCCGTCGGCGCACAGACCGGTCTCGGCCATGTGGATGACCTCGGCGCCGGCGTCGGTGTCCTGAAGTTGCGCGACGTCGACGTCCTCGGGGCCGATGCCCGCCGCCTCGTAGGCGGCCTTGGCGGCGAACACCGTCGGCGAGGGATCCTCGTCGAGCGGCGCGGACGTGGCGTGCACCTCGTAGGCGCCGAACGTCCGTGTGCGAATCTCGCTGGCACGCACGAACACCGGCTTGGCTGTGTACTTGTGCGCGAGGTCGCCGCGGCACATGATGACCGCGGCCGCGCCCTCGTCGGGTGCGCAGAACATGAACTGGCGCAACGGATAGTTCAGCACCGGCGACGCCATGATCTCGTCGACTGAGATCTCCTTGCGGCGGAACGCATTCGGATTCAGCGCGCCGTTGCGGAAGTTCTTGTTGGCCACCCGCGCCAGGGGCTCCTCGGAGATACCGTGTTTGTGGAGGTAGTGGTTGGCCTTCATACCGAAGAACTTGGTGGTGACGAACTGGCCGTTCTCGGCGTACCACTGCGGCAGCGCGAGCTTGGCGGGGTCGTCGGTGAACGCGCCACGGGGGTGCTTGTCCAGTCCGATCGCGATCCCGATGTCGTACTTGCCCAGGCGGATCGTGTCGGCCGTCTGCTGAATGGCCGATGCCGCGGTGGCGCAGGCGTTGAAGACGTTCGTGAACGTGATGCCGGTCAGGCCGACCAGTCGGGTGACGGCGTCGGGGTTGGACACCTCGTAGCTGCCGCCGAAGCCGAACTGGATGTCCTTCCACCCGACACCGGCGTCGGCCAGCGCCAGATCGATCGCCTCGGCACCCATCTCCATCGCGGTTTTGTCGAACCGGCCGAACGGATGCAGGCCCACGCCGATGATCGCGACATCGTTGGCGGAGTTGGAGTTGCTCATCTTCAGTCCCTTAGCTGCTGACCGGCTGGAATGCGAAGGTGACGACCTCCACCGGGTTGTCGGAATCGTCGGTGTCGGTGGTGAACGGGATCATCGTCAACTCGACGGTCTGACCGAACTCCAGCTTCGCCGGGTCGTTTTCGGTGAGCCGTCCCTCGACCCGGATCACGTCATCGAGCTGCACCAGCCCGACGCCGAAAGGCACAAATTCCTTGCCTGTGGGCCCCGCGTACGGTGCGCCGGGCGGAAACCCCTGCGTGGTCCATGCGACCAACGTCCCGGTGCGGGGGAGGAGGAGCTCGGACATGGATCCCGAACTGCATCGCGGACAGCGCTGCTGTACGGGGAAGGTGGCAGCGCTGCAGCTGTCACACTTGCTGCCGATCAGCTGCGGATCGTCCGCGGGCCAGGTGGATATTTCGGGCGCGAGTGCCCGCTGCGATGTCGACACGACGTTGACGATAATCGGAAATGACGTTCTCGTCTAGAGAGAATCATGGGGACAGACGGTGTCGGCGCGTTCCGCCGTGCGGCGATTGGTGGGCCTATCTGGCGCGGTTCATCACCTTGTCCGCCGCAGCCCAGTGTTCGTCGGACACCCAGAGTCGGGCGAAGGCCGCAACGGCCTCGGTTGTCGGAACTCCGCGCATCACGCGTTTGACCTCGCCGGCCGGAGCGGCGGCCAGCGACCGTCCGATGGTGCGCCACTGCTCGCCGAAGGATGCGCGGGGAAACACCTGGTCGATCAGTCCGATCCGCTCGGCCTCGGCAGCCTCGACGATGCGCCCGGTGCCGGCCAGTAGCAATGCCCTGCTGTAGCCGACCAGGCTCACCAATCGTTCGGCGCCGCCCCACGCCGGCATGATCGCGAGGGCGACCTGGTTGAACCCGATCTTGATGTCGTCGGAAGCGACCCGGATGTCGGCGGCGACTGCAAATTCGGCACCGCCGCCCAGTGCGTGGCCGTTGAGTGCTGCCACCACCGGAGCGGGGAAGCCGGCGATGCGGTCGCAGATCGATCTCATCCGGAAGGCCATCGCGGCCGCCTGCGCCTCGGTGCGCAACGCACTGAGCTCCTTGAGGTCGCCACCCGAGACGAAGGCGCGATCGCCCGCCCCGGTCAGCACCAGCGCGGCCGCCCCGTCGGCGCCGTCGAGGGCCGTCTCGAGCTGGTCCATCGTCTCCAGCGAGATCGCATTGCGCGCCTGCGGCCGGTCGATGGTGATGACCGCCAAACCGTCGTCGATTTCGAGGTCGACCATCAGCCGTTCTCCATTCTCGGTATTGGCATTCTCGTGGGCGGAGAATAGCATCGCCTTCCGAACGGGAGGTGGCGCCAGACATGCGGAGAATCCCTGCTGAGCTGATAGATCTCTACCAGCAAGAGGGTTGGTGGACCCAGGAGACCCTCGGGGATCTCCTCGCGCAGGGACTGAAGGACAACCCGGATGTCGGCTTCCACGTGCATTCCGAGGTGCGGCCCTATGCCGGCACCTTCGGTGACGTCGAACGCGACGCACGGCGGTTGGCGGCAGGCCTGTGGTCCCGGGGTGTCCGCCCCGGCGACGTCGTCGCGATCCAACTGCCCAACTGGCGCGAGGCCGCGATCACGTTCTGGGCGTCATCCTTCCTCGGGGCGGTGATCGTGCCGATCGTCCACTTCTACGGCCGCAGCGAGCTCACCCACATCCTGGGCAACGCGCGGCCCAAGGTCTTCATCACCGCTGCGGAGTTCGGCCGGATGCAACACCAGCCCGATCTGTGCGCGGACGTCCCGATCGTCGGGCTCGTCGGCACCGAGAGCTTTGACGAACTGCTCGACGACGAACCGTTCGCCGGCACCGTCGGGACCGACCCGGGCGGCCCCGCGCTGATCGCGTTCACCTCGGGCACCACACGCGCGCCCAAGGGTGTCATCCACAGCCACCAGACGCTGTCCTGTGAAACGCGCCAACTGCTCGCGAACTATCCGCCCGACCGCGGCCGGCAGCTCACGGCCACGCCGGTCGGGCACTTCATCGGAATGGTCGGGGCCTTCCTCATCCCTGTGCTCGAGGGCGCCCCGATCGATCTGGTCGATGTCTGGGATCCGCAGAAGGTCCTCGCCTTGATGAAGTCCGACGGCATGTCCATCGGTGGGGGGCCGCCGTACTTCGTGACCAGCCTGCTCGACCACCCCGACTGCACCGAAGAGCACCAACGGCTGTTCACCACGGTGGGTCTCGGCGGATCCACCGTGCCCGCAGCGGTGACCCGGAGGCTGGCCGACCTGGGCATGTTCGTCTTCCGGTCCTACGGCAGCACCGAGCATCCGTCGATCACCGGCTCGGGTCCGCAGGCGCCGGAGGACAAGCGCCTCTACACCGACGGCAATCCGCGCCCCGGCGTCGAGGTCAGGATCGCCGACGACGGTGAGATCCTGTCGCGTGGGCCCGATCTGTGCCTGGGATATACCGACGACGAGCTGACCGCCGTCGCATTCGACGACGACGGCTGGTACCGCACGGGTGATGTGGGCGTGCTCGATGACGACGGGTACCTGACGATCACCGACCGCAAGGCCGACGTGATCATCCGCGGCGGGGAGAACATCAGTGCGCTCGAGGTCGAGGAAGTGCTGCTGGCCATGCCGGCGGTCGCCGAGGCCGTCGTCGTCGCGGCACCCGACGAGCGTCTCGGAGAGCGGACCGCCGCGGTTCTGCGCATCCGGGCCGGGCAGGTGATGCCGACGGTCGACGACGTACGCGAGCACTTCGCTCACGCCGGCGTCGCACGGCAGAAGTGGCCCGAAGAGCTGCATCAGGTCGACGACTACCCGAGGACGGCCAGCGGCAAGGTCCAGAAGTACGCCGTTCGCCGGCTCGTGGCGGATGAAGGGCGGCGGGCCCGCTCCGGTTAGCCCACCCGCTCATTGCGGTCGAACGCTTATGAGAATAAGATTCTCCCAAGACGATAAGGAGAATTTCATGGGTCAACTTTCGCACCGGGTCGACATCCCGTTTCCGCTGTTCGATGCGGACAACCATCTCTACGAGCCGCCCGAGGCGCTGACGAAGTTCCTCCCCAAGGAGTACAAGGACGTCGTCCAGTACGTAGAGATCAACGGCCGTACCAAGATCGCGTTGCGTGGCCAGATCAGCAACTACATCCCGAACCCCACCTTCTCCGTGGTCGCCAAGCCGGGCGCCTGGGAGGAGTACTTCAAGTTCGGCAACCCCGACGGCAAGAGCAAGCGTGAACTGTTCGGCGAGCCGATGAAGGCGATCCCGGCGTTCTTCGAGCCCGCTCCCCGCCTCGAGAAGATGGACGAGTTGGGTCTCGACCGCACGCTGATGTTCCCGACGCTGGCCAGCCTGATCGAGGAGCGCCTCAGCGACGACCCGGTGGCCATCCACGTCATCGTGCACGCGCTCAACGAGTGGCTGGACGAGGTGTGGGGCTTCAACTACAAGAACCGCATCTTCACCACCCCGGTCATCACCCTGCCCATCGTGGAGAAGGCGATCGAGGAGCTGGAATGGGCGGTCAAGCGCGGCGCCCGCGCCATCCTGATCCGTCCCGCACCGGTTCCCGGATTCCGCGGCCCGCGTTCGTTCGCGCTGCCCGAGTTCGACCCGTTCTGGCAGAAGTGCGTCGAGTACGACATCTTCGTCGGAATGCACTCCAGCGACAGCGGTTACTCGCGCTACACCTCGGAATGGGACGGTGGCGCCCAGGAGATGCTGCCCTTCCAGACCAACGCGATGGGCATCCTCAACGAGTGGCGTCCGATCCAGGACGCGGTCGCTTCCTGGGTGATCCACGGCGCGCTGTTCCGGTTCCCGACGCTGAAGGTCGGAATCGTCGAAGCGGGATCGAAGTGGATGTTCCCGCTGCTGGACTCGATGGCCGAGGTCTGGAAGAAGGCGCCTGAGGCCTTCCTGGGCAACCCGATGGAAGAGATCAAGAACCGCATCTACGTCAGCCCCTTCTACGAAGAGGGCATCGACGATCTGATCAACCTGATCGGCGTCGACCAGGTGCTCTACGGCTCCGATTGGCCGCACCCTGAGGGACTGGCGGAGCCCACGCACTACGTGACCGCGCTCGAGCATCTTGCCCTCGAAGATCAGGCGAAGATCATGGGTGGCAACCTGGGGCGCCTCGTCACGACGTGACTTACCAGCCTCGTTGGGAGACCCTCCCTGAATTGGTCACCAGCGCGGCGGACCGGTTCGGCGACGCAGAAGCAGTCGTCGACGGTCCGCTGCGCCTGACCTTCGCCGATCTGGTGAGCCGGATCGGCTGCGCCGCAGGCGCGTTCGCCGACCTGGGAATCGCCAAGGGCGAGCGGGTCGCCGTGTGGGCGCCCAACAGCGCCGAATGGATCATCGCTGCGTTCGGTCTGATCACCGCCGGCGGGGTGTTGGTGCCCGTCAACACGAGGTTCAAGACCGACGAGGCGGCCGACATCATCAGCCGCAGCGGGGCCAAGGCCGTGCTGGTCCAGCAGGGCTTCCTCGGTGTGGAACACACTGCGCCGGCGGGCGTGCCGGTGATCGACCTGAAGTCCGACTTCCTCTCCAGCGGAACCCCGTTCAGTCGTCCCGTCCAGGGCGCCGACATCTCCGACATCATCTTCACCTCGGGCACGACCGGGCGCCCCAAGGGTGTGATGATGAATCACCTGCAGAATCTGCGTCTGTACGAGGAGTGGTGCGACCTGGCGGACCTGCGCCAGGGTGACCGCTACCTGATGGTCAACCCCTTCTTCCACACCTTCGGCTACAAAGCCGGCCTGATCGCGTCGTTCATCCGGGGTGCGACGATGCTGCCGGTACCGGTGTTCGATGTCGACCGTGTTGTGGAACTCATTGCAGCAGAGCGGGTCACGATGTTGCCGGGGCCGCCCACGCTGTACCACTCGCTGCTCGCCGTCGAGGACAAGGCCGCGTTGGCCACGCTTCGCGCGGGTGTCACCGGCGCCGCCGACATCCCCGTCGAACTCGTGCGACGGGTGCACGAGGAGTTGCCGTTCCAGACCTTGGCGACGGGGTACGGCCTCACCGAGGCGGGCACGGTGACGTTGTCGCGGCCGGGGGACTCGTTCACCGACATCGCGACCACCGCCGGGGTGGCCTGCGACGGCGTCGAGATGCGCATCGCCGAGGACGGCGAGGTGTTGGTCCGCGGTTACACCGTGATGCAGGGGTACCTCGACGACCCGGCCGCCACGGCCGAGGCGATCGACCCCGAAGGGTGGCTGCACACCGGTGATCTCGGCACCGTCGACGACGCCGGTCGCCTGCGAATCGTGGGACGCAAGAAGGACATGTACATCGTCGGGGGTTTCAACGCCTATCCCGCCGAGATCGAGGGCTTCCTCCTCGAGCACCCGGCGGTCGCGCAGGCCGCCGTGATCGGGGTAGCTGACGACCGGATGGGTCAGGTGGGCAAGGCGTTCATCGTGGCCAAGCCGACGGGCGACGGCGGCACTCTGACCGCCGAGGAACTCATCGCGTGGAGTCGCGACCGAATGGCCGGTTTCAAGGTGCCTCGGTATGTAGAGTTCCTCGACGAGTTGCCGTTGAACGCCACCGGCAAGGTGATGAAGGACAAGTTGCAGGACCATCGCCGCTGAGCGTTCGCACAGCGTGCGAACAGCATTTCCGCAGACAAGGCCTTGGTCCGGACCTGTGAAGCAGGGGTATCGTGAAGTCGATACGCAAAAAAGAAGAATGACGTTCTCATAGCGCTCATGCGTATGGACGCAGCAGACAAGGAGGTCCGTGTGCCGTCTTTCAGGCGCCGCGATTCGGTGATCGACGCCGACCTCGTCGATCAGCCGCCGCAGGACACAGACCGCGCGCCGAACGGGGACGACGCTCGTGCTTTGGCCGACGAGGCGGAAGCCGAGGCCGTCGAGGCGGAGGCGCTTGCTGCGGCAGCCCGCGCGCGGGCGCGCGCGATCCGGCTTCGCCGCGAGGCTCAGCAGTCGGCCGGGGCCGAGAAGCCGGCCGTCGCGGTCGACGCCGAGGTGGTCGACACGAAGGTGGCCGACGCCGGCACAGAGGTGGCCGACACCGAGACCGCGAGCGAGGACGCCGAGCTCTACGACGATGCGGTGCTCGACGAATCCGACACCGCCACTACCGACGGCGAATCCGACGCCTCCCGGTCACGGTGGCGTCGGCTGCCGCGCCCGAGCTGGAAGGGTATCGCCGCCGCCGTGGTCGTCGTGTGCACGCTGGTGCTGCTGGGGCTCAGCGGTTACATGATCTGGACCCACCGCGAAGTGCAGAAACTGCAGCAGCAGACCGCCGAGTACACCGCGGCGGGTCGGCAGAGTGTCGTCACGTTGATGTCTCTCGACTTCAACGAGGCGGAGGCGGGCGTCCAGCGCATCATCGACAACTCGACGGGCCAGTTCAAAACCGACTTCGAGCAGCAGGCCGAAGATTTCATCCAGGTGGCGCAGGATTCCAGGGTCATCACCGAGGTGACGGTCAACTCCGTGGCTGTGGAGTCGATGACCGACGACAAGGCCGTTGTACTGGTCGCCGCGTCGTCGCGGGTCACCAACTCCGAAGGGGCCAACCAGGAACCGCGGACCTGGCGGCTCAGCGTGGACCTGGAACGGGTCGACGGGCAGATCAAGATGTCGAAAGTCGAGTTCGTCCCATGAGCGATGACAACAAGAAGGCCGAACCCGCCGACGTGCCCGACACCGACGCGCCCGACACCGACGTGACCGATGCCGATGTGACCGATGCCGACGGTGTTGCCGAGGAGGACTCACATCCAGAGTCCGCAGGTGACGAGCCCGGAGAGGCCGTGTCGACCGACAGCGACGTGCCCGGTGGAGACGTCCCCGGGGGTTCGCGGCGGGGAGTGGGTGGCAAGGTAGCGGCGGTCCTGCTCGCTGCGGCGCTGGTCGCCTCGGCGGGGCTGGCGGGCTGGCTGTATGTCAATCAGTACCGGCCGGACCAGCAGACCGACGCCGCGGCCTCCAAAGTCGCCCTCGACGCTGCGACCAGCGGGACGATTGCCCTGCTGTCGTATTCGCCGGAGTCCCTCGATCAGGATTTTGCGGCCGCCAAGGCTCGACTGACCGGTGAGTTTCTGTCGTACTACACACAGTTCACCGAGCAGATCGTCACTCCGGCCGCCAGGGAGAAATCGGTCAAGACCGCGGCGTCCGTCGTGCGGGCAGCGGTATCGGAGATCGAGCCGGACGCAGCTGAAGTCCTGGTGTTCATCAACCAGACGACCACGAGCCAGGAGAACCCCGACGGGGCGTTCGCCGCGAGCAGCGTCAAGGTCGGCCTGGAGAAGATCGACGGCGCCTGGCTGATCGCGTCGTTCGACCCGGTATAGCCTCAGCGCCGTGACTGTGACGGCCGTGGTGCCTCTACCGGTTGGGTACGCCGAGCGCCGCGACGCCGTATTCGCCCCGGTCGCGGGACTGTCTGCACTGGTGCGGGTGGTTCGGGCGCTCGGCGAGGTAGGTGTCGTCGTGGTTGCCGCGGCTCGGCCGCTCGCCGTGCTTGCCAGGGAAGCCCTTGTCGGACAGCGTCTTTCCGGGGTGCGAGTGGTCGAGGCGGAAGCGCCGGGTGATCGGGTGCAGTGTGTGGCTGCCGGGTTGCGGGCAGTCGACACCAACGGTCACGTGGTGGTGCACGACATCGAGTGGCCGATGGTGGGGACCGATACTCTGAAGCAGATCGTCGCGACACTGCACGACGGTTCCGTCGCGGTCCTGCCCGTCCTGCCCGTCACCGACAGCGTCAAAGCGGTCGACGCACGCGGCGTGGTGACGGCGACCGAGGAGCGCTCGGCGCTGCGCACCGTGCAGTATCCTCGCGGGTTCGCCGCCGATGTGCTGGCAATGCTGGTGCGACAAGCCGATTCGGGCTCGTTCGACGAACTCGAGGCGGCCCTGACGGCCGGAACCCCGCTCACCCTGATCGACGGTGACGACGAGGCGCTGAGCCTCGAGTTGCCCCGTGACGCAGACTATCTGGCTGCTGTCATCGCCGGTCGGTGAGAAGGCGCTGAGCGACGGCGACATCCCGCGCGTAGGTGACCTTGAGGTTGACGACCTGACCCGGGAAGGTGCGGACCTGCAGGTCGGTGTATCGCTCGACACATGACGCCGTGTCGGTGCCTTCGAATCCGTCGCGCACTGCGCTGCGATAGGCGAGCAACAGTTCGCGGGCCCGGAACGCCTGCGGTGTCTGCACCCGGACCAGAGGGCCACGGTCCGCCACGGATTCCAGACCTTCTGCACCCGCCCGTGCGAGCCCCACGATGGGCAGTGCCGGTAGCGCCCCACCGAATTCGCGAGCGACCGCGATCGCGGTCCGGAACATCGCCGGGCCGGCCAGCGGTCGTGCGGCATCGTGGATGGCGACCACGTCAACCGCCCCCGACTCGATGTCGGGGGCCAGGTACTGCAGCACATTGAACTCCGAGGCGTGCCTGGTGTCGCCCCCCTCGACCAGTTCCACTCGTACGGAGGGCAATTCGCGCTCGACGCTGTCCCGAGCGACCTCGAACTCACCCTTGCGGAACACCAGGACGATCCGCCCGATGTCGGACACCGTCGAGAGGGTGTCCAGGGACCAGATCAGCATGCTGCGCCCGGACAGTGGCAGGTAGGCCTTGTTGCCGTCGGCGCCCACCCGGGTGCCCAGTCCGGCCGCCAACACCACGCCGACCGACATTCCCATGGGCGAACAGTATCGCGAGGGCGGGTCATGACAGGCCGGCGCTGCTCGCCGGACGGACGTGAGCGCTGCGCGGTATCCGGCTCAGCGTTCGAGCTCTCCCAAGCCCTCCAGCAGGATCCGGTCGTTCTCCAGGCGCAGCAGCTTGCGCGTCTTGTGTCTGGTGATCAGGATTCCGACGACCGCAAGGGCCCAGACCGCGTATTGCAGGGTCCACGCGAGCCGGAAGGATTCGAACGACATGCCGCCTGCTGCTTGCAGCACCAATCCCATCGCCTGCATCAGCAGCAGCGACGCGATGAACCCACCCATGTTCACCATGCCCTGTGCAGTGCCCAGCGTGGCGCTGGGATTGAAGGTGCGCGCGAAGTCGAAGCCGACCATCGAACCCGGCCCGCCGACCGAGATCACCACGATCAGCACGACGAGCAGCCACAGCGGTGCTCTGTGGGGAAGCGCCAGGATCACCGTCCACACCAGCGCGTTGCTGGCGATGATGGCCAGAACCAGACGGGAGCGCCGATGTGGGTGGCGTCCTGTGAAGATGCCGACCAGCACGCCGGAGGAGATCGCGGCGACGACGGACACGGTCAGCAGGGTTCCGGCCACTCCGGGCGAGAGTCCCTGCGCGACGGTCAGATAGGGCAACCCCCACATCAACGCGAACACCGTGACCGAGAACTGGGTGCCCATGTGCGTGAAGAACCCCAGCCGGGTGCCCGGCCGCAACCACACCGTCTTGACGCTGGTCAACGTTTCGCGGACGGACATCGCCTCTTCGGTGACCGCGGCACCGTCGGGGCTGTTCTTGACGACCAGCAGGACCAACACGATCGACAGCACACCCAGTGCCGCCACCGATGCGTAGGCGACCGACCAACCCGAGGCGGACAGCACCGCGAGGAACGGCACCGCTGAGAGCACCTGCCCGAGTTGTCCGCAGATCCCGGTCAATTGCGTCACCAGGGGAACCCGATGCGCATCGAACCAAAGGGGCACGAGCCGAAGCACCGAGATGAACGTCACGGCGTCGCCCAAACCGACGACCGCGCGCGCGGCGAGGGCTGCGGGCAGCGATTCGGTGAACGCCAGTACGAGTTGCCCTGAGGCCATCAGCGCCGCGCCCGACACGATCAGGGCCTTGGACCCGAATCGGTCGAGCAGCAATCCTGCGGGCACCTGGGCGCCGGCGTACACGACGACCTGCAGGACGACAAAAGTCGACAGCAGGGTCGGCCCGGCACTGAAGCGGTCGGCCGCGGCCAGGCCCGAGACACCCAGCGTGGTGCGGTCCAGAACGGCCACGATGTACGCCAGAAGCCCGGTGGCCCACACGATCCACGGACGCACGCGAAGCCTCTCGTACTTTGTCTTAATGTCCTGCGACTGCAGGGGGCACCTCAATGATCTCGCACCGCGGCGTTCTGCCGCCAATTCATATCGGTGGTCGGCCTCATCGTCGAGTTGAACCACGGCGCACCCAAAGTTGGCTGAAATCGAACGACGCCGTAGATCTTTTGATTCACCATCCTGAATCTTCGCTGATAGATCTATTGATAGTGGTGTCCTCCGACCAAAATGACGAGGCCCTACTATTTCGCTCAAAGTGTTGCGAATGTCGCTAGAGTGAGTTCATGCACTGTTTCGGCTTCGAGCCCGCCAGGCTCTCGCGGGGTCGCCCCCGTGGCTGAGTATCGACTGCAGGATCTGGCGCGGGTGTCCGGTGTCAGCGCCCGCAACATCCGCGCCTACCGGGAACGGGGGTTGCTCGACCCTCCCCGGCGAGTGGGGCGGTCCGCTCTCTACGACGACTACCACCTGTCCCAGCTCAACACGATCAGCGAACTGCTCGCCAAGGGCTTCACCTCGACGCACATAGCGGAGTTCTTCACCAGCATGCGCCAGGGCTCCGACCTTGCGGACATCCTGGGGTTGCAGCGGGCCATGCTGGGTCCCCGCACAAATGCGACCGATGACCGGGGGAAGCCGTTTGCGCTCGCCCCGGATTCTGAGGAGGCGCGCAAGCTGGTCCGCTACGGCTTGGCCGAGATCGTGGGCGGCAGGTTGGTGATCGTCGACGGCACCGCGGGTGACGCCTTGACCGGTTCAGCGGATCGGGTGAAGTACATCCGTGCGCTGCTGCAGTTCATCGAGGCGACCGATGATGCGCTCGACGATCTGGCGAGGGCCTATGTGACGAGCCTGACGGAATCGCAGCACATGCGCGTCAGAACCAACTACCTGTCCAGGCACGACGAAACCGACGAGTTGCGGCAAGTCGTCCAGAATCACCGGGCGCTCGGGGAGAAGGCACTGCTAGCCCGCTTCGACAAGGCTGTTCGACGATTCATGATGACCTCCGCGGCCGATTCCCCCGCCGGCCTACTGTTGGACGGAGCATGGGAGACCAAGAAGGCCGAGTGAATCGCTGCGCACCTCCACCGGGTGGAGGCCGACAGGCTCACAATGGCCGGCGTCGGCTTCGATGCCACCGGTCCTCACACCGAATTTCGGCCAGTTCGACTGAATCTACTGACAAGTAAGTTTGCACAGCAAACCTGGACACATCGCGAAAACACCTGTCAAGACACTCGCGGTCGAGTTGTCGACTCAGCGGTGCCCCGAGAACCGCGTGTTGCGAACGCAAATTATCAGATAACGATTGCGTAACAATACTGCCTTGATCAGCAGTTCTTGCTTACTCGACCGTAACCACCTGCATGCAGGACATTTGTCCCGCGAGACTTTGAGTCCTCGGGAGGCGGACGTTACGCAATCTCTGTTACCCGCGCGTAGAACTCGCCAGTAACCATTCCGGTAGCCACAATGGAGCAGTCTCTTATGACACTCTTAGTACGGCTGGAGAGTCCACCGCAGACCCTGAGAAATGCATCGGAGTGTCAGAACTCCCGACGGCATCTCAGGTCGCGGACGAGACCAGCCGGATTCGACGCCGAATCGCAATGGCCCCACCCGGGAGTGCAGGCCAGCACCCACGACAGCCCACCACGAGCGATACGCGCGAAACCGCGACCATTGAGGGAGACAACACCACGTGACGATCCACGACCAGCACCGTGCCACCACTGCCGGAGACAACGGCTCCGAGAAGAACGAGGTCTTCGAACCTCTGATCGGGGCGCATGCTCTCGTCGATCGACTGCATTCCGGCGAGCCGTATGCGGTCGCGTTCGGCGGTCAGGGTGGTTCCTGGCTGGAGAACCTCGAGGAGCTCGTCAACTCGGCAGGTATCGAATCCGAGATCACCGCGCTGGTCGGTGAGGCCGAGCTGCTGCTGGAACCGTTGGCACGGGAACTGGTCGTGGTCCGTCCGATCGGCTTCGAACCGATGAAGTGGATCCGCGCGCTGGCCGCCGACGAGCCGCTGCCCGCCGTCAAGGACCTCACCACCGCCGCGATCTCGGGTCCGGGCATCCTGCTCACCCAGATGGCCGCCATGCGCGCGCTCAAGCGCCAGGGCCTCGACCTCACCGGTCACCCGCCGGTGGCGATCGCCGGCCACTCGCAGGGCGTCACAGCCGTCGAGTCGCTCAAGGCCGGAGGAGCCCGCGACGTCGAGCTGCTCGCCATCGGACAGCTGATCGGCGCGGCGGGATCGCTGGTCTCGCGTCGCTGCGGAATGGTGGGCCGCGGCGACAAATCGCCCATGGTGTCGGTGACCAACGTCGACCCCGCCCGGATGGCCGAGCTCCTCGACGAGTTCGCCCAGGACGTTCGCACCGTGCTTCCGCCCGCGCTGTCGATCCGCAACGGAAGACGTTCGGTGGTCATCACCGGCACACCCGAGCAGCTGGCCCGTTTCGAGCTCTACTGCGAGAAGATCACCGAGAAAGAGGAAGCCGAGCGCAAGAACAAATTGCGCGGCGGCGCGGTCTTCCGCCCGGTATTCAGCCAGCTCAATGTCGAGGTGGGGTTCCACACGCCGCGGCTGGCCAGTGGTGTCGATCTGGTCAACGAGTGGGCATCGCGCACCGGTTTGGATGCGGAGCTGACCCGCCAACTGACCGAGGTGATCTTCGTCAAGCCGGTCGACTGGGTCGCCGAGGTGGAGGGCCTCGCCGCGGCGGGCGCCAAGTGGATCATCGACCTGGGTCCAAGCGACACCGTGACACGGCTGACCGCACCCGTGATCCGAGGACTCGGAATCGGCATCGTGCCCGCCGCCACCCGCGCGGGCCAGCGCAGCCTGTTCACCGTCGGCGCCGCACCTGCCGTTGCACCCGCATGGTCGAGCTACGCGCCCACGGCGATCACCCTGCCCGACGGTTCGGTCAAGGCATCGACGAAGTTCACGCGCCTCACCGGCCGGTCGCCGATCCTGCTCGCGGGCATGACCCCCACGACCGTCGACGCCAAGATCGTCGCCGCGGCGGCCAACGCCGGACACTGGTCCGAGCTGGCCGGCGGCGGGCAGGTCACCGAGGAGATCTTCGATGCGCGCATTGCTGAGCTCACCCAGCTGCTCGAACCGGGCCGCGCCATCCAGTTCAACTCGTTGTTCCTCGATCCCTACCTGTGGAAGCTGCAGGTCGGCGGTAAGCGCCTGGTACAGAAGGCCCGGCAGTCGGGTGCACCGATCGATGGTGTGGTCGTCACGGCGGGCATCCCGGACCTCGAAGAGGCTGTGGACCTGATCGAGGAGCTCTACACCGTCGGCATCACCAGCGTGGTGTTCAAACCGGGCACCGTCGACCAGATCAAGTCCGTCATCAAGATCGCGGTCGAGGTACCCAACAGGGACGTCATCGTCCACATCGAAGGTGGCCGCGCCGGTGGGCACCACTCGTGGGAAGACCTCGACGACCTGCTCCTGGCGACCTACGGCGAGCTGCGCAAGTACACCAACGTCACGATCTGCGTCGGCGGCGGCATCGGTACCCCCGAGCGGGCGGCCGAGTACCTGTCCGGCGAGTGGGCGAAGAGGTACGGGTTCCCCGCCATGCCGGTTGACGGCATCCTGGTGGGCACCGCCGCAATGGCCACCAAAGAGGCGACGACGTCGCCCGCGGTCAAGCAGCTCCTCGTCGAGACGTCCGGCACCGACACCTGGGTCGGGGCAGGCAGGGCCATCAACGGTATGGCCAGCGGGCGCAGTCAGCTCGGCGCCGACATCCACGAGATCGACAACACTGCGTCGCGTTGCGGCCGCCTGCTCGACGAGGTCGCCGGCGACGCCGACGCCGTGGCCGAGCGCCGCGACGAGATCATCGCCGCGATGGCCGCCACCGCGAAGCCGTACTTCGGCGACATCGGTGACATGACCTACCTGACGTGGTTGCAGCGCTACATCGAGCTGGCCATCGGCGACGGTGACACCACCGCCGACACCGCCGCGCCCGGCAGCCCGTGGCTCGCCGACACCTGGCGGGAACGCTTCGAGGAGATGCTCAAGCGCACCGAGTCGCGGCTGCACGAGAAGGACTTCGGCCCGATCGAGTCCCTCTTCGATGCGAGCCCGGAAGGCCAAGCGCTGCTTGATAATCCGGACCAGGCCATCGCCGCCCTGCTGAACCGTTACGCAGATGCGGGGACCGTCAAGCTGCACCCTGCGGATGTGCCGTTCTTCGTGACGCTGTGCAAGAAGCCGGGCAAGCCGGTCAACTTCGTGCCGGTCGTCGACAAGGACGTGCGGCGCTGGTGGCGCAGCGACTCGCTGTGGCAGGCCCACGACGCGCGCTACAGCGCCGACCAGGTGTGCATCATCCCGGGCACCGAGGCCGTCGCAGGCATCACCCGGGTCGACGAGCCCGTCGGCGAACTGCTGGACCGCTTCGAGCAGGCGATCGTCGATCGGGTGCTGGCCGCCGGCGCCGAGCCGGTCGCCGTGGTCTCGCGCCGCCAGGCGCGCGCCGACGTCACCGGTCCGCTCGCCGTCGTGCTCGATTCCCCTGACGTCCTCTGGGCGGGTCGCACCGCGATCAACCCGGTGCACCGCATCGGTGAGCCGAGCGAGTGGCAGGTCAACGACGTGCCCGGAAAGCCCAGCGCGACGCATCCGGGCACCGGTGCCCGGCTGGAGTTGGCAGGGGAGGGCTTCGTCACGCTGAGCGTCCCGCTGTCCGACATCTGGATCAACATCCGGTTCACGCTGCCGTCGTGCACGGTCGACGGCGGCATGCCCATCGTCAGCGTCGAGGACGCGTCCGCGGCGATGCGCTCGGTGCTGGCCATCGCCGCCGGTGCTGACGGTCCGGATTCGCTTCCGCCAGTGGACAACAACGTTGCATCGGTGTCCGTCGAATGGGATCCGGAGAAGGTCGCCGATCATACCGGTGTCACGGCCACGTTCGGCGCGCCTCTGGCGCCCGGTCTCACGCTGGTGCCGGACGCCCTCGTCGGGTTGTGCTGGCCCGCAGTGTTCTCGGCTATCGGTTCGGCTCTGACCGACGACGGTTTCCCCGTCGTCGAGGGTCTGCTGAGCCTGGTGCACCTCGATCACGCGGCTCATCTTCTGCAGAAGATGCCCGCGGAGAAGTCCCAATTGTCGGTCACCGCAACTGCTCTGGCGGCAACGGACACTGAGGTCGGACGTGTGGTCCCCGTCAGCGTCTCGATCGCCGACTCCGAGGGCGGCGTTCTGGCCACTCTGGAAGAGCGCTTTGCGATCCGCGGCCGCACCGGTCCGGTGGAACTGAGCGATCCGCCGCGCGCCGGCGGAGCCATCACCGACAACGCCACCGACACCCCGCGCCGTAGGCGCCGTGACGTCCAGATGACCGCACCGGTCGACATGAGCGCGTTCGCGGTCGTCTCCGGCGATCACAACCCGATCCACACGGACCGGGCGGCCGCGCTGCTGGCCGGTCTGAAAACGCCGATCGTGCACGGCATGTGGCTCTCGGCGGCGGCGCAGCACGCGGTCACCGCCACCGACGGCCGCGCCACCCCGCCGGCCCGCCTGGTCGGCTGGACCTCCCGGTTCCTCGGCATGGTGCTACCCGGGGACGAGATCGAGTTCCGGGTCGACCGCGTCGGCATCGATCGTGGTGCCGAGATCATCGAGGTCACCGCGAAGGTCGACCACGAACTCGTGATGGCCGCGACCGCCCAGTTGGCCGCCCCGAAGACCGTCTACGCGTTCCCGGGTCAGGGCATTCAGTCCAAGGGCATGGGAATGGACGTGCGTGCCCGGTCCAAGGCCGCACGCAAAGTCTGGGACTCGGCCGACAAGTTCACCCGCGAGACGCTCGGCTTCTCGGTGCTGCACGTGGTGCGGGACAACCCGACCAGCCTGATCGCCTCCGGGGTTCATTACCACCACCCCGAGGGCGTGCTCTACCTGACGCAGTTCACCCAGGTGGCGATGGCGACAGTGGCCGCGGCCCAGGTCGCCGAGATGCGCGAGCAGGGCGCCTTCGTCGAGGACGCCATGGCGTGCGGCCACTCGGTGGGTGAGTACACCGCGCTCGCGTGTGTCAGCAACGTCTACCAGCTCGAGGCGCTTCTCGAGGTGGTGTTCCACCGCGGGTCGAAGATGCACGACATCGTGCCCCGTGACGCCCATGGGCGTTCGAACTACCGTCTGGCAGCCATCCGGCCGTCGCAGATCGATCTCGACGACGACGACGTTCCCGCGTTCATCGACGAGATCTCCGAGCGCACAGGTGAATTCCTGCAGATCGTGAACTACAACCTGCGCGGTTCGCAGTACGCGATCGCCGGTACGGTCCGTGGTCTCGAAGAGCTGGAGGAGGAGGTCGAGCGGCGCCGTGAGATCAGCGGCGGCAAGCGGTCCTTCATCCTGGTGCCCGGTATCGACGTGCCGTTCCACTCGTCGGTGCTGCGGGTCGGTGTCGCCGACTTCCGGCGCGCGCTCGAACGGGTGATGCCCCGCGATGCGGATCCGGCGCTGCTGGTCGGGCGCTACATTCCCAACCTCGTGCCCCGGCCCTTCACTCTGGACCGCGATTTCATCGAGGAGATCCGGGACCTGGTGCCCGCCGAGCCTCTCGACGAGATCCTCGCCGACTACGACACGTGGCGCAACGAGCGGCCGCGCGAGCTGTGCCGCAAGATCGTCATCGAGCTTCTGGCCTGGCAGTTCGCCAGCCCGGTTCGCTGGATCGAGACCCAGGATCTGCTCTTCATCGAGGAGGCCGCAGGCGGGCTGGGTGTGGAACGGTTCGTGGAGATCGGCGTCAAGAATGCGCCGACCGTCGCGGGCCTTGCCACCAACACCCTGAAATTGCCGGAGTACTCGCACAACACCACCGAGGTGCTCAACGCCGAACGTGACGCCGCGGTGCTGTTCGCCACGGACACGGACCCCGAGCCCGACGACGAGGACGTCGCGACACCGGCGGCCGAGGCCGCTCCGTCGCAGGCCGCTCCGGCCGAGGCGGCACCTGCCGCGCCGGCGCCGGCGCCGGCGGCCGCCCCCTCGGGCGGTCCGCGGCCCGACGATCTCGGGTACGACGCGTCGGACGCCACGATGGCGCTGATCGCGCTCTCCGCCAAGATCCGCATCGATCAGATCGAGTCGCTGGACTCCATCGAGTCCATCACCGACGGTGCGTCGTCACGGCGCAACCAGATGCTGGTCGACCTCGGGTCTGAGCTCAACCTTGGCGCCATCGACGGTGCCGCGGAAGCAGATCTGGCTGGTCTGAAGACCCAGGTGACCAAGCTGGCCCGGACGTACAAGCCCTTCGGCCCGGTGCTCTCCGATGCGATCAACGATCAGCTGCGCACCGTCTTCGGGCCGTCCGGCAAGCGTCCCGCCTACATCACCGAGCGGGTCAAGAAGACCTGGGAACTCGGCGACGGCTGGGCCAAGCATGTGACCGTCGAGGTCGCGTTGGGCACCCGTGAGGGATCCAGCGTGCGCGGTGGTGCACTCGGCGGTCTGCACGACGGCGCGTTGGGGGACGCCGCCAGTGTCGACAAGGTGATCGACGCCGCGGTGTCCGCAGTGGGTGCGCGTCGCGGTGTGCCGGTGTCGCTGCCGTCCGCCGGCGGTGCCGCTGGTGGAGTCGTGGACTCCGCTGCTCTGGGCGAGTTCGCCGAGCAGGTCACCGGACCCGACGGTGTGCTCGCCACGGCGGCGCGGGCGATCCTCGATCAGCTGGGACACGGTCCCGCCGTCGTCACCCCGGAGCCGTCCGCGGACGCGGAGCTCATCGACCTGGTCACCGCCGAACTCGGTTCGGACTGGCCCCGCCTGGTCGCCCCGGCGTTCGACAGCCGCAAGGCGGTGCTGTTCGACGACCGCTGGGCCAGTGCGCGTGAGGATCTTGCCAAGATCTGGTTGATGTCCGAAGACGACATCGAGGCCGATTGGGCTCACCTGTCGGAGCGCTTCGAAGGGGCCGGACACGTCGTCGGCACCCAGGCGACCTACTGGCAGGGCAAGGCGCTGGCTGCGGGACTGAACATCCACGCCTCGCTCTACGCCCGCGCCGCTGCCGGTGCGGAGAACCCGGGCAAGGGTCGCTACACCGAAGAGGTCGCCGTCGTGACCGGCGCCTCGAAGGGATCGATCGCGGCGTCGGTGGTGGCACAACTGCTCGACGGTGGTGCGACCGTCATCGCGACGACGTCCAAGCTCGACGACAGCAGGCTCGGGTTCTACCGCAGCCTCTACCGCGACCACGCCCGCTTCGGCGCGCAGTTGTGGGTGCTGCCGGCGAACATGGCCTCCTACAACGACATCGACGCGTTGGCCGAGTGGGTCGGGACCGAGCAGTCCGAGAGCCTCGGGCCGAAATCGATCCACCTCAAGGACGCCCTCACGCCGACGCTGCTGTTCCCGTTCGCGGCGCCGCGAGTTGGCGGCGATCTGTCCGACGCCGGGTCACGCTCCGAGATGGAGATGAAGGTGCTGCTGTGGGCCGTGCAGCGGCTCATCGCCGGCCTGTCCCACATCGGCGCCGACCGCGACATCGCGGCACGCCTGCACGTGGTGCTGCCGGGCTCCCCGAACCGCGGCATGTTCGGCGGTGACGGCGCCTACGGCGAGTCGAAGTCCGCACTCGACGCCGTCGTGTCCCGGTGGAAGGCCGAGACCTCGTGGGCGCAGCGAGTCAGCCTGGCGCACGCGTTGATCGGCTGGACCCGCGGCACCGGCTTGATGGGACACAACGACGCCATCGTCGACGGGGTCGAGGAAGCCGGCGTGACCACCTACTCCACCGAGCAGATGGCAAGCATGCTGCTGGCCCTGTGCGACGTCGAGACGAAGGTTGCGGCTGCGCGGGAACCTGTGCAGGCCGACCTGACCGGCGGACTGGCCGAGGTCGATCTGGATCTGTCCGCCCTGGCCGCCAAGGCGCGTGAGCAAGCGGTGGCAGGCCCGGTCGACGCCGATGCCGAGGAGGAGGCCGCGGATCATCTGATCGCGGCACTGCCCTCGCCGCCGCGGCCCGCCGTCGCGGCGCCGCCGCCGGAGTGGGCCGACCTCGATGTCGACCCCGCCGATCTGGTGGTCATCGTCGGCGGTGCCGAACTCGGCCCGTACGGATCGTCGCGGACCCGCTTCGAGATGGAGGTCGACAACGAACTGTCGGCAGCCGGTGTTCTCGAGCTCGCCTGGACGACCGGTCTGATCAAGTGGGAGGACGATCCCAAACCAGGCTGGTACGACACCGAATCCGGTGACCTCGTCGAGGAGTCGGATCTGGTCGAGCGCTACCACGATGTGGTCGTCGAACGTGTCGGCATCCGTGAGTTCGTCGGTGATGCGGCGATCGATCCGGATCACTCTGCGCCGCTGCTGGTGTCGGTGTTCCTGGACAAGGACTTCTCCTTCGTGGTGTCGTCCGAGGCCGATGCGCGTGCGTTCGTCGAGTTCGATCCCGAGCACACGGTCATCAGCCCGGTGCCCGATAGCGCCGACTGGACGGTCATCCGCAAGGCGGGCACCGAGATCCGGGTGCCGCGCAAGACCAAGCTGTCCCGCACGGTCGGCGCGCAGATCCCGACCGGATTCGACCCGCAGGTCTGGGGCATCACCCCGGACATGGCGAACTCGATCGACCGGGTGGCGTTGTGGAACCTCGTCGCAACCGTCGACGCGTTCCTCTCTGCCGGCTTCTCGCCGACAGAGCTGATGCGCTGGGTGCACCCAAGCCTGGTCGCCAGTACGCAGGGCACCGGCATGGGCGGGCTGAGCTCGATGCAGACCATGTTCCACGGCAACCTGCTGGACAAGAACAAGCCGAACGACATCCTGCAGGAGACGCTGCCGAACGTTGTTGCCGCGCATGTGATCCAGAGTTACGTGGGCAGCTACGGATCGATGATCCACCCGGTCGGGGCATGTGCTACCGCGGCAGTCTCGCTCGAGGAAGGTGTCGACAAGATCCGGCTCGGCAAGGCCGAACTCGTCGTCACCGGCGGTTACGACGACCTGACATTGGAAGCCGTCATCGGCTTCGGTGATATGGCCGCCACCGCCGACACCGAGGTGATGCGCGCCAAGGGCATCAGCGATTCGCGGTTCTCCCGCGCCAACGACCGTCGCCGGCTCGGCTTCGTCGAGGCGCAGGGCGGCGGCACGATCCTGCTGGCCCGGGGCGACCTGGCCGTCAGGATGGGCCTGCCGGTGCTGGCGGTCGTCGCCTACGCGCAGTCCTACGGCGACGGTGTGCACACCTCGATCCCCGCTCCGGGGCTCGGTGCTCTGGGTGCTGGTCGCGGTGGCAGGGAATCGGTGCTGGCCAAATCGCTCAACAGGCTGGGCGTGGGAGCTGACGACATCGCCGTCATCTCCAAGCACGACACCTCCACGCTGGCCAACGACCCCAATGAGCAGGAGCTGCACGAGCGGCTGGCCGACTCGCTGGGTCGTTCTGACGGCGCCCCGTTGTTCATCGTCAGCCAGAAGAGCCTCACCGGGCACGCCAAGGGCGGCGCGGCGGTCTTCCAGATGATGGGTCTGTGCCAGATCCTGCGCGACGGCGTCATCCCGCCGAACCGCAGCCTGGACTGTGTCGACGAGGAACTCTCGACGTCGGCGCACTTCGTGTGGCCGCGCGAGACGCTGCGACTGGGGGACAAGTACCCGCTGAAGGCCGGTCTGGTGACCAGCCTGGGCTTCGGTCACGTCTCGGGGCTGGTGGCCCTGGTGCATCCGCAGGCGTTCTTGGCCTCCCTGAGCGCCGAGCAGCGTGACGAGTACTCGGCTCGGGCGCTGGAGCGGAGCCTGGCCGGCCAGCGCCGGCTCGCCTCGGCGATCGCCGGCGGCAAGCCGATGTACGAGCGACCCGACGGACGCCGGTTCGACCACGACCATCCGGAGAAGGCGCAGGAGGCGGCCATGCTGCTCGATGCGGCATCGCGACTCGGCGTGGACGGCGAGTACTAGCGTCGACGAGTGAGATAGCGTGCTGCGGTGTGGGCATCGTCGGGATAGGCATCGATCTGGTCTCCATCCCCGAATTCGCGGAGCAGGTGGACCGACCGGGGACGGTGTTCGCCGAGACGTTCACCCCGGGTGAGCGACGCGACGCCGCCGACAAGAGTTCGTCGGCGGCGCGCCACCTCGCGGCGAGGTGGGCGGCCAAGGAGGCGGTGATCAAGGCCTGGTCGGGGTCGCGGTTCTCGAAACGACCGGTGCTGCCCGAGGGCATCCACCGCGACATCGAGGTGGTCACCGACATGTGGGGACGGCCCCGGGTACGTCTGTCGGGCGCCATCGCCGAGCACCTCAAAGAGGTGACGATCCACCTGTCGCTGACCCATGAGGCCGACACCGCGGCCGCGGTCGCGGTGCTCGAGGAGCGCTAGCCCTTTCCCCGCGAGCGCGCGTGTTTGCACGTCGGCGCGCCGCCAACTGTGTGCTCCCGCGCGCGGTCGCGGCGATCGAGAGCAACTAGCGTGTACGCCATGAGCGATCTGGTGGCCAGGGTGCGCGACGTACTGCCGTCGGTACGTGCCGACCTCGAGGCGTTGGTCCGCATCGAATCCGTGTGGGCCGACCCGGCCCGCCGCCCGGAAGTGCAGCGCAGCGCCGAGGCGGTGTCGAAGCTGTTGTCGCAAGCCGGGTTCGACGATGTGCGGATCGTCGCCGAGGGAGGCGCACCTGCGGTCATCGCCCGCCATCCCGCGCCGCCGGGAGCGCCGACGGTGCTGCTGTATGCCCACCACGATGTGCAGCCGGAAGGTGACCGCTCGCAGTGGGTGTCGTCGCCGTTCGAGCCGACCGAGCGCGACGGGCGGCTCTACGGGCGTGGCACGGCCGACGACAAGGCCGGCATCGCAACGCATCTGGCCGCATTCCGCGCCCACGACGGGGCGCCGCCGGTGGGTGTGACGGTGTTCGTCGAGGGCGAAGAGGAGTCCGGTTCGCCGTCGTTGTCGCGCTTGCTCTCGGCGCATCGCGACCTGCTCGCGGCCGACGTCATCGTCATTGCGGACTCGGACAACTGGAGCACCGACATCCCGTCGTTGACGGTGTCGCTGCGCGGACTCGCGGACTGTGTGGTCGAGGTCGCCACTCTCGACCACGGCCTGCATTCGGGGATGTGGGGCGGTGTCGTGCCTGACGCGCTCACGGTGCTGGTTCGACTGCTGGCGAGTCTGCACAACGACGACGGCACCGTCGCGGTGGCCGGCCTTCACGAAGCAACCGCTTCAGACGTCGACTACACACCCGAGCGCGTGCGCGCCGACACCGGCCTGCTCGACGGGGTCAGCGAGATCGGTTCAGGCTCGGTGGCGCAACGGCTCTGGGCGAAGCCGGCGATCACCGTCATCGGCATCGACGCCACGCCGATCGCGCAATCCTCGAACACGCTGATCCCGAAAGCCCGGGCCAAAGTCAGCATGCGTGTGGCACCCGGCGGCGACGCGGCCGAGCACCTCGCGGCATTGACCCGTCACCTCGAGCGACACGTCCCCTGGGGCGCCCGGGTGACGGTGACACCCGGTGACGTCGGCCAGCCGTATGCGATCGACGCCACCGGCCCGGTCTACGACGCCGCCCGGCAGGCGTTCGCCGAAGCGTGGGGTCACGCCGCGGTCGACACCGGTGTCGGCGGATCGATCCCGTTCATCGCGGAGTTCGCCGCGGCGTTTCCGGAAGCCAAGATCCTCGTGACCGGAGTCGAGGACCCGGACACCCAGGCGCACAGCATCAACGAGAGCCTGCACCTGGGTGTGCTGGAGCGTGCGGCGACGGCCGAGGCACTGCTGCTGCGCTCCCTGGGTGGCTGAGGCCGGCTCAGACCGACAGGTCGCGTCGCAATTTGGCGACATGGCCGGTCGCGCGAATGTTGTACTGCGCCAGCGCGATCGTGCCCCTCTCGTCCACGACGAACGTCGAGCGGATGACACCCTGCACGGTCTTGCCGTACATCGTCTTCTCACCGTAGGCGCCCCAGGCCTCGAGGACTTTGCGGTCAGGATCCGACAGCAGCGGGAAGGTGAGTTCCTCCGCATCGCGGAACTTGGCCAGCTTCGCCGGCTTGTCGGGGGAGATGCCGACGATGTCGAGTCCGGCGGCGTTCAGCTCGCCGAGGTTGTCCCGGAAATCGCAGGCCTCCTTGGTGCAACCCGGCGTCGACGCAGCCGGGTAGAAGTACACGACGACTTTTCGGCCCTTGTAATCGGAGAGCTTCACGGTGTTTCCGTCGGCGTCGGGGAGGCTGAACGCAGGCGCTTTGTCGCCAACCTCGAGTCTGGGCGTCTGTGGCATCGGCACGGTTCCTCTGGTCGATCTGTCGACCGGGCGCTGCGGTGCGCGCCGGCTGATCTAGGGTAGTGCGGCAAGCGCGGAAGCAATGGAGGCAGATGTGGCGGATCGGGATCCCGACACCATCAAGCAGGAGATCGATCAGGCGCGCGATCAACTGGCATTGACGGTCGACTCCCTCGCGACCAGGGCCAATCCTCGCCGGGTCGCCGACGATCTCAAAGCCGGCGTGGTGCGTTTCGTCAAGCAGCCACCGGTGGCCATCTCGCTGGCCGGGGTAGGCGCGCTGCTGATCGTGCTGACGGTGCGCCGCATGCGGCAGCCCTGAGAGCGCCGATCAGCGCCGGCGGCCTGGCCGGAACCAGTCGCTGAAGGAGAATCCCGGCGGATTCGCCACGCGGCCCAGGCGGTTGCAGGAGTGCACGATCACGGGGAGTTGCGCAGCTACGCTCGAAGCGACGTCGACGCGGTCGGCACCGGATGCCACCGGTTCGCCCAGGCTTGACATCAGCTAATTCCTCAATTCGTACTCTGCGCCCTGTACCCGAGGGGTGTGGCGCTTGTCAGCTAACAGCACCTTAGCACTGATCTGCGCATACACCCAGCGCAACCGCGACCGATCTTGTGATCCTGGCAATCGTCGCGACCGCCATTGATGACACAAACTCCCTGGTGACACGCCCTCGGTTGTGAGTTCTAGCACAGCTCGAACGTGTGTGGTGCAAATCCAACAAAATTTTGCATGACCGTAAATTGGCTAAAGTTTGCACACCGGCCCGAGAGGCGAGGCCGCAGTGTCTTTCGGGGCGACGCCGCGGGTGACCCGGATTCCCGGTTCCTCTACGCTGGCGCTGTTCCACGACGAGCAAAGGAGACGCACCATGGCGTGGTTTCTCGCCCTGCAAGGCCCGGCGCAGCCCAGTCACCAGTCATCGGTATACGAACTCCAGGATTTGACCGACGTCGACCAGCTCGCCGCGGAACTCGTCAGCGCGGTGACGCTGGACCGGGTGGTGCCGATACCGGCGATGCTGCCGCAGAACACCCGCAAGCGGCAGAAGGTCACCCTCTACGTACGTCCTGCGGCGTGGGGGATGTGGACCTTCTATGAGCTATCCGAAGAGGATCGCCGTCAGCTGATGAAGGGCAACCCCCTGATGAGTGCGATCCAGCAGCATCAGCGGGAACACGCGGCGCAGGGCGGTGGCGCGGGGGCGGCGAACCCGCTGCTGGGTCAGACCGGCCCCGGTACCCGCTGAAGCCCACCGCTCGCTTACGAAATATCTAGACACTGTAAGTTCCCTTCACGTCACGTCCTGATAACGGAGAAGGGGGTGTGTCGTGATCCGTCCCCTCGTGTTGTCGGTCGGCTGCCTGCTCACCGGCGCGCTCATGACGCCGGTTGCATCGGCTGAGCCGGGTGCCGAACCCGTCGTCGCAGAAGCCGCCGCCGCGGTGCCCGGTGCCCCGGAAGGGGCGGTGCCGGTTCCCGACGGCGCAGTGCTGTCCCCACCACCGGTGACGACCACATCCCCCGATGGATGGACGCTGACCATGGGCGCGAGGGATGAAACCCAGCGCCACATCCCGCCGTTGACCACGGCTCTGTCCACGCGCGAATACGAGGTCGGCGGCACCTACACCGGATCCATGACCGGCCCGGCCGAGGACGAACCGCCGCGCGGTGTGCTCGAGGTCGGCTATCAGATCGGCTGCGGCATCGACATGAGCACGTCCAACGGCGTGTCGCTGACCGGAACGGCGGGGATCACCCCGTCGATCGGGATCCTCGGGGTCGACACCATCGGGCCATTCCCGGATGGCATCCTCCCCGGCGTCGCCGGGAATCTGGGCGGTGGCATCACAATCGGACTCAAGCCCGGGATCATCAACATCGTGCCGATCACCGAGAAGGAGTTCACCGGTGCCGAGCCCTGGGTCATGGTCGACGGATTCCGGATCAAGATCGATGGCTGTGTCGGTGAGTCCTTCATCCGTTCGTATGCGGTCCTGACCCGCTCGACCGACGTCTCCGACGCGATCCTGGCGTATTACGGGGAGACGACAAAGGTCTAGCGCCGCGAGGACCGGATTGATTGCCAGAGAACAGAGCGGTCGCCCAAAGACCCTCTGGCGGCAGATATCCGGTGATTCATCGACTTCCGGGTGACGGCCGGGGCTATCTTCTCTGTGTCTCGTCTGCCCCCAGGGGGAAACCATGAGCGCTGCCCGTTATGTCGGTCGTGTCGGTGGACTCGCAGTGGCGATCGGCATAGGCACGGCCGTCTTCTCAGGTTACGGCGTCGCCTCCGCGGAGGCCCCGTCCGGATCTGAGTCGAACCCGTCCTCACAGGGCTCCGCCGACAGCGATGACTCGTCGGGTCCGGCGAACAGCCGGAAGGGTTCCGTGCGCGAGGCGTCGGAAGGAGCAGCGTCGGACGGAGACAGTGCCGACGAAGCGCAGGGTGATGACCCTGGCCCTGACGACGTCGACTCCGACGACGTCGACGTCGATGACGATGACGATGACGATGACGATGACGATGACCTTGACGACGCCCAGGACGGCGACGCCGTCGACGACGTTCGAGGCGCGGGCATCGTCGACGACGAAGCGACCGGGGGTCAGCCCCTGGACGAGGAACCCGGCGTCGCCGGCGACCCAGCCGACGGGCGGACGACGCGGTCGGAGAACGTGACGGGCGAATCCGCGGCCGAGAAACGCACCCACAGCGAACCCGATGTCGATCCCGCGGTGGCCGAGGAACCAACGACAGATCAAACCCAGACCCAGGCCCAGGCATGGCTGGCCAGCCCGGAGGTGCAGGCGGGTCGGATGCCGACCGATTCGACTCCTACTGCAGAGGCGGCCGCACCGGTGGCCGTCGCCGCGCCCGTGTCCAGTTCGGTTCAGAGTCTGGTGATCGGGGGGCTGAACCCCTTCGCGGGCGACGGACCGACCGCGCCGCCGATGACCTCGCCACTGGAGTGGGCGATGGCGGCGGCCGCACGTCGGGACCAACTCCTGTCCAGCGGTCCCATCACGGTCGATCCGACGTTCGACTTCACCAACGGCGTGATCTACGGCGACGTCGGCGCCACCGACTCGCACGGGAGGCCGTTGATCTACACGCTCGTCGACGGGCCGGATCAGGGCGGAAAGGTGACTCTCGACGCCGACGGCACCTTCTCTTTCCTGCCCGACCTGTCCGTGGTGGAATCCCGCGGGACCGAGCAGTTCACCGTGATGGTCAGCCAGAAGACCGCACTGGTGGCGCTGCTCGAGCTGGTGCCGGTACTCGGCGATTTTGTCCAACCCGTCGTGCTGGGCCTGCAGCAGGTGCCGATCCTCGGCGCCCTTCTGCAGCCGATCATCGGCTACCGGGTGTTCGCCGAGCTCGACGTCAACGTCGGCGAATTGGTACCCGTCGGCGCCCCGGTCGCGTTCACCACGATGGTGACCTCCTTCGACGGCACGCAGATCAGCACCAACTTCTTCCCGGCGTCCGAGCTGGGGGCGGGAGAGACCGCGACGACCGTGCTGAACGGACCGGGGCTGGGAAGCGCCGGCAACATCGACCCGGCCTCCGAGACGATCGTGTTCGGGCTGGTGCCTGGTCTGGTGCCGCTGCGCGACGCCGGCTTCAACGTCGTGACCTGGGACCCCCGTGGCGAATTCGCATCCGGCGGGGTGCTGCAGCTGGACAATCCGTTCTTCGAGGGTCGCGATGTCCAGCACATCATCGACTGGGTCGCGAACCGGCCGGAGACGCAACTCGACGCACCCGGGGATCCGACGATGGGCATGGTCGGCGGCTCCTACGGCGGCGGCATACAGCTGGTGACCGCGGGGATCGACGATCGCATCGAAGCGATCGTCCCCGTCATCGCCTGGAACTCACTGATCGAGGCCCTTTATCCCACAGCGGCTTTCAAGTCCGGATGGGGGACGCTGCTGGCATTGGATCTGCTGGAGGCGGGCGCCCGGATCAACTCGCAGATCTATCCGGCCGTCATCCTCGGCGACCTCCTGGGCGTGATCACCGAGACCCAGCAGGCCATTTTGGCCAGCAGCGGCCCGACGGTGCTGGTGAGTAACATCACGGCCCCGACGCTGATCATCCAGGGCACCGTCGACGGATTGTTCACTTTGGCGCAGTCTGTGACCAACGCGCTGCTACTCGATGCCAACGGCGTTCCAGTGGAGATGATCTGGGCATGTGGCGGCCACGGGATCTGCCTGGATCCGTTGAACCCACTGCAGGAACCGCGGCTGATGAACACGACGCTGGCCTGGCTGGACAAATACGTCAACGCAAACGAACTGGTTCCGACCGGGCCGAGGTTCCAGTGGTTCGACCAGAACGGCGACTATCACTTCTCGGACTCGCTGCCCTCCGACCCGGCCTTCTACGGTGAGCCTCTGGTCACCGAGGGCGTCGGCGGCTTCCTGCCCATCATCCCGCTGCTCGGTGGTTCCGGGCCGCAGACGCAGCCGCCCACACCGGCGATTCTGTCTCCGGCCGTAGCCTCGGATGCCTGGCTGGCGCTGAATGTCGAGATCACAAGCCCGGACAGCACCACCGAGATCGTCGGCGCCCCCGAACTGACGTTCAGCTACTCAGGACTGGGCACCAGTCGCCACATCTACGCGCAACTCGTCGACGAGGACTCCGGTCTGGTCCTCGGCAACCTCGTCACGCCGATACCGGTGACACTCGACGGCCGCACCCACACCGTGACCATCGCCATGGAACAGATCGCCTACACCATGGAGCCGGGGGACAGGCTCACCCTGCAGCTGGTGGGTTCGGCGACGCCGTACTTCAACCTCTTCCAGGTGGGATTCATCGACGTCGACGGCATCAACATCGTGCTGCCGACCGTCGGCGGCGCGGCGATGGCGACCTTGGACGAGCTGTCGGCGGATGCGGTGGCGGCCTGACCGGACCGCCGCGAAGCCTTGGTGGTGCGCCGTCAGGGTTTCGAACCCCGGACCCGCTGATTAAGAGTCAGCTGCTCTACCAACTGAGCTAACGGCGCGCGTGTGAGAGACTAACAGGCCGTCGGCACTGGAAGAAATCACCACGTCCGCGCGGCTCCGGGGGACGATGTCGCTGGCGCACTCCCAGTACCGATTGACCGTAGACTGAGCGTCAACGCGTTGCGTGTTCGATCAATCTTGATGTGAGGTGGAGCGGAGTATGTCGCAGGTCAACACGGGGACCCGTGGACGGCGGAGCCGAGGCTGGCTGGTGGCCGCTGCACTGGTTCCGGCTATTGCGCTGGCCCTGACCGCGTGCGGCGGAGGTTCTGAACCGCCCCAGCCGCAGGTGATCACCGATAAGGGCACCCCCTTCGGTGATCTGCTGGTGCCCAAGCTGACCTCGTCGGTCCAGGACGGTGCGGTGGGTGTGAGTGTCGACTCGCCCGTGGCCGTGAGCGCCGAGTTCGGCGTCCTGGGCGCGGTGTCGATGGTCAACGAGGACGGCCAGGCCGTCGAGGGTGAGTTGTCCGAGGACGGGCTGACGTGGGAGACCGCGGAGCCGCTCGGGTACAACAAGCGGTACACGCTGACCGCGCAGTCGCTCGGTCTCGGCGGCGCGACGAGTCGGCAGATGACGTTCGAAACGCATTCGCCCGAGAACCTGACCATGCCGTACGTGCTGCCAAACGACGGCGAGGTCGTCGGTGTGGGTCAGCCGGTGGCCGTCCGTTTCGACGAGAACATCCCGAACCGGATCGCTGCCGAGCGTGCGATCACCGTCAAGACCTCCCCGCCCGTCGACGGCGCCTTCTACTGGCTGAGTAACCGCGAAGTACGTTGGCGCCCAGCGGAGTACTGGAAGCCCGGCACCACGGTGGATGTCGCCGTGAACACCTACGGCGTGGACCTCGGCGACGGCCTGTTCGGTCAGGACAACGTCTCCACCCGCTTCACCATCGGCGACGCGGTGATCACCACCGTCGACGACAGCACCAAGACGCTGACAGTGCGCCGCAACGGCGAGGTCATCAAGAGCATGCCGGTGTCGATGGGCAAGAACAGCACCCCGACCAACAACGGCGTCTACATCGTCGGCGACCGGCGGGCCGAGATGGTGATGGATTCGTCCACCTACGGGGTTCCGGTCAACTCGCCCAACGGGTACCGCACCGAGGTCGATTGGGCCACCCAGATCTCTTACAGCGGGATCTACGTGCACGCCGCGCCGTGGTCTGTGGGCAGTCAGGGTTACAGCAACGTCAGTCACGGCTGTATCAACGTGAGCACCAGCAACGGCCAGTGGTTCTACGACAACTCCAAGCGGGGTGACGTGGTCGAGATCGTCAACACCGTCGGGTCCACCCTGCCCGGCACCGACGGCCTGGGCGACTGGAACGTCCCCTGGGATCAGTGGGAAGCGGGCAACGCCAACATCTGACGTGGCTCCCTGAACGCAGAAGCGCCGCCTACGTGAGTAGGCGGCGCTTCGCTGTAGTGGGGTGGCTGACGGGACTTGAACCCGCGACCCCCAGGATCACAACCTGGTGCTCTACCAACTGAACTACAGCCACCATTGCCGCGTGTGCGGCGTCGTCGATACTAGCCGTTGGAACCCTCCGGAGCCGAATTGGTCGACTCGTCCGCTGCGGTAGATGTCCGAATTTCGGCGGCGACTGCGGCGATATCGCTGGTCGACGGACCGGGCGGTGCCACGAACGCCGTCTGCCGGTAGTAGCGCAGCTCGCGGATCGACTCGTGGATGTCGGCCAGCGCCCGATGGGCCAGACCCTTCTCCGGCTGGCCGAAGTAGATCCGCGGGTACCAGCGACGGCACAGTTCCTTGATCGAGCTCACATCGATCATCCGGTAGTGCAGGAAGTCGTCGAGCTTGGGCATGTCCCGGGCGATGAACCCGCGGTCCGTCGCGATCGAATTACCGGCCAACGGCGCGGTCTTGGCCTGCGGAACGTGGGTCCGGACGTAGTCCAGCACCATCGTCTCCGCGGTGGCCACATCGGTGGTCGACGCCCGCACCTCTTCGGTCAGCCCGGATTTCTTGTGCATCGTCGCCACCACGTCGACCATCGACGACATCGCGTCGTCCCCGGCGTGGATCACCACGTCGAGGCCATCTCCGAGGACGTTGAGGTCGGAGTCGGTCACCAGCACCGCGATCTCGATGAGCAGGTCGGATTTGAGGTCCAAGCCGGTCATTTCGCAGTCGATCCACACAAGTTCGTCGCGCACAGCGCTCAACAGTAAGCCGTGGTGCAACAAACGGCTGCTTGGACCCCGCCTACCCACGGTGCTGTCCCAGTAGGGTTCGTCGCATGACCACGGAGCAGACAGCTTCTCCCGCACAGCAGATCGCCGCAGGTTACAGCGCAGAAGGGGAGGCGCTGGAACTGGGCGCCGTCGTCGTCGACGGGGTGTGCGATCCGACCGCGAAGGTGCGCATCCCGCTGGCCACGGTGAATCGGCACGGCCTGGTCGCCGGCGCGACCGGCACCGGAAAGACGAAGTCGCTGCAGGTGCTCGCCGAGCAGTTGTCGGCAGCGGGTGTGCCGGTGCTGATGGCCGACGTCAAAGGCGACTTGTCCGGATTGTCGAGGCCGGGTGAGGCGGGCGACAAGATCAGCCAGCGCGCCACCGACACCGGTGACGAGTGGACGCCGACCGCGTACCCGGTGGAGTTCCTGTCGCTGGGCACATCCGGCGTCGGGGTCCCGGTTCGCGCCACGATCACCAGCTTCGGACCGATTCTTCTGTCGAAGGTGTTGGGGCTCAACCAGACTCAGGAGTCCACGCTGGGTTTGATCTTCCATTGGGCAGACCAGCAGGGGTTGCCGCTGCTGGACCTGAAGGATCTGCGTTCGGTGATCCAGTACCTGACCAGCGACGAGGGCAAGCCTCAGCTCAAGGCGCTCGGCGCGGTGTCCACCACCACCGCCGGGGTGATCCTGCGCGCGCTGGTCAACCTCGAGGCCGAAGGTGCCGACACGTTCTTCGGTGAACCGGAACTCGAGCCCGCCGACCTGATGCGGCTCGACGCGTCCGGCCGGGGCATCATCACCCTGCTCGAACTCGGTGACCAGGCCGCCCGCCCGGTGATGTTCTCCACATTTCTGATGTGGGTGCTCGCCGACCTGTTCACGACGCTTCCCGAGGTGGGTGACGTCGACAAGCCCAAGCTGGTGTTCTTCTTCGACGAAGCCCACCTGTTGTTCACCGACGCCTCCAAGGCGTTCCTGCAGCAGGTCGAGCAGACGGTCAAGCTCATCCGCTCCAAGGGCGTCGGGGTGTTCTTCTGCACTCAACTGCCGACCGATGTCCCCAACAACGTCCTGAGCCAGCTCGGCGCGCGCGTCCAGCACGCGCTGCGGGCCTTCACCCCCGACGACCAGAAGGCGCTGTCGAAGACGGTGCGGACCTACCCCAAGACCACGGTGTACGACCTGGAGTCGGCGCTGACCTCGCTGGGTATCGGCGAGGCGGTGGTCACCGTGCTGTCCGAGAAGGGCGCGCCCACGCCGGTGGCGTGGACCCGGATGCGGGCGCCGCGCTCACTCATGGACACGATCGGCCCCGAGGCCATCGCTGCGGCCGCTGCGACCAGCCCGCTGCAGACCGAGTACGGACAGACCATCGACCGCGAATCGGCCTATGAGCGGCTGGCCGCCAAACTGGCGCCCCCACCACCGGTGAATGCGCCCGCCCCCGAGCAGCAACTGCCGCCGCTGCCGGAGCCCTTCGATGTGCCCCCGATGCCTGCCCCGGCGCAGCCGCCGGAGCCGGGCCTGCTCGACAAGGTGATGGAGAGCCCGGCATTCAAGAGTGCGATGCGCTCGGCGGGCACGGTGATCGGCCGCGAGATCACCCGCAGCATCTTCGGCACGGGCCGGCGCAAGCGCCGCCGCTGACCTCTCGCCGAAACGGTATTCCGTGCGGTCTTGAGGCGAAAGTTCCCGCGGGGATTACAGTCTCGGCGGGGTCAGTCGCCGCCGAGTTTCTTGTAGACAGCGCCGACGATGGGCGCCACGATCGAGCGCGGGGCGTACCCGCTGGCCGCGGACATCGCCTTGGACGTGACGCCGGGCACGACACGCATCTTGTTGCGGTCCAGGCCGTCCAGCGAAACCTTGGCGGTGTACTCGGTGGAGATCCACAGGAAATCGGGGATCAACCGTTCGACAAGCGACTGCTCGTCGGGGTTGGGGAGTTCGGTGCGGACCGGCCCGGGCGCCAGCACCGTGACGTGGATACCCGCCGATTTCACCTCGCCCCGCAGGGATTCACTGAAGGTGTTCACAAAAGCCTTCGTCGCCGCATAGGTGGCGTTGTTCGGAATCGGCGAGTTACCGGCTGCCGATCCGGAGATCAGGATTCCGCCGGCGCCGCGCGCCACCATGCCCGGCAGCACCGCCAGCACGAGGTCGTGAACGCCGAGCACATTGAGCTGCACCTGCTTGCGCTCCTCGGCCGGGTCCAGCGAGGCCACCGCCCCGAAGGTCGCGGTACCGGCGTTCGCGCACAGGATCGAGATGTTGCGCGTCGCCAGCTCCTCGCACAATCCGTCGCGTCCGGCGGGATCTGCGAGGTCGACGGCGCGGACTTCGACGGTCACGCCGTACTGCGCGCGAAGCCGATCCGCGAGCGCGGTCAGCACCTCCTCGCGCCGAGCGGTGATGATCAGGTTGTGCCCGCGAGCGGCGAGCTCGACGGCCAAGGCCTCGCCGATGTTCTGCGACGCACCGGTGACGACCGCACGGGCATCCGTGCTGGGAGCGGGTACTGGCATGCGCCGGACTATATCGTGGGCGTTCATGAGCGAGCCGCTGTCTCCGGTCCGGCCGTCGGTGGCCTCCGCCGCACGGTCTCGCGTCCTGGCGTGGGCGCTGTGGGACTTCGGCGCGACCGCGGTGAACGCCATCGTGGTGACCTTCGTGTTCTCGGTGTATCTGACCCGGGCGGTCGGCGACGACCTGCCCGGCGACACCAGCCCCGCGAGTTGGCTGGGCCGGGCGCTGGCCCTTGCGGGGTTGGTGGTCGCGCTGCTGGCGCCGGTCACCGGCATCTGGGTGGACGCCCCTGCGCGCCGACGCCGCGCGCTCGCCGTGCTGACCGGGATGGTGGTGCTGCTGACGGCATCGATGAGCCTGATCCGTGACGACCACACCTACATGTGGCCGGGGCTGGTGCTGCTCGCCTGCACCGCGGCGTGCAGTGAGCTGGCCACGGTGCCCTACAACGCCATGCTCCGCTCACTGTCGACGCCGGAGACCTCCGGCCGGATATCGGGAATGGGATACGCGCTCGGGTATTTCGGCAGTGTCCTGGCGCTGCTCGTGGTGTACCTGGGTTTCATCTCCGGCAGCGGTGATACCCGCGGTCTGCTGAATCTGCCTGTCGCCGACGGCCAGAACGTGCGCGCGGCCATGCTCTTGATCGCGGCGTGGTTCGCGCTCTTCGCGCTTCCGCTGCTCATCTCGGCCCCCGCTGCCGACGCGGAAGAACCGCAGGATCGAGTCGGCTTCCTCGGCGCCTACCGTCGCCTGTGGACCGAGATCCGCGAGCAATGGCGCATCGACCGCAACGTCGTCTACTACCTGGGCGCCAGCGCGGTGTTCCGGGACGGGCTGGCCGGAATCTTCACGTTCGGGGCGATCCTGGGGGTCAGCGTCTACGGAGTGTCCGAGGCCGACGTGCTGCTGTTCGGTGTCGCGGCCTGCGTGGTCGCATCCCTGGGCGCCGTCCTCGGCGGTCACGCGGACGACTGGTTCGGTGCCAAACGTGTCATCGTCGTCTCACTGACGTCGATGGTCATCGTCGGCATCACCCTGATGCTGGTCTCGGGGGTGGTGGCGTTCTGGATCCTGGGGCTGATGCTGTGCCTGTTCATCGGCCCGATCCTGTCCTCGGCGCGCACGCTGATGATGCGGATGGCCGCTCACGGCAAGGAAGGCATGGCGTTCGGCCTCTACACGACCGCGGGCCGCGCCGCGACGTTCCTTGCGCCCTGGCTCTTCTCACTGTTCATCGACATCTTCGACAGCGATCGCGCCGGCATGGCCGGTCTGGTTCTCGTCCTGGCACTGGGACTGGTGGCGATGCTCGGGGTGCGGGCGCCACACACCCGCTTCCGGGGCTAGCCGGTCGTGGCGCAGATGGTCAGCCCGGCGCCGGTGCGCTGTTCCACCGCAACGCCGTTCACGGTGATCGAGCACGCCACCTCCCGGCCGACGTTGATGATGCTGATGCTGGCGGACCCCTCGGCGGGTTGAGGCAGCGACACCTCCTTGCTCCAGGGCAGCATCACGTTGAACTCGGTCTGCAGCAGACCGCCGGTGTCGACATAGGTGATGTTGATCGCACGCCCGTCGCCGTCGACGGTGTAGACGACGGTGTCGGTGGCGCCCTCGACGGTGGGTGGTGTGCGGGTCGGCGCAGTCGGCAACGTCGGTACGGGCAGCACAGGTGTCGACGGGGTCCGTGATGTCGTGGTCGGTGCGCGCGAGGTCGTGGTGGGCGTGGAGAAGCTCGGCTCGGGCAGCGAGGGGAGCGGCGCGACCACTGTCTCCTGCCGGGAGCTGTTGACGATCACCAGCGCGATGATCAGACCGATGACGGTCAGGACCGCGACCGCGGCGACGACCCAGAGCCAGCGGGGAGATTTCGGGCCGTCGGGCTGCGGTGGCTCGCCACTGTGCCCAGGCGGATACGGCGGTCCGTAGTGCCCCGTCGCCGACGGATCGTATCCGTACGGCGAGTACGCGGGCAGCTGTTCGGTGGGACGAGTCGGGGGTGGCTGATAAGGCGGGCCGTAGGGAGCCTGGCTGGCATACGCCGGATCGGAGTAACCGGAGTAACCGGAGCCGAACTGCTGTGTAGGGTCCTCACCTGCGCGGGAGCTCCACTGCTCGTCACGTCCGCGCCCGCCCGGGTTCTCCCCGCGTCCGCGATCCGTCATACCCACCTCATGGCTGCAGGGTACCTGTGCAACCGCTCAGTGCGCCGATCCCAGGCCCAGACCCCGCCGAGGCTGCGGACCATGCAGAATCAAGCATCGTGGCACAGCAGGTTCGCAGGGTTTACGGCGCTTCGATGTCGCCGGATGCCACCGCGTTCGCCCATCTGGTCGACGACGGCGGCTATCCGCGCGCGGTGCAGAGGTTCCTGCGCGGTTGGCGGGCGAGCTCCTCGCGTGACGTCGAACTCCCGGTGGAGGGCCCGGTGACCCGCGTACTGCATTCGGCCGACGGTTACTGGTTGGCATGTCAGGTGGCGCCCGAGGGCGGGACCCGCAGTCAGATCTGGGTGGTGACAACCGATCCCGATGACCGGGACGCACGCAGAATCGATCAGTGGCCCACCGAGGTGGAAGGCACCGCCGAGTTGATCGGCTGGGACGGCACGCTGGTGGCGGCGATCCTGACCGGCGAGGACGGTGTCGGCAGTTCCTGCCTGATCGACCCGTCCGGGGGAACGACGACGGTGCTGGACCGCCGCTCCGGCGGCCGATTGGTGGACGCCTGGGCCGGAGCATCTCTGGTGCGTGTCGGTCCGCGGGGCTACCGCGATCTGATCATGTTGCGTGGACTCACCGAAATCGCACTGCTGCCCTACGATCCCGGTTCGACCACCGACACCGGAATCATCCTCGACGACCACAGCCCGCGCCGGCTGCGTTCCGGTCCGGAGGGCGAGATCCTCAATCTCTATCAGCCGGCTAAGGAATACGGCGTCAACAGCACCGAAGGTTACGTCCGGGCTCTTGTGCGCAGTGAGAACGGCGCCGAGCATGCCCGTCTGCTCGAGGTGACGTCTACCGCTGACGGCGTCTCCTACCACGTGTTGGCCGAACGGCCCGGTTGTGAGCTGGACGAGTTCACCGTCAGCGATGACCTCTCGACGGTGGCGATTCTGTGGAACATCCACGGCGCCAGCGAGTTACAGATCCTGGAATACGCGGACAACACATTGCACGACCCGATCCCCCTCCCGGGTATGGTCGCCAGCGAACTGAGTATCAGCGCGGGCGGATCGATGTTGGCCATGACGGTCGAGGGTCCGTCGACACCGCCCACGGTCGAGTTGGTCGATCCGCGAACACGTGAGTGGGAGCCGGTGGACCGGGAGTTCAGCCGGGGTCCGCTCTCGGCCGACCCCACTCTCGAGACCCTCACTGCGCGTGATGGATTGACCTTCACGGGTTGGCTCTTCCAGCCGCCGGCCGACGTCGAGACGATCGGCGCGATGCTCTTCCTCCACGGCGGGCCGGAGGGGCAGGGCAGGCCCGGTTACAACGAGTTCTTCCCGGCGCTGCTGGAAGCCGGCATCTGCGTGTTCCTGCCGAATGTGCGTGGGTCGGGCGGCTTCGGCCGCAGCTTCATGCACGCCGACGACCGTGAGCGGCGCTTCGCCGCGATCGACGACGTCGCCGACTGTGTGCGGTTCCTCGTCGACAACGGGCATGCACCGGCGGGGCGGGTGGCCTGCTGCGGATGGTCCTACGGCGGCTACCTGACCCAAGCGGCGCTGGCGTTTCACCCGGACGAGTTCGCCGCGGGAATCAGTATCTGCGGCATGAGCGATCTGAACACCTGGTACCGCAACACCGAGCAGTGGATCGCTGCCGCGGCGTATCCCAAGTACGGTCACCCGATCAGCGATCGCGACCTGCTGGAGCAGCTGTCGGCCCTTCCGCGCGCGCACGCGGTGTCCGCGCCGCTGCTGTTGGTCCACGGGCTCAACGACACGAACGTGCCGCCGAGTGAGTCCGAGCAGATGTACGACGCGCTCACCGCACTCGGACGGCGGGCCGAGTTGCTGTTGTTCGACGACGACGGCCACGAGATCGACAAGCGGGAGAACCGCGCGGTCCTGTTGAAGGCCATGACCGCCTGGCTCACCGACGCTTTCGCGACCTGACACGCCCGCAAAGGTTTACGAAATTGTCTGCGGGGTAAAACTCTGCTGCGCACCAGCGAGGTGTGCATACGGAGGAGGCATGGCATGCGGGGCATACTCGGGGTCATAGTGCTCGTCTGGCTGTTGATCGGCGTTTTCGCCGCCTACCAGCGGGACTACTTCACGGGAGGCGAAGCGAACTGCGCCACCGCGGGGACCATAGCGCTCACGGTCGTTGCGGGACCGCTGAACTATGCGGGTGTCAATCCGCAAGTCACGGAATGCAACGTTCCAGAACCCAGTCAGTAATCCTCTGACTGCTCATCTCGAAGAAAAGGAGTGACCATGATCGTCTTGGGCGCCGTCCTACTCATCCTGGGACTCATCTTTGGTATGGCGATACTCACGTACATCGGCGTTGTTCTGCTCGTCATCGGGGCCGTCTTCTGGATCCTCGGATCCGTCGGTCGTCCGGTTGGCGGCAGGAAGGCCTGGTACTAGCGGTCATTCGCCCCGTCGTTCGGCCGAGGTCAGCCCGGCGACCGTCATCGCTCTCAAGACGGTTCGCGAGCTGGCCTCGGCCGCTTTTGTGATGCCTGGTTTCACGCTGTGCGACGTGGAGTTCAGCAGGCCGAACGTGGCATGAGCCATCAGACGGGCATCGCTGTCGGTCAGGTCGGGATCGCGCCGACGCAGCACCTCGACCCAGACCTCGACGTACTGCCGCTGTTTGCGGCGGACCTGGCGCTTGCCGGCGGGCGGCAGATTGCCCAGGTCGCGGTCCTGGATGCGGATCAGGTCCGACTCGCCGAGAGCGAAGTCCAGGTGGAAGTCGATCAAACCCTCGAGTGCCGATTCGGCATCTTCGGCCCTGCCGACCACCTCGGTCGCACCGGCCAACAGCCTCGTGCTGATCCCCACCAGCAACTCGACCAGAAGTGCTTCCTTGTTGGGGAAATGACGGTAGATCGCCGGTCCGCTCACTCCTGCCGCCGCGCCGATGTCCTCGAGGCGTACCGCAAGGTAGCCGTGCTCGGCCATCAGCCGCTCAGCGGCGTTGAGCAGTTGGTCGCGACGGTCGGACTTGGCCTTGCTGCGCCGCGAGGCCTGGGGGACCGGTTGCGGCAGACTCTGCGCGGTCACAAACGCAACCTCCTGCCGAGGGTGGACACCGAGAGTTAATCGTGATTAACATACCACTAGTTAGTCACCATTAACTCAAATCGAGCGTGAGGCGGATTCTGCGATGGCAGCGCGGGCATCACACCGTGACGATCATGTCGCGCTGGTCGAACAACTGCGCACCAAGCTCGCCACCGCGGCTCTCGGTGGTTCCGAACGCTCCCGCGAACGCCATGTGAGCAGAGGCAAGCTGCTGCCCCGCGATAGGGTCAACGGCTTGCTCGACCCCGGCAGCCCCTTCCTGGAGTTGGCTGCGCTGGCCGCCGACGGCATGTACGACGACGAGTGCCCGGGCGCCGGGATGATCGCGGGCATCGGTCGGGTATCGGGGCGCGAATGCATGATCGTGGCCAACGATGCGACCGTCAAAGGCGGAACGTACTATCCGATCACCGTCAAGAAGCACCTGCGGGCACAGGAGATCGCGGCACAGAATCAGCTGCCCTGCCTCTATCTCGTGGACTCCGGCGGCGCGTTTCTGCCCCGCCAAGACGAGGTCTTCCCCGACCGGGAGCACTTCGGTCGCATCTTCTACAACCAGGCGACCATGAGCGCCAAGGGAATTGCCCAGATCGCGGCCGTGCTCGGCTCGTGCACCGCGGGCGGGGCCTATGTCCCGGCGATGAGCGACGAGGCCATCATCGTGCGCAACCAGGGCACCATCTTCCTCGGCGGGCCACCGCTGGTGAAAGCCGCCACCGGCGAGGTGGTCACTGCAGAGGAACTCGGTGGAGGCGACCTGCATTCCAAAGTCTCCGGGGTCACCGATCATCTCGCCCACGACGATCGTGACGCCTTGCAGATCGTGCGCAGGATCGTGGGGACGTTGGCGCCGCGGACGCCGCCCCCGTGGGACGTGACACCGACGGTCGACCCGATCGCCGACCAGGACGAGCTCTACGACGTCGTGCCGGTGGACTCCAAGGTCGCCTATGACGTGCACGAGGTGATCAGCCGCATCGTCGACGGTGGCGAGTTCGCCGAGTTCAAAGCCGACTACGGCACCACACTCGTGACGGGGTTCGCACGCATCCACGGCCACCCGGTCGGCATCATCGCCAACAACGGCGTGCTGTTCGGCGAGTCGGCGGTCAAGGGCGCCCACTTCATCGAGCTGTGCGACAAGCGAGTCATCCCACTGCTGTTCCTGCAGAACATCTCCGGCTTCATGGTCGGGCGGGACTACGAGGCGGGCGGCATCGCCAAACACGGAGCCAAGATGGTCACCGCGGTGGCCTGCGCCCGCGTTCCGAAGCTGACCGTGGTCATCGGTGGCTCCTACGGCGCAGGCAACTACTCGATGTGCGGACGGGCCTACTCGCCGCGCTTCCTGTGGATGTGGCCCAACGCGCGGATCTCGGTGATGGGCGGTGAGCAGGCCGCCTCGGTGCTGGCCACCGTCCGCGGCGAGATGACCGCAGAGGAGGAAGAGGCGTTCAAAGCGCCGATTCGCTCGCAGTACGAGGATCAGGGCAATCCCTACTACTCGACGGCGCGACTCTGGGACGACGGGGTCATCGACCCTGCGGACACCAGAACGGTTGTCGGGTTGGCACTCTCGGTGGTCGGGCAGGCGCCGCTCGAACCCGTGTCCTACGGCGTCTTCAGGATGTGATGATGGTTTTCGACGTTCGGGGCGAGCGAAGCGACGGGATGTTCGACGTTGCGGGCGACGGGATGTTCGACACCGTGCTGGTAGCCAACCGCGGGGAGATCGCGGTGCGTGTCATCCGCTCGTTGCGGGCGATGGGGATCCGCTCGGTCGCGGTGTTCAGCGACGCTGATGCCGGGGCGCGGCACGTGGCAGAAGCCGATATCGCCGTCCGGATCGGTCCGGCGCCGGCCCGTCAGAGCTATCTGTCGATCGACGCACTGCTGACGGCGATCGGTCGTACCGGAGCGCAGGCCGTGCACCCCGGCTACGGATTCCTCTCGGAGAACGCACAATTCGCCGAAGCCCTGGACAGGGAGGGTGTCGTGTTCATCGGGCCTCCGGTAGCGGCGATCCAGACCATGGGCGACAAGATCTCGGCCAAGGCGGCGGTGGCGGCGTTCGGGGTGCCCGTCGTCCCGGGTATCTCGCGTCCGGGTCTGACCGACGACGATCTGCTCGCCGGCGCGGCCGATGTCGGGTACCCGGTGTTGGTCAAACCGTCGGCCGGTGGCGGCGGCAAGGGCATGCGGGTGGTGCACGACGCCGACGAGCTTCCAGCGGCCCTGGTCTCGGCGCGACGTGAGGCGGCATCGGCGTTCGGCGACGACACGCTGTTCCTCGAGCGGTTTGTGCTGAACCCCCGCCACATCGAGGTTCAGGTGCTCGCCGACACCCACGGCACCGTGGTGCACCTCGGCGAACGCGAGTGCAGCCTGCAGCGCCGTCACCAGAAGGTGATCGAGGAGGCGCCCTCACCGCTGCTCGACGCCGCCACCCGGGCCCGTATCGGTGCCGCCGCGTGTGACACCGCGCGCAGCGTCGACTACACCGGCGCCGGCACCGTCGAGTTCATCGTCTCCGCCGACCGCCCCGACGAGTTCTTCTTCATGGAGATGAACACCCGTCTGCAGGTGGAACACCCGGTGACCGAGATGGTCACCGGCCTGGACCTGGTGGAACTGCAGGTGCGGATCGCGGCGGGGGAGAAGCTGCCGTTCGCCCAGGACGACGTCCGCATGGACGGCCACGCCATCGAGGCCCGGGTGTACGCCGAGGATCCCGCCACCGGGTTCCTGCCGACCGGCGGTGATGTCATCGCACTGCGGGAGCCGTGCCGGCCGGGGATCCGGATCGATTCCGGGCTGACCCGCGGCACCGTGGTGGGCAGTGACTACGACCCGATGCTCGCCAAGGTGATCGCGCACGCCGGTGACCGGCCTACTGCGTTACGCGAACTCGATGCAGCACTGGCAGACACCGCGGTCCTCGGGCTCACCACCAACATCGAGTTCCTGCGATTCCTGCTGGCCGATCCCGACGTCGCGGCCGGGCGCCTGGACACCGGGCTGCTCGATCGCCGGACACCGGACTTTGCACCGCTGCCGATCGGTGATGACGAGCTGATCGCCGCGGCGGCGTACCGATGGCTTCAGTCCTGGCCGGCGGAACCCGCCGGCCCGTGGGACGTGCCGTCGGGTTGGCGTATCGCCGGGCAGGCGCCGACGTCGTTCCGGCTCCGTGCAGGGGATCGGACCGATCACGTCTGGCTGAGCGGTTCGCCCGAGAAGGCGACCGCCACCGTCGAGAACGGCGAAACCCGGACGCTGCGAGTGACTCTGGAAGACGACCGGTTGGCGGTCACCGTCGACGGGTTACGTACCGAATACCTGGTGGCAGCCTCGGGTGGACAGGTGTGGCTGGCACAGTCCGGCCGGGTCGCGATGGTCGAGGAGGTGCGCGAAGCACCCGTGCGTCCCGACGACGAACACAGCGGCGACGCCGAACTGACCAGCCCCATGCCCGGGGCCGTGGTAGCCGTCGGGGTCTCGGACGGCGACCGCGTCGACGCCGGAACGGTGGTGGTCACCGTCGAAGCCATGAAGATGGAGCACACGCTGGCCGCACCGGTCGACGGTGTGGTGGAACTGATCGTCAGAGCGGGCGACCAGGTGAAGGTGGGTCAGGTACTGGCCCGGATAACGGCGATCGAGGAGCCACGACCATGACCGATTTTCTCGCGACCGGGACGCTGCCCGATCACTACGAGCAACTGGCGAAAACCGTGCGGGACTTCGCGCAGAGTGTCGTCGCACCGGTGGCGGCCAAACACGACGAAGAACACTCGTTCCCCTACGAAGTGGTGGCGGGAATGGCCGATATGGGGCTGTTCGGCCTGCCGTTCCCCGAGGAGTACGGCGGAATGGGCGGCGACTACTTCGCACTCTGCCTGGCGCTGGAGGAACTCGGCAAGGTCGACCAGAGCGTCGCGATCACACTGGAGGCGGGGGTGTCGCTGGGCGCCATGCCGGTGTACCGCTTCGGCAACGACGAGCAGAAGCAGGAATGGTTGCCGCTGTTGGCCAGCGGCAGGGCGCTCGGCGCGTTCGGGTTGACCGAGGCCGGTGGGGGCAGTGATGCCGGAGCCACCAAGACGACCGCCCGGATGGACGGGTCGAGCTGGATCATTAATGGCAGCAAGCAGTTCATCACCAACTCCGGCACCGACATCACCAAGCTGGTCACGGTCACCGCGGTCACCGGCGAAATCGATGGGCGCAAGGAGATCTCGTCGATCTTGGTGCCGGTGCCGACGGCGGGTTTCACGGCCGAACCCGCGTACAACAAGGTCGGCTGGAACGCCTCGGACACCCACCCGCTGAGCTTCGACGATGTGCGGGTGCCGCAGGAGAACCTTCTCGGCGAGCGCGGTCGCGGCTACGCGAACTTCCTGCGGATCCTCGACGAAGGGCGGATCGCCATCGCCGCTCTGTCGGTCGGCGCGGCGCAGGGTTGCGTGGACGAGAGCGTCAAGTACGCCAAGGAGCGGGAGGCTTTCGGCCGCAAGATCGGGACCAATCAGGCGATCGCGTTCAAGATCGCCCGGATGGAGACCCGGGCGCACGTCGCCCGCGCGGCGTACTACGACGCGGCCGCATTGATGCTGTCGGGCAAGCCGTTCAAGAAGCAGGCGGCGATCGCCAAGCTGGTCGCCAGCGAGGCGGCGATGGACAACGCGCGCGACGCCACCCAGATCTTCGGCGGCTACGGGTTCATGAACGAGTATCCGGTGGCCCGGCACTACCGCGACAGCAAGATCCTCGAAATCGGCGAGGGTACAACCGAAGTCCAGTTGATGCTGATCGGAAGAGAGCTGGGCCTGTGACCGGCACCACGAAGGTCATCGTCCAGCGGGGGCTGTGGTTCGAGGAGTTCGAGACCGGTGTGCTCTACCAGCACCGGCCCGGACGGACCATCACCGAGGCCGACAACGTGCTGTTCACCACCCTGACCATGAACACCCAGGCGCTGCATCTGGACGCCGCTTTCGCCGATGCACTGCCGCCGTTCAACCAGCGGCTGGTCAATTCGATGTTCACGCTCTCGACGCTGGTCGGCCTGTCGGTGGCGCAGCTGACGCAGGGAACCATCGTGGGCAATCTGGGATTCAGCGACGTGGCCTTCCCCAAGCCGCTGTTCCACGGCGACACGCTGTACGCCGAAACCGAGATCACCGACAAGCGTGAATCCAAGAGCCGGCCCGGGGAGGGCATCGTGACCTTCGCGCACACCGGCCGCAATCAGCACGGTGATGTCGTGGCTACCGCGTCCCGGAAGACGATGGTACGCAAGCGACCTGAGGGCGAGATCTGATGGCGTTGGGCACCAACGGTCCGGGCTGGTTGTTCTGTCCCGCCGACCGCCCTGAGCGGTTCGACAAAGCCGCCAAGGCAGCCGACGTCGTCATCCTCGATCTCGAGGACGGTGTTGCGGCCAAGGACAGAGGGACCGCGCGCAAGGCGCTGCTGGACACTCCGCTCGATCCCGCGCGAACAGTGGTCCGGGTCAATCCCGTCGCCACGCCGGACCACGCGCGCGACCTCGAGGCACTCGAGGCCACCGAGTACACCACCGTGATGCTGGCCAAGACCGAGACCGCCGAGCAGGTGGCGTCGCTGGCGCCGCTCGACGTGATCGTCCTGGTCGAGACCCCGCTCGGGGCACTGGCAGTCAGCGACACCGCGCGGGTGGACAACGCCTTCGCCGTCATGTGGGGTGCCGAGGATCTGTTCGCCGCCACCGGCGGTACCTCGAACCGCTGGCCCGACGGCAGCTATCGCGACGTCGCCCGGCACGTGCGGTCGCAGAGCCTGCTGGCCGCCAAGGCGTACGGTCGGCTGGCGCTCGACTCGGTGTACCTCGACATCAGGGATCTCGACGGTCTGCGTGCGGAGACCGACGACGCCGTGGCGGTCGGCTTCGACGCCAAAGTCGCGATCCATCCCACGCAGGTGGCCGTGATCCGTGCGGGGTATGCCCCCACTGAAGACCAGATCGCCTGGGCGCGTGAGGTTCTCGCCAGGGCGAGCGGCGAGCGCGGGGTGTTCCAGTTCGAGGGCCAGATGGTCGACATGCCGGTGCTTCGGCGCGCCGAGCGCATCGTCGCGCTGGCGCCGTAGCTCACTTGCGCTTGGCGGCAGCCAATCTGGCGGCGAACTCGGGCGACTCGATCGATACCGCCTGGGGGCCGATCTCGACGTCGACGGCCAGACGGTGCTGTTCGAGGTCGACGGTGCCGGGATTCGCGGTGGCCCGCATCGAGGCCTTGGTGGCGAGGACCACGTCGCGGGGCGCCGCGGCCGGGCCGGCCGCCAGCGCGCGGGCGGCCGCCACCGGATCGTCGGCGACTTCCAACGCGAGTCCGTAGCGCACGGCGGCGTCGGCGTCGAAACGCATCCCGAACAGCAGTGCCGCCCGTGCGGCCTGCGGACCGATGGCCCGCTGCAGCATCCACGTCGCGCCGCCTCCGGGGTGGATGCCGAGTTTCTGGAACCGCGGGTCGAACATCGCTGACGGACCGGCGATACGCACGTCGGTCGCCAGCGCCAGGTTCAGACCGGCGCCCACGGCAGGGCCGTTGACCGCGGCGATCGTGGGCAGCGTGCACTGTGCGACGGCGAGGAAGCCGTCGTAGATCACCCGCAGGCCCTCCTCGGCCGCCTCGCCCAGAGCGGTGAGGTCGGCGCCGGCGCAGAACGCCCTGCCCGCGCCGGTGACGATCACCGCGTGGATGCCCGAGTCGGCCTCGGCGGCCTCGACCGCGGCGCGCAGTGCCGCGGAACTCTCCGCCGTCACGGCGTTGCGTCGGTCGGGGTCGTTGACAGTGATGAGCGCGACGCGGTCGTCGACCTGCGTCAGTACCAGTGCGGACACCCGGTCAGCGTAGCGGCGACGCCGTGGCGTCGATCAGGGGAACGGCCAGACGACAACCGGCGTGGACATCCCGCCATCGACGGGTCACCGGATCCGAGGCGCTCAGCGCATGCCGACTGTGGCCGAGTAGTCGGTCGGCGGCCGAACGTGCTCGGGCGACGGCCTGCTGCGACGCCCAGGCCACGTCCTCGGGACCCTCCGGCGCCGCAACGGCCGTGGTGATCTGGAGCTTGGCGGCGTCGATGTCGGACGCCGCCCACGCAAGCTGGGCAGCTGTCGTGTCGGTCGTCTCCTCACCGCCGTAGGAGGTGGCCAGTCGTGCGCGTGCGTGTTCGACGTGAGCCCGCCACAGCCCATCGGCTGACCCCACGACCGCGGCGGCAGCGCATCGTGAGGTCACGGCGGTGTGGGTGTGCGCCCCGCGGAGGATCCGGTGCGGGGCCACCGGGAGTTCTGTGACCGCCACGTCGCAGATGCCCGCCGCGGCGAGGCCGAGGTGATCGCCGACCGGTTCGAGGTGCGCGCTGTCGCGGGGGACCAGGACGTGACATGCGGATCCGTCGTCTGTCGACAGGAGCAGCCAGTCGGCGTATCCGGCCCCGACGACGGAGCGCCACCGCCCGGACAGTCGGCCGTCGACGAGGACCCCGTGGCCGCGGTGACCGGTAGTGATCAGCGCATCCGGATCGCCATCCCACAATCCGTTGCCCAGCAGGGTGGCGACGTCGGAGGCTGCGGAATTGAACGTCGCGGCCAGCCAGGCCAGCGACGCATCGGCGATCGCGAGGTCGTAGATCTCCGAGGCGAACTGCTCCGGGCTTGCGCCGAATCCCCCGTCCCGGACGGGTTTGAGGGACCTGCCCTCCAATGAATGACTCAGTGCTGCAACGGAGTTGGTGGTCTCGACCCCGGATTCGGCCGCCACTCTGTCGAGAATGCTGCGCACGGCCGGATTCAGCGAGCGTGGCAGGTCGGGGTGGGCCATACACACCTTTCCGGACGGCGGCAGATGGTATCCATGATCGTGGCATGGGGAACGAGGCTGTGAAGGCGAGTCCGTCATCGCAGTCCGTGTTGAGCTCCGTTCGGTCATTGCTGCCCGCGATCACCGCGGCTGCCGGGGAGGTCGACCGACGCGGCGGGGTGGACCCCGAGATGATCACTCTCCTGCGTGAGGCCGGCTTCTTCTCGCTGCTGCAGCCTGCGTCGTTCGGCGGACTCGACGCCGACCCCGGGGTGTTTCTGACCGCAACCCGCGAACTTTCGGCGGCGTGCATGTCCACAGGTTGGTTGGCTGCCTGGCTCGGGGTGAACAGCTGGGGACTGTCGGTGCGCGACGAGCGAGTGCTGCAGGAGATCTGGGGCTCGGATCCGCGGACGCTGCTGTGTTCGTCGTATGCCCCCACCGGACGGTTGCACCGCGTTGACGGCGGTTTCATGCTGTCCGGTCGATGGACCCGGTGTACCGGAGCCCGCCACGCGACATGGCTGAGTGCTGCCGCGCTGCGCGTCGGCCCCGACGGCGCCGCCCAGGACTTCATGGCGGTGTTGGTCCCCAGGGCCGAATACGTCGTCGAGGCGACGTGGAACGGGCTGGGGTTGCGCGGGATCGGTGCGGACGACGTCGTCGTCTCCGGGGTGTTCGTGCCCGATCACCGTACGTTCAGCTGGCTTCACGTCGACCCGGCCGTCTCCGCCACGCCGCTGGACCGGCTTCCGCAGCCGACGGTGTTCACGCTGGCCGGGACCATGCCGCTTCTCGGCGCAGCCCGACGGGTGCTCGAAGATCAGCGCCCGGACGCGGCATCGGGTCCGCTGGACTCGGCGGCGATGGCCGTCGCCGATGTCGACCTGTCGGTGCTGCAGATTCTCCGCAACGTGGCCGACCTCATGGAATGTGTTCGGGCGGGCGGATATCCGGACGCCGAACTGGTGCTGCGTACCCGCCGCGATCAGGTGATGGCTTCCGAGCGGGCGATGGCTGCCATCCGTGCCGTGGTGCACGACCCCGGACGCACCGGCGACCAGGGCTTGGTCGAGCGCGTGTGGCGCGATGCGCAGACCGCGCGGATGCACGTGTCGAGCAACGTCGAGCAGGTGCTGTCCGTGGCGGGTCGATTCGCCCTGGGCCTCAACGTCGACGATCTGATCTGGTGAGGCGTTCACACCCAGTCGTCGGAGGACAGCGTGCGAAGGACCCGGGACAACATGTCGTCGGTGACCTTCGCGATGTCAGCCTGATCGCGTGTGGCCGCCGACGTGGTGCCGATCTGTTCGGTGATGCCCCGAGCGGCCCGGGTGAGGAACGGAGCCATCCGGTTCAGTCGCTGGGCGGGCGTCGCACCGGTCAGGGACAGGCCGGCGATGTCACCCTGCGGTGTCCGGATCGGGGCGGCGATACTGGCCAACCCGCCGGCGAGCTCCTGGTCGTCATAGGCGAGTCCGTGGCGGGTCCTGATCTGGGCCAGTTCCTGGTGCAGGGTGGTCAGATCGGTGATAGTCGCGGGTGTGCACCGGGGCAGTGGGCCGTCGAGAAGCGAGTCCACGTCTTCGGCGGGAAGCCTCGAGAGCATGGCCTTGCCCAACGCGCTGGCGTGCGCCGGCGTACGGCTTGCGACGCGGGTCGGCACCACCACCCCGCTGGTTCCCGAGACCTTGTCCAGGTAGACGACATCCGTGCCCACCAGCACGCCGAGGTGCACCACGAGAGCGGTATCGGCCTGCAGGCGTTTGAGTACCGGGGAGGCGACGCCGCGCAGCGTCGAGTGGTCCGCAGCGTGGTTCACCGGCAGCGACGATGCCGCAAGCGAGTACCCGTCCGGCCGGTGGGTGAGCAGCCCCGAGGTGTGCAACTGGGTGAGTATCCGATGTGCCGACGACCGGGGCAGCCCGGTGCGGGTGACCACCTGATCGAGGCGCAGCACCTTGCCCGCGCGGTCGAACGAATTGATGATCAGCGCGACCCGGGCCACCATCGACGTCGGCGCGTCAGATGTGTTGCTGCCCGCGGACTCCTGCACGAAAACTCCCGGATACGGCTTGTCGAGGTCATCACTGGAACCCAGGAACGATCTCACGGGTGACGTCTGCGACGTCACGGATTGGCGGACACGCGAGTCGGCCCCTCCGCCGATGGGCGAAGGGGCCGACTGGCGGCTGAGGCCGCGTCACATCGGTTACGCGGCGTCGCGCTCCGAACCGCTGTCGCTGTCACCTCCGGCGTCGGCGCTGTCGGAACGGTCCGTCGACTTGTCGTCGGCGGTGTCGCTGTCGGCAGACTTCTCCTCGGAGGAATCATCGCGGTTGTCGCTGGATTCCTCGTCGTCGCGCACCTCGTCGGCCAGATCGGTCGGGGCGTCCTCGTCGCTGTCACGATCCGTCGTGTCCACCGGTGACTCGTCGTCGGCGAGCGGCTTCTCTGTCGGTGCCGCATCGTCGGTGAGCGACTGCTCCGTCGGTTCGGCGTCGGCCACGTCGCGCTTGGACGACATCGTGCGGGTCGTCTCGGTGGTGTCGGTGTCGTCGCTGGTCGACACGGCGGTCGTGGTGGCCTCGGTGGTGGCGGTGTCGGTCGCCGCCTCGGGGGCCGCGACCACTGTGGACACCTCGGTCGGTGCCTCTGCCGTCGGCCGGAAGATCTTGTCGAGATCGTGGATGACCTTGGCGTGGATGGCGCGGTGGTACTTGGCGATCGAATAGACGGCATCGGCCACACTGCGATTGAACGCCGTCGCGATCGTCGCGAAATCCCGCGAGGCGAACGATTCGACGAACTGCGCCACGCTGGTGGCGAGTTGGCGGTTCAACGTGCGCAGCTGGCGTCGCACCTCGGCGCCGAACGTGGGTTCGGGGCTGAACAGCCGGCCGTTCCAGTTCATCAACGTCCAGCCGTCCTCGGGGTTGCCCTCGACGATCACGTAGTTGGTGTTGCTCAGCGGTGCGGTCCTGAGCAGATCGATCTTCTGGGCCGCCGTGAGGTTCACCGCGTTCATCATCGTCCAGAACATGATGGCGCCGCCGTGGGAGAAGATGACGCTGTTGCGGTCTCCCTTGTCCCAGATGGTCTTCAGCGCGCCGTCCATCCGGGCGTCGAACTCGTTGCCGTCGATCGATCCCGGGATCCGCAGATCACGATTGCCCTGGATGCTCCAGGCCAGGGGGAACAGACCGTAACCGTCGGCGGCCTGGCTCTCGGGAGTCCCCTCGAAGACACCGGCCTCGATCTCCTGCAGGCCGGGCAGCACCTGAATCGGCAGCCGCAGGTACTGCGACATCGGGGCCGCGGTCAGCTGGGTGCGCACCATCGTCGAGGCGTAGATGGAGTCGTAGTTGTTGTCACCGAGGGTGCCTGCCACGGTCCGCGACTGCTGTTGGCCCAACTCGGTGATGACCGGGCCGGGTGTCGTCGTGTCGATCAGGCCGGAGGCGTTGCCTGCGGACTGGCCGTGACGCACGAACGTCACCCTCATCAGCTCGGCTGCGGCAGCCGGGACGGCCGCCCCGAGCAGGAGCGCGAGCGCGGTGATCGCGACCCCGAGCACGCGCCAGACTGCGCTTCGGCGCCGCCGCGGCCGCCCGGTATCGCGCTCTCCCGTGTCGGGTTCAGCCGCATCGTTCATTGAGGAGTTCCTCCCGCCGTTGGTGTGGACAGCTCACGGTGAACTGCAGGTGAACACCGAACAAGGAGCGGTCTCACTCACCGAGACCTGGGTTCAACCCCCGGGGCAGGTCTACAGCTTGCGCAGAAGGGCGGCCGCCCGGATGTCGTCGCCGACCGACAGCGCGATCTGCACGTCGTCACCGCGTCGGGCCCAACCGATGGTGATGTCCTCGCCGTACTTGATCGGCCGGCGATACTCGATCACCGTCCGATAGGGCGGCGTGCAGACATCGGGGAAAAGGGCCATCACCTCGTGGATCGCATGCCAGTAGGCGGTGTTGGTGACGTGCTCGAAGACGTCGATGTCGGTGCGCCGCAGCGCGAACGGCATCATCTCGTCCAGTTCGCCCGGGTTCTCCAACCACGGACGCCACTTGAGTCGGTGGACATCGGTGGTGGAGGCGAAACGTTCGACCAGCGTGTCCGAGACGCGTTGTGGTGTCAGTGTCTTCGCGTTGATCGCGATCCAGAAGCCCTCGGTCTCGATGCGGCCGCCGTCACTGCCGACGAGGTCGACGCGCATCGTGCACCATCGCGACGACAGTGCTGAGCACCATCGACTGAACGACACGTCGTTGGGGAACTCCATCGGTTCGACCACATCGATGACCGTGCGCTGGACGAGCCAGTGCGGATGTTCCTCTGCCTCGCCGGCGTCGACCAGGTTCTCGGCGCCGACCTCCTGGATGTACCGGGCCACACCGTCGAGGCGCAGGTGGAGGTTCGTGTCGAGGTCGCCGGTCGCCACCCGCCAGGAGGTGCGGTAGACGTACCCGGTATCAGGCGCGGCGCTGAGGCGGTGGTCGACGTCGTTGGTGGGCATCGCGGCTCAGCCTACGGACCCTGAGCGATCAGCCACCTGGCAGTTCCGCCATCGAAGCAGATAGCGGTAGTAGAGCCCGCGACGGATGTCGGCGCCGGGTAGGACGTCGCCGACGACCCGGCGAATCTCGCCGAGGCTTTCGTGCGGTTGCGTCACCGGTACGCCGATATCCCGGGTCTCGCGTTGCAACCAGGAACCGATCCGCACCGCGGGCAGGCACGTCGCCGACCAAAGCCAATCGCGCACTGTCCTGTTCGCGCTGAGTCCCACCACGGCGATCTCGCCGGCAGGCCTCAACAGTCCGCGGGCTTTCGCCAGCGATGCCCGCAGATCCATGTGGTGCACGCTGGCGACGAAGGTGATCAGGTCGAACCGGACGTCACCGGACTCGTATCCGTCGAAGCCGGCTTCCACGACGGAGGCATTGGCAACGTCGATGAGGCGCTCGCGTGCCCGTGCCGCCGTAGCGGGATCCGGGTCGACACCGGTGACCGACCGCGATACCCGAGCGAGACGTTGGACCAGCAGGCCGTCGCCGCATCCCACATCGAGGACATCCCCGTGGTGGCGGGCGGCGATCGAGTAGAGCCACGGATGATAGGCGGTGTTGTGATTCCAGTAGTCGGCCACACCCCGACTGTGCCAGCAACGACGAACCGGCCCACGCGCCTGGCCGACGGTGCAGCCCACGCGCCTGAGGGCACGTCACCTAAACGTCGATGCGCTGAAACGCGCCGTTGTCATACCGGTGGACACAGGCTGCCCGCCTGACCTTGCCGCTTGTGGTGATGGGAATCGAGCCCTGGGCCACGATCACGACGTCGTGCACGCTCACGCCGTGCGAGTTCGATATCGCCGCAGTGGCCTGTTCCCGGACGGCACGGAGGTTCTCGGCGACCTCATCTTCGGACTGGCCCCGCTTCTTGACCTCGACGATCACCACGAGCTTTTCCGTGTTCTCGTCCACGACCGTGATGGCAGCTGCTCGGCCCCTTGATATCTCCGTGACGGTTGCTTCGATGTCGTCGGGATAGTGGTTGCGTCCGCGGACGATCAACAGATCCTTGATACGGCCGACGATGAACAGTTCGCCCTCCGAGATGAAACCGAGGTCGCCGGTTCTCAGCCAGCGATCCTCCGGTGTGCCGGGGGAGGGGGTGGCTATCGTCGCATCGAAGGTCTGCTTCGTCTCGGCCGGTCTGTGCCAGTACCCGGAACTGACGTTGTCGCCATGCACCCAGATCTCGCCGATCAGTCCGGCCGGCTTCTCGGTCGCGGTGTCCGGATCGACGACACGCACAAGGGGCCACCGTGGTGTGCCGTAGCTCGCCAACGGTGTCCCGGTGGTGCAGCGCTTCGCGTGACCCGCCGACAGTTTCTCGGGTTCGAAATGGACAAAATCTGCCGGCCTGCCGGGACCGTCTGCGGCGACGAAGACTGTCGCCTCCGCAAGTCCGTAGGAGGGTCGTATCGCCGACGTCGGAAAGTTGTAGGGCGCGAACCGCTTTGTGAAGTGCGAGATCGTGTTCGGGTTCACCCGTTCGGCGCCACAGTTGATGAACGCCACGTCCCCGAGGTCGAGCCCGGCCATGTCCTCGTCGGACGTTCGTGCGGCCGCCAGCGTGAACGCGAAGTTCGGCGCCGCCGACAGCACCTGCGGATTGTGCGCCATCAACTGCATCCACCGGGCGGGTCGCTGCAGGAAAGCTATCGGGCTTGTGAGTACCGATGGCCAGCCGCCGAGGATTCCTGTGCACACACCGCACATCAATCCCATGTCGTGGTAGAACGGCAGCCACGACACGGTGGTCTGGGGCATCTGGAAGTCGCGGATGTAGGTCGCGACCATCTGCTCCCAGTTGGTCAGCAGGTTGCTGTGCGAGACCACCACGCCGGCCGGTGTGCGGGTGGAGCCGGACGTGTACTGCAGATAGGCGATATCTGATCGGCCACCTCGGCGGGCGACGGGCCCTCGACGGGAGTCCAGGTCGAGCGAGTCGACCTCGACGACCGCTGGAGCGGGAGCGTCGTCGGAGGGTCGGACGTAGGGCGCGACGCCGTCGACAACGGCCGACGTCGTGAGAATGACGGCGGGGGAGGCGTCCTGCAGCACCGCCGTGACCCGCTCATCGTGAACGGCAACGACGGGAACCGACAGCGGAACGGCGATCAGGCCCGCTTCCAGCGCTCCCAGGAATGCGACGATGTAATCGAGGCCCTGCGGCGCCAAGATGACCGCTCGGTCACCGGTCGACCCGCGGATCTCGAGCTCCAGAGCGAGGTTCAGCGTGCGCCGGTACAGCTGCGCCCACGTCAGTCTCTCGGCAACACCTTCCCAATCCTGTTCGTAGTCAAAGAAGGTGAACGCCGTCTGGGTGGGCTGGAGACTCGCACGCTCGCGTAGCACGGCGCCGATCGTTGAGTTGATCACCGGCAGACCTCCACCCTCAAGTCTCCAAAGAACGTTTGAGCTGTTCGCCGTACAGAAGTAGTGACGCGGGGTTGAGCATGTCGTGGTGCGTGCAGTCGACAGCGTGGGCGCTGATCTCGCCGGCCACGTGACGTCGCCACTTTCGCAATGTGGAACGGGCCACCATCTGGGTCTTCAACCGTGCGAGGCGTGAGATCGGTGTGCGGACGGCGCTATTGGTATCACTGGGTAGCGCGGCGGAGAAGATCACCATGTCGCCGTCGTACACTCCGGGCACGTGCCGCCGCAGATGTCCTTGGTTGGCGTTGACACTGCGAACCATCAACTGCAACAGCTCTTTGGGCGGCAGCGGGAACTCCACGGTTCCTTGCTCTTCGATGATCTGTTCTGCGCGCTCGTAGGTCAGGGGACCTGTCGGTGCGGGAACGGCGATCTGGTTGGTGCGCAGCACGTGTTCGAGAATCTGTCCTTCGTCCAGTGCCCTGCTTGCCGCGGCGGCGATCACGCTGACGCTGAATGCGGGGTCGAGCAGAACGAGGTGGTGGACTTCGCAGCCCCGGCGACGGAGCTCAACTGCGAGCTCGTGCGCGACGACTCCTCCGAAGGACCACCCGAGAACGTTGTAAGGCCCTGTGGGATAACGATCTTGAATACGGTCTGCATAACGCGCGGCCATGGCGCCGATCGATGCGGGCTCAGCTTCTCCGCTGTGCTGGACCTGGTTGATGCCGACAATCGGGCAGTCCAGATAGGTGCCGAGCGTGCGATAGGACCAGCTGAGTCCGAGTCCGTCATGGACACAGCACAGCGGAACACCCGGACCTCCTTGGAAGACCTCGACCGGGACCACTTCCACTGCGCTGTCCTCCGCGCCCAACTGCCGGCTCAGGCTCCGTACAGAGGGCGCATAGAAGACGGTGCGCACCGCAAGGTGCGCATCCAGGGCGGTGTTGATCGCCGCCACCGCGCGCATCGCGGACAACGAGTCACCGCCCAGGTCGAAGAACGAGTCGTCGATCCCGACGCGCTCCACGCCCAGTACCTGGGCGTAGATGCCTGCGATGATCTCCTCGGCCGGCGTCTGCGGCGCCTCGAAAGGTGTTGCAGCGAACACAGGCGCGGGCAACGCCTTTCGGTCGAGCTTGCCCGATGAGGTCAACGGGAACTCCTCGAGCGCCACGATGTGCGCAGGCACCATGTAGTCGGGCAACCGATCGCGCAACCGCTGACGCAGCGCGCTGATCGTGGTGTTGGTGTGGGGGGTGTTGGCGTGGCCGGCGCGTTGACGTGCCCCGCCGGCGGGTAGGTAGACGTCGGTCAGCGGCGCCGGATCCTCAGCGCTGACGAAGAGGGCGTCGAGGGTTCCTGGTCGGGCACCCCAGGTGACTGCGACGCGATAACCGAGGGATTCGCCGAGGCGATGTAATTGTTCGGGGGTCGCGCCGCCGGAACCATCGGCGGTTGCCGCGACGGCGGCGTCAAGCTCCAGCCCGGCAGAGATCACGCTTTCGAAGTGAACGTCGTCGACCAGTCCGGTGCGGGGAATCTCGGTGATGCGTACCCCGTTCTGATGCGGGGATGCCAACTCGCACTGCAGTCCTCGCAGGCCTGCGCACTGGTCCCACGTCCGGGTGGGCGCGGCGGCCAGCGAACGTGCCACCGTCGGAGCCTTGTGGATGACGACGTCGTAGCGGTACCGGGTGAGTTCATTGTCGGCCCAGCCGCGTTTGACGCGGATGTCGACCCCGGCGAGCAGCGGGTGGTCGGCGGCCCAGGTGGTGAAAAACTCCGGGGCCAGAACCAATTCGGCCTCGCTGACCAGTGCGCGGTGGACTCGTTCGCGGATCTCGGCGGAGTCGGTGGTGTGGGTGCGTGCTACCGCGGCGTGGAACGCGCGCTGCAGGGTGTGGTTGCGGACGTCGCCGATGAACAGCGTCCCGTCGGTGGCCAGTAGGTCGACGGCCCTGTCCAGGACTTCGGCCAGATATCGCCTGTGAGGGAAGTACTGGACGATCGAATTGAGCACGATGGTGTCGAAGTGGCCCTGCGGCAGACCGTCGGTGACGTGGGCGGGTCGGGTGAGCAACTGGACCCGATCGCGCCATGGGATCTGCAGCTGTTCCATCGAGCGGGCGAGACCGTCGATGGCCACCGCAGACATGTCGGTGGCCACATAGCGCTCACAGTGCGGGGCGATCTGCGACAGAAGCAGGCCCGAGCCGACGCCGATCTCCAGGAGCCGCCGGGGCAGCAGGGCGATGATCTGATCCACTGTGGCGGTGCGCCATTCGCCCATCTCGTCGAGCGGGATCGGGGCGTTCGTGTAGCTGCTGTTCCAGCCACGGAAATCCATGCCGAACCCAGGCGCCCCGGCGTCGGGGTCGGGGTCGTAGAGCTCGTCGTACATCTGTTGCCACTGTTCGACGACTTCGTCATCGTCGGTGGCGGTGGCGTGATCGAGGGTGACGTAGGCCACGAGGCTCGAGTCGATATCGCCGTCGTGCACGGCCGCGACTGCCTGGGTGACCTGCGGGCATGCCAGCAGGGCGTTCTCGACCTCGCCGAGCTCGATTCGATACCCGCGGATCTTGACCTGATCGTCGACCCGGCCGACATACTGCAGTCCTCCGTCGGCGCCCCAGCTCACCAGGTCGCCCGTGCGGTACATCCGCGCGCCCGACTGCGCGAACGGGCATGCGATGAATCGGGATGCGGTCAGATCCGACCGGCGCCAATATCCCACGCCCACACCACCGCCCGCGATGTACAACTCGCCGACCACACCGGCAGGCACCTGACGAAGTGACCCGTCCAGCACAAAAAAGGCGAGGTTCGCCAGCGGCACGCCGACGGGGCTGGCATTGCTGTCGGCGTCAGCGCCGACGATGTCGCCCAACGACGCGTGCACCGTGGTCTCGGTGGTCCCGTACAGATTGATCAGACGCGGGGATTCCCGATGGTGTTGCATCCAGGTTCGCAGGCGCCTTGGTTCCAGTGCCTCGCCGGCGAACAGCACGGCCTCGAGCTCCAGGCGCTGTCCAACCTCGGGCTGGAGCGCGTCGGCGGACTGCAGCGCATAGAACGCCGACGGGGTGCGGCTCAAGACGGTGACGTGTTCGGCCGCCAGCAGGGCATGGAAGTCCTCCGGTGATCGGGCGACCGATTCGGACACCACCACCAGCCTGCCGCCGCTGAGCAGTGCCCCCCACATCTCACACACGGACACGTCGAACGCCAGGGAATGGCACTGCGTCCACACCCCCGTCCGCAGTACGTCGTCGTCCAGCGACTCCAGCAGCTGGATGACGTTGTGGTGTGTGATGGCAACACCTTTGGGCCTGCCGGTGGTGCCCGAAGTGTAGATGAAGTATGCGATGTCGTCCGGTGCGGGCGCAGGCAGGTCCGTACCGGGCTGGTCCGGGATGCGCGGATCGCCGACATCGATGATCGGCAGATCGAATCCGCCCAGCCGGGAACGGAGGTCCGCGGTGGTGACCACGGCGATCGGCGCGGCATCGGCCATCATGAAATCCATCCGTGCGGCGGGCGCCGCAGGGTCGATCGGCAGATACGCCGCCCCGGTCTTGAGCACGGCCAGGATGGCGACGATGGCATCCGTGGACCTACTAAAGAACACCGCCACGCATCGCCCGGGTCCTGCGCCGGCTTCAGACAGCAGGTGTGCCAACCGATTCGCGGCTTCATCAACCCCTCGGTAGGTCACCGAGCGCCTTTCGAAGGTCACCGCTACCGTGTCCGGGGTAAGCGCCACTTGGGCGGCCCAGCGAACGGGGATCGACCCCGTGGGTGGTGCCGGTGCGTTCAACACTGCCCGGTTGCTCCACCGGTCGATTCGCGCCTTTTCCGCGGAGTCGAGCACATCCATCGAGGACAGTCGTTGAGTGGGGTCGGCCGTCACCGCCTCCAGTACCCGCTCGAACCGCTCGATCAGCGTATGAATGCTGTCCGCATCGAACACGTCGGTGCGGAACTCCACGACCCCGCAGATCCCGGCTCGCTCACCTGCCTCGTCGAAGCGGTCGGCGAGGTTGAACAGCAGGTCCATCCGGGCCGTATGGGTATCGGCCTGCATCTGCGTGACCTGCAGATCACCCAGAGCCAGTCCCGCGGCGGGGTCGGTGGTGCCCGCCCCGGCGAAGTTCTGCCAGGCCAACATCACCTGGATGAGAGGTTGATGGGTCAGTGACCGAGTGGGGTTGAGCCGATCCACCAGTACCTCAAAAGGCACATCCTGGTGTTCGTAGGCCGCGAGGCTCCGCTGTCTGACCTGTGCCAGCAGCTCGGCGATGGACGGATCGCCGGTGAGGTCGACCCGCAGCACGAGGGTGTTGACGAAGAAGCCCACCAGCTCGTCGAGTGCGGGGTCGTTGCGTCCGGCGATCGGGAATCCCACTGCCACATCGTTGCTCGCGCTGATCTTGGACAGCAGGATCGCCAGCGCGGCCTGGATCACCATGAAGCTGGTCGCGCTGTGTGTGCGGGCCACCTCGTGCAGCCGCTGCTGCAGCTCGGCCGGCCACTCGATCACCACCGTGTCGCCGCGGTAGTCGGCGACCGCCGGATAAGGTCGATCAGTGGGCAGCTGAAGGCGTTCGGGCATTTCGGACAGTGCGTCCTGCCAGTACAACAGCTGTCCAGCGATCGGGCTGTCGCTGTCCTCGAGGTCGCCGAACCGCTTGCGCTGGCACAGCGTGTAGTCGACATACTGGACCGGCAGTTCGGCCCAGCTCGGCGTCTGCCCGCCGGTCCGCCAGGCATAGGCGGCGCCGAGGTCCCGCACCAGCGGCGCGATCGACCAACCGTCGGCGGCGATGTGGTGCACCACGATTCCGACCGCGTGCTTCCCGGGCCCCATCGAACAGATCTGCGCTCGGATCGGGATCTCCGCTGAAAGATCGAAACGATAGCCCGCCAGCGACATCAGTTCAGTGGCGGCATCCTGCTCGGACATCGATCGCAGCACCGGGTCTGCACGCCGCCACATCCCCGGTCTGAAAGGCTCCACCTGCTGGTAGGGAACGCCGTCGGTGTCGGGGAAGATGGTGCGCAGCGATTCGTGTCGGGAGATCACGTCGTCGATTGCGCAGCCCAATGCCTCGACATCGAGGGGTCCGTCGATGCCGAACACGGTGGGCATGTTGTAGGTCACCATTCCGCCCACGAATCGATCGAGGAACCAGAGTCGGCTCTGAGCGAAGGACAGCGGAATGACCGCGGGCCGCTCGACCCGGGCCAGGGGTACGCGCCTACCTGTCTGCGTGGTGACCTGCGGTGCGAGCTTGGCGATCGTCGGAGCGTCGAACAGGGCACGTACCGAAAGGTCGGTGTCCAGGCCGGCGTTGATCGCGGCGATGAGTCGCATCGCGAGGATGCTGTCGCCGCCGAGGTCGAAGAACGAGTCGTGGACGCCGACGCGTTCGAGTCCGAGGACGTGGGCGTAGATGGTGGTGAGGAGTTCTTCCTTGGGGGTGGTGGGGGGACAGTAAGGGGTGGTGGTGTGTTCGGGTGTGGGTAGCGCGCGGGTGTCGAGTTTGCCGTTGACGGTCAGTGGCAGCGCGTCGAGGACGACGATTGCCGCAGGCACCATGTAGGGCGGTAGTTGTTCTGCGAGGTGGGCGCGCACGGCGGCGGGATCGGCTGCGCCGGTGACATACCCGATGAGGCGGGTGGTGCCGGGTCGGTCGTCGCGGGCGATGACGACGGCTTGGTCGACACCGTCGAGTGCGGCCAGGGCGGTCTGGATCTCGCCGAGTTCGATGCGGTAGCCGCGGATCTTGACCTGCTCATCGGCGCGTCCGAGGTATTGCAGTTGTCCGTCGGGGCGCCACCGGACGAGGTCGCCGGTGCGGTACATCCGGGCGCCGGGTTCCCCGAAGGGGCAGGCGAGGAACCGGGTGGCGGTCAGGGCGGTGCGGCCGAGGTAGCCGACGGTCACCCCGCGGCCGGCGACGTAGAGTTCGCCGACGACGCCTGCGGGCACGGGTCGTAGCCAGTGGTCGAGGACGAACGCCGCTGTGGTTGTGACGGGCGCTCCGATGGGGGCTGGTCCTGTCCCGGGGGCCAGGGGGGTGCTCATGGTGGCGTAGACGGTGATCTCGGTGGGGCCGTAGGCGTTGATCAGCACCCGCCCGGGCGCCCACCGATCCACGACGTCCGCGGGGCAGGCCTCCCCGCCGAGCAGCACCGCGATCGATTCCAATCCTTCGGGGGCCAGAGCGTCGACCGCGGAGGGTGTCTGGGTGAGCACGGTGACGTGTTCGGTCAGGAGCAGGGCGTGGAATTCCGGCGGGGAACCGGCGACGTCCTCGGGGACGATCACCAGCCGGCCGCCGCCGAGCAGGGCGGCCCAGATCTCCCAGACCGAGAAGTCGAAGGCGTAGGAGTGGCATTGGGTCCACACCTGCTCGGCCGGCAGTGTGGCGGGGGTGGAGGCGGCGAGGTGGACGAGGTTGTGATGGTTGACTGCAACAGCTTTCGGTGTTCCGGTGGTGCCCGACGTGTAGATCAGATAGGCGATGTCGTCGGGGTCGGGTGCCCCCATTCCGGTGGCAGGTTGGTCGTCGATCGCCGGGTCGCCGATATCGAGGACGGTCACGTTGGATTCGTCCAGTCGGCCCCGCAGTCCGACGGTGGTGAGGACCGCGACCGGTATGGCGTCGTCGAGGATGAACGCGATACGGGAATCGGGCAGTGCGGGGTCGATCGCCAGGTAGGCGGCTCCGGTCTTGAGCGTCGCGAGCATCGCCACGACGGCCTCGGTGCAGCGTTGCATCAGCAGCGCCACCGTCATCCCGGGTCTCGCGCCGTGGCCGGCCAGCCAGTGTGCCAACTGGTTCGCCGCCTCATCCAGTTCCCGATAGGTCGTCGATCGGCCATCAAAACGCAGAGCGACCGCGTTCGGACTGCGTCGCACACTCCCGGCGAACAACACCGGAACCGACACCGCGGCCGGGCTGGATGCGGTCAGCACCGCCCGGTTGCCGAACTCCTCGAGGAGGGAGTGCTCGCTGTCGTCGAGTACATCGATCGATGACAACCGCTGCCCCGCATCAGCAGTCATCGCCGTCAACACCCGCCCCAACCGCCCGAGAAGATTCTTGATGCCGCCCTCGTCGAACACGTCGGTGTCGAACTCGACACGCAGGCCGAGCTCAGTGCCGGGCATGGCCTGCAGTGTCAACGGGTAGTGATTGGACTCGCGGCCGGTGAACGCGGTGATCGCCAACTCGCCGGTGCCCGCCAGCGCCCCGGTGTCGAGCGGATAGTTCTCGAAGACGAACAGGGTGTCGAACAATTGGTCCCGGCCCACAGCGCGGTGGATCTCGGTGAGCGCCAGGTGCTGGTGATCGAAGGTCCGGTTGTGATCACCGTGCAGTTGTGCGAGCAGGTCGGCGGTGGTGGTGGCCGAAGTGATGTGTGCGCGTACCGGCACGGTGTTGATCAGAAGGCCCACAATGGATTCCGCCCCCGGAATCTCGGTCGGTCGTCCTGAGACGGCGGTGCCGAACACCACATCACCGCGACCGGTCTGCCACATCAGCGTCTGTGCCCAGGCGGCCTGCAGGACGGTGTTGAGGGTGGTGTGGTGTGATCGCGCCAGCTCGCTGAGGGCCAGCGAGATGTCCTCAGGCACTTGATCCGACATGGAGCCGCGCCTCCCGAGCGTCACACGGTTCGGCGAACCGACCAGGGTGGGCGTGTCGAATCCGGCGAGTACGTCGCCCCAGGCTGTGTGTGCGGCGTCGAGATCACGATCGGCCAACCACTCGACGAAGCGGCGATACGGCACCGCGGCAGGAAGTCGATGGCCGAAATAGCTTGCGAAGACTTCCTGCAGCAGGATCGGCAGCGACCAGCCGTCGAGCACGATGTGATGGTTGGTCAGGACAATGTGGTGCTGCTCGGGTGCGGTGCGTATCAGTGCCACCCGGAACGCCGGTGGGTTGGCGAGGTCGCAGACCGCGGCGCGTTCGGCCATGCACAGCTGAGCGATCTGCTCCTCGGAGTCCAGATGCGTGTACCGCCATGCTGCAGTGGGCTCGGCGGGGATGATCTGAACCGGGTGGTCGTACCGGTCGGTGAACGTCGCCGCCAGGTTGGGGTGGCGGCCGGCCACGGTGTGCACCGCACCGCGCAGGCGGTCCGGGTCCAGCGGGCCTGCGATGGTGATGTCGAGCTGCATCGCGTACAGATCGCCGAAATCCTGTGCAGCGTCTGCGTGGAAGAGCAGCCCCTGCTGGAGTGGCGTCAGCGGTAGCACATCGGCGACGCGGTGTTGCTGCTGCAGATCGTCGATCTGCCGTTGGCTCAGGAGGGCCGGGGCGATGTCGGAGGGGGTCAGCCCACCGCCGCCGTGGGCGACGTGGGCGCAGATGCCCGCCAGGGCCTCGAACCAGAGTTGGCTGAGCCGGCCGATCTGCGCGGCATCCACGATCGCCGGGGCCCACGTCCACGTGGCGGTCAGCTGCGGACCCGTGCCGGTGTCGACGGTGGCCGCGTTGAGTTCAACGGTGTGGCCCAATGGCATCGGTATCGCGGTGGCGGCTTCTGCCACCGGCAGGCCGTCCTGGCTGGGACGCCACAGTTCATCGGACAGGTCGGCGGCCGCGGACCCGAGTCGACCGAGATAGTTGAATCCGATCGTTGGCTCCGGCCCCGCGAGGTCGGCGTCGGTGGTGAGGTAGCGCAGCAGCCCGTAGGTCAGGGGGTCGGGAAGGGCGCGGAGTTGTTCTTTTGCGCCTTTGATGAGCGGGCCGAGGGCGGTGTCACCCGCTTTCACCTGTGCCCAACACAATCCACCACCGACATCCAGGGCTACGGGGTATTTGACGGTGAACCAGCCGACGGTCCGCGACAGATCGATGCCGGGGGACAGCTCCTCGTCGCGACCGTGGCCTTCGACGTCGACGCCGATGGCGGTGTCTCCATTGTCGAGGATTTCCTTGCACGCCAATGCAAGAGCGATCAGCAGGATGTCGTTGATCCCCGCGTGGAACGCCGCGGGCACGTCTCCGAGTAGCTGACGGGTCGTGTCGGTATCCAGGCGGGAGGTGAGGCTATCTGCGCTGGCATAGGTGTCCCGGTCGGGTTGGGGTGCCGGCAACGACAGCGGAGTCGACAGCACTCGCCGCCAGTCGTCCGCCCGGTCGAGGACCGCGGGCTCAGTCGCCCGGTCGGCCAGCAGCGATGCCCAGGTGACGAAGGAGGTCCCGACGGCCGGCAACGTCACCGGCTGGCCGTTGTGGTGTTGCGCCCAGGCGATGTTGAGGTCTTCGAGCAGGATCCGCCAGGACACGGCGTCGACGGCCAGGTGGTGCACGATCAGCGCCAGCTGACCGGTCGACGACGACCACAGAGCGCTCACCATCACTCCTGTGGCGGGGTGCAACCGCGACCGCGCCGAAACGACTGCGTCCTCGGACAATTCCTCGACGACGTGCACGCAGCCCTGCGCGTCGACCGCCCCGGGGCCGGGCACATGAAGCGACGAGCCATCGGCGCTCGCCCGGAGCATTCCGTGCCGATCCAGCAGGGTCTGCAGCACGACGATGACGTCAGCCGGGGTGGCTCCGGTGGGGGCCTGTACGACGACGGTCTGGTTGAACTGGCGGGTGGGGCCGTCGACGGTCTGGAGCCAGCGCATGATCGGGGTGGCGACCAGGTCGCCGATGCCGTCATCGACCGGTCCGGATACTGCGCCGCCCGCGCCGACCACCCGGGCCAGTCGGGCCACGGTCTGCTCGACGAAGACGTCACGAGGGCGACACGTCAGACCGGCGGCCCGCGCTTGGGCGACCACCTGCATCGACAGGATGCTGTCACCACCCAGATCGAAGAACGACTCGTCGACGCCGACCCGCTCGAGTCCGAGGACCTGGGCGTAGATCCCGGCCAGGATCTGCTCGACCGCGTCGGTCGGGGCGCGGTACCGATCGGTGGTCTCGTATTCGGGTGCGGGAAGGGCGCGCGTGTCGAGTTTGCCGCTGACCGTCAGTGGCAGAGCGTCGAGAACGACCACTGCGGCGGGGACCATGTAGGTGGGGAGCTGTTGCGCCAGCTGGTCACGCGTCGCGACGGGATCAATTGTGCTGTTGGCTGATTCGGTGAGGTAGCCGACGAGGCGGGTGGTACCGGGCCGGTCTTCGCGGGCGATCACCACCGCCTGGTCGACACCGTCGAGTGCGGCCAGGGCGGTCTGGATTTCGCCGAGTTCGATGCGATAGCCACGGATCTTGACCTGCTCATCCGCCCGTCCCAGGTAATGCAGTTGTCCATCGGGGCGCCAGAACACCAGATCGCCGGTCCTGTACATCCGCGCGCCGGGTTTCCCGAACGGGCAGGCGATGAACCGTGATGCGGTCAGGCCGGTGCGGCCGATGTACCCCATGCCGATGCCTCGCCCGGCGACGTAGAGTTCGCCGACCACGCCCGCGGGCACCGGCTTCAGCCATTCGTCGAGCACGAAGGCCGCCGCAGTCGGGACCGGTGCGCCGATCGGCGCCGCGCCGGACCGGGGGGTCAGCGGTGCGCTCATCGACGCGTAGACGGTGATCTCGGTGGGGCCGTAGGCGTTGATCAGCACCCGTCGCGGCGCCCACCGATCCACCACCTCCGCGGGGCAGGCCTCTCCGCCGAGCAGCACCGCCACCGAATCCAAATCCTCGGGGGATAGGGCATTGACCGCGGAGGGTGTCTGGGTGAGCACGTTGACGCGTTCGCTGACCAGCAGCGCGTGGAAGTCCTGAGGTGACCCGGCCACGTCCTCGGGGACGATCACCAGCCGTCCGCCGCCGAGAAGCGCGGCCCAGATCTCCCACACCGAGAAATCGAACGCATACGAATGGCATTGCGTCCACACCGGTTCCGCCGGAAGATCGGCCGGCGTGGATGCCACCAGATGGGTAAGGTTTTGCTGGGTGATGGCCACGCCCTTGGGCGTTCCGGTGGTTCCCGAGGTGTAGATCAGGTACGCGATGTCATCGGGGTGCGGTGCGGGTGGGGCAGTGGCTGGTTGGTCGTTGATGGCTGGATCGTCGACTTCGATGACCGGAAGGTGGTACTTGTCCAGCCGGCTCCGAAGCCCGGTGGTGGTGATGAGCACGATCGGCGCCGCGTCGGTGAGCATGAACCCGAGGCGGGCGTCGGGCAATCTCGAGTCGATCGCCAGGTAGGCCGCCCCGGTCCTGAGTACCGCCAGCATCGCGACGACGGCCTGCGCCGAGCGGTCCAGCAGCAGCGCGACACATTCGCCGGGACGTGCGCCCCGGCTGGACAGCAAGTGCGCCAACCGGTTCGCGGCCTCGTCGAGTTCCCGGTAGGTCAGCGAGCGGCCTGCGAAGCTCACTGCCACCGCTTCAGGTATGCGGTCCACGACCTCGGCGAACATCTCGGGAACCGACAGCTGCGCAGGCTCTGGTGCGGTCAGCACTGCCTTGTTGCCGATGTCGTCGAGGCGGGTCCGTTCACCGATATCGAGCACATCGATCGACGAGAGCCGCTGCCCCGGGTCGGCGGTCACGGCCGCGAGCACCCGCTCGAATCGCCCGACCAGTGTCTCGATGCTGTCCGCGTCGAACACATCGGTGCGGAACTCCACCGTCCCGCCGATCCCGGCGGGCTCCCCTGTGTCGCTGAAGCGTTCGGCCAGCGAGAACGACAGGTCAGTACGGGCGGTGTGGGTGTCGATCGGTATCTGGGTGACCTGCAGTTCACCGAGCGTCAACCCGGGGTCGTCGTTGCCGTGCCCGGGCAGGTTCTGCCAGGACAACAGCACCTGAACGAGGGGGTGATGGGTGAGCGAGCGGGTGGGGTTGAGCCGCTCGACCAGCAATTCGAAGGGCACGTCCTGGTGTTCGTAGCCGGCCAGGGTGCGCTGTCTGACCTGTGCCACCAGCTCGGTGAAGCTGGGGTCGCCGGTGAGATCCACCCGAAGGACCAGGGTGTTGACGAAGAACCCCACCAATTCCTCGAGGGCCGGATCGCTTCGCCCGGCGATCGGGAACCCCACCGCCACATCAGAACTGGCGCTCACACGCGACAACAGCACGGCCAGTGCGGCCTGAACGACCATGAAACTCGTCGCGTTGTGGTCGGCGGCGACCGCACGCACCCCCTGCTGCAGTGCTGCGGGCCACTGCACCGTCACGCTGGCGCCCCGGTGATCGGCGACCGGCGGATACGGCCGATCCGTGGGTAACTGCAGGCGTTCGGGAAGTCCGGCGAGTGCGTTCTGCCAGTAGGCGAGCTGCGTGGCGATGGGCCCGGAGCTGTCGGTCAGATCGCCGAATTGCGCACGCTGCCAGAGCGTGTAATCGATGTATTGGAGGGGCAATCGAGCCCAGTCCGGCGGCTGCCCGACGCGTCGGCCCGCATAGGCCTCGCCCAGGTCGCGCATCAGCGGAGTGATCGACCAGCCGTCGGCGGCGATATGGTGCACCACGCCCACCAGGATGTGCTCGTCGTCAGAGACACGGAGAAGCCCTGCCCGCAGTGGGATCTCGGCTGACAGGTCGAACGTGTGGCGCGCAGCTTCGTCGATGGCCTCACCGAGCCTGCTCGCCGACCATCCGGCGGCATCGATGACATCCCAACCCAAGTCGGCCCCTTCGGCGGAAACGACACACTGCTGGGGGATCCCGTCGGGCGCGGTGATCGAAGTGCGCAGGCTTTCATGGCGGCCAACCACATCGGCGAATGCCGCCGCCAGTGCGGCGGGATCGAGGCGCCCACGCAGTCGCAGCGCCACGGCCAGGTTGTAGACCGGCGAGGGCCCCTGCAACTGGTCGATGAACCACAACCGGCTCTGGGCGAACGACAGCGGAATCGTCGACGGCCGCTCGACAGCCACCAACGGCTCACGTCGGCTGCCACCCCCGCTGATCCGGGGCGCCAACTGGGCGACTGTGGGCGAATCGAACAACGTGCGCACCGATAGGTCGGCGTTCAGGCTGGTGTTGATCGCGGCGACCAGGCGCATCGCCGACAGCGAATCTCCGCCGAGGTCGAAGAAGGAGTCGTCGACGCCCACGTGCTCGAGGCCGAGTACCTGGGCGTAGACGGTGACGAGGATTTCCTCGACGGGGGTGGCGGGGGCGCGGTAGTGCCCGCCGTCGAGGTATTCGGGCGCAGGCAGGGCACGGACGTCGAGCTTGCCGTTGACCGTCAGTGGAAGAGCGTGGAGAGTCACGATCGCGGTGGGCACCATGTACGCGGGCAGTCGCTCGGCCAGCGCGGATCGTAGCTCGGCCGGGTCTGCTGTTCCGATGAAGTAGGCGACGAGACGGGTGATGCCGGGGTGGTCTTGCCGGGCGATGACGGCGGCTTGTTCGACGCCGTCCACTGCGACGAGTGCTGACCGGATTTCACTGAGCTCGATCCGATAACCGCGGATCTTGACCTGTTCATCGGCGCGACCCAGGTACTGCAACTGCCCATCGGCACCCCACCGCACCAGGTCTCCCGTGCGGTACATCCGGGTGCCGGGTTCACCGAACGGGCAGGCGACGAAACGTGATCCGGTCAGTCCGGTGCGGCGGAGGTAGCCCACGCTGACGCCGCGCCCGGCGATATACAGCTCGCCGACCACCTCAGGTGGCACCGGGCGCAGCCATCCGTCGAGGACGAACAACGCCGCCGTCGGGATCGGCGCGCCGATCGGCACCGACGCAGACCCGGGTGGCAGGGGTGCGCTCATCGACGCGTACAGGGTGATCTCGGTGGGACCGTAGGCGTTGATCACCACCCGCCCGGGTGCCCACCGATCGACGACGTCGGTGGGACAGGCTTCCCCGCCGAGCAGCACCGCCACCGATTCCAGACCTTCGGGGTTCAAGGCGGTGATGGCGGAGGGAGTTTGGGTGAGCACGTTGACGTGTTCCCTGACAAGCAGGGCGTGGAAATCTGCAGGGGAGCCGGTGACGTCCTCGGGCACGATCACCAAGCGGGCGCCGCAGAGCAGCGCGCCCCAGATCTCCCATACCGAGAAGTCGAACGCATACGAATGACACTGTGTCCACACCTGTTCCGGTGGAAGATCCGATGGTGTGGACATCACCAGGTGGGCCAGGTTGTGGTGGGTGACCGCGACGCCTTTGGGGGTGCCCGTGGTACCTGAGGTGTAGATCAGATAGGCGAAGTCATCTGAGCCGGGTGCCGGCAGGGCGGCATCGGGTTGAGTGTCGATGCGGGGATCGTCGATATCGATGAGCGCGCCGCTGTAGCCGTGGAGCCGCTCGGCCAACTGGATGCTGGTGACCGCAGCGACAGGACTGGCATCGGTGAGTAGGAATGTGATCCGGGTGTCGGGCAGCGCGGGGTCGATCGCCAGGTAGGCCGCTCCGGTTTTGAGCACCGCGAGCATGGCTACAACGGCTTTTGCTGAGCGTTGCAGCAGCAGCGCGACGCATTCGCCCGGCCGCGCACCGTGGCCGGCCAACTCGTGCGCCAACCGGTTCGCTGCCCTGTCGAGTTCCCGGTAGGACAGCGACAGGCCCGCGAAGCGCACCGCGACGGCGTCGGGGGTACAGACGACGTGCTCGGCGAACAACTCAGGTACCGATACGGGAGGCGGTGCCGGTGCGGTCAACGCCGCCAGGTTGCCGAACCGATCCAGGCGCCGGTGTTCACCGGGGTTGAGCACATCGAACGACACCAGCCGCTGCCCCGCATCGACGGCCATCGACATCAACACCCGCTGCAGCCGTTCGCCGAGTGCCTCGACGGTAGCGGTGTCGAACACGTCGGTGTCGAACTCGAGGCGCAGGCCTAATTCGTTGCCCGGCATGGCTTGCAGCGTCAGCGGATAGTGGTTGGATTCGCGAGCGGTGATACCGGTGATGGCCAGCTCACCGGTGCCGGAGAGTGCGGTGGTGTCGACCGGGTAGTTCTCGTAGACGAACAGGGTGTCGAACAGTTGGTCCTGGCCCACGATGCGGTGGATCTCGGTGAGCGCCAGATGCTGGTGTTCGAGCGTGTGGTTGTGGGCGCTGTGCAGCTGGTCGAGCAGGTCGGCGGTGGTGCTCGCGGGGGTGACACGCGCGCGCACCGGAACGGTGTTGATCAGCAGGCCCACAATGGTTTCCGCGCCGGCGATCTCCGCCGGGCGGCCTGATACGGCAGTGCCGAAGGCGACATCGTTTCGGCCGGTCTGCCACATCAACGTCTGCGCCCACGCGGCCTGCAGCACCGTGTTGAGGGTGGTGTGGTGCGCGCGTGCCAGCTCACGGAGCGCCTGGCTGCTCTCCTCGGACACCCGGGATCTGTGGATGCCGCGCGGACCCAGCCCGAGTCGACCGGGCGGACCGACCAGTGTGGGGGCGTCGAAGCCGGCCAGTACCTCGCGCCAGGCCAGGTGGGCGGCGTCACGGTCTCGATCGGCCAACCATTCGACGAAGCGGCGGTACGGCACCGCTGCGGGTAGTCGCTGGCCGAAATAGCTTGCGAACACTTCCTGGAGCAGGATCGGCAGCGACCAGCCGTCGAGCACGATGTGATGGTTGGTCAGGATGATCCGGTGCTGTTCGGGTGCGGTGCGGATCAACGCGCCGCGGAATGCCGGCGGCGTGGCAAGGTCGCAGACAGCGACGCGTTCGGCTGCGCACAGTTGGCGGATCTTCTCTTCGGAGTCCAACGTCAGGTATTGCCAAGGGATGTCGGGGTCGGCGGGGATGACCTGCAGGGGTTCGTCGGATTGGTCGCTGAACTGTGCGGCGAGGTTGGGGTGGCGGTTGACGACCGTGAGCACTGCGTTGCGCAGGCGGTCGGGATCCAGTGGCCCGGTGATGGTGATGCCGAGTTGCATCGCATAGAGATCGCCGAGATCCGTTGCGGTGTGGGCGTGGTAGAGCAGTCCGTGTTGGAGCGGGGTCAGCGGTAGGACGTCGGCGACGTGGTATTGCTGCTCGAGGTGGTTGATCTGCTGTTGGGTGAGTTGTGCCGGGGCGATGTCGGAGGGGGTCAGCCCGCCGCCGCCGTGGGCGACCAGCGCGCAGATGCCGGCCAGGGCCTCGAACCACAATTGGCTCAGCCGGCCGACTTCGTCGTGGCCGAGGGCCGAAGGCGCCCAGAGCCACGTGGCGTTGACGGTGGGGCCGGTGCCGGTGTCGACGGTCGCGGCGTTGAGTTCTACGGTGTGGCCCAGCGGCATCGGCACCGCCGTCGCGGCTTCGGTGAGTGACAGACCATCGTGACTGGGACGCCACAACCCATCGGACAGGTCCGCGGCCCCGAGTCGGCCGAGGTAATTGAATCCGACGGACGGGTCCGATCCGGCGAGGTCGACGTCAGGGTTGAGGTAGCGCAGAAGTCCGTAGGTCAGGCCGTCGGGCAGGGAGCGCAGTTGCTCCTTGGCGCCCTTGATGACATCGGCCAGGGCCGCATCACCGACTGTGATCTGACCCCAGGACAATCCGCCGACATTCAGTGCGACCGGGTACTTGGTGGTGAACCAGCCCACGGTGCGCGACAGGTCGATCCCGGGGGAGAGGTCTTCGTTCCGGCCGTGGCCTTCGACGTCGATGGCGATCGGGGTGTCATTGTTGCCGGCGAATACGTGGCACGCCAACGCGTAGGCGATGAGCAGGATGTCGTTGATCCCGGCGTGGAATGCAGCGGGTACCTCGCCGAGCAGTTGACGGGTCGTGTCGGTGTCAAGCGAGGCGGTGAGATGTCCTGCGCTGGCGTAGGTGTCCGAATCGGTTCGGGGTGTGGGCAGCGATGGCGGGGTGGCGAGCACGCGTCGCCAGGCCTCCGCGTCGTCGACGACGGCGGGGTTGTGTGCCTGCTCGGCCAGCAGTGTTGCCCAGGTGGTGAAGGATGTCCCGGTGATCGGCAATGTCACCGGTTGTCCGTTGTGGTGTTGTGCCCAGGCGATGTTGAGGTCTTCGAGCAGTATCCGCCAGGACACCGCATCGACGGCCAGGTGATGCACGATCAACGCCAACTGGCCGGTGGAGGATCCCCACAGCGCCCTGAGCATCACTCCCGCGGCGGGATTCAACCGCGATCGCGCTGAAAGCAGCACGTCGTCGGATAGCACGCGCACCGATTCGACGCAGCCTTCCGCCTGAACCGCACCGGCTTCGGGGACCTGTAGGGACCAGCCGTCGCCGCCGTCGACGGCGCGTAGCCGAAGTATGGCGTGCCGGTCCAGCAGAGCCTGCAGAACCACCACCACATCGGACCGGGTGACTCCGGCCGGGGCTTGCACCACCATCGTCTGGTTGAACTGGTCGACGGGCCCGTCGACGGTGCTCAGCCATCGCATGATCGGGGTGGCGGGCAACGGTCCGACGCCTTCGTCGATCGGCACCGCCGTTCCGTCGGTGACTCCGGCGACCCGGGCCAGTCGCGCCACGGTCTGTTCGACGAAGATATCGCGGGGCCGACACGTCAGACCGGCGGCCCGCGCCCGCGCGACGACCTGCATCGACAGGATGCTGTCACCACCGAGGTCGAAGAACGAGTCGTCGACGCCGACCTGCTCGAGTCCGAGTACCTGGGCGTAGATGGTGGCGAGGATTTCTTCTATGGGGGTGCTCGGGGCTCGGTATTGGTCGGTGCCGGTGGGTTCGGGTATGGGCAGGGCGCGGGTGTCGAGTTTGCCGTTGACGGTGAGGGGCAGGGCGTCGAGGGCGACGACTGCGACGGGGACCATGTAGGCGGGGAGTTGTCCGGACAGCGCGGTACGCGCGACGGCAGGGTCCGCGGTTCCGGTGATGTATGCGATGAGTTGTGTTGTGCCGGAGTGGGTGTCGCGGGTGATGACAACAGCCTGTTCGACTCCGTCGAGTGCGGCCAGGGCGGTGTGGATTTCGCCGAGTTCGATACGGTAGCCCCGGATCTTGACCTGCTCATCCGCCCGTCCGAGGTATTGCAGTTGTCCGTCTCTGCGCCAGCGGACGAGGTCTCCGGTGCGGTACATCCGGGCGCCGGGTCGGCCGAACGGGCAGGCGATGAATCGTGATGCGGTCGGGCCGGTGCGGCCGTGGTATCCGACGGCTACGCCGCGGCCGGCGACATAGAGTTCGCCGACGACTCCTTCGGGCACGGGGCGTAGCGAATGGTCGAGGACGAATAGCGCCGAGGTCGCAACGGGCGCACCGATCGGTGCGGGGCCCGACCCTGCCGTCAGCGGAGTGCTCATCGAGGCATAGACGGTGATCTCGGTGGGCCCGTAGGCGTTGATGACCACCCGCCCTGGCGCCCAGTGGTCCACGATGTCGGCGGGGCAGGCTTCCCCCCCGAGCAGCAGCGCCACCGAGTCCAGCCCTTCAGGGCTGAGCGCGGTCACCGCGGAGGGGGTTTGGGTCAGCACCGTGACGTGTTCGCGCACGAGTAGGGCACGGAAGTCGGGTGGTGAGGCTGCGACTTCGGGGGGGACGACGACCAGGCGTCCACCGCCGAGAAGCGCGGCCCAGATCTCCCATACCGAGAAATCGAATGCGTACGAATGGCATTGGGTCCACACCTGTTCGGCCGGAAGATCCGCGGGTGTGGAGTCGGTGAGATGTGCCAGGTTGTGGTGAGTGACGGCGACACCTTTGGGGGTGCCGGTGGTGCCCGAGGTGTAGATCAGGTAAGCGATGTCGTCAGAGTGGGGTGTGGGCAGGCTGGTGGTGGGTTGGTCGTTGATGGCCGGGTCGTCGACATCGATGACTGCGATGTCGTGGCCGGCCAGGCGGGTGCGCAGCGCCGCGGTGGTGATCAGTGTGGTCGGTGTAGCGTCGGTCAGCAGGAACGCGAGGCGGGCGTCGGGCAGCGCGGGATCGATCGCCAGGTACGCCGCACCGGTCTTGAGCGCCGCCAGCATGGCGACGACGGCCTGCGCCGAGCGGTCCAGCAGCAGCGCCACGCACTGGCCGGGACCTGCGCCGTGGCTTGCCAGCTCGTGTGACAACCGGTTCGCGGCCTCGTCGAGTTCCCGGTAGGACAGCGAGCGGCCCGCGAAGCTCACCGCCACCGCGTGCGGGGCGCGGCCCACCTGCTCGGCGAACATCTCAGGAACCGACAGCTGCGCAGGTTCCGGTGCGGTCAGTGCCGCCCGGTTACCGAACTCCTCCAGGCGGGCATGTTCGCTGTCGTCGAGCACGTCGATCGACGAGAGTCGCTGCCGCGCATCAGTAGTCATCGCCACCAACACCCGCTGCAACCGCTCGGTGAGAGTTTCGACGGTGGCGGAGTCGAACACATCGGTGCGGAACTCCACCGTCCCGTCGATCCCGGCGGGCTCTCCGGTGTCGCTGAAACGTTCGGCCAGCGAGAACGACAGGTCCGTGCGGGCGGTACGGGTGTCGATCGGCATCTGGGTGACTTGCAGCTCACCCAGCGCCAGTCCGGCGGCGGTGTCGCTGAGGGCGTGCGCGGGCAGGTTCTGCCAGGCCAGCAACACCTGGACGAGTGGGTGGTGAGTCAGGCTCCGGGCCGGATTGAGCTGGTCGACCAGCACCTCGAAAGGCACATCTTGATTCTCGAACGCGCCGAGGGTGCGCCGGCGGACCTGGGCCAGCAGTTCGCCTACGGTGGGGTCGCCGGCCAGGTCGACCCGCAGCACCAAGGTGTTGACAAAAAAGCCCACCAGCTCGTCTAGTGCCGGATCGCCGCGGCCGGCGATCGGGAACCCGACTGCCACATCGGAACTGGAGCTCATCCGCGACAGCAGCACCGCCAACGCGGCCTGCACCACCATGAAACCGGTCGCGTTGTGCTCGGCGGCCACTTCTCGGACACGCTGCTGCAACGCCGCGGGCCATTGCACCGCCACGGTGGAGCCGTGCTGATCGGCGGCCGGCGGATAGGGCCGATCCGTCGGCAGCTGCAGGCGTTCAGGCATCCCGGCGAGCGCATCCTGCCAGTAGCCGAGCTGCGCGGCGATCACACTCTCACTCTCGCCGAGGTCACCGAGGCGTTTTCGTTGCCAGAGCGTGTAATCGATGTACTGAACCGGCAATCGAGCCCAGCCCGGGGATCGCCCGGCGCACCGGCAGGCATACGCCTCGCCAAGGTCTCGCACCAGCGGAGTGACCGACCAGCCGTCGGCGGCGATGTGATGAACCGAGGCCACCAGTACATGGTCGTCAACGGCGGAACGGAGCAGTACGGCTCGCAGGGGGATCTCGGTCGACAGATCGAAGGTGTGACGTGCCGCGGCTCCGATCGCCTCACCAAGCCGGTTCGCAGGCCATCCCGTGGCATCCACCACCTGCCAGCCGAACTCGGCCCGTTCGGCAGGGACCACCGTCTGAAACGGCACACCGTCGATGTCGGAGAAGGTGGTGCGCAGTGATTCGTGGCGGCCCACCACATCGGCCAGTGCCGTCTGCAGGACGTCGGCGTCGAGCCTGCCGCGCAGTCGCAGGGCCACCGCGAGGTTGTACACCGGTGAGGGACCCTGCAACTGGTCGAGGAACCACAACCGGCTCTGGGCGAACGACAACGGAATCACCACCGGCCGCTCGACGGGGACCAACGGCTCACGCCGCCCGGAGTGCTCGCCGAGGTGTGGCGCCAGCTGAGCGATTGTGGGCGCATCGAACAGGGCATGGACCGAAAGGTCGGCATCGAGAACGGTATTGATCGCGGCGACCAGGCGCATCGCGAGAATGCTGTCCCCACCGAGGTCGAAGAAGGAGTCGTCGACCCCGACCCGCTGCATGTCGAGTATCTGCGCGTAGATGTCGACCAGGATCTCCTCGATCGCGGTGGCCGGAGCGCGGTACTGCTCGCCGTTGTGGTACTCGGGCGCAGGCAGGGCACGCACGTCGAGTTTGCCGTTGACCGTCAACGGCAACGCGTCCAGGACCACTATCGCGACAGGCACCATGTACGGCGGTAATCGGTGAGCCAGAGTGGCCCGAGCGTCGACGGGATCAAATGTCCCCGTAGCGGATTCGGTGACGTAGCCGACGAGCCGTTTGGTGCCGGGTTGGTCTTCGCGGGCGATGACGACCGCGCGGTCGACGCCGTCCAATGCGGCCAGCGCCGTGTGGATCTCACCGAGTTCGATTCGGTAGCCGCGGATCTTGACCTGTTCGTCGGCACGCCCGAGGTACAGCAGCTGCCCATCAGTGCCCCACCTCACCAGGTCCCCGGTGCGATACATCCGCATCCCAGGATGGCCGAACGGGCAGGCCACGAACCGCGATGCGGTCAACCCACTGCGGCGCACATATCCGACCCCCACACCCCGCCCGGCCACGTACAACTCGCCCACCACGCCCGCAGCCACCGGACGTAACCACCCGTCCAGGATGAACAACGCCGTCCCGGGTACCGGTGAGCCGACCGGCACGGCGTCCCCCGACCTCAGAGGGGAGCTGATCGTGGCGTACACCGTGGTCTCCGTGGGGCCGTAGCCGTTGATCATCACCCGCCCGGGCGCCCACCGATCCACCACCTCGGGCGCGCAGGCCTCTCCGGCCACCATCAGTGCGGTCGATCCGAGGCCTTCAGGCGAGAGCGCCGTTATCGCCGAGGGGGTTTGACTCAGGACGGTGACGCGTTCGCTGACCAGCAGGGCGTGGAAGTCTTCGGGTGAGCGGGCAACCGACTCGGGCACCACCACCAGCCGTGCGCCGTGCAGCAGCGCCCCCCAGATCTCCCACACCGAGTAGTCGAAGGCATAGGAGTGGCACTGTGTCCACACCTGCTCCGGTGTCAGTTCGATTCCGACATCGAGTGAGTCGAAGAGCCGCGTGACGTTGTGGTGCGTGACAGCAACACCTTTGGGGACTCCGGTGGTTCCCGAGGTGTAGATGATGTGGGCGATGTCGTCCGGCGCGGGCGTGGGCAGCGGGGTTGCGGGGTGGGAGTCGATGCGGGGATCGTCGACATCGATGACCGCCGGTTCGCACCCGGCAAGGAGATCGGCCAGTCCGGGTGTGGTGATCACGGCGACGGGCGTGGAGTCCTCGGTCATGAACTTGATCCGCGCGGGGGGATGCGCCGGATCGATCGGCAGATAGGCCGCGCCGGTTTTGAGCACCGCGAGGATCGCGGTGACGGCCCGGGCTGAGCGGTCCATCAGTACTGCGACACACTGGCCCGGGCCCGACCCGTGCCCGGCGAGCAGGTGCGCCAGGCGGTTGGCGGCTTCGTCGAGTTCACGGTAGGTCCAGGAACGCTCGCCACAGCTCAGCGCCACCGCCGTCGGGGTACGCAACACCTGGGTGGTGAACGTTGCCGGGATCGTGACAGCGGTGGTGGGCTGGCTCAACACCGCCCGGTTGCCCCACTCGTCCAGGTCGGCGTGCTCATCCTCATCCAGCAGATCGAACGACGACAACGTCCGTGTGGAGTCCGCTGTCATGACTGCTGCCCCGCATCGGTCGTCATCGCCGCCAACACCCGTTCGACCCGCTTGGTCAGGGCGCCAATGCGTTTCGTGTCGAACACATCTGTGTCGAACTCGACACGCAGCCCCAATTGGCGGCCTGGCTGGGCGACCATGGCGAGCGGGTAGTGGTTGCGCTCGCGACCGGTGATGTCTGTGATGGCCAACCCGTTGGAGAACAGCGCAGGGTCGATCGGGTAGTTCTCGAAAACGAAGACGGTGTCGAACAGGTTCTTGTGGCCGGTGGCACGGTGGATCTCGGTGAGCGCCAGGTGCTGGTGTTCGAGGGTGTGGTTGTGGGCGCTCTGGAGTTGGTCGAGCAGTCCGGCGACCGTGGTGGCCGGGCCGACCTGTGCGCGCACCGGTACCGTGTTGATCAGCAGGCCCACAAGTGATTCCGCGCCCGCCATCTCAGTAGGGCGACCTGAGACTGCGGTACCGAAGACGACATCGTGGCGGCCGGTCAGCCACATCAGGACCTGCGCCCATGCTGCCTGCAGCACGGTGTTGAGGGTGGAGTGGCATGACCTTGCCACCTCACTCAAAGCATGTGTCGTCTCGGCGGACACCGTGATCGACGCCGTGCCCCGCGCGCCCGACGCCAGCCGGCCAGGTGGCGCGACCAGTGTGGGAGTGTCGAAGTCGGCCAGCACCTCGCGCCAGGCCGCGCGGGCAGCGTCGGCGTCGCGGTCGGCCAGCCAGGTGACGAACCGGCGATAGGACGCCGTCGCGGGCAGTCGCTGCTCGTAGTAGCCGGCGAAGATGTCCCGCGCGAGGATCGGAAGCGACCAGCCGTCGAGCACGATGTGGTGATTGGTCAGCACCACCCGATACCGCTCGTGAGCGGTCCGGATCAACGCCACCCGAAACGCCGCCGGTTCAGCGAGGTCGCAGACTGCGGCTCGCTCCTCAGCGCACACCCGTTGGATCTGCTCGTTGACCTCGATGTCACCGGAGTCCAGCTCGGCACAGCGCCAGGGCGCGACGGGATCAGCGGTGATGGTCTGTGCCGACTCGTGGGAGGTATCGAGGGTGCTGTGTTCGGCCGTATCGAACCGCTGGACCTGGTCGTCGAGATCCGCGACCTTTCCGCCGAGGTCGAGGTACCGCCAGGGCACAGTGGGATGGGCCGGAATGATCTGTACGGGAGGGTCATAGCGGTCGATGAAGCGCGCCGCCAGATTGGGGTGCCGTTTGATCGAGGCATGCACCGCATCACGCAGGCGGTGCGGGTCGAGTGGGCCGGTGATCGCGAGGTCGAGTTGCATGGCGTAGATGTCGTCGTGATGCCCGCGGGCTGACTTGGTGTGGAACAGGAGTCCCTGTTGCATCGGCGTCAGCGGCAGGACGTCGGCGAGGTGATACTGCCGGTGCAGTTCGTCGATTTGTTGTTGGGTGAGCCTGGCGGGCGCGATGTCCGATGGGGTGAGCCCGCCACCGCCCTGCTTGACATGGGCGCAGATGCCGGTGAGTGCGTCGAACCACAATCGGCTCAGTCGGCTGATCTGATCCTCATTCAGGATCGACGTTGCCCAGGTCCAGGTGGCGCTGAGTTGTGGGCCGCTGTTGGTGTCGAGGGTGACGGCGTTCAGTTCGAGGGCGTGGCCCAGCGGCATCGGGATAGCGGTGGCGGGTCCTGTGATCGACAGGCCGTCTTCGCCTGCACGCCAGAGGTTGTCGGTCCTCGTGATGGCGGGAGACCCCATCCGGCCGAGGTAGTTGAATCCGATTGACGGATCCGGCCCGATCAGCCGGGCGTCGGTGTCGACGTAGCGCAGCAGTCCGTAGCTCACGTCGTCGGGGAGGGCGCGAAGCTGTTCTTTGGCGTTCTTGATGATGGGGCCGAGTGCATCGTGACCAGCCATGACGTGGGTCCAGTGCAGTGTCCCGACCGTCAGCGCGACAGGGTATTTGGTGGTGAACCAGCCGACGGTGCGGGACAGGTCGACGTCGGAGAAGAGGTCTTCATCGCGGCCGTGGGCTTCGACGTCGATGCCGATCGGCCGCCCCTTCGGACTGAGGAATTCGTTGCATGCCAACGCCAGGGCGATGAGCAGGATGTCGTTGATCCCGGTGTGGAAGGCTGCGGGAACCTCGAGGAGCAGCGCTCGGGTGGTGACGGGTTCCAGGGTCGCGGTGAGGTGGCCGGCGCTGGCGTAGGTGTCGAGTTCGGGCTCAGGTGCGGGCAGCGCGGGCGGGATGGACACCGTCTGTCTCCAGGCGCCGGCGGTGCTGATGACCCGCGGGGTGTGGGCGTGTTCGGCGAGTAGCGACGCCCACCGCTGAAACGATGTGCCTGTGTGGGGCAGGGTGATGTCCTGGCCGTTGTGATGCTGGGCCCAGGCGGCATTGAGATCCTCGAGCAGAATTCGCCAGGACACGGCGTCGATGGCGAGATGGTGGACGATCAGCGCCAATTGTCCGGTGTCGACGGCCCACAGCGCGCTGAGCATCGTTCCGGCGGAGGGATTCAACCGCGAACGTGCCGCTGCCAGGGCCCCGTCGGAAAGCGCGTCGACCGGGTGCAGGCAGGCGGCCGCGTCCACTGAACCGGGCTCGGGGATCTGCAGTGACCAACCGGACCCGTCGTCGAGAGCACGCAGTCGCAACATGGCGTGCCGGTCCAGCAGTGCCTGCAACACCACAACCACGTCGGCCAGGGACGCCCCGGTGGGTGCCTGCACCACGACGGTCTGGTTGAACTCGGCTGTCGGGCCCTCGACGGTGCGCAGCCAGCGCATGATCGGGGTCGGCACCACCTGCCCGACACCCTCATCGATCGGGCTGTCCTCACCGCCGGTCACCCCGACCACTTGGGCCAGCCGCGCAACGGTCTGCTCCACGAAGACGTCGCGCGGACGGCACAGCACGCCTGCAGCCCGGGCGCGGGCCACCACCTGCATCGACGAAATACTGTCTCCACCAAGGTCGAAGAACGAGTCGTCGGTTCCCACCCGCTGGAGTCCGAGGACCTGGGCGTAGATGCCGGCCAGAATCTCCTCGATGGCATCGGTCGGAGCGCGGTAGCGCTCACCGGCTGAGTAATCGGGTGCAGGCAGCGCGCGCGCATCGAGTTTTCCGTTGACGGTCAATGGCAGTTCGTCGAGGACGACAACTGCTGCCGGCACCATGTAGGAGGGCAATCGCTCGGCCAACGCTGCACGCAGCCCCGCGGGGTCGACCGCTCCGGTGACGTAGCCGACCAGACGACTGTCACCCGGGCGGTCTTCGCGGGCGATCACCGCGGCTTGGGTCACCCCCTCCAGGCCGGCGAGTGCGGTCTGGATCTCGCCCGGTTCTATTCGGTGGCCACGGATTTTGACCTGGTCGTCGGTGCGGCCCAGGTACTGCAGTTGCCCGTCGGCCCGCCAGGACACCAGGTCTCCGGTCCGGTACATCCGCGACCCGGAACCCCCGAACGGACACGAGACGAACCGCGAGGCGGTCAAGCCCGGCCGGCGCAAGTAACCGCACCCGACACCCCGGCCCGCCACGTACAACTCCCCGGCGACCCCGGCAGGTACCGGCCGCAGCCACTCGTCGAGGACGAACAGTGCCGCCGTCGACACCGGGGCGCCGATGGGCGCTGCGCCCGAACCTGGTGTCAGCGGCAGACTCATCGAGGCATACACGGTGGCTTCGGTCGGGCCGTAGGCGTTGATCATCACGCGCTCAGGTGCCCAACGGTCCACCACCTCGGCAGTGCAGGCCTCCCCGCCGAGGAGCAGAGCCACCGATTCCAGCCCCTGCGGGGACAAGGCTCCGACCGCTGAAGGAGTCTGGGTGAGTACGGTGACCTGCTCGCCAAGCAGCAAGGCGTGCAACTCTTCCGGAGACCCCGCCACCAGTTCGGGAACCACGACCAGGCGGCCTCCACCGAGCAGCGAGGCCCAGATCTCCCACACCGAGAAGTCGAAGGCATAGGAGTGACACTGTGTCCACACCTGTTCCTCCGGTAGGTCTGACGGCGTGGAGGCCGCCAGGTGGGTCAGGTTGTCATGGGTGACGGCAACACCTTTGGGCACGCCGGTGGTGCCAGAGGTGTAGATCAGGTAGGCGATGTCATCTGCCGCGGGAACCGGCAGCGGGGTGCAGGGCGTCCGGTCCGAAGCTAGGGCGTCGATATCGACGACCGTTCCCCGGAATCCGTTGAGCCTCGCCCGCAGGGCTTCGGTGGTGATGGCGACGACAGGTGCGGCATCGGCGATCATGAACGCGACCCGCGCATCGGGGTGCGCGGGGTCCATGGGCAGATATGCCGCCCCGGTCTTGAGGACGGCCAACATCGCTGTGACCGCCTCGGCTGAACGCTCCACCAGCAGCGCCACACACCGCCCCGGACCCGCTCCCATGCCGGCCAGCGTTTGCGCCATCCGGTCGGCGGCCTCCTCGACCTCGCGGTAGGTCCACGAACGTCCCTCACAGCAGATCGCCACCGCCTGCGGGATGCGCGCCACCTGGTCGGCGAACAACTCGGGAACCGACACCGCCGGCGGGGGCGCAACGCTCAGCAACGCCCTGTTGCCGATATCGTCCAGCCGCATCCGCTCAGCGGCGTCGAGCACGTCGATCGACGACAATCGTCTGTCGGGATCGGCTGATATCAACGACAGAACGCGCTCGAACCGCTTGACCAGCAGCCGGACACCGGCGGCGTCGAACACGTCGGTGCGGAACTCCACCGTCCCGCCGATGCCTGCCGGCTCACCGCCTTCTGTGAAGCGCTCGGCCAACGAGAACGACAGGTCCATGCGGGCGGTGTGGGTGTCTACCGGCATTCGGGTCACCTGCAGCTCGCCGAGTGTCGGCGCAGCCGGGTTGCCGGAGTGGTGTCCAGGCAGGTTCTGCCACGCCAGCATCACCTGGACCAGCGGGTGATGGGTCAGGCTTCGGGTGGGGTTGAGCCGCTCCACGAGAACCTCGAAGGGCACGTCCTGGTGTTCGTAGGCGGCCAGACTGCGCCGCCGCACCTGCGCCAGAAGGTCGGCGGCGGTGGGATCGCCGGACACCTCGACCCGCAGCACCAGGGTGTTGACGAAGAAGCCCACCAGCTCGTCGAGCGCGGGATCGCTGCGGCCGGCGATCGGGAAACCTATTGACACGTCGGGGCTTGCGCTCAGCCGTGACAGAAGAAATGCCAGAGCCGCCTGGACGACCATGAAGCTTGTCGCGTTGTGTGCGGTGGCCACCTCGCGCAGCCGCTGCTGCAGCTCCGCCGACCAGTCCAGCGTCACGGTGGCGCCGTGCTGATCCGCCACCGAAGGGTAGGGCCGATCCGTGGGCAGTTGGAGACGCTCAGGCAGGTCGGCCAGCGCATCCAGCCAGTACGACAACTGCTCGGCGATCGGGCTGGCCTCGTCGTCGATATCGCCGAACTGTGCGCGTTGCCAAAGGGTGTAGTCGACGTACTGCACCGGCAACTCCGCCCAGCCCGGCGCCTGCCCTGCACACCGGCTTGCATACGCCACACCCAGGTCCCGCATCAGTGGGGCGATCGACCAGCCGTCGGCAGCGATGTGGTGCAGGACTCCGACCAAGACGTGTTCGTCGTCGCCGACATGGAAAAGCTTCGCCTGCAAGGGTATCTCGCGTGCCAGGTCGAATGTGCGACGCGCGGTCTCCATGATGGCGTCATCCAGGAGGCCCGCGGGCCATCCGGTGGCGTCGACGACATGCCAGAAGCCGTCGGCTTGTGCTGCGGGAATAACCAGTTGCCGCGGAACCCCCTCGGGGGCCGCGAACAGAGTGCGCAGGCTTTCGTGGCGGCTCACCACATCGCCCAGCGCGGCGCCGAGAGCCTCGGCATTCAGTCTGCCCCGCAGCGCCAGCGCCAACGGCATGTTGTAGACCGGTGAGGGTCCCTGCAACTGGTCGACGAACCACAGCCGACTTTGGGCGAACGACAACGGAATCTGCGTCGGCCGCTCGGTGGCGATCAGCGGCGCACGCCGCGCGGCCCCGCCACCGAGACGTGTCGCCAGTTGGGCGATCGTGGGCGCGTCGAACAGAGCGCGTACCGATAGTCCAGCATCAAGTCCGCTGTTGATCGCCGCGACGGCACGCATTGCCGACACCGAGTCGCCCCCCAGGTCGAAGAACGAGTCGTCGACCCCGACCCGTTCCACACCGAGGACCTCGGCGTAGATGCCTGTCATGATCTCCTCGACAGGGGAGGCAGGGGCGCGGTAGCGGTTCCCGTCGAGATATTCGGGGGCGGGCAGGGCGCCTGCGTCGAGTTTGCCGTTGACCGTCAACGGCATCGTCTCGAGTACGACCACCGCCGCCGGCACCATGTACGGTGGCAACCGGTCCGCCAGCGCTGCCCGAATGTCTGCGGGATCAATTGTCCCGTCACGTGATTCGGTGAGATAGCCGACGAGGCGTTTGTCGCCGGGGCGGTCCTCGCGGGCGATCACCACCGCGTGCTCGACTCCGTCCAGCCCCAAAATGGCGGCCTGTACGTCGCCGAGTTCGATGCGGTATCCGCGGATCTTGACCTGCTCATCGGCGCGCCCGACGTACTGCAGCTGTCCATCGGTGCCCCACCGCACCAGGTCACCCGTGCGATACATTCTCGCGCCGGGCCTGCCGAAGGGGCATGCCACGAATCGCGACGCGGTCAAACCCGGCCGACGCAGGTAGCCGCAGCCGACGCCACGGCCGGCGACGTACAACTCACCGACCACTCCGGCGGGCACCGACTTCATCCACCCGTCCAGCACGAACAACGCAGCGGTCGGGACCGGCGCGCCGATCGGCGGTACTCCCGAACCCGGTGTCAACGGCGCGCTCGCCGACGCGAAGATCGTCGTCTCGGTCGGACCGTAGACGTTTACCAACACCCGTCCGGGCGACCACCGATCGACGATCTCCGCCGGGCAGGCCTCGCCGCCCACCAACACGGCCACCGACTCCAGACCGACCGGTGAGAGGGCGCTCAGCGCCGACGGCGTCTGGCTCACGACGGTCACCTGCTCGCGGACCAGGAGGGCGTGGAAGTCCTCTGCCGAACGTGCCACCGGCTCGGGCACCACCACCAGCCGCCCGCCGTGAAGCAGTGCACCCCAGATCTCCCAGACAGAGAAATCGAAAGCGTAGGAAAAGAATTGACACCACACGTGCCGCTTCGACAGCCCGACGCCGAGATCAAGGGACTCATACAGTCGGGTGACGTGCTGGTGGGTGACGGCCACGCCCTTGGGGACGCCGGTGGTGCCCGACGTGTAGACGATGTGGGCGAGGTCGTCGGGCGCGGGCCAGGGCAGAGGGGTGCCGGGTTGGGCGTCCACCGCGGGGTCGTCGATGGTGACCACCGGCAGATCACATCCGTGGAAGCGACCGGCCAATCCGGCGGTGCTGATGGCGACGACCGGTGTCGAGTCGTCGATCATGAATCTGATTCGGGCGCGTGGATGTGCGGGGTCGATCGGTAGGTAGGCCGCCCCGGACTTGAGCACCGCCAGGATCGTGATGACGGCGTGAGCCGAGCGCTCCATCAACAGCGCCACGCACTGTCCCGGCCCCGCACCACGCTCGGACAGCAAGTGCGCCAGCTTGTTCGACGCCTCGTCGAGGTCTCCGTAGGTCCACGACATTTGCCCGTGAACCAGCGCAATTGCCGTCGGGTCCCGCGAGACCTGAGCGCTGAACAACTCCGGTATCGACGCCGCCGTCGCATCCTGGCTCAATAGAGTTCGGTTGCCCCAGCGGTCGAGCTGTGCGTCCTCGCCCGGGGCGGTGGGATCGATCGACGAGAGGCGATGCAACGGCCCGGCGGTCATCGCCGCCAGGACTCGCTGCAGTTGCTCCGCCAGGTCGGTGACCTCGAACCTCGAGAAGGGTTCTGCCGCGCCTGCCGTGCTGAGAAAGAGCTTGTCGCCCACGCTGGAGAAGAACAAGCCGAAGCCGGCCACCTGGCCGGAGCCGGTGTAGGACGCCGACGCCGCGACACCCCCGAACTGCAGGGTGAAGACCGACGGTATGAAGTTGACGTTCACCCGACCGCTCGGCTGTCCCGGGTCACGCGCGTGTGCTCTCCGCTCGAGGTCCTGCACCGGAAAACGCTGATGGCGCAGTGCTTCTCCGATTCTCCCATCGACATGCTCGCAGAACTCGGTGACCGTCGCCCCCGGTCGGGCGTCGAGAACCAGGGGTACGATCCCGGAGACCATCCCGGGAAGTGTTTTCGACTTCAGGTGCACTCGCCTGCTCACCGGAAAGTCGAGCACCACCTCCGAGGACACACCGGACCACCTGCGCACCAGCAGCGCGCATGCCGCGGTGACGATGGACGACCGCGGCACGTCCCTCGCTTCGGAGAATTGGTGCACCCGGCGAAGCACCGCGGGGTCCAATTGGACTGGCGCCGAGGGTGTGTAGGGATCCTGCGCGACGGCGGTGTCGGGCCGCCGGTGATCTGGACCCGGTTGTGAAGGCAGGTTGCGGGTCCAATAGTCCTGATCCTCGAGAAACTCAGGCGACGACTCGTAGGCCATCTCGCTGCTGACCAGATCGTGCAGCGAGCCGAAGAAGGCAGCCGGGATGGGTGATCCCGTCACTATTGCCGAGTACACCGAAGCGATCCGGTGGCCGACGAGCGCGACGCCCGAGCCGTCGGTGATCAGGTGGTGGCAGCAGGTGAACCAGTAGAATTCGGCGGGCCCGGTCCTGAACAGAGCGAATCGGAACAGCGGACCGGTCAAGGGCATCGGGGTGCGTTGAATCGAGGACGCTGTCGCGAAGGCGATCTGAGCAGAATCCGCCGAGCCCGACAGATCGTGGTAGGCCAGTTCGACCTTCGGATAGTCGATCGGCTTCTGGAAGACCCGGCCGTCCTCCTCGAAGAAGGCGGCCCTCGCCGGTTCGGCCTCTCGCATCACTCGACGGATCGCCCATTCGAGCGCGGCACGGTCGACCGGGCCGTCGATTCGCACGAAGAGACCCAGTTGCCAGCCCGTACCGAAGCGACCCGTCTGCTGGGCAAGCCAGATGTCGAGCTGTCCGCGTGTCAGCGGAAATGCCGTGTCATCGAGCTCCATCGGTGTCCCCCAGAATTCAAGCGGCGTCCCGGGACGCCAGCTTTGTGCACAGCAGCTCCGCCAGACCGCGAATGGTGATCGTGGCGATGTCGGTGGATGACAGACGCACTCCTGTCTCGTTTTCGACGCGGGTGCGCAGTTCGAGTGCGCCCAGTGAATCGAGCCCGTACCCGGACAGTGGCCGGTCGGGATCAACGCTGCGGCGCAGAATCAGGCCGACCTGATCGGAGACCAGACGCCGCACTCGGGCAGGCCACTCGGCCGGCGGCAGCGCGTCGAGTTCGGCCCGCAGTCTGTTCGTCATTGCTGCGTCGTGGGCGCCGGAGCGGAACGCTTCAGCGAACGGGCTACGTTCGGCGAAGGCCGTCAGCCACGGTGCGCCGGTGATCGGTGCGTAGCCGGCATGACAACGGTTATGGCGCAGAAGTGTTTCCAGCGCATAGGCGCCCTCGTCGGGAGCGATCGCCACCCCTGAGCTCTCCGCGAAAGCCGTAGCTCGGCCGATCTCGGCCCAGGCACCCCAGGCGATGGCGGTGGCCGGAAGGCCCTGCGCACGCCTCCAGTGGGTGAAGGCATCCAGCCAGCTGTTGGCCGCGGCGTAGGCACCCTGCCCGGGCGAGCCCACCAGGGCAGCCGCCGAGGAGAACGAGCAGAACCAGTCCAACGGCTGGCCGGTGGCGGCCGTGTGCAGGTTCCACGCGCCGTGAACTTTTGGTGCCCAGTTGTGGTCGATGATCTCGTCTGTGATGTTCGCCAGCGTGGCGTCCTCGACCACCGCGCCCGCGTGGAGTACACCGCGCAGGGGAAGGCCGGTGGCGGTCGCCGTGGCGACCAAGCGCTTCGCCGTTCCGGGTTCGGCGATGTCGCCGCATTCCACCACGACGTCGGTGTCCATCGCGAGGATCGCCTCGAGTGCTTCGGTCGTAGGGCGCGAGCGCGAGCACAGCACGATGCGGCCACAACCGCCCGTTGCCATCTTCCCGGCCAGGAACAGTCCCAGGCCACCCAGGCCGCCGGTGACGATGTAGGCACCGTCGTGACGGAACACCGTTGCTTGATCCGGCGGGACCATCACGCGGCGGCGGCCGGTGTGGGGGATCTCGAGCACGAGCTTGCCCGTGTGTTGAGCGCTGCTCATCAATCGGATCGCCGTGGCGGCGTCCGCAAGCGGGTGGTGCGTGCTCTGGGGCACCGGCAGCACGCCGTCTGCGCTGAGTTGGTACACCTTTGTCAAAAGGTCTCGCAGCCGGTCGGGTCGGCTGTATGCGAGCAACCCCAGATCGACGGCAAAGAACGCGAGATTGCGCCGGAACGGGAACAGCCCGAGCTTGGTGTCGCCGTAGATGTCGCGCTTACCGATCTCGACGAAGCGGCCGCCGAGCGCCAGCAAATCCAACCCGGCGCGCTGGGCGGCGCCGGTCGCAGAGTTGAGCACGACGTCGACGCCGTAGCCGCCGGTGTCGCGACGAATCTGCTCGGCGAACTCGATGCTTCGCGAGTCGTACACGTGCTCGATACCCATGTCGAGCAACAACTGTCGACGCCGTTCACTACCCGCGGTAGCGAAGATATCCGCCCCGGCCGCGCGGGCGATGGCAATGGCGGCCTGTCCGACGCCTCCGGTTCCGGAGTGGATCAACACCTTGTCCCCGCGCCCGATCCGGGCCAGGTCGTGCAGGCCGTACCAGGCGGTGGCGTGCGCGGTCGTCACCGCGGCACCTTGCTCGTCGGAAAGACCCGCGGGGAGGGTGACCGCCAGTGCTGCGTCGCACGTGATGAAGGTCGCCCAGCAGCCGTCGGCACACAGCCCACCGACGTGATCGCCCACCTTGTGTGCGGTCACGTCCGATCCGACAGCGGTCACCACTCCGGTGAAGTCGGTTCCCAGCTGTGGTAGCTGCCCGTCGAATGCCGGGTAGCGTCCGAACGCCACGAGAACGTCGGCGAAGTTGATGCTGGACGCGCTGACCGCAACCTCGATCTGACCGGGTCCCGGCGGAACCCTCTGGCAGGAAACGAGTTCCATCGTCTCCAGATCACCCGGTACTCGGATCTGCAGTCGCATCCCATCGTGTTGCTGGTCGCCGACGAATGTCCTGCGGTCGTCCGGACCCAGCGGATCGGGGATCAGCCGCGCCGCAAACCACACGCCATCGCGCCAGGCGGTCTCGTCCTCGTCCGACCCGCTGAGCAGTTCCCGCACTGGTTGATCGGGATCGGTGGCGTCGTCCACGTCGATGTGAGTCAGATGCAGCTGAGGATGTTCGGTCCCGATGACCCGGATGAGACCACGCAGCCCGGCCTGCTCCAGATTCGCCATGTCACCGGCCACCACGGTCTGAGCACCGCGCGTCGCGACGTACAGGCGGGGGAGTTCGCCGGGAGTTTCGGGCAGTCGACGGAGGACTCGGACCAGATGCCGCACGCACTCGACACCATCGCGCGGGGACTGATCCCCGTCATCGGTCCTCTCTGGGCCGGCGAACACCACAACACCCGCGATCCCACCGGCGCGCAGCTGATCGGCAAGCTTGGCGCCGTGGTTGGCATGATCGGCAGTTCGCGGCCACTGCATCGTTTTACACTGTGCACCATGTGTTTTCAGCGTTGCCATCCACGACGCGGCGGTGGTGTCCTCGGGGGTGGTGTTGATCAGCAGCCAGGTGCCGGTGGCGGCGCGCTCCGCCTCGGACAGTTCCTGCCGGCGCCATTCGATGCTCAGCAATCTGTCGGCGAGCATCCGGTCGCGGTGGCCGGCCCCCGAGGCCGCGGTGCTCAGCTGCAGCCCCTGCACGGCGAGCAGGACTGTTCCGTGTTCGTCGAGAACCTCGAGGTCCGCATCGACCCCTGCGGCGTCGGCTCTGGTCACCCGTGTGTAGCAGTAGCGGGCGCTTCGGGCCGTACCGTAGGAGCGTAGCCGCCGAACGCCCAGCGGCAGTGCCAGCACGTCGTCGCCCAGGGCCGCGACTGCAGGATGTGCTGCGACAGACTGGAAACAGACATCCAGCAGTGCCGGGTGAACGCCGTAGGCGTCTTGTTGGGACCTGATCTGGCGGGGTAGCGCAACCTCGACCAGGACGGTGCCGGATGTTTCCTCGCCGGTGTGCACCGCACCCAGACCACCGAAGGCCGGACCGTATCGAATCCCGCGCAACTCCAACTGTGTGCGCACCTCGTCGCCGCGTCGATGGCACGGGTGTGCGGCGAGTAACGCCGCGATGTCCTGTGCAGCCGACGGCTTCTGCTCTGCAGTCTGCAGGACGGCGGAAGCCTGGCGCGCCGGTTCGCCGCCCCGATTGGTCTCCACGGCGAAATCGAAGACACCCGGCGATGACATCGCCGCCGAAGAGCCGACTGTGGTCTCCGCGTCCAGCAGCAACGCCTGTTCGAAACGGATGTCGCGGACCTCCGAGGCGTCGCCCAGCACGGCGTCTGCGGCTGCAAGTGCCATCTCGCAGTAGGCGGCCCCCGGCATCACCGCCACATTTCGGACACGGTGATCGCCCAGCCACGGCTGTGCGAGGGTGCCCACCTCGGCCTGCCAGGCATGGCGCTCCGGTTCCTCCTGCAACTGCACGTGCGCGCCCAACAGCGGATGCACCGACAAAGTGCAGCCACCGTGGGTCAGGGAATCCTGAGCTCCGCGGCTGAAGAGTAAGCGTCGGTGGGTCCAGGTCGGCAGCGGTGCGTCCACCAGGTTTCCGCTCGGGTAGAGCGCGGAGAAGTCGACCGCAGCTCCTGCGCTGTGCAGGTCGACGACGAAGCCGCGCAAACCGTTCGGTTGAGCCTGCTCGCGGCGCATGCAGGCCAGCGCCGCCGATGACATGTCGAGTCCGCGGGCGGTCTGTTCGACAGCGTGCGTGAGCAGCGGGTGCGGGGCCAACTCGGCGAAGACGCGGAAGCCATCCTCAAGGGCGGCCTGCACCGCCGGCGCAAACCGCACCATGTGGCGCAGATTGTCCGCCCAGTATTCGGCGTCACAGACGGGTTGCTCGCGCGGGTCGTAGAGGGTTGCCGAATAAAAGGGAACCTTCGGCGTCATCGGTTGCAACTCGGCGAGCGCATCGCTCAGCTCGGCGAGAATCGGATCGACCTGGGGGGAGTGTGAGGCGACGTCGACTGCGATCTCGCGGGCCATTACGTCGCGTTGCTGCCAGGCCGCGACCAGTCCCTGCACGGTGTGCTTGGCGCCGCCGATCACGGTGGATTGTGGCGACGCCACGACCGCCACCACGGCGTCGTCGACACCACGATGGATGAGCTCGGACAGCACCTGCTGGGCAGGCAGTTCCACCGATGCCATGGCGCCCGCGCCGGCAATGCGGGACATCAGCCGCGAGCGCCGGCAGATGACGCGCACTCCGTCCTCGAGCGAGAGAGCTCCGGCGACGACCGCTGCTGCGACCTCGCCGAGGGAATGCCCGATGACCGCGCCCGGACGCACGCCGTAGGAAAGCATGGTCTCGGCCAGGGCGACCTGCACGGTGAACAGGGTCGGCTGGATTAGGTCGATGCCCGTCACAGGCTGCTGGGCGGTCATCGCCTCGGTCACCGAGAATCCGGCCTCGGAGACAATCAGAGGCTCGGCCGCCGCGACCGTGCTTGCGAAGACCGGTTCGGTCGCCAGTAACTCGGTGCCCATCTGGGCCCACTGCGAGCCCTGCCCGGAGAACACCCATACCGGGCCGCGATCGTCCTGCCCCACTGCAGGTTCAAACGGGGCGTCACCGTCGGCGACGTCGCGGAGCGCCGCCGCGAGATCCGACCGGTTCCCGGCGATGACGGCGGTACGAACGGGACGGTGGCCGCGTCGACGGGCCAGGGTGTAGGCCAGATCCGGCAGCGTCACTTCCCGGTGTGTCGTCGCCCAGTCGGCCAGCCGGCCGGCGGTGTGGCGAAGGCCGTCGGCGGAGGTTGACGACAGCGGGAACAGCAGTGGCGACCTCACCGGAGGATCGACCTGGACAACCTGTGATTCAGCGGTTTCCGGTGCCTGCTCGACGATGGCGTGCACGTTGGTTCCCGAGAGTCCGTACGACGACGCCGCCGCGCGACGGGGGTGTCGGCCGTTGGTGGGCCACTCCGTGACCACCTGTGGGACGAACAGCTGGGTGTCGATTGCGGCCATCTCGTCCGGCAGTCGGTCGAAGTGAAGATTCCGCGGAACCACGCCATGCTGCAGGGCGAGGATCGCTTTCATCAGCCCGAGCGTTCCGGCGGCCGACTGGGCATGGCCGAAGTTCGTCTTCAGCGTGGCCAGCGCGCAGGGCCCCTCGGTACCGTAAACGTCTGCCAGGCTTGCGTATTCGATCGGATCACCGACCGGTGTACCGGGACCGTGCGCCTCTACCATGCCGACGCTGCGGGCGTCGACGCCGGCGGCCGCCAACGCCGACCGGTACACGGCGGTCTGCGCTGTCACCGACGGGGTGGCGATGGTCGCCGTGCGGCCGTCCTGGTTGGCGGCGGTGCCGCGGATCAGTGCCAGGATCCGGTCGCCGTCGCGCAACGCATCGGGCAGCCGTTTGAGTAGTACGACGACGCATCCCTCCGAGGACACAAAGCCGTCCGCCGCGACATCGAACGCATGGCATTTTCCGGTGGGGGACAGCATGCCCTCCGCCGACCCCGCGACGAGCTTGCGCGGATCCAGGATCACGGCAGCGCCCCCTGCCAGCGCGAGGTCGCTCTCTCCGTCGATCAGACTGTGACAGGCCAGATGTACCGCGGTCAGCCCGGACGAACACGCGGTGTCCACCGTCAATGCGGGACCGTGAAGCCCCAGGGCGTAGGCAATCCGCCCGGAGGCCAAACTGAAGCTGCTGCCCGTGAAGCCGTACGGCGCCTCGACAGCGTCCGCATCTGCCGCCAGCAGTTGGTAGTCGCCGTGCGTCAGGCCGACAAAAACCCCGGTCAGCGAATCGAGCATCATCTCCCGGGTGAGGCCGGCGTGCTCGATAGCCTCCCAGGAGGTCTCCAGCAGCAGCCTGTGCTGTGGATCGATCGCCGTCGCCTCGCGTTCGTTGATCCCGAAGAAGTCGGAATCGAAGCCTGCGACGTCGTCGAGGAACCCACCCCACTTCGTCACCGACCGCCCGGGCACCCCCGGTTGGGGGTCGTAGTACTCGTCGGCGTCCCACCGGTCTGGCGGCACCTCGGTGACCAGATCGTCACCGCGCAGTAGGGCCTGCCACAACTGTTCGGGAGAGTCGATCCCCCCGGGAAGGCGACAGGCCATGCCGATGACGGCAGTCGAACCGACGCTGACGTGATCCACGATCGGTCACCCTCTTCCACTCGGTGATTCCGTGCGGGTGTCGGTCGGTGAAACCTGAAGTGGGCGTGCAACGATGCGCGTCCGCGGAAGTGCTCGATTCTCAAGCTCCATCCGCGCCCCCCAATCCCGTCGGCCGAGTCTCTTAGCCCTTGTTGTCTGCGAGCCTGTCGCGCAGCGTCTTTGGCCGGATGTCCGTCCAGTTCTGCTCGATGTAATCCAGGCAGGCGGCGCGGTCCGCCTCGCCGAAGACCACCCGCCAACCGGCCGGAACATCAGCGAAGGACGGCCACAGGCTGTGTTGCTCCTCGTCGTTCACCAGGACGAGGAAGGTGCCGGTTTCATCGTCGAACGGATTGACGCTCATCGCTGCTCCAGGCCGTCTACCGGATGGTGAATTGACGCGAACGTTACTGCAGGTCTGCCGAGCCGGTTCGAGGTTTCGGGAAATGGGGGAGATGTTCGCTAAGGCAGAGGGGGCGCGTGTATTTGCGTCGTCAAGAACACTTGCGAGCCGGGTTTCACTCCTGCAGGTCCGGCCGTTGCTGGGGGTCTGCTGTGAGCTGCCCTCGCGCATTCGCGCACGCGATCGGCGTGCATTTGCCAGGGCTGCCGCGGTGTGCAGTTTTCCGCGGCGCGGCGCGGTCGGCTGAAGGTGCCGTGCCGTGCTGGCCCGGCTTCTCCGCGGAGGGTGCCGGGACCCGTTTCCCAGTCCTTCCGCGAGGCAGGCAGAATCCGGATTTCGGGGGTTCGGCACACCTCGACGGTCTCGACACCGCCCCGACCCCCCGCGGCAGGTGTGTGCCGGCATGACCTTCGGCCGCGGCCTGACGTGCGCCTGCCAACCGAGGTCTCGCCGCGGCGCCCGGGTGGCTCGCCGACGATCCCAGCCACTACGGTCAGCAGCGCTGACGGCGCGGTTCAGAACGCAAAACGGAAGAGTCGATCGTAGTTTCGGATCATCGGGATGCCGTACTGGATCCGGTACAGCAAACGTGCTGTGGCGGTGGGGATCTTCTCGTAGCCCGCCATGATGGGGCTGTCGTCGATGAGATGCAGCCGGGAATCCCATTGCGGGATCTCCACGCCGTCGCCGGTGCCCCACTTGATGAGGCCGGAAGTGAAGACGGTGGACAGGCGCGGCCCCCACTTCGACAGCAGGTCCGCGAGCAGCTCTCCGGTGTCGAATCGGTCCACCAATCTGTGGAGCAGCGCGGCTGTCTCGGCCGGGGTCAGGTACATCAACAGGCCTTCGGCGACGATGAGAACGGGACCGCCAATGGGTAGCTGATCGATCCAGCCGGGATCGGTCACCGAGGACCCGACCATCCGGTAGGTGTCTGATTCGGAGTACAGCCGGCGGCGCAGCGCGATGACGTTGGGCAGATCGACGTCGAACCACGGCGCGTTCTCCGTAGCGAGGCGGAAGGCGCGACTGTGTAATCCGCATCCCAGGTGGAGCACAACGGCGTCGGGATGGCGGTGTAGGTAATCGGTGATCAAGGTGTCGAATTGGGCGCTGCGCAACGCCACCATGAACTGGTTGATCTCCGGGCGAACCACTCGGTGAATCCGCTTGAAGTCGTATTCGATACGCGCCACGTCTCGCGCGGCGAACTGGTCGCCGAGGATCGGTTGGGGTAATCGACTCTCGCAAGCCCGTAGGTAGAGCAGACACAGGTTCGTCCACTCCACGGATTTCCACCGCACGCCGGTGAAGTCCACCTTCTCGCCCCGACCGCTCACCGGGTCGACCGGCCGCTGTGCTCCGGTGTCCGTCACGACGTCTCCTCACCGACTACCAATGTCATTCATCCCACCGCGTGCGCCGGTAGTTGCTCTGCAGGTTCCACCGACGGTGGCGGATGTGGCCGCCATTTCGACGGCCACCAGTTGGCTCGCCCGACCAGAACTGCAGTCGCCGGGACCGTCACGGTGCGAACCAGGAAGGTGTCGAGCAGGATTCCGATCCCGACTACGAAACCCGCCTGGACGTTGGTGGTGATGCTGGAGAACAGCAGACCGAACATCGAGGCGGCGAAGATCAGGCCCGCAGCTGTGATCACACCACCTGTCGAGCCCACGGTCCGGATCACACCGGAACGGATTCCACGCGGAGATTCGTCACGAATGCGGGAGATGAGCAGCATGTTGTAGTCCGCACCCATGGCGACCAAGATGATGAAGGCAAGCCCCGGCACGCTCCAGTGCAATTCCTGGCCGAGGATGAACTGGAAGACGATCACGCCGATGCCGAGTGCTCCCAGATAGGACACGATCACCGAGGCGATCAGGTAGAGCGGTGCGACGATTGCACGCAGCAGAGCGATCAGAATGAGAAGGACGACGATCACGGTCAACCCGATGATGAACCGGATGTCGTGGTTGTAGTAGTCACGCGCGTCGCGCAGGGTCGCCGAATAGCCCGTCATCGCCACCGTGGCATCGGCCAGCACGGTATTCGGTCGCGCACCCTCCGCGGTATCGGTGATCGAGTTGATCTGATCCATTGCGGCGGTGCTGAAGGGGTTCAGTTCTGTCTGTATCAAGTAGCGTGCGACTCGGCCATCAGTGGAGATGAAAAACGATGCGGCCTCTTTGAAGTCGTCCGACGTCAACACCTGTGGAGGAATGTAGAAGCCCGCCATCGACGGACTCGCGGCGTCGTTCTTCATGCCCAGCAGAAACTCCGAGGCATCGCCGAGGTCCGCGCCCATCCGCTTCGTCTGGTCCACCAGTTGCTGCACACCATCGGCGACCTGCCGACCGCCGTCGGCGAGGGTGTCGAGACCTTCCTGCATACCGCCGAACGGCGACTGCCCACCGCCTCCGCCGCCGGCCCCCAACGGGCCCAGGGAGCCCATGGACCCGGTGAGTGACGTCATCAATTGAGTCAGCTTCGTCACCGTCTGCGACAGGGTCGACAGCGGTCCGGTCGACTGCAGTTCGTCGGCGGCTTTCTGGAGGGTGCCGTCGTTGCGGGCGGTCTGCAGCAGACGGAACTGGTCGCGCGCTGCGACGCACAGCGGATTGCCGGTGCAGTACGGGCTGCCGTCGAGTGCGATCACCACGGGGTCGACCCATTCCAGATTCTTCGCCATGTCGCCGAATGTCGCCTGCAGCGTGTCGCCCAGCGACCGCATGCCGCCGACAAGGCGTTCGGCGTCGCCCATCTGGCCGAACGTCGTACCTGCGCCGAACTGGCCCTGAATCGACTGGAATGTGTTGATGAGGCCGCTGAGGCCGCTCATCAACGTGGTGATCTGGTCGCGAAGGGTATTGATTCCCTCGGCCAACTGATCGGACCCCGAGGCCAGTCGGTCGAGATCTGCGCTTCGGTCTTGAATCAGAATGGATGCGTCGTCCAACCGCTGGCCGATCTCGCCGGCCTGACGTGTCGTGCTCGCGGCTTCCAGCGGCTCTCCATTGGGCCGGGTGACTCCGCGCACCGCCGCGATACCGGGCAACTGGCTGATTCGCTGAGTCATCTGCTCCATGTCGGCGAGCGCCTGCGGTGTCCGTAGATCGTGCGGAGACTGAATCAACAGGTACTGGGGGATCATCGAACTCAGATCAAAATGTCGATCCATCGCCGCATACCCGACGGAGCTCTCGACGGAACTCGGCAATGCCTTGCGGTCGTCGTAGTTGTAGCGAACCGCCCCTAGGCAGCCGGCGAGGATCGCCAGCACCAGCAAGCTGGCGACCAGGTTGGCCGTGGGCCGGCGGACGATCCGGATGCCGGCCCGCCGCCAGAATCGTGTGGTGAGGTCGCGTCGGGGCTTGATCCATCGGCGGCGTCCGGTGAGCACGATGATGGCGGGCAGCAGGGTCACCGCCGCGAGGAACGCCACCCCGATCCCGATGGACAGCGCGGGTCCGGTAGTCGAGAACAGATCAAGCTTGGTGAAGCTCATCCCGAGAAACGTGAGGCCCACCGTCCCTGCGGATGCGGCGATGACCTTGCCGATGGAACTCAGAGCGCTCTTCAACGCCTGATCGGAGTCCGCGCCGAGTCGCAGAAAATCGTGATATCGGCTGATGAGGAAGACCGCGTAATCGGTTCCCGCGCCTGCGATCATCCCACTGAGGAAGACGATCGTTTGGGTCGACACCGACAGCCCCAGCCCGGCCACTCCGGCCAGGACGGTCTGGGCGATCGTCAGGGAGAAGCCGATCATGATCAGCGGTAGCAGCATCGTGACCGGGTTTCGATAAATGATCAGGAGGATTACGAGCAGCAGCACGATGATCGCGGCCTCGATGCGAACCTGATCCCGTTCACTGACGTCGATGAAATCCGCCACGGTGGCGGCTGTTCCGGTCAGGTTCGCCGTCAGGGAGGTCCCATCCACCGCCTGTTCCACGATGCCGGAGACCCGGGTGTACGCATCGAGGGATTCCTGCGAGCCCCAGTCCCCTGCCAGGCCCACCGGCAGGATCCATGCTTTGCCGTCCTCGCTACTGAGCGTCTCGCGCAATGCCGGTGTGGATACGAAATCCTGCAACATCACTACGTCGTGGACAGATCGGTCCAGCCGATTGACGAGAGTTCGGTAGACCTCCTCATCGGCCGGTCCCAGCCCTTCCTCGTTGGTCAGCAGAACCAGCAGGACGTTGTCCTGGGAACCACCTGACTCGGGAAACGCCTCCGCCATATCCCGATTCGCGATCATCGCCGGGGCGCTCGCCGGCAGCGGGGAGGCGGGCTGCTTCTGAATTACCTCGGGCAGGGTCGGGAGCAACGTCGGGAGGACAACGGCGAGCGCGATCCAGAATCCGATCACCGCCCACGGCCACCGCACGATGATGTCGGCCAGTCGGGGGAAGACACCTCTGAGGGATCGTGCGCTACCCGACGCGTCCGTCCGGGGTGACACCGGTGCCTTCATCGGCCAACGCATTAATGATCCGAGCGGTGATTCGAGCCGGAGCCATCTGCGCTCTGGCTGACGGCCCGCGGCGTCGACGCGTGCCTGCAGTCGCACGCTGCTGCGAGGACAGCAACAGGGCTTCCCCGGAACTCACCCACGGTCCTCGTCCCTCCTCCGCAAGGTAGGGCAAAGGACTCGGTTGAATATGGATGCGAGAGAACGGATTTCCCTCATCCGACACCCATTGTCCATCATTTGGGTCGCATTCAGCTGGGACGTGCCTAAGTGTGCAGCTAGCCTAGCCGCATCTTTTGACGGAGGTGTCAAGAATATCGGTTTTGGGGTACGGTTCTTGCGCGGTCGGGATGCCGCCGCGTCTGATTGCCAGAGCTTTGGGGTGGGAGCGGTGAGCAGATTGCCACAAGGTCGATGCACAAGCGCTCCGCACCCGCTGACGCTCGGCAGTGTCGGTGCGACCTTCCGTGGACGGTGACCGGATATGTCGCGATCCGTCGACTTCTCCGTCGAATCCCCGGCCAGCGTCGAGCAGATTCATTGGGCGTTCTCCGAGGAGGATTACTGGCTGGCCCGGATGTCGGCTGCCGGCGGCTTCGGCAGGCTCGACACCCTGGCTGTGGAATCCGATGGCTCGGTGACCGTGGCCATCGTTCACGACCTGCACCCCGACGGGTTACCCGGGCCGATCGCGGCGTTCTTCCCACGCAATTGGCGCGTCGTGCAGGACGAGAAGTGGAGTCCGGCCGACGGCGGCAGGGTGTGCGGGGAGGTGAGCATCGCGACTCACGGAGCGCCGGGATCTGGGCGCGGTACAGCGGTATTGGCGCCTGCCCGGCAGGGCTCGTGTCTGAAGTGCTCGGCGACTGTGGAGTTCAAGGTCCCCTTGGTCGGCGGCAAGATCGAGAGCCTGATCGGACGTCTACTGGTTCCCCAGTTCTCCGCCGTTCAGCGTTTCACCGCGGAGTGGATCAACAAGAACACCTGAACGGTGTCGTCGTGTATCAGAACAGCGTCCTGCCAGACGTCGTCGACCTCGTGCCGCCGGGAGGTGTGGTGCACAGCCATACGGCAGAGGTTTCCACGGTGTGTCCACTGCGGGAACCGGTTTCGCTGCGCGCGACGATCAGGCCCGGGCGCGCAGGGCGCGGTAGGCCGCGGCGCCGACGATCGGTGCCAGGGTCTCGGAGTCCCATGACCGTGTGTCATCGAGCATCATGCGGACCGCGGTCTCGCAGATCCCGAGGAACACCTCGGTGAGCACTGGCGCCACGTCGTCGAGATCGGCGACCTGCCAGCGTTCGAACAGCGGCCGCATCACCACCGCCACCTGATCGGCGATCTGCCCCCGTCCGTGCGTAATCGCCTCTACCAGTATCGGATCGGGGTCGCTGGCGTAGATGATGCGCCATGATCCGGGGCGGCTGCGCACATCGTCGAGCAGGGACCGGAAGCCGTCGACGAACATCTGCTCCACCGAACCTGTCTTCAGCGGCGGCAGGATCGCGAGCAGGCGTGCGAGCGCCACGTCGGTCTCACGGTCCAACAATGCGGCGAGGATCTCGCCCCGCCCGGGATAACAGTCGTAGACGACCGGGCGGCTCACCCCCAGGTGATTCGAGATCGCCGCGATGGTGACGGCGGCCAGTCCGTATTCCGCGGCGATGTCGAGCGCAGCGTCGAGCACCTGCGGCCGGCGTCGGTCCGGGCCGAGGTGGCGGGCTCTGGCGGACGACCGATTCATCCGACCGTGCCGAGGATCGCCTGTGATTCGATGAGGCCTTCGTCGCTGGGGGCGAGGTGCTGGCCGAACACCCGCTCTTTCTGGCGCTGCCGGAGCTCGGGGTGGGCCTGCCGGGGTGCGTCGTAGCCGAACCGCGCCTGCGCCTGCTGCGGTGTGGTGGTGACGGGGTCCGTCGGCGGCACGGAGAGCAGCACGCGTGCGGCCACCTCGACGGTGCTGGGGGAGAGCACCTTGAGCAGACCCAGCTGCAGCCTCGTGCTCTTGCCGACCGTCCAGAAACCCGCGCGCAGAACGGGTCTGCTGAGTGCGTCCAGAGTGCGCGAGGTGCCCAGGCCGGACATCTCGCGCATCCACCGCGGCATGGTCGCCAGGGTGCCACGGCGGAGGAAGGCGGTGATGACCAAGGTCGCGGGACGCATCAACAGCGGCATCTCCGGCAGCATGACCTCGGCGCGCAGCAAGTGGGTCATCGCCTGCCTGGCGATGTCGGAGCCGATCAGCTGCGGTCGCATCCGGTCGAAATAGTCCTGCACGCCCTGGCGGGTTCGCGGGACGTCCGCGGGGTCGCAGGTCTGCAGTTCGGCCGCCAGCCGGCAATCGGCCCAGTACTGCGCTTCCTCCTCGTCGGACAGGCGACCGGGACCGTAGCGCTCGTAGGCCTTGAGGATCGAGTGCCAGGCGGTCAGGTGTATCCACAGCTGTGAGTCCGGGTCGTTGGCGTCGTAGCGTCTGCCCGTCACCGGATCGTCACCGACCGCCTTGGAATGGATCTTGACCAGCACGTCGGCGGCTTTGGTGGTCGAGCGGCTGTCGTCGAACGCCACCATGGCGAAATACCGCAGGGTGCGGTCGTAGCGGGTGCGCGGCCGGCGGTAGATGTCGTGGGTCTTGTCGACGGCGGCCACCAACGCCGGGTCGAGTTCCTCGATGACCACCGCTCGCTGGAATCCGATGGACAGCGATGTCGGGTAGCTCCACACCTTCCAGGTGACGGAGCCGGGGCCGAAGAATCCGTAGTCCTCGGCAGGGGCCGGCTTGGGAAGTGACAGCAATCTGCTGATGGTGCTCATAGGTGCCTCCTGCATAGTTCCTACACGCTGTAGGAAATTGCTACATGGCGTAGGATTCTGGACGGATAACGGCCTGGCGTCAAGGGCCGAGCCGGATCGGACGGCGCGACGCGTCGTGGCGGCCGGCGTTGAGCGTGGCTACGTTGGAGACCAATGAGGTATCGAGGTCGACGACAGATGGCGTGGGCTGTTGCGGCCGTGGTGACTCTGATGGCCGCCGGATGCTCGTCCGGCGATCCAGCTTCACCCGATGTGCAGAGCGCTGCGGTCAGCACGCAGGACGTCGCCACCGGACTCGATGTGCCGTGGGGAATCTCGTTCCTTCCCGATGGAACCGCATTGATCGCCGAGCGCGACACCGGGGTCATCACCCACCTGACGGCACCCGGTCAGCTGCGTGAGGTGGGCGGTGTCGCCGGCGTGGCGCCTCGCGGGGAAGCGGGACTGCTCGGTGTCGCTGTATCGCCGAACTTCGCGCAGGACCAGACGGTGTTCGCCTTCCTCACCACCGACGCCGACAACCGCGTCGTGGCCACCCGCTTCGACGGAGACACGCTCACCGATCAGCGACCGATCCTGACCGGCATTCCCGCCGCGGCGATCCACGATGGCGGGCGCATCCTCTTCGGCCCCGACGGAAAGTTGTACGTCACCACCGGCGACGCCGGGAATTCCGGCCTGGCGCAGGACAAGTCGTCCCTGGGCGGCAAGATCTTGCGCATCGATCCCGACGGCGCCATCCCGGCAGACAATCCTGATCCGGCATCGCCGGTCTGGTCGTACGGACACCGCAACGTGCAGGGTCTCGCATGGGACGGGCAGGGCCGCGCCTGGGCCACCGAGTACGGCGCGAGCACCTGGGACGAAGTCAACCTGATCGAACCGGACGGTAACTACGGCTGGCCCGAAGCCGAGGGGCAGGCCGGTATCCCCGGTCTGATCGATCCGCAGGTGCAGTGGAGAACCAGTGATGCGTCGCCGTCGGGAATGGCCTACGCCGACGGCTCGCTGTGGGTGGCGGGGTTGCGCGGCGAGCGTCTGTGGCAGCTACCCGTCGGCGCGGACGGGCAGCTCGGCGAGCCCGTCGCCCACTTCGTGGAGGACTTCGGCCGCTTGCGGACGGTCGCTGCGGCACCGGACGGGGCACTGTGGTTCACGACCAGCAACCGGGACGGTCGCGGCGACCCGCGCGACGGGGACGACCGGGTGATCAGTGTCCGGCCCGAGACCCTGACCGGCGGGTGACGACACCGTACTCGCGCCCGGCTGTCACCGCTCGGAGGTAGCGTCCCCTCCGTGGGCGTCGGCGATCTGGTTCAGTCCCTTGACAATCGGTGGATCACCCGCCCGCCCACACACTGCTCGGCTGGGCACGGTCTGGGGCCTGATCGGTGCCTGGTCGGATTCGCGCACTGCAACCATCGCGGCGGCCACACGACGTGGTGGTGTCGTGCGTGCGGGGTGACGGAGTACGGGCCGCCGCTCGGCGAGAACTGTTCGCTGATCGAACCTGCGACTGAATCCGGACGATTCTTGGTCATGACGCCGAATAGGCCGCAACGCGGAAAGGCGGGGAGTGGTGGTCAATAGACCGTTCCCCACATGGAACGGGCCCTTGCTAACTGAAGTCAACTCTGGCCACTAACTTCACTTAACGTCATAAATGAAGTTAAACTATGCCAGTGACTTCACTTCGCCCCATCACCTACGAGGATGTTCGTTGGGAGCCCCAGGGCGGGCGGCACGTGAACGGGGCACGGCCGAGGTACGGCATCTATCACCCGGCCGTCCCGGCGAGCATCGTCGACGTGGTTGTCGACTTGCCGCCGTCGGCGTTGGCAGACGCTGAGTCTGCCAGCCGTGAGATCGCACGATTCGACGCCGAACTCGGCGCTGAGATCGCACCGTTTGCTGCTGTGTTGCTGCGGTCGGAATCCGCCGCAAGCTCGCACATCGAAAACTTGACCGCATCAGCGCGCGCGATCGGCGAGGCCGAACTGCCCGGTGGCAAGGCCAAACGCAACGCCAAGATGATCGTGGCCAATACCGCTGCGATGAACGCAGCGGTCGCTCTGTCCGACACTGTGGACGCCGGCGCCATCCTGGCCATGCACCGCGCGTTGATGATCAACGATCCACGTCACACGCCAGGCGAGTTCCGGACAGAACCTGTGTGGATCGGCGGTGGTTCCACTCCCATCGGCGCGACGTTTGTCGGCCCACGCCATGAGTTGATCCCTGAAGCGATCGACGACCTGATCGCGTTCGCGCAGCGAACCGACGTTCCTGCGCTTCCGCAGATCGCGCTGGGCCATGCCCAGTTCGAGACCATTCACCCCTTCACCGACGGCAACGGCCGCACGGGCCGCGCACTGGTGCAGGCGCTGCTGCGGAAGAAAGGCCTCACACGTCAGGTGACAGTGCCGGTCTCGGCCGGGCTTCTGGCAGACACCGATGCGTACTTCGCCGCCTTGACGAGCTATCGCGAAGGTGACGCCGCGCCGATTGTCGAGCGCTTCTCGCAAGCCACCATCGCGGCTATCGCCAACGGGCGACAACTGGTCACTGAACTCCGCGATATCCGTGAAGCCTGGAACGGTGTGATCACCGCACGGTCCGACTCCGCGGTGTGGAAAGTCGCCGATCTGTTGACCCGCCGCCCAGTCGTCAACGTCGCACTACTGGGGCAGGAGGTGGGGATCGAGTCCACCAACGCGCACCGCTACCTCAACCCACTCACCGAGGTGGGAATCCTCGTCGAGGCAACCAATGGATCTCGAAACCGCGTGTGGCGTGCACCCGATGTGCTTGCGGCCCTCGACGCTTTCGCCGAACGCGCCGGCCGGCGACGCTGACCCCAGGTCACCGGTGCTGATCGGAACATCGGTGTCGATTCTGCGCCACTGCACCTCTCAAAATTAAGGAACGAGTCTGTCGGCGCATCTGCGTAAGAGTTGCGAGAATGATTGTGGCGCAACAAGCGTCGAATCTCCGGTCGGCGGCAAGGTCATCCGGGAGAAGGTCAAACGCGTTGTCCTGGTCGACGAGACTCATCACGCGGGACCGGTACACGAGCCGTGGCCGCGTCCATGACCAGGTGGCAGAACTGCTCGACAACGCCGTCAGTGGCAACTCAGGTCCGCAATGAACGACGGATGATCGTCCACCAGCGTTATCCAGGATGGCAAATCACCACCTCCGAACAGCGCCCCCGGCAGGAATCGAACCTGCGACCTAGGGATTAGAAGGCCCTTGCTCTATCCGACTGAGCTACGGAGGCAACGCCGAGAAGTGTATCGAATGCTACCGAGACAACAGCCATCAGCAACAGCCATTAAAGCTGCTCCGCGTGCCAGGGTCGGCGACTAGCGTGGTGCGCATGAGCAACGCGCCGGAACTGGATGCGGCCGGACTCCCGGAGGAACTCAACGCCCTCGACCAGCTTCTTCATCGCGGCGAAGCCAATCCGCGCACCCGCTCGGGCATCATGACGCTGGAACTTCTCGACACCACACCTGACTGGGATCTGTTTCGCAGCCGTTTCGAGAATGCCTCACGCAAGGTGCTGCGGCTGCGCCAGAAGGTCGTGACGCCGACGTTGCCGACCGCCGCACCCCGCTGGGTGGTCGATCCCGACTTCAACCTGGACTTCCACCTGCGCCGGGTGCGGGTGCCGGAGCCTGGAACCCTGCGCCAGGTGATGGACCTCGCGGAGGTCGCCGCGCAGTCGCCGCTCGACATCTCCCGCCCGCTGTGGACCGCCACCCTCATCGAGGGAGTGGAGAACGCCCAGGCCGCACTGATGGTGCATCTCAGTCACGCCGTGACCGACGGCGTCGGCGGGGTCGAGATGTTCGCCAACCTCTACGACCTCGAGCGTGACCCCCCGCCGCAGCACGCCGCGCCACTGCCCATCCCGTCGGACCTGTCGCCCAACGACCTGATGCGGCGGGGGATCAACCGGCTGCCGGGCACCATCGTCGGCGGCGTGCGCGATGTGCTGTTCGGCACCGCGCAGGCGGTGGGGCATGTGGTGCGTGATCCGGTGTCCCGGCTCGGCAGCGTCATCGACTACGCGATGTCGGGCGCCCGGGTGATCGGGCCGGTCGCGACCCCGTCGCCGCTGCTGCGTCGCCGTAGCCTGTCCTCGCGCAGTGAGGCCATCGACATCGAGTTCGGCGATCTGCACCGTGCAGCCAAGGCGGCGGGCGGATCGATCAACGACGCCTACCTGGCCGGGTTGTGCGGTGCGCTCCGCCTCTATCACCGGGCGAAGGGGGTGCCCGTCGACACGTTGCCGATGGCCGTCCCGGTGAACCTGCGTTCTGATGCAGATCCTGCGGGCGGCAACAGGTTTGCCGGTATCAACCTCGCCGCGCCGATCGGCGTGTCCGATCCCGAGGTCCGCATCAAGGACATCCGATCGCAGATGACTCGTAAGCGGGACGAGCGTGCCCTGGACATGGTCGGCGCGATCGCCCCGGTCGTCAGCCTGCTGCCGGATTCGGTGCTCGAATCCGTGGCCGGCTCCATCGTCAACTCCGACGTTCAGGCCAGCAACGTGCCGGTCTACGCCGGTGAGACCTTCATCGCCGGCGCGAAGGTGCTGCGACAGTACGGTCTTGGGCCACTGCCGGGCGTGGCGATGATGGTGGTCCTGATCTCCCGGTCGGGCTACTGCACGATCACCGTTCGCTACGACAAGGCGTCGATCACCGACCCCGAGTTGCTCGCCGAGTGTCTGGTGGCAGGCTTCGACGAAGTGCTCGCGCTCGGCGGCGACGGCCGCGCCTCGCCGGTCACCTTCACTCGGAAATCCCGTCCCTCCTCACACAACGGAGTTGCCGCACAATGACATCCGCGACGCCAAGTAACGGCCAGATGCGCCTTCCGGGTTCTGTCGCTGAAGTCGAAGCCAGCCCGTCCGGCCCTGAGGTCGGCGCCTTCTTCGATCTCGACGGCACGCTGGTTGCCGGGTTCACCGGCGTCGTGATGACGCAGGACCGGCTGCGGCGTCGCCAGATGTCGGTCGGTGAGTTCATCGGCATGGTGCAGGCCGGCCTCAATCACCAGTTGGGGCGTTCCGAGTTCGAGGATCTCATCGGCAAGGGTGCGCGCATGCTGCGGGGCAACTCGGTCGACGAGATCGACGAGTTGGCGGAACGACTGTTCGCGCAGAAGATCGTCGGCCGGATCTACCCGGAGATGCGTGAACTCGTCCGCGCCCACATGGCCCGTGGCCACACCGTCGTGCTCAGTTCCTCGGCGCTGACCGTGCAGGTCGAACCGGTGGCGCGGTTCCTCGGTATCAACAACGTGCTGAGCAACAGGTTCGAAACCGACGACGACGGGCTGATCACCGGCGAGGTCGAGCGGCCGATCATCTGGGGGCCTGGAAAGGCCAGGGCGGTACAGGAATTCGCCGATGCGAACGGCGTCGACCTGTCGAAGAGCTACTTCTACGCCGACGGCGACGAGGATGTGGCGCTGATGTACCTCGTCGGCAACCCGCGCCCGACGAACCCCGCGGGCAAGATGGCCGCCGTCGCCGCCAAACGCGGGTGGCCGGTGCTGAAGTTCAGCAGTCGTAGCGGCACCAGCCCGCTTTCCCAGTTGCGCACCGCCGCGGGGATCGCGTCGATGATGCCCATCGCCGCGGGCGCGCTCGGCATCGGCTTGCTGACCCGCAACCGCCGCACCGGCGTCAACTTCTTCACCTCGGTGTTCGGCCGGACCCTGCTGACCACCGTCGGGATCAACCTGCAAGTCCTCGGCAAGGAGAACCTGACGGCGAAGCGGCCTGCGGTGTTCATCTTCAACCACCGCAACCAGGCGGACCCGATGATCGCCGGAACACTGGTCAGCGACAACTTCACGTCGGTGGGCAAGAAGGAACTGGAGAACGATCCGATCGTCGGCACCATGGGCAAGATCATGGATGCGGCGTTCATCGACCGCGACGATCCACAGAAAGCGGTCGAAGGCCTAAAGAAGGTCGAAGAGCTTGCCCGCAAGGGCCTTTCGATCCTGATCGCCCCGGAGGGCACCCGCTTGGACACCCACGAGGTCGGGCCGTTCAAGAAGGGCCCGTTCCGCATCGCGATGTCGGCGGGCATCCCGATCGTGCCGATCGTGATCCGCAACGCCGAGGTGATCGCCGCACGCGACTCGAGCACGTTCAACCCCGGCACCGTTGATGTGGTTGTCTATCCGCCGATTCCGATCGACGACTGGACACACGACAACCTGTCGGAGCGCATCGCCGAGGTTCGGGAACTCTACCTCGACACCCTCGTCAACTGGCCGCACGACGAGCTGCCCACCCCTGATCTGTACAAGCGTGCCAAAGCGCCGGCGAAGAAGACCGCGGCCAAGAAAGCGCCGGCGAAGAAGGCCCCGGTCAAGAAGACCCCGGCCGAGAAGGCCGCCGCGACGAAAACGGCGGCGGCGAAGAAGACGCCGGCCAAGAAGGCGCCAACCAAGCACACCGGCGCCAAGGGACGGCCATGAAGCTCAGCCTCGATGACATGGCGTCCTTCACGGCCACCGACGACACCCTCGTGCTGGCGTCGGTGTCCTCGCCGGCAGAGCGCAAACTGCTGACGGACTGGCTGCAGCGCCAGCGCGCAGAGCACCCCGACTCGAACATCGAGGTGCTCGAGTTACCCGCCGACGACGATCCGCCGCCGGCGGTTCTGGCCCGGCTCGTGGAGTTGCTCGAGGCCGACGAGGACCGCTCCGTTGTCCCGGTGCGCGTGTTCTGGGTACCCGGCGGCCTGCCGACACGGTCGAAGGTGGTGGCATTGCTGTCGGGCCGCGACACGTACTGCCCACCGCAGATGCTCCAACACCGCATCCTCAAGCGGGATCCGGCGCGCGCCCGCGTCGTCGCGGGTGAACCGGCCAAGGTGTCCGAGCTCATGCAGCAGTGGAGCGACACCACCGTTGCCGAGAACCCAAGGGAGTTCGCCCGATTCGTGCTCCGCCGGGCGACCTTGGCGATCGAGAGGGTCGAGCTCCGGCTACTCGGACCCGAGTACAAGTCGCCGCGTCTGGTCAAACCCGAGATGCTCGCGTCGGCGCGGTTCCGCGAAGGACTCGAGAAGATCCCCGGCGCAACAGTCGAGCAGGCGGGCGAGATGCTCGACGAACTCGGCACCGGGTGGAGCCGGTTCTCGGTCGATCTGATCCCGTCGCTGGGCCGGGCCATCTTCAGCAGGGGCTTCGATCCCAACATCGACTACGACCGCCTCGAAGTCGAGTCGATGCGGCAGGCCTTGGAGGCCCACCCGGCGGTGCTGCTGTTCTCGCACCGTTCCTACCTCGACGGCGCGATCGTGCCGGTGGCGATGCAGGAGAACCGGTTGCCGCCCGTGCACACGTTTGCGGGCATCAACCTGTCCTTCGGTGCGATGGGTCCGCTGATGCGGCGGTCGGGAGTCATCTTCATCCGCCGCAAGCTCGACGACCCGCTCTACAAGTTCGTGCTGCGCCAGTTCGTCGGTTACATCGTCGAGAAGCGCTTCAACCTCAGCTGGTCGATCGAGGGGACACGCTCGCGCACCGGAAAGATGTTGCCCCCCAAGCTCGGTCTGCTCGCCTACGTCGCCGATGCATATCTCGACGGCCGAAGTGACGACATCCTGCTGCAGCCCGTCTCGATCAGCTTCGACCAGCTTCACGAGACCGCCGAGTACGCCGCCTACGCCCGGGGCGGGGAGAAGACCCCCGAAGGTCTGTCGTGGCTGTACAACTTCATCAAGGCCCAGGGTGAACGCAATTACGGCAAGATCTACGTGCGGTTCCCCGAGGCGGTGTCGATGCGGGAGTACCTCGGCGAGCCGCACGGACCGATGGCAACTGACGAGGACGCCAAACGTCTTGCGCTGCAGAAGATGGCGTTCCAGGTGGCGTTCCGGATCCTTCAGGTCACCCCGGTGAATGCGACCGCGCTGGTGTCGGCATTGCTGCTCAGCACCCGTGGCATTGCGCTGACCCTCGATCAGCTGCATCACACGCTGCAGGACTCGCTGGACTATCTCGAGCGCAAGCAGACCCCGATGACCAACAGCGCTTTGCGGCTGCGCACGCCCGACGGCGTCCGCGCCGCGGTGGACGCGCTGTCCAACGGGCACCCGGTGACCCGGATCGACGGTGGCCGCGAACCTGTCTGGTACATCGCGCCTCAGGATGAGCACGAGGCCGCGTTCTACCGCAACTCGCTGATCGACGCGTTCCTGGAGACGTCTCTGGTCGAACTCGCACTCGCCCACTCTGCTCGCGCCGAATCCGATCGCCTGGAGGCGTTCTGGACACAGGTGACCCGGCTGCGCGATCTGCTCAAGTTCGATTTCTACTTCGCGGACTCCGCGGGCTTCCGCGAACACGTCCTCCAGGAGATGTCGTGGCACCCGGATTGGGAGGACGACGTCGCCGCCGGCGGTGACCGGATCGACGCGCTCCTGCGCGCCAAACGGCCGGCGATCGCAGGGCCGCTGCTGCGACCCTTCTTCGAGGCGTACCGCATCGTCGCCGACGTGCTGATCGACGCGCCGGCGGATATCGCCGAGAAGGACATGACGACCAAGGCGCTGGGGTTGGGGCAGCAGTACGTGGCCCAGGGCGTGCTCCGCAGCGCGGAGTCGGCGTCGGCGCTGCTGTTCACGACGGCGCGACAGGTCGTCGCCGACCAGAAACTCCTCGCGCCCGCCGCCGACCTCGCCGAGCGACGGCTGGCCTTCCGCGACGAACTGCGCGGCATCCTCACCGACATGGACAAGGTCGACAGTTACTCACGGGAGCAGTTCATCGCCCGCGAGAGGCGTCGTCGCGCGTTACGCAGCCAGCCTGTCCAGTAGTCGTCCCCGCGGAGGTCATACGCTGGGCGCATGACCTCACCCGGCCGTCTCGCCTCCACCGGTGTGCGCAGCGCCCCGGTGTGGACGGTGCTGTACGGGGTGGCGCTGCTCGCCGGGGTGACCGCAGCCGCCTTGGCCGGCCTGGCGTTGGCGGACGCCCTGACAGCGACGGGTCTGCCCGATCCGGGACCGGTCACCAGTTACGGGCTGCCGTTCGTGAGGGCGGCGGGGGAGATCGCCGCGGTGACGGCCACCGGGTCGTTCCTACTGGCCGCGTTCCTGGTCCCGCCGCAGACCAACGGCGTGCTCGACGCCGCCGGCTACCGCGCGCTGCGCACGGGGATGGCAGCCTCCGGGCTGTGGGCCGTCTGCGCCGCGCTGATGGTGCCGCTGACGGTGTCGGATGTCAGCGGCCAGCCGTTGTCGACGCAGTTGAGCCCGGCCGACATCTGGTCGGTGGCCGGCCTGATCGACGTGGCGAGCGCGTGGCGCTGGACCGCACTGTTCGCCTTCGCCGTGGCCGTGGTCAGCGCGCCGGTGCTGCGATGGTCGTGGACGCCGGCGTTGTTCGCCGCGTCACTGGTGACGCTGCTGCCCCTGGCGTTGACCGGGCACTCGTCGTCGGGCGGATCCCACGACGTCGCCACGAACAGCCTGCTGATCCACCTGGTGGCCGGCGCGCTGTGGGCCGGCGGGCTGCTGGCACTGCTGGTCCACGCGCTGCGCGGGGGCGAGCACGCGTACCTGGCGGCGCGGCGATTCTCGGTGATCGCTCTGTGGTGTTTTGTGGCGATGGCGCTCAGCGGGGTGATCAACGCGCTCGTGCGGGTGCGCCCGGAAGACCTGCTGCACACCAGCTACGGCTGGCTGCTCATCGCGAAGGCCACGGCGTTGTGTGCGCTCGGCTATCTCGGGTGGCAGCAGCGCGGTAAGGGGGTGGCGGCGCTGCGCGGCGACGGCGAGGCGCGCGGCCCGCTGATCCGCCTGGCGCTGGTCGAAGCGGTCATCTTCGGGCTGACTTTCGGGGCGGCGGTCGCTCTGGGCCGGACACCGCCGCCGCCGCCGACGAATCTGAACCCGTCGATTCCCGCGGTCGAGATCGGCTACGACCTGGCGGGGCCACCCACCGTGGGCAGAATCCTGTTCGACTGGCGCTTCGACCTGCTGTTCGGCACCGCGGCCATCGTGCTCGCGATCGTGTATCTGAGCGGTGTGCGGCGGCTCAGACGCCGCGGCGATGCCTGGCCCACCGGCAGGGTGGTGGCGTGGGTGCTCGGATGCCTGCTGCTGTTGGTCACGACGTCGTCGGGACTCGGCCGGTACATGCCTGCGATGTTCAGCATGCACATGATCGCCCACATGCTGCTGTCGATGCTGGTGCCGATCCTGCTGGTGCTGGGCGCGCCGGTGACGCTGGTGCTGCGGGCGCTGCCCACGGCCGGTCGTGGCGAGCCGCCCGGCCCGCGCGAGTGGGTGCTCGCCGCGCTGCATTCGCGGGTGTCGCAGGTACTGACCAACCCGTTCGTCGCGACCGCGTTGTTCATCGTCGGGTTCTACGGCCTGTACTTCGGCGGGATCTTCGACGCCGCCGTCGACAGCCACGGTGCCCACCTGGCGATGAACCTGCACTTCCTGCTCAGTGGCTACCTCTTCTACTGGGTCGTCATCGGCGTCGATCCGACGCCGCGGCCGATACCGCATATCGCCAAGCTGGCGATGGTGTTCGCGTCACTGCCGTTGCACGCGTTCTTCGGTGTGGTCCTGATGGGCACCAAATCGGTGATCGGCGGGGATTTCTACCGATCGCTGCAACTGGACTGGCACACCGATCTGCTCGGCGATCAGCGACTCGGGGGCGGGATTGCCTGGGCTGCAGGCGAAGTGCCACTGGTGGTGGTGCTGATCGCCCTGTTCGTCCAGTGGCGTCGCACTGATCAGCGGACCGCGAAGCGACTCGACCGCGCCGCCGACCGTGACGACGACGCCGATCTCGCGGCCTACAACAGGATGCTGGCCGAACTCGCCCGGCGCGAATCGCAGCAGGGAAGCTAATCCGGGTCGTGCACGGGGCGAGCGGAGCGACGGGAGAAGGACACCGCCCCGGCCTCGACGGCGGCGGGCCAACTGCCGTAGGCGCTGATGTCCGGCCCGGTGGCCGCTGCAGCGTCACAACCGAACCCGGTGCGCCAGGTGCCGTCGGCGAATTCGACCTTCCCCAACTGCATCGGGGCGGGCAGCGCTGACAGGAATTCGCCCAGCGCCGCGGCCGACATCAACCATCGGTGCCCGTACAGCGCGGCCCCCGGTGCGTCGTCCGGCACCCGGGTGATCGCCGGCTTGGCGGGTGACGTCGGCAGGACCGTCATCCGGTAGCGGGGGGCCGTGGTGATCTCGCCGGCCCAGCGGGAGCCGCGACCGGTGAGCTGGTGGGTCAACGGCCCGCCACGCAGGTGCGCGCCGAACACCACCAACTCGACGTGACCGGCGCCGCTCAGGCACCACACGGCGTCGACGGCGTCCCTCCCGGTGAGGACGGCAGCAACATCCAGCGCAACGGCGTCGTCGAACGCTCTGCTCAGCACCGTCAGGTTGCAACCGTCGACAGCCACACCGATCGCACACATGTCGGCCGGCACCGTCGGTGGTCCGTCGGTGATCACCGCATCGACTCCCTGGAGGTCGCCGTGGTCGGCGTCAACCGCCCATCCCGCGCCGGACAGCGTGGTGTGCACCGCCCCGGGGACGGTCTCCGCGACACCGATGACCGCACTGTCGGGTGCGGCGAAACGAACGTCCGCGGGCCACCGCTGTGCGGCCGCCGAGGCCAGCACGGTCAGCACGCGGTTGGCCGTGTCGAGGTCAGGCGCGGTGACGTAGCAGCGGCACCCCATCGCGGCGGCGGTGGGAACGACGAGGACACCATCACCGCGCGGTTCCGGCGGGAGGTCCGTCGTGACGGCGACGTCGCGGTCCGAAGAACCCGGTGCGGTGACGACGGCGCCTGCGGAGCCCAACTCGGCGATCGTGGCGTCGTCGAACGACTCGGCGACCGCGACGCGGATCCCCGCCAGGACGCCGAGGCCCGCGTCGCCGTCCGCCGTCATGCCGATCAACCTATGTCCCGGCCATCCCCAACGCGCAATTCATCCACAGCGCGTCCCCGTCCGTGGCGCCGCACCGCGGATGATGTCGGCGGCGCGGCGGTCAATGGGGGTGTCATCGACGGGTCAGGCACGTGCCGGGCCCGCTGCCGAAGGAAGAGAGAAGGACACCATGTTCGAGACACCCATCACCGTCGTAGGCACGATCGTCACAGCCCCGGAGCGCCGCTGGGTCGGCGACCAGGAGCTCTTCAAGTTCCGGGTCGCCAGCAATTCGCGCAGGCGTACGGCCGAGGGAACCTGGGAGCCGGGCAACTCGCTGTACGCCACGGTCAACTGCTGGGGCCGGCTGGTCACCGGTGTGGGCGCCGGCCTCGGGAAGGGTGACGCGGTGATCGTCGTCGGCACCGTGTACACCAGCGAATACGAGGACCGGGACGGCAACCGTCGTTCCTCCCTGGAGATCCGGGCCACCTCCGTGGGGCCGGATCTGGCGCGATGCATCGTGCGCATCGACAAGCGCAGGCACCCTGAAACCACCCCGGCGGCCGCAGGGATCGACGGCGAGCACCACGGGGGCGTGGAGACCGACGCCGACAACGGCGAGGGTGAGTCCGAGGTCGAGGAGAAGAGGCTGCCGCTGAGCGCGTAGCGGCCAACGCCGCCCGTGCGGCCACGCCTAGGATGGGGCCCGACTATCGCACGATCCTCTAGATCGCGAAGATCAAGAAAGGCGACACCACGGCAATGGCCGAATTCATCTACACGATGCGGAAGGTCCGCAAGGCGCACGGCGACAAGGTCATCCTTGACGACGTCACCCTGAACTTCCTTCCGGGCGCGAAGATCGGCGTCGTCGGCCCCAACGGGGCCGGCAAGTCGAGCGTCTTGCGGATCATGGCCGGGCTGGACCAGGCGAACAACGGCGACGCGTTCCTGGCACCCGGCGCCAGCGTGGGCATCCTCATGCAGGAGCCGCAGCTGGACGAGGACAAGACCGTCAGGGAGAACGTCGAGCAGGGCGTTCCGATCAAGGCGAAGCTCAACCGGTACAACGAGGTCGCCGAGCTGATGGCCACCGACTACACCGACGAACTCATGGAGGAGATGGGTCAGCTCCAGGAGGAACTGGACGCGGCCGACGCCTGGGATCTGGACTCGAAGCTCGAACAGGCGATGGATGCGCTGCGGTGCCCGCCGCCCGACGAGCCGGTGACCCACCTCTCCGGTGGTGAGAAGCGCCGCGTGGCACTGTGCAGGCTGCTGCTGTCCGAGCCCGACCTGCTGCTGCTCGACGAGCCGACCAACCACCTCGACGCCGAGAGCGTGCTGTGGCTGGAGAAGCATCTCGCCGAATACAAGGGCGCGATCCTGGCCGTCACCCACGACCGGTACTTCCTGGACAACGTCGCCGAGTGGATCCTCGAGCTCGACCGGGGTCGCGCGTACCCCTACGAGGGCAACTACTCGACCTATCTGGAGAAGAAGGCGGAGCGCGTCGCCATCCAGGGCCGCAAGGACCAGAAGCTGCACAAGCGGCTGCAGGAGGAACTCGCCTGGGTCCGGTCGGGCGCCAAGGCCCGTCAGGCCAAGAACAAGGCCCGCCTCGGACGCTACGAGGAGATGGCAGCCGAGGCGGAGAAGACCCGCAAGCTCGACTTCGAGGAGATCCAGATCCCGACCGGCCCGCGACTGGGCAACCAGGTCGTCGAGGTCAGTCACCTCGACAAGGGCTTCGACGGCCGGATCTTGATCAAGGATCTGTCCTTCACCCTGCCGCGAAACGGCATCGTCGGGGTCATCGGCCCCAACGGCGTCGGCAAGACCACGTTGTTCAAGACCATCGTCGGTCTCGAGGAGCCCGACAGCGGCACGGTCAAGGTCGGCGAGACGGTCAAACTCAGCTACGTCGACCAGAACCGCGGCGGGATCGACCCGAAGAAGAACGTCTGGGAAGTCGTTTCCGACGGGCTGGACTACATCGAGGTCGGTCAGAACGAGGTGCCGTCCCGGGCTTACGTGTCGGCGTTCGGCTTCAAAGGTCCCGACCAGCAGAAGCCGGCCGGCGTGCTGTCCGGCGGTGAGCGCAACCGGTTGAACCTGGCGCTGACCCTCAAAGAGGGCGGGAACCTGATCCTCCTCGACGAGCCGACCAACGATCTCGACGTCGAGACGCTGAGTTCGCTGGAGAACGCCCTCGAGAAGTTCCCCGGCTGCGCAGTGGTCATCAGCCACGACCGGTGGTTCCTCGACCGCACCTGCACCCACATCCTGGCGTGGGAGGGCGACAGCGACAACGAGGCCAAGTGGTTCTGGTTCGAGGGCAACTTCGGTGGCTACGAGGAGAACAAGGTGGAGCGACTCGGTGCCGAAGCGGCCCGTCCGCACAGGGTGACCCATCGGAAGCTCACGCGGGGATAGTCTCGTCGTGCGGACCACGTCACCGGCACCCGCGGGCGTCGGTGACAGCCAACGAGGGTCGGTCCGCACGTGCGAGTAGGAGCGGCGAATGTCGTTGAACCCAGGTGCCATTAGCGGCACAGTGGGCGCATCGGTACCTTCCGAGGTCATCGAGCGCCTTGTCCCCGCCTATCTGGAGACGTACCGCGGACCCCAGGGCGGCGCTCCCGGGCCGGAGGCTTCGGTCACCGGGCCGATGCCGCGTGCGGCCACGGACAGCAAGCTGGCGACGCCGGCGTTGGTGGAAGCGCAGTACCGGCTGAGCAGTCAACGCTCCCCGGGCGCCACCAGCGTCGCGGTGTACACCGCGGACGATCCCGGGGGCTTCGGGCCGGCACTGCAGATCGTCACCGACAACGCCACGATGCTGATGGATTCGGTCACCGTGCTGCTGCACCGCATCGGGGTCGCTTACAAGGCCATCATGAACCCGGTGTTCCGGGTGCGCCGCGGTTCTTCCGGTGAGCTCCTCGACATCGCACCGTCCTCCGATGCGACATTCGGCGCCGGTGCCGACGAGACCTGGGTGCACATCCAGCTGTCCCGGTCGGTGGACCGACGCGCACTCGCCGAAGTGGAGCAGTTGTTGCCGCGGGTACTGGCCGACGCGCGCCAGGTGGCGCTCGACTCGACCGCCATGGCCGCGATGCTGCGCAGTCTGGCCGCCGAACTCGACAGCGACACCGGCCACCGCTTCCCCAGCCCGGACCGCAAGGACGTCGCGGCGCTGCTGCGCTGGCTGGCCGACGGGCATTTTGTCCTGCTGGGCTACCAGCGTTGCCCCGTGCGCGACGGTGAGGCGACGGTGGACGCGTCGAGTCGCCTCGGGGTGCTGCGGATGCGTCAGGATGTGCTGCCGCAGCTGACCACCAAGGATGACCTGTTGGCGTTGGCGCAGGCGACGATTCCGAGCTTCCTGCGATACGGCGCATACCCGCAGATCGTGGTGGTTCGCGAGAAAACGGACCCCGATGATTCGGCCGCGGTCGAGCACCGGTTCGTCGGCCTGTTCACGGTCGCGGCGATGAACGCCAACGTGCTGGAGATCCCGCTGATCTCCCGCCGGGTCAACGACGCGCTGGCGATGGCCCACCGCGATCCCAGCCATCCTGGGCAGCTGCTGCTCGACATCATCCAGACCATCCCGCGCTCGGAGCTGTTCGCGTTGAGCGCCAGGGCCCTGCTGGACATGGCGATGGCGGTGGTCGAACTGGGCTCGCGTCGCCGCGCGCTGCTGTTCATGCGGGCCGACCCGCTCGCCCACTTCGTCTCGTGCCTGGTGTATCTGCCCCGCGACCGCTACACCACCGCGGTGCGGCTGGAGATGCAGGACATCCTGGTGCGTGAACTCGGCGGTGTCAGCATCGACTATGCGGCCCGCGTCAGTGAGTCACCCTGGGCTGTGGTGCATTTCACCGTCCGACTGCCGGAGAACTACAGTCCGCAGTCGCTCGACGTGTCCGCGCCCAACGAAGCGCGCATCCAGGACCTGCTCACCGAGGCCGCCCGCACCTGGGCGGACCGCCTTCTCGGAGCCGTCAGGGACGGTTCGATCGACCAGGCCGCGGCCGAGCACTACGCCACCGCGTTCTCCGAGGTGTACAAGCAGGCGATCACGCCCCTGCATGCCCTCGAGGACATCACGATCATCGAAGAGCTGGAAGACAATTCGGTCAAGCTGGTGCTGGCCGACAGCGACGAGACAGCCGAGACGGGCGTGTCGAACCTCGTCTGGTACCTCGGGGGACGCTCGGCATCGCTGAGCCAGTTGCTGCCGATGCTGCAGTCCATGGGCGTGGTGGTGCTCGAGGAGCGCCCGTTCACCGTGACGCGCCCGGACGGCCTGCAGGTCTGGATCTACCAGTTCAAGGTCAAACCGCACCGCGGCATCCCCGAGGCGCCACCCGGGCCGGAGCGTGAGGCCGCCGCGCAACGCTTCGCCGACGCGGTCACCGCGATCTGGCACGGGCAGGCCGAGATCGACCGCTTCAACGAACTCGTGCTGCGGGCCGGACTGACCTGGCAGCAGGTGATCATCCTGCGCGCCTACGCGAAGTACCTGCGCCAAGCCGGCTTTCCGTACAGCCAGTCCCACATCGGCACGGTCCTCAACGACAACGCCGGCACCGCGCGGTCGCTTGTCGCCCTGTTCGAAGCGCTCTTCTATCCCGCCGAGCAGGCCGAGGGTGCCGCCAACCGCGATGCGCAGGCGGCCGTCGCCGCGGTGTCGGCCGACATCGACGCCCTGGTCAGTCTGGACACCGACCGGGTGCTGCGGGCGTTCGCGTCGATGATCCAGGCCACCCTGCGCACCAACTACTTCGTCACCGGGCAGTCTTCGGCGCGCGCGCAGAATGTGCTGTCTTTCAAGCTGAATCCACAACTGATCGACGAACTCCCGCTGCCGCGGCCGAAGTTCGAGATCTTCGTGTACTCGCCGCAGGTCGAGGGGGTGCATCTGCGCTTCGGCTTCGTCGCCCGCGGTGGCCTGCGGTGGTCGGATCGGCGCGAGGATTTCCGCACCGAGATCCTGGGTCTGGTCAAGGCGCAGGCGGTCAAGAACGCCGTCATCGTGCCCGTCGGCGCCAAGGGCGGTTTCGTGGTGAAGCAGCCACCCGCCCCCACCGGTGACCCGGCGGTCGACCGCGAGGCCACCCGGGAAGCCGGTGTCGCCTGCTACCGGCTGTTCATCGCCGGCCTGCTCGACGTCACCGACAACGTCGACATGGCCACCGGGGCCATCGTCACGCCGCAGCAGGTCATCCGGCGCGACGGCGACGACGCCTACCTCGTGGTCGCTGCGGACAAGGGCACCGCGACGTTCTCCGACATCGCCAACGATGTCGCCAAGTCCTACGGCTTCTGGCTGGGAGATGCGTTCGCCTCGGGCGGGTCGGTCGGATACGACCACAAGGCGATGGGCATCACCGCCAAGGGAGCGTGGGAGTCGGTCAAGCGGCACTTCCGGGAGATGGGAGTGGACACTCAATCCGAGGACTTCACCGTCGTCGGTGTCGGAGACATGAGCGGTGACGTGTTCGGCAACGGGATGCTGCTCTCGAAGCACATCCGGCTGCTCGCCGCCTTCGACCATCGCCACATCTTCATCGACCCGAATCCCGACGCGGCGTCGTCATGGCAGGAGCGCAAGCGTCTCTTCGAACTGCCGCGGTCGAGCTGGGAAGACTACGACAGCTCGCTGATCAGCGCGGGCGGCGGGGTGTACAGCCGCCAGCAGAAGTCCATCCCGATCAGCTCAGAAGCCCGCGCGGTGCTCGGCATCGACGACGAGGTCTCGGACCTGACGCCGCCGGCTCTGATGAAGGCGATCCTCAAGGCGCCCGCCGATCTGCTCTTCAACGGCGGCATCGGAACCTACGTCAAATCCGAGACCGAGGCGGACGCCGACGTCGGGGACCGAGCCAACGACGCCGTTCGGGTGAACGGGAACCAGTTGCGCGCCAAGGTGATCGGTGAAGGCGGCAACCTGGGTGTGACGTCGCTGGGACGCATCGAGTTCGACCTCATCGGCGGACGGGTCAATACCGACGCGATGGACAACTCCGCCGGGGTGGACTGCTCCGACCACGAGGTCAACATCAAGATCCTGATCGACTCCCTGGTAACGACCGGCAAGATCAAGGCCGACGACCGGACCGAGCTGCTGCTGTCGATGACCGACGAGGTCGGCCGACTTGTGCTGGCCGACAACGAGAGTCAGAACGACCTGATGGGCACCAGCCGCGCGAACGCCGCGAGCCTGCTGTCGGTGCACTCCCGGATGATCAGGGAGTTCGTCGAGCATCGCGGGCTCAACCGCGAACTCGAGGCGCTGCCGTCGGAGAAGGAGATCGGGCGGCGTACCGAAGCCGGTATCGGGCTGACGTCGCCGGAGCTGGCGACCCTGATGGCGCACGTCAAGCTGTTGCTCAAGGACGACCTTCTCTCCGGGGACCTGCCCGATCAGGAGGTGTTCGCCGCCAGGCTGCCGTGGTACTTCCCGTCGACCCTGCGTGAGCAGTTCAGCGGCGAGATCCGGGCGCACCAACTCCGTCGGGAGATCGTGGCCACCATGCTGGTCAACGACCTGGTCGACACCGCGGGCATCTCGTATGCCTTCCGTGTCACCGAGGACGTCGGCGTGGCACCGATCGACGCGGTGCGCAGCTTCGTCGCCGCCGACGCGATCTTCGGGCTCGGCCGGGTGTGGCGCCAGATCCGCGAAGCGGGAGCGGCCGGGGTTTCGGTGGCGGTGACCGACCGGATGACCCTCGATCTGCGGCGGCTGATCGACCGCGCGACTCGGTGGCTGCTCAACTACCGGCCACAACCGTTGGCGGTGGGTGCCGAGATCAACCGATTCGCCGACAAGGTCGCCGCGCTCACCCCGCGGATGCCCGAGTGGCTGCGCGGTGACGATGCGGCGATCGTCGCCAACGAGGCGGGGGATTTCACCTCGCAGGGCGTGCCGGAGGATCTGGCCTACTCGGTCGCCACCGGCCTCTACCAGTTCAGCCTTCTCGACGTGATCGACATCGCCGACATCGTCGACCGCGACGCCGCCGAAGTGGCCGACACCTATTTTGCGCTGATGGACC